>DATNPV010000030.1:0-6019 GCA_036703055.1 Waterburya sp.
TTCCTTACATTCAAAGGTAAGCCAACTGCTAGTTATTTAGAATTTTCTTTGAATAACGAAGCAGTTGGCAAGGCTTTGAAAGCTTATGTTGGAGGAGGACGGCAGTAGCCGAAGGAGCAGTCATGATTTGCAGTACCCACGAATGTAACTCTTATGCAAGGTTGGCTTTTGAGGTTTTAAACAGCAAAAAACAGCCATTAGGGAAATCTTTAAATAATTTCCTCAGTACATTCCCAAGAACTGACCTCATCACGGACATACTAACAACAGCCCTGCATCAATTAGCAGAGTCTGACCCGGCTACTTGCCGATGGACTATCTGGATTTTGAAGAATTCTGATGATTTAAAACCTTACTTGGATGTAATAGAAGCCTCTCTTGATTTGGCTACACAAGAATTAGAAAATCAGGGATTCGTGTAACTTAAACTGAAAATTAAATTATCTCTATTCTATTATCTACAGCATTAAGCCTAGAGATAATTTTTATAAGTGCGGCTTGAGAACCAGTTAATAAAAGCCGCACTTATTTTTTTACCTCCTAGGAGCTAGGGAAGAGATATTTTTATCCTTTTTCTCAATTCCCCATTTCCTCTCTTACGTAGCCGGACGCAGCGAGTATTCCCAATTCCCAATTCCCAATTCCCCATTAGCTACCCTACCAAAACGATAGCCGCGGACTGAATAGCTACTCATCAATTTGCCAAACATCTCGGCTGAGGGGTTCATCGAGGAATCTCTTCGGACGTAGTATCAGGATAATGCGTCCTATTAAAGTAACCTCTGGAGGCTCCGGAAACCATTGAATTTCTAGCTGCCCTGATTGGTCAACCGCAAAGTAGCTATCATCGTTCCATTCTTTTTCCTCACGGTCTACAATCACTAACACCTCTTCGGCTTTGTCAGTTTTTTGATTGGCGAGTTGACTGGTGTGACACAAAAAACCAACAGGGTCTTGCGCCTTCAAGATAACTTGCCAGCCGGGTAGCGCAACTAGCGTCTGTTCTCCAGAAAGCTGAGCTACTCGGAATGAACCTGTAGCTTGAAGGGTGGGGACATTGATGAAATCAGCGGATTTTAGCGGTAACTGACCGGCTACTGGCAACAGGCGGGGCTGTTGTTCAGCCTCTTCGATACGGTAGAAGGGTAATCGGGGGGCTGGACGCCGATTGCCGTCTGCAAATTCGGTCAGTAACTTCTCAATTTGTTGCCGCGCTTCCTGGCTATGAGCGAACATCAAGCCGCGTGCAATCAAACGAGATCGCTCCGGCAAGTCTTTTTGTTGTCGAGCGACTTTCCAATACTCGTAGGCAACGGCATCACCGGGATGATTGCTAAATCCTTCCGGTGGATTACGGCGAACAGAGAACTCCTTAACCGCTTTGGCAACTTCACGCGCTCCCTCCGAGTCAAGATTTCTGGCAACGATAAATTCAGCCGCTGCAGCGCGTTCGGATTGTGCTAAAATACGCAATTCGTACAAAGAATCACTGCCAGTCCGCTCAAAGCGCGATCGCACAGCCTCAGATACCCCAGCCTTGAGCAACGTTATGTAGACCTGAGACGCCACAATGACTTGATTTTGTTGAATTGGCTCAAACCCAGTTTCTTCAAAAATCCTTTGGGCACTGTAGCCGACTTTTTGTAGTTGTTGACATGCTTTCCCCCATTCAACCCAGTTCTTTTGTTTACGCCGCAGCATTAAGATTAAATCTTCCACATTTACGTCGGCGGCGTCCGATTCTGGGCGAGGCTCAAAAGTGCCCGATGGTATTTCAGTCATAATTTAGGCAAAATTAACAAGACGTTTACGTGGGTCAATGATTTTTATTTTGTTTGATTCGGATATTAATAATACTTACAGGAAAAGTGTACAGGGAAACCAAGGAGCCTGTTAGAGACAAATTTTTTCTTTTTCTAGAGTATTCTATTGCACGCCAATCTCAGCAAAGTTGAGTCCTTAATTATAGATAGGTCACTAGTCTAGATTGGCCCCAAGGAGTTTATTGTAGTGATATGGACAGTAGTATCCCCAATCTTGATAGTATCAGACGTCAGTTAATGAGCTTAGAGCGACCCAAAAAACCAAAAATGCTAGTAGTAGACGATGAGCCGGATAACTTAGATCTACTCTATCGCACCTTCCGACGAGATTTTGAGGTACTGAGAGCTGACAGTGGCGTCAATGCCCTATCCATACTATCAACGGAGGGGGAAGTGGCTGTAATCATTTCTGATCAGCGGATGCCAGAAATGAAGGGAACGGAGTTTTTGAGTAAAACAGTGCCTCAGTTCCCAGACACGGTGAGGATTATCCTGACAGGCTTTACTGACGTGGAGGACTTGGTTGAGGCGATTAACTCCGGACAAGTCTACAAGTACATTACCAAGCCTTGGGACCCGCATGAGTTGCGAACAGTGGTGCAACGTGCGGCTGAGACGTATGAACTGCTCAAGGTACGAACCGAGGAACTCCAGAGGGCACAGGCGCAAACAGTTTTACTGGCAACGATTGTACAGGCGGCTCAGGAGTCCGATAGTTTAAAGTCTTGTATTGAACCAATTGCGAAAGCGTTTGGTGAAAACTTCTTGGCAGATGTCTGCATCTTACAGATGGTGGATAATAATCATCTGACGGAGGTTCAAGGAATTTACACAATCTCCGGAATCCTGGAAACCTCCTTAGAGAACGACCCACTTGCTCAAAAGGCAATCTCCACTCGTGAACTTCAGGTTTGGGTCAATGCTCGCGGTGCTACCCTACCAGAGGGAGCGGAACATTACCAGAAGGCGGGTATCCAGGCGCACCTGCTTGTTCCAATTGTCTACCGAGGTGAACTACTGGCGGTTCTCTCACTCCAATGGCAGCAAAGAACGACACCTCTGCGAGAAGATGAGTTGAAAGTAATTCACCTTTCAGCGCAACAGGTTGGGTTAGCACTAACCAGTACTCGGTCTTATCAATCCTGATCTAAGAAGGGGTCTTTGAGTCAGGGGTCAAGTTCACATCTACAATCATTGTATCGAATCATGGATAGCTGTGTGGCGCCCAGTGCGTCGGAAATTCGAGATTTATTTAACCGCATTGCACCCGTTTACGACCAGCTCAACAATTGGTTAAGTTTGGGTCAGCACCGGATTTGGAAGCTGATGACGGTGAAGTGGAGTAATCCTCATCCGGGGAGTATTTGTCTGGATTTATGCTGCGGTAGTGGAGATTTAGCCCAACTTCTAGCGCGACAGGTAGGAAGTACAGGGCACGTTTATGGGGTAGATTTTTCACCTGCGTTGTTAGCGATCGCCCATCAACGAGTGCAAAACCAGTATCCACCACTTTCCATTAATTGGGTTGAGGCAAACGCTCTCGATTTACCGTTTGAAGACAATTATTTCCACGCGGCGACGATGGCTTACGGGCTGCGGAATGTAACGAATATCCCCCGATGTTTGAGCGAGTTACACCGAGTCCTCAAACCTGGTGCTAAAGCGGCTATCTTGGACTTTCATCGCCCTAATGAGCCGATAATGCGTGTTTTTCAGCAGTGGTATCTGGAAACTGTTGTCGTGCCTGCGGCTAAGCAACTAGGTTTAACTGAAGAGTATGCCTACATTGCACCAAGCTTGGAGCGGTTTCCCACAGGGCGAGAGCAAGTTCATTTAGCTCAAAATGCCGGATTTACTGCCACTCACTATCCAATCGCCAGCGGTATGATGGGCGTGTTAGTGGTAACGAAAGCGTGAAATTGGCTATATTGCTTGCAAAGCCACCTTGACTTTTTCGTACTCTAACTCTACCTGCGCCATAATTTCTTGTGCTCCTACCGTAGACTGAGAGTGCCCCAGTCTTTCTAGTTGCTCACACAGTTTTGAGAGGGTTATTGCACCGAGAGAAGCACTGCTCGATTTTAGGGTGTGAGCGGCTTGTTGCATTCCCCCTACATCACCTTGGGCAACAGCTGTGCTCATCGCTTGCAGGAGTGATGGCGTTTCTTCCAGGTAAATACTGATCAATTGAGCCAAAAATAGCAAGGCGTTTGCCCCCATTGTTTGCCGAAACGCTTGCAAGACTTCATGATTAATGACGTCATTAGATGGGTGTGGCTCACAAGGAGAGAGGTTCGCAGACACAGAGTTATTCATTCCTTCACTAGACGAAACCTCCTCCAGCAAAGACATCGGAGCAGTCTCCACAAAACGAGGCTGACATTGGTTCAAAGACTGAACTAATTCCTCAACACGGATCGGCTTGCTAATGTAATCATCCATCCCTGCACTAAGGCACTTGTCGCGATCGCCTTGCATCGCGTTAGCGGTCATGGCGATAATTCTAGGGCGTAATGCAAGTGCCCATTCCCTACAGATGCGTCGCGTCGCTGTCAACCCATCCATTTCGGGCATGTTAACATCCATGAACACTACATCATATTGCTGACGGTGTAAGGACTGAATGGCTTCTAGTCCGTTGCCAGCCACATCTGCTCGGTATCCCATCCGTTCTAAAAATCGCAGCGCTAACTGCTGGTTTACTTTATTATCCTCAGCGACCAAAATCCTTAATGGCAGACGTTCAGCCATTGTCGGGTCAAGTTGCAGCGACTCTGATCGCAATGGCTTGACCTTGATTGGCTGTTCGCTCAGGATGTGGGTTATCACCTCATAAAGCTGAGATTGCTTAACTGGCTTATTCAAGAACGCTGCGAAACCTGCCTCAATGGCTCTTGAGTGTATCTCTGGCTTGCCCATCGAGGTCAACATCACTAAGGGTAATGCTTTGCCAACATACTGCTTGCGAATTTCTGCTGCCAAAGTCAACCCATCCATCCCAGGCATCTGCATGTCCAAAATGGCGATGTCAAATTTTTCTCCCTGAGAAAGCCAGTTTACAGCCTCAGTGCCCGACTCGGTGGCTAAGGCGAACATGCCCCAAGACTGGGCTTGCAAGGTGAGAATTTGGCGGTTAGTGGCATTATCATCCACAATCAGCAATCGTTTCCCAGCTAGCTGAGTCGCATAAGCTGAAATATTTTCCTGCACTGAGCTAGGAGACGATTCGACAACCACTGTGAAATAAAAGATAGAGCCAATCCCTACTTGGCTCTCCACCCAGATGCTACCGCCCATCATTGCACTCAGGCGTTTGCTAATTGCCAAACCCAGACCTGTTCCCCCGTATTGGCGAGTGGTAGAAGAATCAACCTGGCTGAAAGACTTGAATAATCGCTCTATTCGGTCAGAGGGAATACCGATACCTGTGTCTTTGACTGCGAATTGAATCTCATAGGACGTTGTCGGTTGCTCGTTGCCCGGTTGAAGGTTAGCAGGTTGATTTAAACCTTCAACCTTGTAGAGACGTTCCGCCGGGACGTCTCTACCAACCTTCAACCGTTTCTCAAACTTCAACGGTTTAGCTGTCACTGTAACCAGGATTTCCCCCTGATGGGTGAATTTCACAGCATTACTGAGCAAATTTACTAAGATTTGCCGCAGCCTAGTGACATCTCCCACAACCTTATTGGGAGTATGCGGCTCAAACAGGTAAGCTAATTCCAGCTTTTTCTCGGCTGCCTTGGTTGCCACCAAGTCGAGGCATTCCTCAATACAGGTTTGCAAATCAAAGGGATGTTGCTCCAACTCCAGCTTGCCGGACTCAATTTTGGAGAAGTCCAGAATATCGTTGATGATCGTGAGCAGCGCATCACTGCTGCTGCGGATCGTTTCAGCAAAGTTTTGTTGCTCTGGCGTTAAATCCGTGTCCAGCAACAATCCGGTCATGCCAATCACGGCATTCATCGGCGTGCGGATCTCATGGCTCATGGTGGCGAGGAAGGCGCTCTTCGCTTCGTTCGCCGATTCGGCCGCGGCGCGCGCGTCCTGCGCCTCGCGGAACAGCCGCGCGTTCTGGATCGCGATCACCGCCTGGTCGGCGAAGGTCTTCAGCAGGGCGATCTCCTTGTCGGCGAAGGGCTTGAGCGGCTGACGCATCACCATGATCGAGCCGACGCCGCGGTCCTCCCACAGCA
>DATNPV010000034.1:0-2674 GCA_036703055.1 Waterburya sp.
TTGCTGTGGAATCCGCCCTGCGGCTTTAATCAAATCGGCTGCCTTTTCCCCAATCATGATGGTGGGTGCGTTGGTGTTTCCCGTAGTGATATCTGGCATAATCGAGGCATCGACAACCCGCAATCCCTCAACCCCATGTACCCGCAGTTGGGAATCTACGACTGCCATTGGATCGGTTCCCATTTTGCAAGCGCCAACAATGTGATAGTCCGTATCGCACGCTTTGCGGATGTAATCTCGGATTGCTTCGTCGCTGGTGGCATTAGCACTCGGAGCAACTTCCTCACCTCGAAGCTCATCAAACGCACTCTCATGAGCCAGTTGACGCGCAAGTTTAATCCCTGCAACCAGCAATTGCATATCTTCCTCACTTTGAAGAAAGTTCATGCGGATAACGGGTGGATCTAGCGGGGAGGCAGAACGCAAACTAACACTACCTCTGCTGTGGGGATGGGTAATAGAGGGTGCAAAGGTGAAACCCGAACCAGAACGGGCAAATTCAGGCTGTACCCAGATGACTGGACCAAAATGAAACTGTAAGTTCGGCACTGCATCTGAAGGATTCTCGGCGTTCAGAAACAATGTGGCTTCGGCAATGTTGCAGGTTGGGGCAATTGGCAGCTCCTGAGTCGCTTGGTATGCTACATGGACTTGCGGGTGATCTTGGAGATTCTGACCTACACCGGGTAAATCAACGACGACAGGAATGTTGAGCGATCGCAAATAATCTGCATTGCCAATTCCAGACAACATCAGCAGTTTCGGCGAGTCGAATGCACCGGCTGAGAGAATCACTTCCTGGTTAACATAAACTTGGTGCAGTGTGCCTTCGTGCAGATACTCGACCCCAATCGTGCGAGTTCCCTCAAACAGTAATCGAGTGACTAATGCTTTGGTGATGGTTGTCAAATTGGCGCGATCGAGAAAGGGGACTAGAAACGCTGCTGCCGTACTGTGTCGTTTACCGTCTTTAATGTTCAGTTGAGGCAGCCCTACACCCAACTGAGATGTGCCATTGAAATCAGGATTATGCGGATAACCTAGAGCCACAGACGCTTCTATCAAGCACTGAGATACGATGTTTGGCGCGATCGGATCGGTCACACTCAACAGCCCACCTACTCCGTGAAATTCGTTTGCGCCACGCTGCTGATTCTCTGATTTCTTGAAGTAGGGCAATACATCCTCGTAACTCCAACCGGGATTGCCTAATGCTTGCCAGTGGTCATAATCGCGAGGGTTGCCCCTCATGTAAACCATCCCATTAATTGAACTGGTGCCACCCAGAACTTTACCGCGTGGAGAGTAGAGCTTACGTCCATTGAGGTATGGTTCTGGTTCTGTGAAATATCCCCAATCTATTTCACTACCAATTAAGTTCGGGAACTCTACAGGGCGGCGAATCTCTGGTTTAGTATCCGGGCCACCCGCTTCGAGTAGTAACAATGTTGTTTCACCATCTTCTGTCAGGCGATTTGCAACGACACAACCTGCCGAACCTGCACCAATTACAACATAATCGTATTGAGTCATAACATCCTCGCTTATTGCAAACTGTGCATAGCTAATTACCAGAACGAGTAGTAGGGAGAAACCTCATTAAATTTGGAATTTAGATAAATTTGGTGTATTTGTTTCTAACATCTCAACGTCAAGTTATAGGTATAGAAATTAGAGATTGGCATAAGCTTTGCTAGGTGAATTAAACCATTCCTGATATAACTACAATACTTTTGCTCAAGTTAGCGATGCCAGGTTGTTTTAGGAAAACAGCTTTCCAATTTTGGAAAATTGGCTGTTCGTATCACCTGGAGCCACCTGAAGTTCCCATAGTCTTTGGTGGAGGATCGCCAGGATTATTGCTGTCAGCTAGGGCTACTTGTGATATTAATAGCAATAAGTTCAAAGCAACATAGATAGCGACACTATTCCTCAAGTTTTTGTTTGTAATTCGTAGTGTTTGAGTCACGATATTCCTCCAATCTTATGAGAAAAAGCTTTTTATAGCGTCTTGAAGAACTCATTTATCTTCCAATTAACTACTTGATTTCAGTGCAGTTCTCTTAACTTGCTATGAATGCTGAAATCAAGTTCTTAGGTGTTTGTTATCTAAAGCTTAGGAAAGATAAAACTAGAAGTCACGACCGATTCTTGCGGTGTTTTATCGAAATCTTGCTCAATTGCAGTGCAGCAAGCTCGTATCTTTTACGGACAACGCATGAAAAAGGGACGCAGGGCTTTGCGCTCCTACGAGATTTGTGGCATTTTCGCGGGTGAATGGGTATCAGAGGCGCGCTCGGGGCTAGCTCTTGTTAGGTGATACCCGCCCGCTACGCTAACAGAGCTGTTCTGTAGAGGGTAATAGCGCTGTGCGCTAAAAGCGCTCCACTGACGCTCTGTCCGTAGCTACCGCTTCGCGATCGCTAACACTAACGCGATAGCCTTTGGGTGTTGTCCCTGTGGTTTTGCGGAACTGAGCAGTGAAGTGACTCTGGTTGGAAAAGCCAACCTGTTCAGCGACTTGAGCGATGGAAAGTTGCCTCGTTGCTAGCAACTGCTTTGCACGCTCTATCCGCTGCTGGAGTACGTATTGATGGGGAGCAACCCCCATTTGTTGCTTGAACATCCGGGCAAAGTAGTACTGGCTTATGCCCGCTACTGTGGCAATCTCAGC
>DATNPV010000040.1:0-32735 GCA_036703055.1 Waterburya sp.
GATAATAGACCCTGCCTCAATCTGGATACCGAGCGCATTCCCTTGAGCTCCCGATTCCACCGTGCTGAAAATCGTACCGTTATTATCCAAAACAACCTGGTCAGCTTGCACCAATACTACACCAGAATTCCCCAGTCCAAAGGTGCTGGTCGTCAGTTGAGCGCCATCCGTCAAGTAAAACGACTTGGCTTTGATGCCAATACCCCCTGCATCACCTTGTGCCCCACTGACGACTTGACTGAAGACAGCCGTATTTTGACCGGTAATGAACACTGAATCAGTGGCATTAAAAGCAATAATTCCTGCATCACCCTGTCCGTAGGTACTGGCGTCTAACTTAGTGCCATTAGTGAGTGAAATATTTCTGCCTAGAATTCTAATCAGGCCAGTTCCAGTTCCATTGTTTTGACCCGTTGTAGCGCTAATTTTCGCGCCGTTGGTGAGGAGTACATCAGCTCGTACTAGATCATCGGGGAAGCCTAAGGCTTTGCCCGTACTCCCCAAATCAAAATCTACTGTTCCAGCACCGCCCACAGCGCCGATCTCAACCTGACCTCCTGTTGCCTTCAATTCTCCACCACTCAGAGTTACGTTACCGCCTAAGAGGATTAAGCGCTGATTGTCATAAACCTCTAGCGTGCCCCCCAAGTTAGAGATTGGCCCTGGTGTTCTTGATGACGTGAGGAAACCACCGGGATCGCCGACAATAGTCAGTAAGCTACTTGGCCCTCCCGGATTCGTGGCGCTAAACTGACTGCCATTAGCCCAGACAAGGGCATCAACTGTCGTTGCAACAAAAGCACCTCTGCCCGTCCTTCCCCCAACATCAAGTGAGGAGTTGGGGCCAAAAATAATCCCATAGGGATTGATGAAGAAGAGATTGACATCGGCACTTGAGGTAAAAATTTCACCATTGATCAGAGAGGGGCTACCTCCCGTCACCCGCGCCAGAATATTTTTGATACCCGAACCACTTTGAAAATCAGCGATTTCGTTTTGATTTAGGTTAAATAGGCCAAAGCTGTGAAAGAGATTGCTGCCAACGGTTTGACCGAGTGCCGGACTAATTTCGTAAACTTGTCCATTCTTGAGCAACGTTTGTGCAGGCCCAAGGGTTCCATCGGTGGTGATTTGAGCCAACACACCATCTCTGGATGAAGCGATCGCGCCACTTATCCCTAACGCCATGGCTAGTCCTAGCGTCCAACCTTGACGCTGCCAATTCCTTGGGTGTCTCCCATCGTTTTCTCCTTCTCGTCCCTCATGAGTTTTAGCGTCGGCAAGAGAACTTCCCCCACCAAGCCCGAATTGATCATGATGTAGTTGCGGCGAAACCCTGAGTGGAAACACAGCTTGAGTCTAATTACTACAAGGACTCTTGAATAACTACGCCCTAAGATACCACAGACTACCTAAGGACATTTATCCCTTAAGTTACGATTTACTAATCTTTGGTGATTAATTCCACCCCGAGATAGATGCTGACTAAAAAACTATGCCTTATTTTAGCTGGCAAATAGCGGGTCTGGTAGAAGGACTCTGGGGTGTGGCAGTAGATGCCGAGGCGGTAAGGATGACTTCTCCATTAGCACCGTACCTCCAGCCTTGAGCTTCTATAAGTGTAGGTTTGGCAGGCATGGTATCGGTATTAGGGACAGAACTAGCTTTTTCAGTAGGATGCTCTGCCTGGGAGTCAAGTGTCACCCAATGAGTGACTACCGATTCACCTTGTAGCGGTTCATTGGGACTGGGAGGCAAACCTCCACGTCCGGTAATTACGAATCTGTTGCCTTCCCTTGCTGCTGCTCCACGGGGAGAACAAGTTTGATCAATTTGGTTAGAGGCATCGACTAACTCAATGGGGAGATTGGTTACTGATTGGGTGACATCAAACGCTGAATTGATTTTTACTGTGCCGTTGACCCCAAAATCTGAACTAGCAGTAATGTCACTTAGGGGTGTCCGGTTTGGGCGGAACTGAAGTCCATAAATGCCTTGGGTCGTGATGTTGATATTACCGCCCCGCCCCGTGTAGGCATTGGCGGTGATGTCGCTATCTTCTTTAGGAACGGCGACGATGAAAGGAGAATTGATTGTGATGTTGCCGCCATCTCCACCTTGGTTTGCGGTGCCTGCGCTGGTAGATATTTCACTGTTGTGGCGCAGGAGTAGTAAGTCCTGCACGTTCAGCGTGATGTTACCACCTTGAGTTGACAGAGTTTCAGTTGTAAGTTTGCCTCGATTGTCTAGAAAGATAGAACTAGCCGTAATTTCTAAGTTACCCGCATCACCTAATCCTTGGCTCCTCGCAGTTACTTGAGCTCCATCTAAAACGTTAAGTTGTGGAGTGTTGATTGTGATAGTTCCTGCTTTGCCTGTAGCATCTTGTGTAGGTACAGTAGTTCCAGCCTTGGCAGACAGCGTACTGGGATGCTGACCATCTGCTGAAGCTCCAATCACATCCACAGCCTCAGAGGCGCTTACGTTTAGTCTTCCTCCCGAACCCCTACTTAGGGTATCGACTGACACTTCTGCTCCATCGTGGATACTCAAGCGACCAGTTTGAATTGTCAAATCTCCAGCAGGTTTGCCAGAAAAGCTACTAGTTATGGTATCCAATGAACTACGATAATCTCCTGACTCTCCCATCACTTCCACAGAATCAGAGGCCGTAACGTCTAAATTTCCTCCTTGACCTAAGCCGATAGAAGAAGTTGATACCGTTCCACCATCGCGAATTCCCAATCGTCCGGTTTTAATAGTCAAGTTCCCTGCATCTCCAGTAGCAAGTATAGAAGCACTAACTATACCGCTGCCTGCGCCAATCACGTCCACCGAGTCAGTAGTAGTTACAACTAAATCCCCACCTCGCCCTTCACTCCGAGTAGAAGCTGTCACCTCTGCCCTATCCTTGACAAGCAAGCGTCCTGTTGTAATCGTCAACTTGCCAGCATTGCCAGGACTTTCAGTTCGAGTACGCAAGTAGCCCCCAATGAGCTCTACAGACTCAGGAGCAGTGATGGTCAAATTCCCGGCATTACCCGCTAATCCGAAGGAACTGGCTGATACTACACCTCCATCGCGTACAGTCAACCGCTCTGTATTGATGGTCAGATTTCCCCCAAGTGCTGGCTCTATTCCAGTCACCAAATCTAAAAGACGACCCGTCTCAGTAAGCAAGCTGCTATCAAACTTGTCATCACCAGCACCTGAGGAGCCACTTACTTCTACCGAGTCTGAGGCATTGATGGTCAAGTTGCCGCTTCGGCCCTTGCCCAAAAGAGCAGCAGTGGAAGCTGATACCGTGCCCCCATCGCGGACGCTCAGCCGTTTAGTGGTAACCGTCAAATCACTAGCATCTCCAGCACCGTAAGTTGCAGTAAATAAGCCACTGGGTCTACCGCTTCTTGTACCCATTACCTCCACAGCAGTAGAGGCGTTCACTGTTAAAGTTCCACCTCTCCCCTCGCCAAACGTACCTGCGTTTACCTGACCTCCGTTTTGAAGAAGCAAGCGGTTAGCTTCAACAAGTAAGTTGCCACCAGATCCTGTGGCATCTCCTTGAACTTGAGCAGAAACTTTTGCCCCATCTTTGACAATTAAATTGTCTGTTTCAATCGTCAAGTTCCCGCCGATACCTTCAGCAAAAGTATCAACAGTCAAAGCACTCCGAGAGCGATTATTTGTTGAAGTTCCACTGACTTCTACAGACTTTGAGGCGCGAACCGTCAAATCTCCCCCCTGCCCAGCACCTTTTGTATCAGCTGTTAGTTGCCCGCCACCTGCGATAATCACACGCCCTGCTTCAACAGTCAAATCACCAGAATTTCCTCGACCCTGAGTACTCACTGAAATTACTCCAAGATCGTCACCGCTGACAGCAAGTTCTCCGGTTTGGATAGTTATATCTGCACCTTTTCCTGTAGCTTGCTGTGAGACCCCAGCTAGAATAGCCGCGTTGTTTAAAACAACTGCATCAGTTGCTTGGATAAGAATATTACCTCCATTTTTTGCACCTAATGTATTTGCAACAATTCCAGAGAAATTATTCATAAGCAACCGAGCCGCTTGAAGCTGAAAATCACCACCGCCTTCACCACTGACATTAACTACAGCGCTATTAGTAAGTGATACATTTGCTCTTGCTACGTCATCGGGAAAACTCAAGCGTAGATTGTTGCCATCAATATTCAGTCCTACCGTCCCCTGTCCTGCTACTCCTCCCAACTCGACTCGACCGTCAGTCGCCGTTAAACGACTGCCAGACAGCCCAACATTTCCACCTAACAGCAACAAGCTCTGACCTGGATAAACGGCTAGATTGCTACCCAAACTTATTATTGGTTGGGGTGGACTCAACTGAGATTGGAATCCACCCGGGTCGCCAACTAGTGTCAGTAAGCTATCAACACCACCTGGATTAGTCGCACTAAACTGCCCTCCAGTAGGCCAAACCAAAGCATCCAAAGTAGTGGCAATAAAAGAGCCTCGATTTACACCCCCTATATCTAGTGAGGCATTAGGACCAAATAGAATGCCGCTGGGATTAATCAAAAACAGATTAACATTGCTACTCTGCGTAAAGATTAAACCGTCAATCTGCGAGGGCGTTCCACCAGTGACACGCGACAGAATATTCTGAATATTCGCACTGCTTTGAAATATCGCCTCTTCGCCTGTAGCCAGATTAAATTGTCCAAAGCTGTGAAAGAGATTAGTGCCAACAGTTTGACCAACAGCTTGAGGGATAAGATAGCTAGGTCCGGTTAAAGTTCCCACAGGTCCAAGGCTGCCATCCAAGGTAAGATTCTGAGACAAAGCGCGATCGCTCCTACCCAAAATCGCACTACTTACCCCAAGGGCTAATACTATCCCCAAGTGCCAGAATCGACGTTCCCAGTTTCCAAGTCTCTCCTCATTTTTCTCTCTCAGTACCTCAGAAACTTTCTGTCTACCCAGGGAGATAGCTTGATTAATATCGAATTGATGACAAAGTTGCCGCAACACCCTGGGATTTAACATGACTTTAGCCCCAGCCGTTTAGGTTGCTTCTTTGATAGGGATATAATTATAACATATAGATATTTATTTATATTGATACAAGTTTTTACAGCACTGAGACGGCGCTTAGGGGCAGCTGATTAAACTGAGAAACAGACTTAGCGTAATTCCTTAGTTTTTAGCTCGATTAATGCAAGATAGTAGTACCTTCACCCCACAGCTAACCGCTGATGGTTCCTTTACCTTCTTTTCCGATGAGTTTGGTGAATACTTTCACAGTACTCAAGGTGCAAAAGAAGAAGCACAGCTCAAGTTTGCAGAACCCTGCCAGCTAGCCCAGAAAGCACAACAGCCAGTGCTGCGATTGCTGGATGTCTGCTATGGACTGGGTTATAACACTGCTGCGGCTTTAGAAGTCATCTGGGCAAACAATCCCAACTGCTATATCGAACTCATTGCTCTGGAATTAGACCCTACCGTACCCAGAACTGCGATCGCACACCATTTAGTAAATAGTTGGAGTCCACCCATCCCAGAATTGCTAGAAGAGTTGGTGACATCTTTTAGTGTAAAAACAAGCCCACTTCACGCTCAACTTCTCCTGGGCGATGCCAGAACTACTATTCAGCAAGTGCATCAATTGAATTTTCAGGCAGATGCCATCTTTTTAGATGCCTTCTCTCCTCGACGTTGTCCCCAGTTATGGACGGTGGAATTCTGCCAACAATTAGCTTGCTGTACAGCCAGCACGGGTAGACTTGCCACTTATTCATGTGCAGCATCGGTACGGAGTGCGCTGATTTGTGCAGGGTATAAACTCAGCCAAACTCCACCTTTGCGAGGTCGGCAACCGGGAACGTTAGCAAGTTTCAGTGAAGTCGATTTGCCGCCTTTGCCGTTGCGATCGCAAGAACATTTACAGACTCGTGCGGCTGTCCCTTACCGCGATCCTCATTTGTGTGATTCAGCCGAAGTGATTTTGCAGCGTCGTCAAATTGAGCAACAAGCATCGTCTTTAGAACCTACCTCTCGGTGGAACAAGCGTTGGTCTTTTAACACTTAAAAACATTGCATTAGACTTTGCATAGCTAGACTCATGCCTCTATCTATGCATAGAATGCATACAATTGGGTTTCACCTCAAACATCTATAAACTTGCCTATATTTGTTGAGTCGAGAAACGGTTAGAACTTGCTGGCTCGATCTGATGAGTGTAATATAGTCAATATACGAAAAGATAGAATTTATCCGTAATTAATACGAACATATCTATCAAGCCAAGCTAAAGTACTCAGAGTTAACACACCTCCCTACGGCAATTCAATAGTAGAAATTGTAAGGCTTAGAGGTCTCACTCATTGGATAAAAACACCCATGTAAGGGCGAGCATGGCTCACTCTAAAACTTCTAAGCCTATAAAAGCGTTTCTTGCGTAGCTACTGCAAAATGGCTTAGCTCTAGCCAAGTTGTTCCAATCTTCATCAAAACTTTTTATTGAAAAATCTTAATAAAGCTTCTAATTCAAAATCTAACAGCTTAAAATACAAAAGTTGAGTAAAAAGTTACGTACTAATCCAGGTTATTAAAACCTGAGTTGAGAACAACGCTCTTCTTGGGCATATTGTAATGCCTATGCCTGCCCTAGCTCATGTATGATTTATTAGGTGCTTCGACGTTAGCCAGCACTGAGATGAGTGCTAGTGACTTAACTTATCCGGATTCTGAT
The DNA here is from genome assembly GCA_036703055.1 of Waterburya sp. Classification (GTDB taxonomy): domain Bacteria; phylum Cyanobacteriota; class Cyanobacteriia; order Cyanobacteriales; family Coleofasciculaceae; genus DATNPV01. The sequence goes on from DATNPV010000040.1 coordinate 6,728, forward strand.
CGCCCTAAAATCCTTGTGGTTGATGATCATCCCTCCAGCCGAATGACGGCGGTGGCGCTTTTGTCCGTCGAGGGCTATGAGGTTTTGGAGGCCGATAGTGGCCCAAAAGCTCTAGAGCGTGTCAGCCAGACCAATCCGGACTTGATTCTCTTGGATGTGATGATGCCAGGAATGGATGGGTTTGAGGTGTGTCGGCGTCTCAAGGAAGACGAACAAACACGCCTGATTCCGGTGGTATTTATCACAGCGCTCAATGACAAGCGATCGCGCATCATGGGGATAGAAGTCGGGGGAGATGATTTCTTAAGCAAACCCTTTGATCGGCTAGAACTCTCAGCGCGAGTTAAGTCACTGGTTCGTCAAAAGCGCCTCAATGAGGATTTAGACCACGCCGAACAGGTGCTGTTTTCCATTGCTAGAGCTGTGGAAAGCCGCGATCCCAATACGGGGGATCACTGTGAGCGCCTCGTGTCGATGGGCAAAGCGTTCGGGGAATACATCCATCTTTCTCGTACTGACGTACGGAATTTGATGTGGGGTGGCTATCTCCACGACATCGGCAAAGTAGGCATTCCCGACGCTGTTTTGTTGAAACGAGGACGCTTTACTCCCGAAGAACGGGAAATTATGAACCGCCACGTCCTGATCGGTGAGAAAATTTGCAAGCCTCTACGTACCATGCGGGGTGTGCTCCCTATTATTCGCAATCACCATGAACGTTGGGACGGCAGCGGTTATCCCGATGGACTAGCTGGGAATCAGATTCCCTATCTAGCGCAAGTTTTTCAAATTATCGATATTTACGATGCTTTAACCAGTGAACGCCCTTACAAACAGGCATTTACGTCAGAAGCAGCATTAGCCATGATGGTAGAAGAGACTGAAAAAGGCTGGCGCAATCCCAAGCTGATCGCACAGTTTACAGAATTTATCAAATTGACCTCGATGGAGGAAAGCCAACTCATCTGTCACGCATCTAAGTTGCCTGTTGAGGCTGATGGAGGGATGGGGTGATGGGGTGACGGGGAGCCAGCTTTGTTCTAAGTTATGGAATGTGCAATGTTATGCACATTCGCTTACAAGACACAAAAAGGTCAATCAGCCTTTCCCCCAGTCCCCCAATTTATAGTCCCTTTCTGACAAAGCAAGTGCTATTATCAGTGAGCAAAATTTTGAAAACTGATAGCTGAAAGCGGATAGCGCATCATGGTTGCAGTAGCGATTCTAGCAGCAGGTCGTGGGACGCGGATGAAATCTGACCTTCCCAAGGTTTGCCACCAATTGGGTTCTCTATCACTGGTGGAACGAGTTCTCAACAGTTGTCTCTCCTTTAGTCCTTCACGATGTCTTGTCATAGTCGGCTATCAGAGTGAACAAGTCAAACACTCTCTGGATGGCTATTCTGGTGTAGAGTTTGTGGAGCAGACTGAACAATTGGGAACAGGTCATGCAGTTCAGCAACTCCTACCCCACTTAGAGGGATTCACCGGTGACTTGCTGATTTTAAATGGGGATGTCCCTTTGTTGCGACCCAGCACCATTAAACAGTTGCTGGAAACCCATCACGCTCATCAGAACGCCGCTACTCTTCTCACCGCTCAGTTACCCAATCCTAAAGGGTATGGGCGCGTTTTTTGTGATAACCAAAATCTGCTCAAGCAAATTGTCGAAGATCGAGACTGCACGGATGCTCAAAAGCAAAATCGCCGCATCAACGCAGGTGTTTACTGCTTCAACTGGCTCCAACTGGCTCAAGCGCTGCCAAAACTAGAAGCGAATAATGACCAGCAGGAGTATTACCTGACGGATGTGGTAAACTACTTAGAGCCTGTCATGGCGGTAGATGTGGAAGACTACCAAGAAATCATCGGCATCAATGACCGCAAACAGCTCGCCAATGCTTATGAGATTTTGCAAACGCGGGTGAAGGATGACTGGATGGCGAAGGGTGTGACGTTAATCGATCCAGCCAGCATTACGATTGACGACACTGTAGAATTGCAACCTGATGTATTGATTGAGCCTCAAACCCATCTGCGGGGTAAAACCGTGATTGGTTCGGGTAGCCGCATTGGCCCGGGTAGTTTGATTGAAAATAGCCAGCTGGGTCAAAATGTGACGGTACTCTATTCGGTGGTGAGTGATAGTGTGGTCAAAGACGGCGCCCGCATCGGCCCCTACGCGCATTTGCGGGGTCATGTGGAAGTGGGAGAAGCCTGCCGCATTGGGAATTTTGTGGAACTGAAGAATACAACATTGGGCGATCGCACCAATGTCGCTCACTTGTCTTATTTAGGAGACGCCACACTGGGTAACAAGGTCAACATCGGTGCAGGCACGATTACGGCTAACTATGATGGGGTGAAGAAGCATCGCACAGAAATTGGCGATCGCACAAAAACCGGTTCTAATAGCGTTTTGGTTGCCCCTGTCACCTTAGGAGAAGATGTAACCATAGCGGCAGGGTCTGTAGTAACAGAAGATGTACCGAATGACTGCCTGGTAGTGGCGCGTGCGCGTCAAGTGGTTAAACCGGGTTGGCGATTAAAGTCTCAAGGTGAGTAATCATCCAGTTGATGGTTCAGGAGGGTAGGGGCACGACATGAAATAATCCACCAGTTGTCTTGTAGGTGTTTCTCCCCTTCGCCCCCTCTCCCACTCCCTCACGGCTGATACTTCATTTTTCTAAGCGCCAGAGATACCCAAGTTGGTAAATCGGTTTAATTTTATAGTTTTGCTGCTCAAGTTGACGCCGTAATTGCTCAGAGGGACGGAATAAAAACGTATCACTGAAACCGCCCGGAATTTGAGGGCTATCAGTTTCTATTCGTTGCCACTTAACCTGAGAAGTCACTAAATAGTTCAAAGACATCACACGAATGGGGTCTTCAACAATGACAATTGGAGCAGTACATTGATTGATGAAACTAGCAATTTGCGGTTCATAGTAGCTACTATATTTATTCCACCAGGTTGATGCTTGAGAACTGATGACACAGGATACAATCCCCAGTGAAAGCAGCACAACCATCACACTTTTCCAAACATTTCGTTGCCATTTTTTGACTGATTTATCAGTCATTTGCAGGGTCAAAAAGTAAGCAACTGCCAATTGAATTCCTATATAGCAAGGAATGAGATATCGACCGATCGTCGAACGCTGCCCTCTCCAGAGTAAATCAGGCAGTAATAAGAATACTAATTCAACTCCAATTAAGGATAAGACGAATATCCACACCCGTTTGGGAGTTTTACGGTACAAATAGTAAATGGAATACCCGACTAAAGCTAAAATGAGCAGGACGACATACAGCGATAAATGATTTAATCGCAGATTCACATCATTGCCAACAGCCACATCAAACAGTTGCTCTTGGTAATCTATTTGGGCATCGAAAAAGAGTGAGCTAATATTGAGAGCCCATCGTTGAGGAATCGTAAACAGAGGCAGTTTTCTAGCCGTATACCCGCCGCCTCCAAAGTTTTTTGCAACCAACAGCCACGGGATGTAAACTAGAATCGCACGCAGGTTAGCCAATAGAAACGCCTTGAGCGTTTTGCTCCAACGGATACCTTCGGTTGTGAGGATGTAGAGGCCATGTGTAATCTGCACGAATACGGTAAAATAATGGGTGTAGAGCCCTAAGGCCACTGTTACGCCGTAGGTCACCCAACACAACCGACGTTGCTGCCGAATTGCTCGCAAAAGTGAGGCACTCGAGAGTAAGATTGCCACCGTCCACAGACTGTATTGTCGCCCTTCCTGGGCATACAGGACATGAAACGGCGAGACAGCCATCGAGCCAAGTGCAACCCATCCCACAGTTGACGACTCAAACAGTTCCAGGCACAACCAGTAAAGGCTGGGAAATACCAGTAGACTAATCACGGCAGATAAACTGCGGATGACTGCGACAGAGCTGCCAAACATCTGTGCCCACAAACGAGCTAATAACATGTGTAGAGGCGGATGGACGTCTTCGATGATTGAAGCCATCATATTGCCCCAGCTTTTTTCAGGATTGATGCGCTGATATTTCTGCCAGTCTGGACTACTAGTGACACGATTCGTTACGTCCTGAATCAACTCCTTTTTGGTATAACCAGAAATGCGGAGTGAGGTGTAAACTTCATCATTCCAGTAGTTTTTTAGCCCAAGATTATAGAATCGAAAAAATAGTCCTAGTACCAATGCGATCGCGATTAGATACCGCAACCAGACGAGACGGCGGGGGTGCTTTTTACTCAAAATATTGGATATATTCTGCATCAGGCAATCATTTCTTCCCAATTACCAAGAGAACGCCACAAATCATCAAACCTAAGCCTATAACCCGACTAAAGAGGATGGCTTCTCAAAAGCATGAATAGCCCATTAATACAGAGAAGAGATAAATCAACGCCGTCGATGCCCCAGCAACGCTTAGATTGACTCCGTGTGAGCAGCAAAATGTAAGCCAATGCTCTTAAAGCATGGAGACATAAGCTTACCAACAGTTCAGGAGTGGTGAACAGATCTAAAATATGACCCTGCTAATGCTAGCATTAACTTTTCTTAGTGCATGAGCTTATAAGTTGGGTGAAGGCACGTAGGCGTTAGCCTTCTCGTAGAGTAACCCAACTCAATTAAGGCTTGTTGGGTTTCGCTTACGCTTTACCCAGTCTAAATTTTTAGCTGTGTCACGCCAGTAGGGTGTGAAAGCGTTGCATAACGCACTCTTATTCGAGACTTCGGTGGGTTCCAGGTAAGAAATGCCCTCAGCATAGAATTCTGGGGCTATAAAAACCAAGTCCGCCTGCGCGGACTAAGACAAAATCAAGATTTTTGTAACCTGCGTGGTGCGCTACGCGTAGCGCAAGCGCGATAGGTGGGTTTTGTTTGTGTAGCTGCGGTTTCAACCGCCAAGCTCCTTCAATAAAGAGATTCTGAACAAAGATAGAGTAATACCAGAGGTTCAAGAGGCACAGTTCACATTGAAAATGACCACAAAACCCAAAATTATTGTTCTGGATGATGACCCCACCGGTTCCCAAACCGTCCACAGTTGCCTGCTGCTGATGCGCTGGGATGTCGAAACCTTACGGCTAGGACTGAGTGATGACTCACCCATCTTTTTTGTCCTCACCAACACCAGGGCACTCACCCCAGAACAAGCGGCTGCTGTAACCCGAGAAGTCTGCCATAACCTCAAAATTGCCTTAGAAGTTGAGGGAACTCAAGATTTCCTCGTTGCCAGTCGTTCTGACTCGACACTGCGGGGACATTACCCAGTGGAAACGGATGTCATTGCCGAAGAAGTTGGGCCGTTTGACGCTCATTTCCTAGTCCCTGCTTTCTTTGAAGGGGGACGTGTCACTTGCCAGAGCATACATTACCTAATCATTGATAGCGTTCCGACACCTGTACACGAAACCGAGTTTGCAAAAGACTCCGTGTTTGGCTATCACCACAGCTATTTGCCAAACTATGTAGAAGAAAAAACTAAAGGTGGCATTAAGGCTGATGCGGTTGAGCGATTTTTGTTGGAAGATATTCGCCAGGGGAGTTTAGAGCGCCTCCAGAATCTCACTCACAATCAGTGTTGTGTTGTCGATGGGGAAACTCAAGCCGATTTGGACAAGTTTGCAGCAGATGTCTTAACCGCTGCTGCACAAGGAAAACGCTTCCTGTTTCGCAGTGCCGCCAGCCTTTTAACCTCGCTGGCAAATCTTGAGCCCCAGCCTGTAGCCGCCGCAGAGATGGCTCAGTATGTGCGGCAGGGAAAACCTGGGGCTATTATTGTGGGTTCTCACGTTAAAAAGACGACGCAACAGTTAGAGCAGCTTTTGCAAGCACCGGGTATTGTCGGTGTGGAAGTAGATGTGGCTCATTTGTTAGAGGAGTCCCAAACCAAACCAGCTGAGCTGTTGGCAAGTATTTGTGATCGCGTGCAGCAAGTTCACACAACTGGGAAGACACCCGTCGTTTACACCAGTCGCCAAGAGCTTACCTTTGAAGATGTGCAAACTCGGCTAGAGTTTGGAGCAGCCGTTTCCGCGTTATTAATGGATATTGTGCGCGGGTTGCCAGAGGATATTGGATTTTTAATTAGTAAGGGAGGCATCACCTCCAACGATGTTTTGAGTACGGGTCTTGCCCTAAGGTCAGCACGACTACTAGGTCAAATTATCCCAGGATGTTCAGTGGTACGCACCCCTACCGACCATCCTCAGTTTCCCAACTTGCCGGTGGTATTATTTCCCGGAAACGTAGGAGATGCCAACGCCTTAGCAACAACTTACCAACGGTTAAGAGGTCATTTATAAAGCCAAAAGTTGTAGGGCGGGCAATGCTCACGATAACCCCTCCAATCCTGACAACGATTCATTTCTAGGCAATGTACACCTGACGATTAATTAGATCAATTATCTCAATGTTCACTAGACCTCTTGCAAAAATACAAAGCACCCCACCCCAACCCTCCCCTTGATAAGGGGAGGGAGTTAGTTTCCCCCCTTAATAAATAAGGGGGGAGTAAGAGGGTAAATTCGACTTTTGCAACAGGTCTACTACAGATACCCGATCCCCCTAGCCCCCGTTAAAAAGGGGGGAACAAATTTCAATTTTAAGCTCCCCTTTTTAAGGAGAATTTAGGAGTATTTTGAAAACGAGCAATTTTCCTTAAAAATTCTCAACTCTGCGCTTTCCGAAATCATCAACATTTAGCTTGAAGACCAACGCATTGCCTTCCCTATGTGGCATCGGCTCTACAGCAAAAACATGATGAGATAAAACTATATGGAATTCGAGAAAACAGATATCTATGCAGACCTCGATCCTTACTTACAACGATTACTAGAGCAGAGAAACAGAGGTTTGACAACAGAGGCAACGGCTTCAACGGAAGCGGGCGAAGTTGCCGTGATTGCTAAAGTGTCGGACTTAGACGCTTGGAATAACATGAGCGAAGTTCGCACCGGTGCGGATATCGGCTCAACGCCTGACGGCTATCACTTGGTTACCGCTCGCATTCCCCTTGAGCGACTGGAACAGGTGAGACGTGCACCGTTTGTTATTAGCTTAAAGCCTGGTGTGCCATTGAAACCTAATCTCAAGGCAACGCTAGAAGAAATTCATGCTCGCAAAGATCTTTTGCCACCCTCCTCTGTGGGAAATCAAGGTGAAGGCGTAGTCATTGGGATTGTCGATAACGGCTGTGACTTTGTTCATCCCAGTTTTCGCAAGCCGGATCGAGCAACTCGGCTGCTTGCGATTTGGAATCAAGGGGGTGCATTGAGTATGACAAGTCCCTTTGGGTATGGGAAAGAGCATACTCAGGAAGATATCAACCGGGCACTTCAGACAACCGACCCCTACAGGACACTAGCGTATGACGTTCCCAGGAGTGCTCATGGCACCCATGTGATGGATATTGCCATCGGAAATAATGGGGTGGCACCTAAAGCAGATATAGTCTTTGTCGAAATCACAACGCCTATCTCAACCGATCCAGAGGAGGAAATGCAAACCAATTTTGGTAACTCTGTTCAGCTTGTGGAGGCGCTCCGATATATTTTCGACAAAGCTGGAGAAAGACCTTGTGTCGTAAACTTTAGTCTTGGCACCAATGGAGGGCCGCATGATGGTTCTAATCTAGCGGAGCAAGCGATCGATGTTATGCTCACTCAGCAACCGAACCGGGCGGCAGTCATTGCGGCGGCTAACTCGTATGAAGAGGGCATCCACGCTGCCGGAAAGGTTCCCCAAGGCGGATTTGTCGATTTGCAATGGGAGTTGAAAGAGTTTGATTTTACAGAGAATGAGCTAGAGGTTTGGTACAAGGCAGTCGATCAGTTTCGGCTGGAAGTCATTTCACCCAGTGGTGTCAGCGTTGCCAGTTTGGAGTTGGGAGAAAACGGCAAACTCAAGAACGATCGCGCAGAAACGATGATGTTTCTTGCTCACCGCAAGCAAGACCCGAACAACGGCGATAATGTCATCAGCCTCTTCAATTCGCCCAAGCTAGGCATACCTAAGGGGAAATGGACTGTTCGGTTGCATGGTGTCCAAGTTACCGATGGCTCTTTCCATGCCTGGATTGAACGAGACGATATGGGGCAATCCCATTTCGTACCTCCCCTCGATAAAACCCATACCTTGGGTTCTATTTCCTGTGGCAAGGAAACGATTGCGGTTGGTTCTTACGATGCCCACAAACCCAATACGCCCCTATCATCCTTCTCCAGTTCAGGCCAAACTAGGGATGGACGGCTCAAACCTGAGATGAGCGCACCTGGACAAGATGTACTGGCCGCTCAATCACGCAGTCTAGTGAGTGAGACGCGCAAGAGTGGAACCAGCATGGCAGCGCCAGCCGTAGCGGGTACGATCGCACTAATCTTAGCAGAAGCCAAAGGCAAAGGTTTAAGCCTGACGATTGACGAAATTCGAGACATCTTGACGAAAACAGCCCGCAAGACACCGCCAGAACATACAGACGGTTGGCATCCCCGGTATGGTTATGGCAGGGTAGATGCCGCTGCTTGCGTGGCGATGGTTCAGCCCAAGCCTGAGTAAAAAGCAGGGGGGATGAGGAGAGGGGGGGCGAGTGCGTAAGTCCTGAGCATATTTCAGGTTGATGAAGTACAGTATATCCAAGCAAGATACCCGACTTCTTGGAGAAGTCGGGTATCTATGTACCTCGCTCACCTGAAAAGCGCTGTATTTGTTTACCTTGAAGCAGGTTTCCGAAAAAATTAGCTGAGTACTGAAGTTTATTCTCTCAATAAGTTGGTCAAATCTTGATAAGTGGCGGTGCTAAAAGCTTTTTCCAAAATTAATCAAGCAACCTAAAGAAGAAGTTATAGCAGTCGCCAAGGCGATTAGGACACAGCCAATAACCGAAACTTTGACTCGTCAATCTTTTTCCTTCTGCATAAAAGCCCTGGAGTTGTCTGTTTTTGGCTATAGCTGCTGGTTTACTGAATAAGGCTGGGGTCGATAGAGCGTCAATGGGGTAGCCGTTGCGAAAGTGGATGATTTTGTTATGATTGAAATAAATTGAGTAAAGAATTTTCACCAAGTCAGTGCTGTCGTTAAAAGCGCTAGTGGCGAGAAACTACTTAAGACGAGGATTCGTTAAAAAGGTATTCATACTTAGTGTTACTTATGAGTTCGAGTAAGCTGGGCAATCGACTCCGCTGTCCTAGTTTTACGGCTTTTTCTTAGTCAGCTATATGGCCTTCACTTTTTTTTGATTAACGCAGACCTTTGCCACGTTAATATTACTTAATAAAGCCCAAATTGACCCCTAACGTGACTGTGTGACCTTCATCACAGTTAAAATGGCTTTTTAATCACGAAATCTTGAATGCTAGGTCACGGCTTTAGTCGATACAATTCACCATGATTTAGGACTTCCCTCAATCAACGACTCAGGGAAAGGATTGAGGATTAAATCTGCAAGTTTATGAACAAGGAAAGATATGCAATCCTCCGAACAAGATATTCTTGACAACGTCCAAGCTTCTACATCTGATAGGAAGAAACAGCTACTACAGCACTTGAAGTCTCTAACCATCCCTTCCGATGAACTCCTCAAGCAGTATGCTGCCGGAGAGCGGGATTTTCGTGAAGTCAACCTGAGTGAGCAAATCTTCAATGAGGCGGACTTACATGGGGCAGACTTCTGCGAGGCAATGCTGCACAACACCGAGTTCCAAAGAGCGAACTTAAGTCAAGTCAATTTATCGAAGGCCGATTTAACAGGAGCCAACTTGCGTAGAGCAGAGCTAATTTGGGCAAACTTACGGCAAGCCAAGCTAAACGGGGCAAACCTGCGGGGCGCGGATTTAACTGGGGCAGACTTGAAGGGAGCAGATTTAACTGGAGCAGATTTGGCTGGAGCAATATTACCGGATGGTTCGATCCTGTTGACAAGTCAACCTTCCAGCCGGCTGATTTCTCCTACAAGCCGCTCAAATTCCAGTTGAAATAGGCTAGTAACTCAAGCAAAAGCTGGGTGCGTTGTCGATCAGGGCTTGCTCTTGAGGTACGATGTCGTTTAATCTAGGCAATTTGCCGGCGTAAAAACCTGTCGTTGCATGACTTCTGACTCTGCTTCTGCCCAACAAGCCAATCCGTCAACTGTTCCCGAAAGCGATGCTCCCGAAAGCGATGCTCCCCAAAGCGATGCTCCCCAAAGCGATGTGGCAGTGGAGTTCTTTTCCCAAGTCCACTTAAAAAGTGATGGGGAACGACTTCTGTTAATTTTGCCACCCGAATCAGAACTACCCGGTGCTGCCAGTTGGTCTGACCACTGGCAGCAATTCAAGCATCGCCTGAATGCTGGTGGACGCTTCTGGCAGACGAATGCGCCTGTGCATTTGATGGCTCAAGATCAATTGTTAGATGCTTTGAAGCTACAAGCGATCGCGGATGCCTTGAATGAACTTCAGCTCCAGTTGCAGCGAGTGTATACAACGCGCCGTCAAACGGCGGTTGCCGCGGCAACCGCCGGTTACTCGGTGGAACAACAACCCCCTGCCTACTCCCTGCAAACCAAGCCTGCGGCACCTACCGAGTTACTCACAGAACCCCTATACTTGCAATTAACAGTGCGTTCGGGTGTTGAGATTCGCCATCCTGGCACTATTGTTATATTAGGAGATCTAAATCCGGGCGGCACAGTGATCGCAGCAGGTGATATCTTCATTTGGGGGCGTCTTCGCGGAGTGGCCCATGCCGGTGCTAATGGTAACCGCGCCTGCCGAATCATGGCGCTCCAAATGGAACCGACTCAACTGCGGATTGCAGATGCCGTAGCCAGAGCGCCAGGGACGCTACCGGAACAGTTCTATCCGGAAGTGGCTTATGTGGCACCGGAAGGCATTCGTATCGCCAGAGCTGCTGATTTTGCCAAGACCCACTTATCGTTGAATTCATGAGTCGTATTATTGTCATCACCTCTGGCAAAGGAGGGGTGGGTAAAACTACTGTTACTGCTAATTTAGGAATGGCGCTTGCTCGGTGTGGGCGTCAGGTTGCCTTGGTGGATGCGGATTTCGGCCTAAGGAACTTGGATTTGCTGTTGGGGCTGGAAAATCGCATTGTCTATACAGCCCTCGACGTTCTCGCCGGTCAATGCCGCTTAGAACAGGCTTTGGTCAAAGACAAGCGACAGGAGGGAATCGTCCTGCTTCCCGCCGCCCAAAGTCGTATGAAGGAAGCTGTGAATCCCGTGCAAATGAAAAAGCTTTTGAGTGTATTAGCTCAGAGGTACGAGTACATCTTGGTGGATAGTCCAGCGGGGATTGAAATGGGCTTTCAAAATGCGATCGCAGCCGCTTCAGAAGCCTTGATTGTCACAACCCCAGAAATTGCCGCTGTGCGGGATGCTGACCGAGTAGTCGGCTTACTCGAAGCTCAAGGCATCAAACAAATTCATCTGATTGTCAACCGCCTAAAACCCGCCATGGTGCAAGCCGATCAGATGATGTCGGTTGAAGATGTTCAGGAAATTCTGGCAGTTCCCCTGCTCGGCGTTATTCCCGACGATGAACGTGTCATTATCTCCAGCAACCGAGGGGAACCTTTAGTATTAGGGGAACATGTTTCCCTACCCAGTATTGCCATCAATAACATTGCACGGCGCTTACAAGGCGAAAAAATTCCCTTCCTTGACCTGATGGCGGAACATGACAGCTTCTTCAGCCGTATCCGCCGCCTGTTTCGCGGTTAAACGTTGAGCGTTGTTGGGGCAGTGATAGAATAACCCGCCCTAAGCCAAGTCAAAAATCAAAAGTCAAAAGTCAAAAATCAAAATTTAATGGTTCTTCGTCTTTTGAATTTTTAAGTTTTGAATTGATTTTGACCTTCTTGATTCTTCACCTTCATTTAATGCAAATTCACCCCCCTCCAAGCCCCATGATTAGCGAACTTCTAGAACGACTTTTTCCCTGGACGGGTTCCAGTAACAGTCGGGCGGAAGTCAAACGCCGCCTTCAACTCGTCATCGCCCACGATCGCGCCGACCTCAACCCCGAAATTGTTGAGAAGATGCGCAGTGAAATCCTAGAAGTCGTTTCTCGCTACGTTGAAATTGATACCGAGGGATTGGAAATTTCCTTAGAAAGCAATCAACGGGTAACGGCGTTAATTGCTAATCTTCCCATACGACGAATTAAGGAAGAACCGCCAGTGCCGTCGGTGGAGTAGAACAAGTAGCCGCGACTACCTGAGCTTACTAAAATGTTGTACCTAAGCAGTGAGCGATCGCACCTCATCCAAACGCCTGTTCAGAGTGCGATCGCTCATGAACTTGATATAGCCGTCGCCATAAAGGTTAGGACAGATCTAGCGACTGAAACGACCACGTACCAGTAATAAACTTAAAAGCCCTCTACCTTCTGCCTTTTGCTATAGATATTACTTGCGAGGCTCAGTTGCATAGCCCACAATCACCTTGGCTAAAATGGCAATGACTATGATTGTCCAAAAGATGCTATCTCCCTGAAAAAGAGGTTTTAGCGGGAGTGTCAATCTGCAAAAATCCCTTCGGGTTCAGGCTGAAAAATATAGTCATAGTCAAACACTAAAAGTTTTGGATCGCGAATAATTGAAAAACCTAAATCTATTACCACTTCTGTTGAAAAAGTTGCCATGACTAATTCAATTAATTTTTTATACCTAATATTCGGTCTTTTAACAAAAAAACCACGCCTAGCAAAGAACTCATTTCTGTATTCGGGTACAATTATCCCGTTGATTTGATGGGCAAGTTGAATTGGCTTAATATATACTTTTATAAAATACTCCTGGTTTTTTTGGAGTTGATATAGTCTTTCGTGTTGTAACCAGCTCATTTCAAACATTAGTTTAAGTACTTCAAAGCCCAAAATATAATTTAAAACATTATTTTGTTCCTCTGCATTAAGAATCAAGCGAAAAACTAGCTTAAAATAGAGTTCCGGTTGATTCCGTACATCTTGTGCTGAATGAATGTAAAATTGTTTAATATAGACCCGAAAAACTGACTCGTTTAGTTCTGTATCAATGGCAAATCTTTTTAAATTTTTCTTAACTCTATATTCGGTATGAGTATCTTTGAGCTTTCTTGAAATCAAGCCATCTGCTGTATAATTATCCAAAAATTCAGCTTGTATTTCTGGAGGGGCTACACAGATTAGGTGACACAATAACAAAAGATGCCGACGCTCCTCCCAAGGCAAACTTTCAGCCCAGTGTTTTGTGTCTGGAGGAAGTTCTTCAAAAAGAATTTCCGAGCTACTCTGTTCAAAGATTAACCCTCCTCCGTATTTATCTTCAATCATGATTTGAAGGAGTTATTAAGAAGGTTTACAAAAATGAGTCTAAGATAGATTTAAACAACTTAACCTCCTGTAATGAGAGTCTAGAAATAAATATTTTACGTTGATTTTAAGCTACCTTCTTCTAGCCTGATGAATATATCTCGAAACCTTGACGACTAGGGCTTTGTTTTCAGTTCAGAACTTGGAAGGCTAAGCCCAAAGTGGAAATTATTTCCTTTCGTATACATGCCTGGCTTTTGACTTGTGTTTTTTGTTATTGGAGACGACGATTAGCTGAGAGGGAGATATCAAGGAAAATTTGGCAGGCGTCGCGTTTTTGTCCTGATAATATAGACTTGTTGCAAAAACACCTGGCGATAAAAAAACCTAATCAAAACAAATTGTTTTAAAACCGCATAAACCGCGCGAAGAACCGTAGTATATTGATAGGGCTAAGTTGGCCTTCAGATCATTAAACAGGCATGGAATTGTCTAGTAGGGTGAAATACGCACTGTTGGCGCTGTTAGAGCTAGCAAGCCACCAGACTCAGGGTGACTATCTGCAAATAGACCAGATTGCAGCCGGTCATCAAATACCAGACCGCTATTTAGCGCAACTGTTGATGACACTACGACGCGGGGGACTCGTCCGCAGTCAACGAGGGGCTAAAGGGGGCTATTTTTTAGCAAAAGAACCTTGGGAAATCACTGTACAAGAAGTGCTAACGTGCTTAGAAGGATACAACTCCTTGGCATTAGACAGTCAATCGGCGACACCGGAAATGGCTGTGATTGAGGCAGTGTGGCGAGAAGCGATGACAGCAGCGATCGCGGTTTTCCAGGACCATACCTTACAGGATTTACTCGACAAACGAGATGAAGGTCAACGGTCGAATCCCATGTACTACATTTAGCGTGTTTACCAGGAGAAACAATGAAGATTGCCCATGATGTAACGGAATTGGTTGGTCATACGCCTCTGGTTCAACTCAATTCCATTCCCCAGTCGGAAGGGTGCGTTGCTCGAATTGTGGTGAAGCTAGAGGGAATGAACCCAGCTTCTTCCGTGAAAGACCGCATCGGCGTTAGTATGATTCAAGCCGCTGAGGAAGCCGGTCGGATTCAGCCGGGGAAAACGCTCATCGTCGAACCCACCTCTGGCAACACAGGGATTGCGCTTGCCATGGTGGCGGCAGCTAAAGGCTATCGCGTGATTTTAACCATGCCTGAAACCATGAGCACGGAACGGCAATTGATGCTGAAAGCTTATGGGGCAAAGTTGGAACTGACGCCAGGATACCAGGGGATGAGAGGCGCGATCGAGCGGGCTCAAGAAATTGTTGCCAAAACTCCCAATGCCTTTATGCCCCAACAGTTCCTCAATTTGGCGAATCCCAAAATTCACCGGGAAACAACCGCAGAGGAGATTTGGGCAGATACGGATGGTGAGGTCGATTTCCTCATTGCTGGTGTGGGAACGGGTGGCACACTCACAGGTGTTGCGGAAGTTCTCAAACAGCGCAAACCTAGCTTTAAGGCGATCGCGGTGGAACCGGCCAAGAGTCCAGTTCTTTCGGGAGGCGAACCCAAAGCCCATAAAATTCAAGGAATTGGCGCTGGATTTGTCCCACAGGTGCTCAAAACAGACCTGATTGACGAAATCATTACAGTCACGGATGAGGAGTCCATTGAATATGGTCGCCGTCTAGCCAGAGAAGAAGGTATTTTGTCCGGCATTTCTTCAGGGGCTGCGTTAGTCGCCGCCATTCGAGTGGCACAACGCCCAGAAAATGAAGGTCGTTTGATTGTTATGGTGCAGCCCAGCTATGGTGAACGTTATCTGAGTACGCCATTGTTCCAAGAACTAGAAGATGAGGAAGTTTCTGTCCTCGTGTAGTTCCTCTCTACATCCTGATTTAGAACTGGCGCCAAAAAATTTTAAGTGTGTCCTCCACCAGGGGACACATTTGCTTTTATTGAGACACTGCCATGGCAACAATTTACTACCTCCTTCAGTAGGAATTGAGAATCAGAAAGATTTGCAGGACGATTTGGAAAGTGCTTTGTTATGAAGTCAGGACTTACGCAATATTTGTCGATTAGCCCCCCTAACCCCCCAAATTTGGGGGCTGGGGGGGCTAATGCGTAAGTCCTGGAAGTTAAAGGTAAAAAAGTTTGGAATTTTAAGGAACCACAGAGGGCACAGAGAGAGTGAAGTATTGCTCCTCTTAGGTCGCAGCAGGTGTGGCTGATTGTAGCTTGAGTAACCGTTCCCTAGCTTTTTGTAAGGTTTCTGGTGTCTTACTAAAACAGAAGCGAATCAAATGATGGCCCTCTTCAGGTTTCGAGAAAAAGCTGGAGCAAGGAACAACAGCAACACCAATATCCTTTATTAAAAAATGTGTAAATTCGATATCATTTTTGTATCCAAATCTACCAATGTCTGCTAACACATAGTAAGCCCCTTTGGGAACGAAATACCGCAGACCCACTTCATCCAAAGTTCGCAGAATAATCGCTCGTTTTTCCTGATAAAGTTTGGCTAACTCCTGATAATAAGTCACAGGAAGTTGCATGGCAGCAACACCGGCTCGTTGTAGCGGTGCTGGAGAACCAACAGTAAGGAAATCATGGACTTTACGAATCGTTGCGGTTAATTCTGGGTTGGCTAATATGTAACCGACGCGCCATCCCGTTACACTGTAAGTTTTAGAAAGACCATTAATCGTAACGGTGCGTTCTGCCATACCTGGAAGTGTTGCGATTGCCACATGCTGGGCATCGTCATAAAGAATATGTTCGTAAATTTCATCAGTGAATGCCAGCACATCCCATTTCTGGCAAAGTTCAGCAATCAAGCTGAGTTCATCACGAGTAAATACTTTTCCCGTCGGATTGTGGGGAGTATTGATAATAATTGCCTTAGTTTTTTCGTTGAACGCTTGGCGTAATTCGGCTTCATCGAATGTCCAGTCGGGAGGATGCAACTTCACATAACGGGAAGATGCACCCGCTAAAATCGCATCCGGGCCATAGTTTTCGTAATAGGGTTCAAAGACAATCACCTCTTCACCCGGATCGACCGTGGCTAGCATCGTTGCTGCCATGGCTTCGGTTGAACCACACGTCACTGTAATTTGGGTTTCCGGGTCAATTTCTAAGCCTAAATACCAACGGACTTTCTGTGCGATCGCATGGCGAAACAATCGATCACCCCAGGTTATCGCATATTGGTTGATATCTTCTTCTATTGCCTGACATGCCGCCTGCTTCAGTTCCGGGGGACAGGGAAAATCGGGAAATCCTTGAGCTAGGTTCACAGCGTTGTAGCGCATCGCCACTCGCGTCATTTCTCGAATGATAGATTCCGTGAACTGGTCGGCTTTAGACGATGTTTTCTTTTTCTGCATTTGAGTCACCCGCTCACCTCCTTAGACTCCAACGGTTAGAGGCGTCCCTATTTAATCCCGTATCTTGATGAGTTTATCGTAGTTTATGGAACCAACGCCCAAAAGTCTAGTGCCAACTCGTGTTTCCATGATCGGTAAGCCAGGAGTTTTTAAGGTTAACTTTAGGTTAAGGTTAAATTAAAAATTGCTAGGTTGGGGCTAGCCGACGATTAACGATTGGCTCCCCCCGCCTTGTTTCTGGTAAGCCAGCTAACAACCTGAGGCAATGAAGTTCTAATAGGAGTGCAGACTATGGGTTTCATGTTGATCAATTCCAATGATTGGGCAAGTCTCACCTTCAGACTGGCGATGGCTTTGCTGGTGGGTTGTCTGATTGGATTAAACCGCCAACAGGGAGGTAGACCGGCAGGAATCAGAACATTCATGCTGGTCAGCATGGGAGCTGCGCTGTTTGTCATGATTCCCTTACAAGCTGAAGGGGATAGTCCCTATGCGGCTACCAATGCCTTGAGTCGCACCATTCAAGGAGTAGCGACAGGGGTGGGATTTATTGGAGCTGGGATGATTCTGCAACACTCCCATCAGGAATTAGGCAAGCTAGAAGTGAAGGGGTTAACCACTGCTGCCACAATCTGGGTAGCGGCGGGATTAGGCGCTGCCATTGGCTGTGGTCTGTGGCAGATGGGCCTGATTGGGGCGATTGGGACGCTGATCACACTCAGTGGAGTCAAAAAAGTTCAAAAATCAGTTTTGAATCGTTTTAAAAATTCCAAGGACGGGAAAATTGCCAAATCCAGGGCGATAGAGTAATCGCTAATTCATTTTCGTAAATGTTGAATCGGAGTTTCAAGACAGACAAGGAGAGCAAGATGACTGACCACGATGAATTTCTTTACCCTCGCAGTCGCTATTATGGTCAAGTTAAACCACAAAACCTAGTGTTTAATGCCAATTTGCAGGAATTTGCCCAACGAGTAACTGTTATTTGCAACTTAGAAACCAATGACAAACTGTCTTCAGAAGAAGCTTATCGCCAAATTAAGGTGCTTTGGAAACAGCTCAAGCGCTCCAAAAAGCAATTAGAAATTGGTGAACAACCGATTGAGAACTAAGAAAGATTAGCATGAGATGAGCGATCGCCATGATTCACTCATCACAGTAACTCCAGAAAATGTCTAGTCATCCCAAAATTGTCCGTGTAGAGCAGCTAAAATGGATTGAACAGTCTCACGGCGCTAGCTTTCGATCGCGCCGTAAGCCGTTAGGAGCAGCCGCCAAAAACGAGAAACTGGGTTGTAGTCTCTACGAAGTGCCACCCGGATGCCGAGCATTTCCCTTCCATTACCATTACGCGAATGAAGAGGCCATTTATGTTCTGGAAGGGACGGGAACACTGCGACTAGCTGGGAATGAAGTTGCGATCGCAGCGGGTGATTACATTGCATTTCCCGCCGGTGATATCAGTGCGCATCAGATGATTAATACTGGTGATGCTCCCCTGCGATACCTGTGCTTTTCAACGATGATTGAACCGGACATCACTGCCTATCCCGACTCTAACAAAATTGGCGTCTTTACGGGTTCTGCTCCCGGTGGTTCCAGAGAGAAGCGGACGTTCAACGCCTTCTTCCGTACTGATACTGAAACTGACTATTGGGAAGGGGAAGAATAAGCTAAGGGGAATTCGTGTACCGAACTCTAGGCAATGCCTACCTGACAAGGATGTTGAGTTTATTTATGTTTACCTACTTAGTTTGTTAAAAATTGAAACAAACCACTTGGGCAGCCTGCAATCATTCTGTATAAATAATGCACGAGGAAAACGCCACAATGTCCCCTCATTTAAGCGGTAGGTAAAGCTGTGTCAACATTACTTGAGGTTGGTGTCATTCACCGCTAAAGTCAAGATTATCTAAGGTTCAGTTTTGTAATGTGGTTGTTAAGCGCTCTGACAGAGGGGCGCTTTTATTTTTGCTCTAGCGTAGAGGTGACCTGTTTGCTTTTATCTGTACCCTGTATATCGAAAGACAGATAACCCTTTAAGCGTCGATTGAAGAATGTAAATAAATTTTTAATTTTTCTGTATCCAAAGATAGGAAATTGCCTTAACCTTTTTATGTATACTTACTATTTTGAAGTGTAAAGCTAAATCTATCGGGAGGAAATAGTATGGCACTGGAAGACATCTTCGGATTTGAAGGCTTTGAAGCGTTGGAGGGGGGTGGAGCCGCTGGAGTTGCAGCAGGAATCGGCGCCGCAATCCTTGCCCCCATAGTGATTCCTTTTCTTGCCCAAGTAGGTAAACCCTTAACTAAGACGATGATTAAAGAAAGCCTTTTAGCCTACGAGAAGGGAAAGGAATTCTTTGCCGAGGCGACCGAGGTTTTTGAAGATCTAGTAGCAGAAGCTAAGGCTGAACTCGCGCAAGACCAGCAAGAACGCCAAGCTCAAGCCACACCCGATCACCCTGAAGTTATTGTTGTTAGCGACTGAATTGTGAGAGCTCGTTGTCCAAGTCTCTGAAATGCCTATACAGAACCATACCCATGTCGTTAGTAGCACACCAAGTCGGACAAGGTTAAGGGTTCCCTCTAAGCGCCGTACCCCTCAGGAAATGGCACGAATTGCCAACGCTCTTCAGGCTCATCCTGATGTGAATGATGTGAAGACAAATGTCCAAACGGGCAGCATTGTTGTCCATCATGCTCACAAGGATAACAGCCTGGATGAAATCTCTGGTGTTTTGCAAGATTTAGGCATAATTCTGGGTAGCGTCTCCGATGTGGAGTTACCGTTTACCCAAGGAAAGTCAGAAGTAGCAAACGATTTAACCAGTGCTGTTGCGGATCTAAATGAGCGAGTCGGACAGGCAACTCATGGGTTCGTCGATCTGCGAATGCTTGTACCCGTTGGACTGGCTACGCTGTCGCTGCGAGAATTAATCCGTAACGGGTGGGAATTTGAAACCGCACCTTGGTATGTCTTGGCCTGGTATGCCTTCGATAGCTTCATTAAACTGCACTATACGGCAGAACCGCCGACAACAACAGACGACTAACTGAAGTGGGGATTAGCTGATAGGATTTAGCACTAGCATTCCGCTGAACCTTATAGGTTGGCTTCACTAACATCTATCGCTTTTTACTAACGCAGGCAAGCAATAGCCTATGGCAGTGCGCCGCTAGCTATCGCCCCTACTCCGGCATTCATTCACCACAAGGAGAGCTGCAAAAAGCGACACCTCATTGCAAACTGAATATTAGGTCTTTCTTGAGAAAGATTCATCAGTTCTAAGCTCATTCAATCATTAAAAGAAGGTGTTAACTCTTGAGAACACTTAGCGAATTACTGTAGGAAAAAGGAATGAAACAAACCTCTGCACAAACCTCGGAGAGCGAGTTCCAACTTGTTCATGCTATTCCAGGGCGTGTGCGGCTATGTACCACAGACAGCAAGCTGGCATCCGCCTTAAACCAAATCGCACAACAACTGAAACAGCAAGCTGGTGTCTGTGAAGTACAAACGCATCCATTAACTAATAGTTTAATTATTACGTTTGATACTAACAGTTTGTCTTTAGAACAGACGTTAGAGATACTCAAAAAGAGTGCAGGAATTTCTCAGATATCTCAACCCATACAGCCTATAGCGGAACCGAAATTAACAACTTCCTTACCAGAGCCTTCAGAACTGGTAGCCTACAGTGGAAAAGTAGCCAAGTCAGTTATTCCCTTAGTGGCAGGAGTAGCGGTTACAGGAGCATTAGGAGTCCAAGGCATTCCAGCGTTTCCAGTTTACTTTATTGCAGCCAATGTAACCCGCCAAGTCATCAAACAATTGGAATCTGTATCTCAGGAAGAGGAGCAAAAGGAACAAGGAAAGACGGAGAACATCCCTGATTCCACCATCCAACCTGCATCAGCTAACGGTCATCTTCCCAAAGAAGTAATTTATAAGGTTGTTCACGAGATTCATGGGCGGATTCGGTTTCGCATTCCTCGGCTAGCAGATGATGTTGAATATACTCAAAAACTAACCACTTTGCTGAAATCGGATACCAACGTCACCGATATCCGTATCAACACAACAGCAGCATCCATTGCGATTAGCTATAACGTTGGCGTAACTTTAGATGATCAGATGCGTTTACATCTGATTAATCTGATTCAAACGGCAAATCAAGCTAATATTCCCATCGATTTAAAACCCACAGCCAACGAGCAGGAAAATCAACAAGAATTTAACATTTTATTTCAGCTAGCTCTTCCTACACTAAGCGCAACTCTCTCCTTACTCGGTGGCCCCTTGGGTGTACCCATTTCTCCTGTAGTGATTGGGGGAACTATTGCTCTTGCCGCCTTACCTGTGGCTCAACGAGCGATTGAAAGCATTCTGGTCGAGAAGCGACTGAATATTGATTTTCTGGACTTAGCTGCTATCACCATTACAACTTTACAAGGTCACTTTATCAGCCCATCGATTATGATTTGCCTGATCGAAGTGGGCGAAGCTATCCGTGAACAAACCGCTAAATCATCTCAACTACAAACCCTCGACCTTCTAGACTCCCTTAAGCAATTGGTTTGGGTAGAACGGAACGGAGAAAAGCAGCAAATTTCGATCCACGAGGTGCAACGAGGCGATATTGTTATCGTTTATCCCGGTGACCAAGTTCCTGTTGATGGTCAAATTCTCAGAGGGAAAGCATTAATTGATGAGCAGAAACTAACAGGCGAATCAATGCCTGTGATGCGTAAAAAGGGACAATCTGTTTATACCTCGACGCTGGTACGGGAGGGACAACTCTATATCCTCACTGAAAAGGTAGGAGCGGAAACTCGTGCGGGGCAAATAATTAAAATTATGCAAGATGCCCCAGTTCACGATACTCGCATTGAAAATTACGCTGCCAACATTGCCAATCAAGCGGTTGTTCCTACCCTACTTTTGTCGGGAGTTGTCTTTGCCTTTACCCGGAATTTTGCCCGTGCTGCTTCCGTTTTAACGTTGGATTTTGCCACAGGAATTCGAGTTTCTGTCCCCACAACGGTTTTAGCCGCACTGACGTATGCGGCACGGCGCGGAATTTTAATTCGCAGTGGACGAGCATTAGAAAAATTAGCTCAAGTGGATGCAGTCGTCTTTGATAAGACTGGCACCCTTACCCAAGGTGAACCGGTTGTCGTTAGCGTGGAGACGGTAAATCCCTTGATATCACCCCTGAAGGTACTCGAACTCGCCGCAGCCGCAGAACAACGTCTCACCCATCCAGTCGCCGCCGCAATTGTGCGCTATGCCGAAGAACAAGGCGTCGAAATCTTACCGCGTGGTAAGTGGGATTACCATATTGGTCAGGGTGTGCGGGCACAAATCGACGGGCAAACAATTTTAGTCGGGAGCGCACATTTCTTACGTGAAGCAGGAATTGGTATAGATGAGCTTCAGAAAAAACATCACTATCTACACTCAGGCAGTAATTCCATTATCTACGTCGCCAGCAACGGTGAATTGTTAGGTTTAGTGGCTTATCGCGATCCCTTGCGTCGAGAGAGTCCGGCAGTGATTAAAACCTTAAAGAAGCAAGAAGGGATGGAGATTCATCTCTTAACGGGCGATAACAAGCGGACAGCAAGCGCCGTAGCATGGGAACTGGGGATTGCGCCAGAGCAAACTCATGCCGAAGCATTTCCCGAAGAAAAAGTAGCTGTTGTTAAAGGCTTGCACGCTCAAGGCAAGACGGTTGCCTTTGTGGGGGATGGGATTAATGATTCGCCCGCGTTAGCGTATGCCGATGTTTCGGTGTCCTTTGCCAATGGTTCGGATGTGGCACGGGAAACCGCCGATGTGGTGCTGATGGAGAATAACTTGCGGGGGTTGCCAGAAGCGATCGCGATCGCACGGCAAGCGATGCAACTGATTCATCAGAACACGGGTATTGTCGCCATCCCCAACTTAG
The DNA here is from genome assembly GCA_036703055.1 of Waterburya sp. GTDB lineage: Bacteria > Cyanobacteriota > Cyanobacteriia > Cyanobacteriales > Coleofasciculaceae > DATNPV01. Next base: position 29,384 of record DATNPV010000040.1, read on the forward strand.
CCGCCTTATTGCTTGCTGTTGCGATCGGCATAGATCCACTTTCCGCCACATTAGTCAATAATGGCTCAACGGTTATAGCAGGACTTAACGGCTTACGACCTTTACTAACCGATAGCGAAGAGTTCGATCAACTAACCGTCAGCGTAGATATTGATAGTCCAGAGCAAGACAGTAAGAGTTTCCCTAGTGTAACTTTGGCAGAGCTAGAGCAAGCGACTAATCAAGTTCACACCAATGGCAACCACTCTCTAGAATTAAAGGGAAAATGTACCCAAGACATTAGCACAAATTCCGTTGATTCAGAGATGATGGATGCCTCTAATTCAGTGAAAAATCATCCTGTAATGAACGGATTGAACGGTTCACATAAGGTCAAAATAAAACGCGAACCTTTGACGGCTGTTGCCTTAGCTAATCGGTTAAATGTGAGTACTACAACCATCAGCCGCAGAAAGTCAAAACCTGACTTTTCGGAATGGGCTCGCCATCATGATCCAGAAGGGGTTCCGTGGGCTTACTCCAAGCAATCAAGGTTGTTTATGGTTGCAGGGTGAAAATCAGATAAAGGTAAGGAGAAAGGTTGTTTTATTTAAGCAGTCGGCAGGAGTCTAACAAAATGCTAGAGAAACCTCCTTCGCCAGATGTTGCAACTGTCCGGGTTGCTGCAAGACAGGTTCTAACATCTCATGGAGTGCTTTCTTCTTCTCTCGGCGTCTTTTATGCCAAAAGGAGCTGGTTAAAATCTCGTAGTTCAGCACACCTAAGCTGCATAGCCCAATCGTAGAAGAGAACTACCTATTTAGGATTACTTCTTAAAGTAGGCGATAAAACATGAAAAAACTCTTAACTTTGGATATGAGCTTGCTGTCCTATCAGTTGGCGTTACCCCTGCTTTACAGCAGGGGTAATTTATGTTGAGGCTAAATTCCCAACAAAAAACCCCTAGCCCGCATAAGCCAGAGGTCATTTGTCCTATCAGTGGCATTAAGCTTGTTGAGGAGCTTGCCTGTATACTCATCATTACCGATAAGGAAAAAAAGTACATCTATCGGAAGACGAATCTCCTTTATTCATTTGATAGTAGCTGCGGTTACAGCACCTTGGTATTTAGTGGCAGAACTGCCATCACAAAAGTAAAAATTCTTCTCGCCTGACTCCTGACTCTTGACTCCTATTTTCCTAGGAGTTAATTTTGCATAGCTCATCTATTAAGGTAGAAGAGCCATACAATCAATTTCCGTTGTACTTTATACATTAGGACAAATTTGCCAAATGTCGGAAGAACCACAGACCTCAGCCCAACTGCCACCTAGCAGCGAGATCCAAAACTATTCTCTGACAGCCACTACTGAAAATTGGTTTGAATATCCTGTACGAGCACACCCTAACCATACAGACTATGCGGGTGCTGTTTGGCATGGCACTTACATTGCCTGGATGGAAGAAGCACGAGTTGAATGCTTGCGCTCAATTGGCATTGATTTTGCAGATTTGGTTGCCTTGGGATGCGATTTACCCGTTGTAGAACTTTCCCTCCGCTATCACCGCTCAATTCGGATGGGAATGGCAGCCATTGTCAAAACTCGCATGGCAAACATTGAGGGTGTCCGCATTAATTGGGATTACCAGATTCAATCCTTGGATGTCGAGGAACTTTACTTAACAGGTCGTGTTACCTTAGTTGCTGTTGACCGAGAGAAGGGCAAGATTCTGCGACAGCTGCCCTCAGCCGTGAAAGATGCACTGGTCAAGCTTTCGGTTTAATACATTTAGCCGTGCCAATATTCCGGTCGAATGCCTATCCCCTTTCAGGGATAGCATTTCAGGGAATGGCAGATACAAATAGTTGGGAGAAGGAAAAGCCGTCATGCAAAGGAGAGATTTTCGCTTTTTCTGAGGCTCTATTTCCCAACTATACACTTTTGCCAATCTGAGACTTTAAACCTAAAAAGCAATTCAGTAATAAAGATTTGGATGTTATCATAGCGGTACTCTCTTAGCCAGTCGGTATCGGTTCATTGTTGTTAGTTCAGGGTTCACTACAATCCGCAAATCCTCATGAGCTACAACACTCCTCATAATTGATTGAATCAAACCTATGGTCAGGCAGAAACCTATTCGCTTCAAGCTCTCTCACTGGACAAAAGTACTGAAGGTTTTGAGGAGAAAAAAATCGGGTAAAAATAATACAGATGAAATGCCGTTAGCCTTTTATGAAAAGTTTGAACGAGAGATATTGTACAGCGAAAGGCTAAGATTGCTGTCTTTGGCAGCTATTTCTGCTGTAAGTCTCATCTCTTTTTTACTTTTTTACTTTTTCTTCAGATTAAATTATCAGCGAATTTTTCTAGGAAAGCTGCCTATTAGCGGAGTGGTATTATTTTTATCCATCCTTATTCTTTACAGCCTGCAATTTAGTTATCTCATTTTACAAGATATTAAGGCTGGGAGAAAATGCAAGGTGTGGCGGCGTTACTTGACAGCCTTTGCTGAAACGAGCATACCTACCGTTGGAATGCTTTTATTAGCTCAGATCTATCAACCAGTTACTCCCCTGTTTACGCCCATACCCTTTGTCTATTTCTATTTCATCATACTCTCCGCCTTACGACTGAATTTTAAAGTCTGCGTTTTTACAGGAACTGTAGCCGCTGTTGAATATATTGCCTTATATCATTATTGCATCAACGCCTCAAATCTAAATAAGTTGTCAATTGGCCTAGATTTGCTATCTATCTTTAATCATGTCCAGAGAAGCTTTATTTTATTTTTGGCAGGTATTCTTACAGGAGTTGTAACGATACAAATCAAAAAACGCATTGTGAAGTCATTGCGTTCAATGGAAGATAAAAACCAAATTCTGAGAGTATTTGGACAGCATGTATCACCTGCGGTTGTCAATCGTCTTTTAGACCAGAAACGAGATTTAGGAAGTGAAACTAGAGACGTTTGCATCATGTTTTTAGATATCCGGAATTTCACGAGCTTTTCTGAGAATAAACCGCCGGAAGACGTAGTGAATTATTTGAATACTCTATTTGATTTCATGATTGATATTGTAAACTCCAATCATGGAATCATAAATAAATTTCTGGGGGATGGATTTATGGCAGTTTTTGGTGCCCCAATCTCTAATGGAAATGACTGTCAAAATGCAGTAACTGCATCCTTGGAAATTATAGAAAAAATCAAACAAGAAATAGCAGTAGGAACTATCCCTCCCACCCAAGTTGGAATCGGTTTGCACTGTGGTAGAGCGGTGACAGGAACCGTCGGTTCTACTTTACGCCAAGAATATACAGTCATTGGAGATGTTGTGAATCTAGCCTCTCGTATCGAACAATTAAATAAA
>DATNPV010000045.1:0-3826 GCA_036703055.1 Waterburya sp.
AACTCTGGGATATCAAGACAGGTCAATGTATTCAAACTTTGCAGGGGCATCAGGATGTAGTTGGGTTTGTAATGTTTAGTGGTGATGGTGAAACCCTCATCAGTGCTAGTGAAGACCAAACGATTAAAGTGTGGGACGTTCAAACCAGTCAGTGCCAAAGAACTCTACCTGGAGGACACAAAGGTTGGGTGTGGTGGTCTGCGGTTGCCCTCAGTTGTGACAACAAAACGCTAGCAATTGGTAGTACCGACCAAACTGTCAAATTGTGGGACATCAACACCGGTCAGGTCGTGAGAACGGTGCAACACAGTAGCGGGATTCGCACGATAGTTTTCAGCCCTGATGGGGAAACGCTGATTGGTAGTAATGAAGACCAAACTCTAAAAGTGTGGAATGTCTCGGATGGTCGATGCCTCAAAACTTATCAAGGATACAGTAACGGGGTGTGGTCTATTGCTTTGAGTCCTGATGGTCAAACGCTGGTTAGTGGTGGTGCAGACCAATTGGTGAAGGTCTGGAATGCCTCAGATGGTAAATGCCTCGGTAGCTTTAGGGGGCACACTGACATGGTGCGGTTTGTTGCCTACAGCCCACAAGGGGATACCTTAGCCAGTGGCGGTGCAGATCGAACAGTGAAACTCTGGAATACCTCGGATGGTCGCTGCCTGGTGACCTTTAAGGGTCATCTGAATTGGGTGATGTCTGTTGCCTACAGCCCCAATGGTCAAACTTTAGCAAGTGCTAGTTTAGACCAAACTGTGAGGCTCTGGGATATTAATACTGGGCAATGCCTCAAGGTTATACAGGCTCACGAAACTTTAGCGCTTTCAGTCGCTTACAGACCGGACGGTCAAATCTTAGCTAGTGGTGGTGCAGACCATAGGGTGAAGCTCTGGGATAGCAATACTGGAAAATGCATTAAAGTTCTACAGGGACACAATAATTGGGTGTTTTCTGTAGCTTTTAGCCCAGATGGTCAAACCTTAGCTAGTAGCAGTGTAGATCGAACGATCAGGATTTGGGATATCCGTAATAGTGAGTGTCTCAGTATTTTGCAGGGTCATGAAAGCTGGGTTAATTGTATTGCCTACAGTCTGGATGGTCGCCTCCTAGCCAGTAGTGGTTTGGATGGGACGGTGAGGCTGTGGGATGTTAATACGGGTATGTGCCTGAGAGTGTTGCAAGAACATACAAGATGGGTACTTTCAGTTGCTTTCACAACGGGCGAAAGATTTTCCCCTGACTTGGGTCAAGTCCTCGCCAGTAGCAGTGATGACCAAACCATACGATTTTGGGATATTCAGACGGGTGAGTGCCTGAAAATTCTTAGAAGTGAAAGACCTTATGAAGGGATGGATATTACTGGGGCAGTCGGTTTAACTGAAGCGCAGAAGGTGACGTTAAAAGCTCTAGGAGCCGTTGAAAATTAGACAAGGATAGATTCAAAGAAGGTAACGTTGATGAGCGAAACGAATGCCGAGGCACCTCTACATGTCATGAATCCGCTAGACCGATTCTCGGACAGAGCACAGGATTATGCCAAGTACAGACCAAGCTATCCAAAAGAAGCGATCGCCACCATCTTAGAAGGGTTAGGTAACTTGTCGCCATTAGTAGCCGCAGATATTGGTGCAGGTACAGGTATCTCCTCGCGTTTGTTGGCAGAGCAAGGAGTGCATGTTTTTGCGATCGAGCCAAACGAGGCAATGCGAGAAGCCGCATCCCCTCATCCGTTCGTTGAGTTTCGGGATGGCACAGCGGAAGCAACCAACCTACCAGACGCATCCGTCGATTTGGTCACTTGTTTTCAGGCGTTTCATTGGTTTAATCCCGAACCAACGCTAACGGAATTTCACCGTATTCTCAAGCCATCAGGACGGCTGGCAGTGGTGTGGAATGATCGCGACAAAGAAGACGAATTCACGCAAAACTATACTCGCTTAGTTCAGATTGCATCCAATCATCACCCAGCAGAATCGCGTTTAGTTTCAGTAGACCCCTTGCTAGAAAGTTCACTGTTCCCGAATGTCCATCGCTATACTTTTACCTATCGGCAGGAGTTAGACCGAGAAGGACTTATTGGTAGGGCAATGAGCGTTTCTTATGTCCCACGGGAAGGGGAATCATTGGAGCAATTGATATCAGGTTTAGAGGAGTTGTACAACCGCGATCATAACGAAAATGGCTTTGTTGATATGGTGTATCGCACGAGTGTTTACCTCGCTACGCCCCCAGCTAATCCCAACAGGTAGTGCAATTTTGCAGAAGTTTGTAGCAAACTCATCAACACGAAGGGGAGAGAAATTTAACCGAGTTCCAGCTAAGCCTGAAGGCATTGCTCTACAGCCAAAAAATGCCCAATGACTGCCCGCCAGTGGGTATTTTCTTAACAGCATTTGATTGGCTACTCTCCATCACTGAATTTTAAATTTTCACCCCTGAAATACAACAGCTATTTGAGGTGGAGACTGGTGCTGGAGATTTTAAGTAGCAAACCCCTTGAATATCTTGCACTCCAGGTCGCACATAGGTGTAAGCAGCACAACCGCTATTGTTAACACAAGCTTCTTGACAAGATGAAGCAGAGCTTACAAGAAATCTGGAAAAGTCGCTGCCTGCTCTGTCTCTACCAATTTCAGCTGTTACAGCGTAGCGCTGAATATTGGTTGGAAATGGTCCACTTTGAGCAGTAACGGGTTCAACTAACGGCGTAAAGTTTCCCAGGAAGCTAAAACCCAAAGCTAATAACAGTGCAGCTCCCAAAAACACAAGCACTTTTTTCGGAGAAACACTTCTTAACCGCGTCCAGATTACTAATAATTTTGCTTTCATAAGCTAGAATAAAAAAGGGTAAAATGGATTACTAGTAATTTACCTACTAAAAGGAAAAAATCATCCTTTGCTTAAACATTCTTCACTCTTCTCAAGAAGAGAACAGTGAATTTACAAAAGTCCAAATAGTGAGAGCATCTTATTCTCTTATTGGATTAAAAGAGGGCAAGATGCCCATCCTACAAATTTACAAAAACTGAAAGCATCTGCTGATAACAAAGCCACTACCCCTACAATCAGGAGTAACGGAATAAACTGTCTAGGAGTTCGACCCATCCTGACGCCTTCAACATTAGCTTCTTGTAACAGGGCATAGCTAAAATCACACCCTCGAAGATCCGAACCCTTGAAATCTGCACCCTTGAGGTTCTTCCCTTTAAATGAGCGATTGCCTAAGTCCTGATTTGCCAAGTTGAGTGGGGATGAATTTGTCATAATCAAGTCATGAATCATCAATACCAAATTGGCACAAAGCAATTTCTAGTAGCTGCTGGAACGGGTCTATTAGTATTGCCCCTACTACTCTACGGTTGGCTCCATTTCATCCGTCCATCAAGAGCAGGTGAGTCAACAGTGGAATAGCTAATACAGATTTAGCTCTTTTTGACGCTCACACTTGAAACCCGCATTGCGCCAAGCTTCTAAATCTACGGCAGAAAGTGGCACTAATTTCAAGCATCTAGGCTGAAAAACCTGAGTCAATACCGCCCCAACCAAACAGCGAGAGATATCTAACCCAGTCTTCAGGACAGATTCTCGGTTTCCTGGCTTGCCCTCCTCTGCCACAATATCCGTCTCCACCCAAATGCCATGCGCCCCGAATAAAAGCTGCGCCATCCACTTCGCTCGAGGGAGATGGCTGGGGGAAGTGATTAATTTAACTTTACGAACTCCCCATTTATGCAAAATTGGGATATTAAAGTAGAAGTTATCAAAGGTAGAATTGGCACACTTCTCTAACCAAACTTGGCGGATAGGTGCTTGTTCTCGTTGA
>DATNPV010000014.1:0-39597 GCA_036703055.1 Waterburya sp.
CCCTATACTTCCTGTTTCCCTGTCTCTCTATGGGTAGTTTCTCACACGAAGCTAGCCGCCCTCATGCTAAAGCATGGGGCTATACAAACAATGTCCGCCTACGCGGACTCAACCTTTTGCAAGGGTTTGAACCCGCGCAGGCGGGTTTGGTTTGTGTAGCCGCGATTTCAATCGCCTCGTGCTTCTAGTTTGAGAAAGCCTTCCATAGATAACAGGCGATCGGCTTTGCTTTTGCTATTGTCGCCGATCGCCCTTTCCTAAAAAATCACTACCAGAATCATACCAATGAAACACTCCGAATGGCTTCGCCTCCAAGCCGAAGGCGACAGGGTTGTTGCGTCTTTACGTGCCGATGGGTTCAACTGCCGCAAGCAACCACGCCGCTTGTCTTGGTATCTTTGCAAAGGCTCAGTTTCTTACACCTTGACTTGGCTACCAGCGCCAGTGCGTGAATGGAGCTTGTTACCGAATGATGAGACTCCAGAGAGAGCACAACTTTTAGCTCAAATTCATTCTATTTTGGAATATCGGGGCTGCGGTCGAACAGCAGAACCATCCTCACTTCCTAACCAAAGCTTCTGGAATCAATTGGATTACCCTTGGACGCTTGTTAGGTTGTTGCCCAATGCTCAACACTATACGGTTGGTCGTTTCTACAGCCGCACCGAAGCGGAAAATCACAAGCGCTTTCTTGGGAAGTGGATGCCTGCGGCTGAGTTCGAGGTGGTTTTTGATGCTGATGGGGTGACTTAGAGGAAGAGAGGCGATCGCACCTCTAAGGTAATAAGAAATAATCTCCGGTCGAGAGGTTCGGTTATTCCACATTTCAATGCACAGAAAACCAACCCTTAGCTATACGTTAGGTACATTAGCCTAAAAATAGGAAATCTCACAGACCAAAGCTGTTCTTGCAGCGTCTGACTTCCAAGAGCTTCTCCGACGAGGGGAGGGATCTTCTGGTGAAGGCTCGTAACATCTCACAAATGGCTACACCACTAGTTTACGTGGTGATTAAACGACCAAACAAATCTAAAAGCTTGCCTCTGGCGGAAGGGGGCAAAGGGGGAAAAGAGCTATGAAAAAATTCATAGAAGAATTCAACCTGATTTTAAAAATCTATAGGAATTTAGGTTCCTTAGGTTCAGGACTAGCCATTTGTTACCTGTGCTTCGTCAGTGGATCTTATCCAATGTCACAACTGAATAACAACCATGTCTGAGTGTAGGTTCTCTGAGCTGACAAAAGCTACATTAGGTCAGCACTTTAACACTTACGGCATCGGATGACTGGTTCGAGCGACAGCTCCGTCAAAGGTGAGGGAGGCTTTATGTGCGATCGCCTTTATTCAAGACCGAAGCAGCCTTTTGTGCAATGCAGGCTGTCTTCTATGCTGCAAAATTTTCCCCAAGAGCTGTATTAGGACTTGATAATGTAGTATAAATGTACTATATCTTAAGAATTGACATGAGGGCAAAAAACCTGTGAGTTCACTAGTCCTAGAGCTACAGGGGGATGCTCTCAATCCTTCTGTATCTGCTCTATATCTACTTCGCAAAGCCTTAGTTGTTGCGACCAAACTGGGCATTGAGGAATTTCAAGAATGGATTGAATTGGAACTCAATGGCTATAAAGGTCACCCAATACCTGAGTACCGCAAAATGAAAGGGCAGCTTAGGGCATGGAATCCCTATCATGGATGGCAGCCAATAATCACGCATGACCAAAATCTCCTAGAAGTTTATGAAACTGTATGTAATTGCTCCATTGGCCAATCAATTAGTGAGCTAGTTGCCCTGGTTGACAATGCAGAGAATGAACTACAAATGCAAATGCCACCTTGGGCAGAGTCATTTCTGGCTGCTAGTGTAAGGACTTCCGTAAAGGTTGGCATCAGCAGCGCGAGTGTAAAAAGAATCGTGGAATCTGCGAGAGATGTTATCCTCCGATGGGCGTTGACACTAGAAAAAGACAGAATTACAGGGGAAGGAATGACTTTTTCTCAACAAGAAAAACAGATTGCGGCTAAGCGTGATTACAGTTATCTTATTCAAATCAATTTAGAACAGTCACAGATGCAAAATTCATCATCAGAGAGTCAATCTAACTCAGAAACATTCAAAAACGAAAATGACCTGCGCGGAGCGAACGTTACCAATTTCGCCAATCAAATTCAGGATAATGCACATCAGGTTGCTTCTAATTTCTCCCAAAATATTGGTCAAAATATTGATGAGATTACTAGATTGATTGGTTCTCTCCGCGAGATGGCTCAAGAATTTCCTGAAACTCAGCGCGGAGAAGCTATGGTGCATTTGGATGACTTGCAAGAAGATATTACTACGCCTGAGAAGCAAAAGCCCCAGAGGATCAAAACCCGTCTTGTTGCATTGCTAGCAATTGCTGGTACGATTGCTGGTGTTGCTGACTTTAGTAATAATGTTTTGGAGCTAGTTGACAAACTGGGAGTGCAAATCGAGTTCAACCAGCCTCAAGCTACACAACAATTGCCTCCATCAAAACTCAATCAGTCCAGCGTTCGTCAAAACCCATAATCCTAAATTCTTCAATTAACCGCATCCCCTCCTCAACTTCTCTGCTGAAGCGTTGCAACCAATGTTCTAGACTGGGAAAGCAAGAAACCAGTAAGAGAAAGGGAACATACGATGCGACTGTCTAAAATGCTTTTCGTCACCCTGCGGGAAGACCCAGCAGAAGCGGAAATCCCCAGTCACAAACTACTACTCCGCGCAGGCTACATACGTCGCATCGGTAGCGGGATTTACGCCTATCTCCCCCTAATGTGGCGCGTACTGCAAAAAGTCTCCCAAATCGTGCGCGAGGAGATGAACGCCACAGGTGCTCAAGAGTGTCTGCTCCCCCAGTTGCAACCCTCTGAATTGTGGAAAGAGTCCGGACGCTGGGATACCTACACCAAAGCTGAAGGCATTATGTTCGCCTTCACCGATCGGCAAGAGCGAGAAGTGGCACTCGGCCCAACCCATGAAGAGGTTATCACGACCATTGCCCGTGACATGATTCGCTCCTACCGCCAACTGCCTTTAAACCTGTACCAAATTCAAACCAAATTCCGGGATGAAATTCGCCCTCGCTTCGGACTCATGCGCGGTCGCGAATTCATCATGAAAGACGCTTACTCCTTCCATACCGATGAAGAGAGCCTGAAAAAGACCTATCAGGATATGTACCAAGCGTACAGCAACATGCTGCGTCGCTCTGGTCTGAAATTCCGACCCGTAGACGCCGACTCTGGGGCAATCGGCGGTTCGGGTTCGACCGAGTTCATGATTTTGGCAGAAGCGGGAGAAGATGAGGTACTCTACACGGAAGATGGTCAGTACTCTGCCAACGTAGAAAAAGCAGTATCCTTGCCACCCGATGCCGAACCCTCACCCTTTACCACCTACGAAAAACGCGACACCCCCAACACCCCAACCATTGACTCCCTGTGTGAATTCCTGAAATGCTCACCCACCCAAATCGTCAAAAACGTTCTCTACCAAGCCATCTATGACAATGGCATGACAGTACTCGTGCTGGTGAGCATCCGAGGCGACCAAGATGTTAACGAAGTGAAGCTGAACAATGAGTTGGTGAGACAGGCAGAGCAGTACAATGCCAAAACCCTTCTCTCGCTAACCGTACCCGATGCCGCAGCTCAGCAAAAATGGGCATCTAAGCCGCTACCCTTGGGCTACATTGCCCCAGATATAGCCGACGATTACATCAATTCCACCCCCCTTGTTAAGGGGGGACAGGGGGGGCTCGCACCTCAGTTCTTGCGATTAGTAGATAAAACCGCCGTTGACCTGAAAAACTTCGTTACAGGTTCCAATGAATCAGGCTATCACGTCGTTGGTGCCAACTGGGGCGAGCAATTCCAGTTACCTAAATTAGAGGTCGATGTAAGGAAAGCTAAAATAGGCGATCGCGCCATCCACAACCCCAGCCAAACCCTGCAAAGCGCACGCGGCATCGAAGCAGGACATATCTTCCAATTAGGGACAAAATACTCGAAACCGTTGGGGGCAACCTACACCAGCGAGTCAGGCGAAGAAATTCCCTTATATATGGGATGTTACGGCGTCGGCGTGTCGCGTCTAGCTCAAGCAGCAGTCGAGCAATCTTATGACAAAGATGGAATAATCTGGCCGGTTGCGATCGCGCCTTACCATGCCATCATCTGCGTCCCCAACGTAGGAGACGCCGCGCAAATGGAAGCAGCAGAAAAACTCTACACCGAACTCAATGCAGCAGGTATCGAAACCCTCCTCGACGATCGCAACGAACGCGCTGGTGTAAAGTTCAAAGATGCCGACTTAATCGGGATTCCCTACCGGATTGTAACCGGGCGATCGCTCAAAGACGGCAAATTAGAAGTTGTCGAGCGAGCCACCAAAAAATCTCAGGATATTCCCATCGATGAAGTCGTCCCTACCCTGAAACAGTGGATTGACGCCGCGATGAACTAATCAGCCGATATGCATTTAATCCTGGTTTCCCAACCATTTACAACAGAGCGAATCTTTCTCCCCCCTTTTTAAGGGGGGCTGGGGGGGATCTGAACCTGTAGCGAGTGGTATAGCTGTCGCTATAAAGGTAAGGACAGATTCAACGGCTGGAACGACCACGTACTAGTAATAAGTCTTCTGCCTTTTGCTATAAATTCCAGTCGCAGGTTCCTGATACTTGCTGGCTAGCAGAGGATAAAGAAATGGGGGAAACTCTCATTTCTTATCCCGAAACGAGCAATGACCTTTCCCTCATCTCCCACATTCCTACTCCCCCTGCTGGCTGTTTTGACCTTTCAAATGGAGAGATATGTCCAACCCCAGGAGATGGCGGCTTATCTTCAACTTTATACTGGATGGACTATTCATCCTCGTGACTGTGTTGCTAATCTTAGCTTCCCTAGCTGGATATTTGGGGCAATTTAATAGATATTTAGAGCTGGCCTCTCATTTTAGACTGCAATATTTTGTTGCTAGTTTCTGTCCGTTATTTTACTTTATAATAAAGCGCCAAGAATGGAAATTCAGTCTTAGTTTATTCTGTTTACTCATTAATCTTTTTGAAATTGCACCTTGGTATCTTCCTCCGCCTAATGCCAATGAGATACCGGGACAAAAGCTTCGAGTTTTTCAATCCAATGTTGATAAATATTCACACCAATATCCTAAAGTAATCTCGCTTGTTAGAGAGGAAAATCCTGATATTGCCGTTTTTGTGGAAGTTGGTCAAAAGGGCGCTAAAGAATTAGAAGTTTTACACGATATTCTTCCTTATTCTATCGCCAACCAAGATGTGAATATAGACGGAACAGCCATCTACAGCAAGCTACCGTTAACCAACACATCTGTGAAGTCGTTGGGAGGAGGGAGAAAAAGTGTTTTGGCAGATATCACGCTTCAAGGAAAAGTAATTTCAATTATTGCAGTCCATCCCTCTACCGCAGTTGGACAAGCTTATTTTGAAGAACGAAACAAACAACTGGAAGCGATCGCTGATTATGTAGCAAAAGTGAAAAGCCCTGTGGTGGTTGGAGATTTGAATGTAACGATGTGGTCTCCGTACTATAAGCACTTCGTCGCTAAGGCTGGACTGCGTAATGCAAGGCTTGGTTTTGGCATTTTACCCACTTGGCCTACGTTCCGTCCGCTATTATCCATTCCTATCGATCATTGTTTAGTGCGTCAAGATATCAAGGTTTTGAATATTCATACAGGTCGTCAGGTGGGTTCCGATCATTTACCGTTAATCACAGACTTGTTGATTCCTAAAAAATCGGTTTAAAAAAGAAATTGCTGTCTACCTTAGACAAAAATTTAGAGATAATCGCAACCAATATAACGGCGATCGCGGATAATCTTGAGGGATTGTTCACCTTCAGCGCTCTAAAGTATAGAATTGCATGGAATTTCTCACCATCCTCCTCTCCGGCTTACTCGCTCTTGTCTCCCCCACAGGTTTAGTGATTGACAAGGTAATCGCCAATAATCTCCGCTCTCGGTTAAATAAGGTAGAACAGTTACAAGTTCGGGTAGACAATGCCCCCAGTTACCAGATTGTACAAGGGAAAGCGGAGCGGGTACGGATTGCCGGTCGAGGGTTATGGCTCACTCCGGATATTCGGATTGGTGCATTGGAAGTAGAAACAGACCCGCTGAACGTTGATATCCAACGCCTGCGGCAGGGGGGTCAAAACTCAACTAGAGACTCTCTCCGGCAACCTCTGCAAACGGGGATGCGTTTGGTTCTCACCCAGGATGATCTCAATAAGGCTTTACAGTCACCTACTGTTAAAGCTCGATTGCGGGTTCTGGGCAGTCGCCTTTTGGGAGGTTCCCCGGAACGTTATGAAGTAGTCAATCCACGCCTGGATTTTCTGGGTGACAACCGCATTCGGTTTCAAGTCGAGCTACTCCAAAAAGAGGCTGAGCCAACCAAGCTTTTGGTCGAGTCAGGACTAAGCTTTGCCGCCGGACACAGTTTAACCTTAGTGGAGCCAGTAATAACCGTTAACGGACAACCGCTTTCACCTCTTTTAGTTGCAGGGTTGACGGAGGGCGTCAGCCGACGCTTCGATCTTCGCACCTTGGAAGAACGTGGGATTACAGCACGAGTCTTACAATTGAAGATAGATACTCGTGAGTTAGAATTGGCTGCGTTTGTCCGAGTCAATGCCTCAAATCCGACTTCTGCATCTATGACAGGGGCGCGTCGTTAAAATATCAAGTTCAGGTGTCCTATCCAGTACCCTGTACGCCAATCCTCTCTAATTCTCAGGGAGAGTTCATAAAATGCAAGACCAAAACAACGCTCGTCGCATTCCTTTAGGTATAGTTGCCGCTGTTTCTGCCGTGCTAGTAGCCGTAGGAGGATGCTCCGAGAGGCAACACTCGAATTCCAGTCAGTCTGAGACGACAACAACGCCAGCGCCTGCGGCTTCGGTATCGCCTCCGCCTGTCCAGCCTTCAACTCCTGTATCACCGTCTGCTGAGCCTTCCACTTCTGGGCAAGCTCAGCCTACTCCGCCTTTAGCGTCTAGAACGAGTCAGTCTGTCCAAACGACCAGTGAGAAAACCGTTAAGGTTTATTGGGTCGATAATGTTAATCAAAAAATTGAGGTCGTTCCCAGTTCGGTCACCCTCAAAAATGCTGGCAAGCCCAGCGAGATTTTAGAGGGTGCATTTGACAGCTTACTAGCAGGGCCGACTGATCCGGCTGTGGCGACCACCATTCCTCAAGGAACAAAACTCAGGAAACTTTCTGTGCAACCTGATGGTGTTCATGTAGATTTGTCTAAGGAATTTACTGAAGGGGGTGGCAGTGCCTCGATGACGGGTCGGGTGGCGCAAGTCATCTATACCGCTAGCAGTTTAGATCCGGCGGCTAAGGTTTGGATTGCTGTAGATGGAAAGCCACTGGAGGTTTTGGGAGGCGAGGGATTGATGCTCGATCAGCCTATAACTCGTGAAAGCTTCAAGCAAAACTTTAATTTATAGCGTTTTGCTCGCCTTCGGTAAGCCCGCTACTCTTTATTGGTAAGGCTAAAGTCACGAAAGTGGCGGGCTTGCTGCTCAATTCTTGTTGCTAAGCGATCGCAAACCAAATTGCACAGTTCAAAAATTAATTCATCCTCTACTTTGTAGTAAGCCGATGTTCCTTCTGAGCGACGACTGAGGATACCCGCTTGTAACATCACTTTCAGGTGTTTAGATACGTTGGCCTGACTGGTGGATGTTGCCTCTACGAGCTCTTGTACACATTTTTCGCCTTCGCGCAGCAAGTTTAAAATGCGTAGACGCATTGGCTCGCTCAAGATACTGAAATACTCAGCAACTTGTTGTACTACTTCCTGTGGTACAGTGTTCGCTGTGGGCATCCCTATTCTTCCGATCTAAGTGATCCCCAAATTTTAGCAGCTATTTTTAGTCTATTGATAACAATAGAGTAATCCTTAGCTGGGGTTAACCCGCATCAGCGGCTGATCGTACTCCACAGGTTCTCCATTCTGCACCAAAACTTCCATAATTTGTCCAGATACTTCCGACTCAATTTCATTCATCAACTTCATCGCTTCGATGATACAAAGCGTTTGACCCACGCGGATGCGATCGCCCACATCTACATAAGGAGATTCATCCGGACTCGGCGATCGGTAGAATGTCCCCACCATGGGTGATTTGACTTCTACCCATTTGGGATCGACGGCGGGAGAAGCCGTTACTGGCGGTGCTGACGGAGTCTCTCTCGCCGCTAAGGGGGGAGAAGTTGACGTAGTAGGGATGACTATGGCTTCAGCGGGGGTAGCGGCGACTCCCGCCGCTACACTGCCACTAGAAACACTCACAGATGGAGGAATCGGCGTCGCTGTGGGAATACCCTTACGTACTGTTAGTTCAAAATCAGCACTTTTTAAGGTCAATTCCGCAATATCCGTTTGAGCGATCGCGGTTAGGAGTTCACGAAGTTGATTGAAGTCTAATGTCACAACTAATATCAGAGCTAAGTGCGGGAAACAGGTTGAAGGTTGAAGGGTTGAAGGTTGTACTCCGGAGGAGAACCCGTTTGAGGAGAGCCAAGCGAGACGCACTCCAGTAGGCGCGTAGCGCGTAAGGTAGGGTAGGTTAGAAGGTTGTCTTCCCAGCTTTCAACGTTCAACCTGTCAACGTTCAACACCTGAGGCTTGCCAACGCATCAACCTATTTTGATGCTTCTTGTTTGGTTAAAACAGCTTATTCACGCCCCAAGTAAGAATCGTTACGGGTATCGATTTTAATGCGCTCTCCGATGGAAATAAATAGAGGAACCATCACCTGGGCTCCCGTTGAGACTGTCGCGGGTTTCGTACCGCCAGTGGCAGTATCCCCTTTGACACCAGGATCTGTAGCCACAACTTCCAGCACTACCGAGTTAGGGAGTTCCACTTCGAGCACTTGGTCGCCCCAAGTAACGACGTTAGCCTCCATCCCTTCAGTGAGATACTTAACGCGATCGCCAATCTGAGAAGCATTCAGAGTACTTTCTTCATACGTTTCCATATCCATGAAGACGAACTGGTCACCCTCTTTATAAGTGTGCTGCATTGTGCGCTTCTCCAGGTTGGCTTGAGGTACTGTTTCCCCAGCCCGGAACGTTCTCTCAACAACACTTCCACTTTGCACGTTTTTCAACTTCGTGCGCACAAAGGCGGAACCCTTTCCAGGCTTGACGTGGAGGAACTCTACTACCCGCCACACAGACCCATCTAACTCAATCGTGACACCGGTGCGAAAGTCGTTACTAGAAATCATGAACCTGTTTCAAAGGGCAGAATAATCGGCACTTTATTTTACCTCTGTTGAGGTCATCAAAGGTTGAAAGTTGGTTGAACGTTAGCAGGTTGGAAGGTTGAACGTTGAAGGTTGGTTGAACGTTGGAAAATTGGAAGGTTGAACGTTGAAGGACATAATCTCCCAAGAGAGCAACTTGTAACCTGGACAGCCTGCTAATCTGCCAACATTCAACCTTCTAAGAGAGTAACCCTTCATGGCAAGATGAAAAATAAAGTTCTTTAGAGACTGCGGATGAGCCTCAAACCGATTGGTGCGAAGTCTTCAGTGATATAGTTATGCGATTTTCCAAAATTCTCAAGCTCGATTGGTACAAACGCCTAGCCAAGACTAGCCTCCTAGCGCTGCTCTTGGTGACGCTCTCCCTAGGATTGTCTGGGGCTTGGTGGGATTCGGGTAACAGCAAACCTGCCCGTGAAAGTCGATTGCCAGGGGGGAATGCAATCACAGATAGCAAATCCCTGTTGCGGTATGCGCTACCTATTGATAATCAGCCGGTGCGGGACATTCAATCTAGTCTTGAAGATATCGCCACACAACTGCGAGGTAAGCGCTGGAATCCGGCTAGCCGGGATATTACCAAAGCGGCTTCCATTTTAAGCGATCGCACGGATAAAATTCTCGCCGACATCCCAGAGGCGAAAAAGCCGCAAGCTGAAGCGCTGATTGCCCAAATGAACCAAGGCATTGCCTCGATTCGAGAAGCCGCTGAAGCCCAAGATAAGGAAAAGGTCTTGTTGGAACGGGGTAAACTCCTCGACCAAGTGGGCGAATTGGAACAGTTGATGGTGGCGAAATTCCCCTTTGAGGTGCCTTCAGAGTATAGCAACCTGCCTCAGCTCAAGGGTCGCGCGACGGTAGAGATGACCACCAACAAAGGCAACTTAACAGTTGTTGTGGATGGTTACAGTGCACCCGTCACTGCCGGGAACTTTGTTGATTTGGTACAGCGTGGCTTCTATGATGGTCTAGAGTTTATCCGTGCCGAAGACTTCTACGTGCTGCAAACTGGCGATCCAGCTGGCTCTGAGGAAGGGTTTATTGACCCAAAGACGGGTCAATACCGTGCTATTCCCCTGGAAGTCCTCGTCCAAGGCGACACAAAACCCGTTTATGGTATTACCTTAGAAGATGCAGGCCGTTACCGTGACCAACCCGTGCTACCCTTCTCGGCCTACGGTACAGTCGCAATGGCACGTCCGGGAGATGACCCCAATGGAGGTTCATCCCAATTTTTCTTCTTCCTGTTTGAGCCTGAACTCACTCCAGCTGGTCTTAACCTCTTAGATGGACGTTATTCAGTCTTTGGCTATTTAGTTGAGGGCAAAGAAGTCTTAGAAAAGCTCAAAGAGGGGGATGTGATTCAATCGGCTAAAGTGGTTAAAGGGGTAGACAATTTAGTCGAGCCGCAAGTGGCTAAGAACTCATCTGAACCCGAGCAAAAACTTACAGCATTAGAGACAACAGCTGCCCCAAACGTGATTGACGAAGTAGAGAACTTGGTCGAGTCGCCAGCTACTGAAAATGCATCTGCGCCCGAACAGGTAGTCACCTTTAACTCTCAATCTACTGCATCAGAAACCCCGAACTCCGAACTGACCGATGTAGATGCCAATAGTTGACCTACTCTTGGTAATTACCCTGCTCATGCTAGCAGTTGCCCTACTGCGTGTTGGCCCCTTTAACCGTCAGCAGCAGTTAGAAAGTGCGTTCAATCGGCAACAGTTGGATGATGCCTTCTATCAGCTACTCGAGCAGCAAAACAGTTGTATCTCTCTGATTCAACTAACCGCTGCGTCCAGGGTGGATGTAGAGCAGGCACGCAAGTACCTAGAGCGTCAGGTGCAACTGTTTGGCGCTATTCCAGAAGTAGATGCCGATGGGGATACGTTCTATCGTTTCCCCAAACTGCAACGGCATCCTCGTGCTGATCAATCACGATGAGTAGTAAAGTGTCCTCCCTACGAGTTCGAGACATTGGGGAACAGGGACTGCTGAAACGGTTGCAGCGTTTTTGTCCTACGGATATCGTCGGCGATGATGCAGCCGTTCTCCCCTCGCCTGAGTCGGGGCAATTACTCGTGGTAACCACTGACGTCTTGGTGGATGGGGTCCATTTTAGTGATCGCACCACATCCCCCGAAGATGTCGGTTGGCGTGCAGCGGCTGCCAATTTATCAGATTTAGCGGCAATGGGATCCTCTCCACTGGGAATTACCGTAGGGTTGAGCATCAGGGGTGATGTAGAAGTTCACTGGATTGAGCAACTTTACCAAGGCATCTCCTCCTGTTTAAACCCGTCCAACACCCCGATTGTGGGGGGTGATGTCTGTCGTTCGCCCGTGATTACCGTCTCCATCACCGCCTTCGGTCAAGTTTTACCGAACCGAGTTATCCGTCGGTCAGCTGCTAAAGTAGGGGATGCGATCGTGGTTACCGGGGTCCACGGTGCTTCACGGGCAGGACTAGAATTACTACTCAACCCAGAATTAGGGCAAAATCTGAGTGAAGCTGAGCGATCGCATTTAATCCAAGCCCATCAACGCCCCAAACCCAGGCTAGATGTCTTACCTACTCTGTGGCAAATTGTAGATTCTCAATTACCCATTACCATTGCTGGAATGGATAGCAGCGATGGCTTAGCCGATGCCCTAGTCCAAATTTGTCGGTTTAGTGGGGTTGGTGCGGCGATCGCAAGGACGCAGATTCCCCTACCACCTATCTCAAACCGATTAGCGGCTCCAGAACAAGCCATGGAGTGGGCTTTATACGGAGGTGAAGACTTTGAACTCGTGCTGTGCTTGCCTCCTGAACCCGCTAAAGCTTTAGTGGAACAGCTCGGGGAGGGAGCCGCCATTATCGGCAACATTACAACGGGTGAGGAAGTTTGGTTAAAAGACACTACAGGGCATTATAGCGATGAAAAACTGACCCAGACCCAAGGATTTCAGCATTTTTGAGATTAATTGCCTGCTACGAAAAACTTACTCAAAGCTATCTAAGCTTAGTCAAGTTAGAGAAGAATGAATAAGTTCGGCTCAGGTTTGCTTACCTAGAAGCTAACACTTCAAACGTATAACACTCTCTTCCTCTTACCTCAGTGTCCTCTGTGCCTCAGTGGTTCGTTAAACCCTCTACTGTACTGCAACTCAGTATCAATCCAATCTGAAAATAGGGTGTGGGGTGTTGAAGAAGAAGAGGAGTGGGAGAGTGAGAGAGGTTCTCTACTCATATCCGGGAACTTTTCCACAAACCATCCCCCCGTCCTCCTCCTGAATCCACTAAGCAGCTTGGGCTAAGCTAGCGATGTCCAGCGAGTTTTCCACCTTAACAACAGCGGTTAAACGATCGCGCGGATCGTTTTCCACGCGAGTAATTGAAACGGGTTGTTCCGGATAAAGTTCAGCCGCTGCTGCTTCTAGATCCGATTTAAGGGCGGCAAACGTTTCTTCGGTGTTGGGTGCCCTTAAGCGATCGTTCGCCATGTAAAGGAATTGTCCACCTTCCAAGCTCAGTTTACCTGCAACCCGCTGATCGGACTCTAGCAGGGCGCCGAATGTTGCAGTTGCTCTCGCTAACCCCAGAATACGATCTTTGTGCGTTTCACCTTCACCCAATTTACGTTGAGCATACAAGCCAAATTGCCCATCGCCATGATCCATGGCATAGTTCACTTCATGAGTAATCAGCATAATACCGGGGCCATTGGGTACATGCCGATAATCTGCCACATCAATTAATGTCCCTTTTAGTTTCTGTAAGCGAATCCATTCGTGAAAGATTTCAATCAATGCGACTTCATCAATATTGGTTTGTGGGCGAGCCAAGAATTTGATACAAAACCGTTCTAGATCCACGTTCTTCTCCCTTCAAGTTTTTTGTCATTTTTCACGGACGTGTTGCAGATGGCGATCGCACACTCCACAACACGCACCCTGCACTTTACTTGTGCGGTAATTCGCTCAATTCCTTATGAGCCAGACAACTGCATTTGCCGATCCATCAGCCACTTTTTGAAGCTGCCAGGGCTCGTGATGCCAGCCTGCACCATGCGGGTATTGCATTCGTGAGCGGCTTCAATAAACAGACGAGCTTCTTCAATCAACTGTCGAGCTTGATCCAATTTCATAGGCTCGTTGCGCTGCTCGTAGGCATTGAATAAGTATTGAGCAAATTTCCCTTTCACAAATGGGTCAAAGAAGAGTTCGGTGTCGTAGAAATAGTAGCGGAACTCGCTGACGATGACAGCCGGATCTTTGGAAATGTCCACATTTTGCACCTTCAGTAGCGCTTGAGCGGCACTCAGCATGGCTTCCAATGCCTTGTCTGCCGCTTGCTGAACATTACCATTGTGGGAATTGCCTTCCAGTAATAAGGTGGCATCAAAGTAAATACTGTCCGCTGCTGCCACACCAAAGTCAGTCAGGGAAACGACTTCTCCGGCACATTCCCCAACGCCGATGTCACCAATCGTGTACTCGCGGGCGTCGCCCCAATCCACGTAAAAGGATTTATCAACGGCGTAGGCAGGTACTTTAGTAAAGGGTTGTACTTGGTCTTTGATTTCCTTCTTACCAACACGGTTAACGAACTGAGGGAAATTCTCACCATTTTGGCGTTCCCGCAGATACTTCTCGACTAAGAATTCCACCACCTCTGGAATCCGCTTGGAGGGAATCACGCCTAAGGATTGTCCGTATTGAATGGCGTTATTGTCCCATTCACCCCCTAAGATGAGATGGAAGTGAGGCACGCGATGCCGATCCACTAGACGGTTTGACCCATAAAAGCCAATTTCTGCTACCATCTGTTGACCGCAGGAGTTGAAACAGCCACTGACTTTAATCCGAATATCCTTAACGGCTGCATCATACTGCCAACCTTTCACCGCTAAGCGATCGCGCAGTTCCCCAGCTAAACCGCGAGAACTAGAGATACCTAACTTACAGGTATCCGTACCGGGACAAGCCGTAATATCCACGATCGAGTGTGCACCTGCCGCATGCAGGTTATGTTCCTTGAGTGCCAGATACACAGCAGGCAAATCGGCTTCGTGAATCCAGCGCAGCAGGATATTTTGCTCCACGGTTGTCCGGATAGTATCGCGAGTAAAGCGACGAGTGATATCAGCTAAACCCCGCATTTGTTGGGACGTTAAGTCACCCAAGGGGAGTGCGATCGCCACACAAACGAACCCTTTTTGCCGTTGTGGGTAAAGGTTGGTCGATTTCCACTTGGCAAATGCGTCTGCATCCTCATCCAAATCAATCGTTTGTCCTGCGGAAACTGGCTCAGGCAATCCCGCTTCTTCAAACTGTGGCAAATTTTGCAGGAACTCCGTCCACTTAGGATCATGCTCTAGTACCGCCCGCTCTTCTTTGACTAAGCGACGAAACTCATCAATTCCCAACTTGGCAACGAGGAACTTAATTCGTGCCTTATTCCGGTTCTTCTTCTCACCCAACCGAGCATAAACCCGTGCCGCCGCTTGGGACATAGGCAGCAACTCTTCAGGTGGGACAAACTCATCTAAGAGTTTGGCAAGATGGGGAACTGCACCCAATCCACCTCCCACATACATCTCAAAGCCCTGTTGCTCTACCCCATCTACTGTCCGAGTTGTGGCAATCAATCCCATGTCATGCATATAAGTCAAACCGCAAGGGTGTTGCTCACAGCCCGATAAGGCAATTTTGAACTTCCGTCCAAAGTCTTGTACATCCCGATGCCCCAAGAAGTAACGAGTTATGGCATCCGCATACCCGCTTACATCAAAGGCTTCATCGTGGCAAACGCCAGCAAGCGGACAAGCGGTGACGTTCCGCACAGAGTTCCCGCAGGCTTCACGAGTTGTAATCCCCACAGATGCCAACCGGCGGTGCATGTCGGGAGTATCTTCAATCGAAATATAGTGAAGCTGAATGTCTTGGCGGGTGGTGATGTGCAGAATGCAATCCGAATACTCCTCGGCTACATCTGCTAGCACTTCCATCTGTTGGACTGTCATTCCTCCGTAGGGAATTTTGATACGCTGCATCCCTGGAGCTTCCCATTTGGTTTCTGGTCCTTTGGTTAAGTCTCGATGGGGGAAGGGGATTTCTTGGGACTTCTCGCCATCATACCGGAAGCCGTTATCATATCGCTGACCATAAGCACCCCGACGCAGCCGCAACTCAGCAAAAACTTTCTCGTCCAGCTTTCCCTGGCAGCGCAAGGTCATTTGGGTTTCAAACGTATCAATTTCCTCCGCCATGTGAGGTGGGATTTTCTCGGCAAGAAGGGCTTTCCACGTTAAAGCTCGTTCGTTTGTCATCTTCAGTATCCTAAAGGAAATTCTAGCGGTAAGTGAGTGGGTGAGCTGGACAATCTATTATGTTCCTACTAAAATTGCATATCTCTAGTGGAATTAAGGTTTTTTTACAGAATTCCAAGGATTTGAATTGCTCTCAACTAACTGGCTAAGTATTCTTAACTACTGACTGTCGATTCTTCGGTGAGACGAGCTGAATATTTATGGAGAAACATCCTTTTTCCATGAGCTTTAGAAGCAATCCTTAAGCCAAGGATGAAAGAAAATTTGTTAAAAATGAGACAAATTATTTTCAGGAGTTCTATTAGTCTGAATAGCGATACATCCCTGCTTGAAGTCAGCATCTTTTGTGGGGATATACTGCTTGTGTAAAACTGAAAGGCTTCGTATGAACTTTCACCTTTAAGATTTACTTGCTCACGAGAGAACGGCTCTTTATTCTCGAATCCACCCTCTCCGACTGTTCTGCATTTGAGTTCTGATACCGAGTTTCATGCAAACGTAGTAGATAGCTAGAGCAGGGGAAACAGGAGGAGAGAAAGTACTATAGCGATTTTATGTAGGGACAATTCATGAATTGCCCCTACATACATGGTGTACTAGCCGAGAAAATAGACCTCCTGCATGAATAAAATTATTGCCCCCCTAGCCCCCCAACGTTGGGGGGAACCGGATTCAAAGTCGCCCAGGTTGGGGGATTTAGGGGGCGTTTCATGATTTATGCAGGAGGTCTAATGCGTAAGTCCTACTGTTTTGGACTTCCATAGCAAAACTGAGGGTAGCCCGAAAAGCTACCCTCAGTTGAATACCAACCATTAAATTTAGAGTTGAGGATTTAGATTTTTGCAGTTAAAGCAAGGCCAAATCACCTATCTCAAAACCCCAATCCCTTAACTACTTCTGCCAATTCTGGGCCATAATTTCAGCCAAGTCAACAACGCGCTGAGAGTAACCCCACTCGTTGTCATACCAAGCAACGACCTTAACCATATCACCACCCATAACCATCGTCAGGCTGGAATCCACGATTGAAGAGGCATCGTGCCCTCTGTAATCGCAAGATACTAGGGGTAGGTCGCTGTAGGCCAAAATTCCTTTCAGATCGCCTTCAGCAGCTTCTCTCAGAACGCCATTTACCTGTTCCGCGATCGTGGGTTTCTCGACTTGAACCACCAAATCAACGACTGACACGTTAGGGGTCGGAACCCGCAAGGCAATACCATTCAGCTTACCTTTCAGTTCCGGCAGAACTAAACCCACAGCTTTCGCCGCCCCCGTGGTTGTTGGCACAATGTTGAGCGCTGCCGCCCGTGCCCGACGGACATCCCGGTGGCTGGCATCTAGAAGACGCTGGTCACCTGTGTAGCTGTGAGTGGTTGTCATCGTCCCTTTAATAATGCCGAAGTGATCATTTAACACTTTGACAAAGGGGGATAAGCAGTTGGTGGTACAGCTAGCATTGCTCACAATGTCATGCTTGTGGTGATCGTAGTCGTGAGCATTAACACCAACCACAAAGGTAGCAACATCATCTCCTTTACCAGGAGCAGTGATGAGTACCTTCTTTGCACCTGCTGCAATATGCTTTGATGCACCCTCACGGCTAACAAAGACACCAGTTGATTCGATGACGAGATCGATTCCCCAGTCGGCCCAGGGCAAGTTCAGCGGGTTGCGATCAGAAAAACACTTAATCGTTTTGCCGTTAACTATTATGGAGTTCTCATCAGCACTGACGTCTGCATTAAACGTCCCCAACATTGAGTCGTATTTCAGCAGATGGGCATTAGTTTTTGGGTCAGAAGTGTCATTAAGACCCACTAACTCTAATTGGCTATTTTCTCTTGTTGCCCAGCATCTTGCGAAGTTGCGTCCAATACGTCCAAACCCGTTGATCGCTACTCTAATCACTGCTTCCTGCCCTCAATATTAAACTCGGTAAAGATCTCTTAATGTGCTCAATCATATCGTAATTGTAAAAAAATTCTAACATGAGTGAGCATAAATTCCTAGACGCTCATCGGGTTCAGTGTTGAATTTCTTGAAGGCAGACCCAGGAAAACCTTAGAATCATCCGGGCTGGCTCGATAATCGTGAGCCGCGAGAAGACAGGCCTGAACCTAGACAATGAGCAGTAAGGGCGACTCTCTAGACGTTGGTGGAGCTGGCTTGTGTGAGAAATTTGTTAAAAAAATTAATAAAGTTAGCCATCTGGGGGCTACTGTGTTAATAAAAGATCCTGGGAGTTTCCCGACGTTGCCTTGACCAAAAAAGCGTAGAAGACAGAGCGCAGAAGCTTTTTTGTGCCGTTCCCCCTGACAGGGCGTGCATTGGAACGAGATAAAAATTGCTATGAGTAGAGGTTGTGAGTAGTAATGTAATCTCGGACTGCTTCGGGAACCAGGTAACGAATAGAGCGACCTTGACGGCAGTACTGACGGATTAAGCTAGAGGACATGGCTAGCGATGGCATGGGCAGAAGCTGCCAGTGAATTGGGATATTTTCAGAGGCTAGTTGCTGAGCCACTTCTTGACACAACCCGTGTGCTTGCGCTTCTATTTGTTGTTGAGCGTCAGCATCTGTTAAAGCGATCGCAGTAGTTGTCATGAGCGGTAGAGGTCGGGGTGCTACTAACCAGTGACAGGCGGGGACTAGTTGTTCACGGCAGTACCATCGAGGTAACGTTTTGAAGGCATCTAGACCTATAATCCAAGACCAGTGACGGTTGGGATAAGCCTTCTGAAGCTCTGCCAAGGTGTTGATGGCGTAATCAGGTTCAGCGTGACCGATTTTCCTAGGTGCGAGAACAAAGGCTGAGTGGTTTGCGATCGCGAGTTCCACCATACAGCGACGATGCTCATAGCCTTGTCCGCGTTTATGAGGAGGACAGTAAGCGGGTACCCAGATTACCAGTTCCAGGGATAGGTGGCTTAATGCCGTCTCGGCAAGCACAAGGTGTCCCCAGTGAACCGGATCAAAAGTGCCACCGAAAATTGCCACTTGTCCCATATTCAGATGATTACAGCGATTTTCGCATAAATCAGCCACACTTGCTTGATTGAGCAGAGGGGGGAGGGGAAGATCAAGGTGTAGTTTACCCCTCGGAAAACGGCTTTAGGGATTAGGTCTAACCAGCGATTAGGATTAATCACTGGAGGAGAGGGAAACAGTGGGATTCAGGCCGTGATTCTTCTCCTGTACAGCCAACTGATCAGTTGTTCAGTAGAAGCATCATCGGCTCATTGAGCTGACTTCGTTGCGGGTGGCTTGCACCTACTGCCGATTGCCGCACTCGAATGACACAGGCTAGTCGAATGCGGCAGTAGCCCGATTAGATCTAGGGAGCCAAGATGCTTTATTTTTGAATCAAATTTCCGGACGAAGATTTACTGCATATGTTTAATAATCAAAACCGTCTGTGGATAGAAAAATATAGATTAGCAGTCGCCCAATCTATCATGAGAAGACCTATCGAGAGAAACTTCTGATAATTCTGTGACTTTGCTATATCTTGAAAAATCAATTCTTGATATGATAGCGCGTGTTATTGGCACAGTAGGCTTGTGTGGTGTGGTGTGTAAGGAGTCAAGATGCCTAATACTGTTGATTTTAGTGGGAAGCCATTTCATTTCATTGGCATCGGTGGGATTGGAATGTCTGCCCTTGCCTACGTTCTAGCAAAGCGTCAACTTCCTGTATCTGGGTCAGATTTGCGCTCGACCCATATTACTCAGCGGTTGCAAGCCGTGGGCGCTCATCTTTTTAGAGAGCAAGATGCAACGAACTTAGAATTTTTCTGCTCGCCCAACGAAACAGTCCACGAAGAATTAGCGGCGGGCATCAGAATCAGCTCGAATCGGGAAAACTCCTGTGAACTCTCGAAACCGAACTTATCTCGACCAGCCACAAAAGTTTCTTGCGGCTTACCTCAAGTTATCTGTTCAACCGCGATAAATCCCTATAATTCTGAGTATCAGGCCGCGTTGGAACGGGGTTACCCAATTTTCCATCGCTCAGACTTACTGGCGGCGTTAATCCAAGATTATCAAAGTATTGCTGTTGCAGGAACGCATGGCAAAACCACAACTAGTAGTTTGATTGGGTATCTCTTATTACAGGCAGGTCTTGACCCAACTATTGTTGTGGGGGGTGAGGTGGATGCTTGGGAGGGTAATGCTCGATTAGGGGATGGCTCTTATCTAGTAGCTGAAGCGGATGAATCAGATGGCTCTTTAGCTAAGCTTTCCCCGCAGATTGGTGTGATTACCAATATCGAGCTGGATCATCCCGATCACTATGAGTCCCTGGACGAAGTCATCGCTATCTTCGAGACGTTTGCAGCACACTGCCGAACAGTGGTAGGGTGCATTGATTGCGAAACCGTGCGCTCGCGCATTAAGCCCACCATCAGCTATAGCCTACAGAGGGATGTCGGCGCTGACTACAGCGTGGATGATATCAATTATCAGGCTTATGGCACCACAGCTCGTGTTTGGGAAGGCGATGAAGTGTTGGGTGAGCTGCATCTAAAGCTGCTGGGTCAACACAATCTTAGTAACGCCTTGGCGGCTGTGGCAGTAGGACGATATCTCGGTTTAGAGTTTAGTGTGATTGCATCGGCGATTGCCACCTTTGAGGGAGCCAAACGCCGCTTTGAGCTGCGAGGCAAATGCAACGGCATTTCCTTTGTAGATGACTATGCTCACCATCCGAGTGAAATTCAAGCAACGCTTGCAGCCGCTCGTTTACGTGGCAGTGAAACGTTAGGGTTACCTTCCGAACAGCAGCGCATTGTTGCCATATTTCAGCCCCACCGCTACAGTCGCACCTTGACATTTTTGGCAGAATTTGCTGAATCCTTTGCCAACGCGGATATTGTGGTCATCACTGATATTTACAGTGCTGGTGAACCTAACGTGAGCCAAGTTACTGGTCAGCAAGTGCGAGACTTAATCGCCGTCCACCACGAGAGGGTGTATTACCAACCAACTCTAGCGGCCGTTTACGAATTTCTGACACAAATTCTCCAACCCGGCGACCTAGCCCTGTTTTTGGGAGCTGGCAATCTCAATCAGATTATTCCGCAGGTCATGGAATTTTATCAAAAGGCTGGTCAGGACCGCTCCAAGCAGTTGAGTCACAAAGCCTAAGTTTGGTCAATCAAAGCCAGAAGACTATCTTTGATCCCAAGACAATTGCCCAAGATCAATTGGCACTCTTTTCACGCGTATTCATATGACTCTGTCCCATGATCCCCCCCGTGTTGATAACACCCTTACTCAGAAGCCCTTATTTTACAAACCGCAGCTCTACTTGCCAGGAACTAATTGTCCTCTGCGCAATCAGGTTCCTTTAGCCAGCCTCACGTCGTTTCGCGTTGGAGGGCCAGCAGAATGGTATGTTGCTCCTCAACGCCTTGAAGACCTACAAGCCAGTTTTGAGTGGGCTCAAGCTGAAGGATTACGCCTAACATTATTAGGAGCCGGTTCTAATTTACTGATTAGCGATCGCGGCTTGCCCGGCCTAGTCATCTGTACTCGCCACTTACGCCACACCCAATTTGACGAAGAGACAGGAAGAATCACAGTGGGCGCGGGGGAACCCATCGCCCGGATCGCATGGCAAGCGGCTGAGCGCGGCTGGCAAGGACTAGAGTGGGCTGTGGGTATCCCTGGCACTATTGGCGGTGCCGTAGTCATGAATGCAGGTGCTCATTTGAGCTGTACAGCAGATATCTTGGTTAGTGTCCAAACCCTTTCACCCACAGGCGTGATCGAGGAATTGACTCCCCAAGACTTGGGTTTTAGCTACCGCACCTCGATTTTGCAAGGTGGCGATCGTCTGGTAACCCAAGCGACATTTCAGCTAAAACCTGGTGCGGACCCCGCGCAGGTGCGAGCCATGACTTCTCAACATTTAGAACAACGACGGCGTTCTCAACCCTATCACTTACCTAGCTGTGGTAGTGTCTTCCGCAATCCTGATAGCCATCCAGCCGCATGGTTGATCGAGCAACTTGGCCTCAAAGGCTACCAAATTGGAGGAGCTCAAGTTGCAGAACGCCATGCTAACTTTATCCTCAACTGTGGCGGTGCCAAAGCTAACGATATTTTCCAAATCATCCGCCACGTTCAACAGCAAGTAGAACAGCACTGGTCACTTTGGTTAGAGCCAGAAGTAAAAATCTTAGGCGAGTTTCAACTCGTCTAGAGCTGTCAGTGCGACGTATGCGGTACTAAGATTAAAACTTAACCAGGTGTTAGGTCTCAGATGTAGGTTTTCGGTGTCTTCACCCCAGAACCTACAATCTAAAACCTAACACCTACAACCTATCCCTAACCCGTCCAACTCAGGTAGAGTTAACCATTTATGACAAAAGGACAAGGATTTGGCTTCGGTCTAGGCAAAATGAAAGAGCTAGCCGAGGCGTTCAAAAAAGCTCAAGAAGTTCAACAAGGTGCCAAACAGCTTCAAGAAGAATTGGAGCGTATGGAAATTGAGGGGTCATCAACAGATGGCAGCGTCAAAGTGGTGATGAGTGGTAACCAGGAGCCCATACGAGTGACCATTTCTCCAGACGCTATGGCTCAAGGCGCAGAAGCCCTCGGTGAACTGGTGACAGTAGCCATGAAAGATGCCTACGACAAGTCCACAGCCACAATGCGCGAACGCATGGAGGAACTCACCAGTGGGTTAAATCTTCCAGGCATGTAATCCAGAGGAGAGTGGGAGAGTGGCTGCGCTAGGAGTGGGGAAGTTGGGGATTGGAAGACGGGGAAATTTCTCGACCCCAATTCTGGAAGCTTCCCCGACCTTTTCCTCCACTCATCGTCTTCTCCCCATCACCTCCTCACCTTCTGCCTAATCCTCACTCCTCTGAACTTTGGGAGGAGTCGGGGGAGACTCGTATAGTTTTGGAAGAGCGGTGATGGTTTGATACAAGCGCTCAGCGAGTTCGGTATTGCCTTCCTCCGTCAAGTGAACAGCGTCATAAAACGCTCGATTGGGAAAATTTTCATAAAGCGGATAAAGATTTAGAGCTTTGACATTTTGGGGAAACGCATCCTGTAATTCCTGAGCTGCTTTTATTAATTGAGCATAGCCAGTTTGTACCCGCTGCTTATAGAGTTTTCCCAATTCGTTCACAACCCTCTGCTCACTGGCAGAAAGCTTGCTAGTACCGCGCCCTGTAATTTCTGGCTGAACAGCGATTACCAAAGGAATATTGAACCCTGTTGTCAGCCTTACCATTTGCTTGTGAAAATTAAAATAGCGTGC
The DNA here is from genome assembly GCA_036703055.1 of Waterburya sp. GTDB lineage: Bacteria > Cyanobacteriota > Cyanobacteriia > Cyanobacteriales > Coleofasciculaceae > DATNPV01. Next base: position 22,943 of record DATNPV010000014.1, read on the forward strand.
CACACGACGCTCCAATTCAGAGGAATCGGCAGGAAGATGTTGTTCTAGGGGAGCAGTGTTTTCAGTGACCACTACACTAAGTTGGCTCACCGATGGCTGAGGACGCAACAGCCAGTATTGTGCAGCTTTCACTAAATACGTATCAGTAACCCACTGCTTCAACTGTCTAGTCAGGTAAGTCCAAAAGTGTCCAGGTGCGTTGTTCAAGAAAGCATCCATCTCAGGGATATCCGTTTGTGCTTTAGGACTGGGTAGCATCAAGTCGGTGTATCCATCCAAAGTAATGACAGCGTCTGGGCTATAGGGCAAAATTTGCAGCGCTAGCTGAGCCAGTTCATTGCCAGAGGCATAACCCGGTACAGCGGCATTAATCACTCGATACCGACCTTCTCGAAGCTTGGGCGGCAACGTTAGTGCTTTTTCTAATTCCGGCTTATAAACGGGTAAAGGTATCGGTCGGTATTTTTCTGAGGAACGCTTTTGCTGTGCTATCCGTTCGTTGAGGCGAGCTTCCAGTTTACTGGCTAGTGTAGCTTGGTTACTCGCATTCCATTGACCGAAAGCGGTAGAGCCACCTAAAAGAAAAATGCGGATTTCCTCCTTGGGTTTTTCCAAGGGAAGCGGCTCATCGTCACGGAAACCCTGCTGATTAATGTGCCAGAAATTACTTTGTTGCTCCCCAACTAATTTGTAGCCCCCGGCTAGACTGCGTTGAGCTGCCAGGTGTCCTCGGTCGAATAAACCGTCATAGGGTTGTTTTGTTGAACCCAGGAACTTGAGACAGTATGCATTGACAATCGTGGGTTGACCTTCATAAGCAGCCAACTCAGCGCTTTTGCCTGTAACGCCGACAAAAAACCGTACCAGCAACTCCAGAAGAATCAACGATAGGGGTATAGCTAAGATGATTACAGGCAGCGGCAATGAGCGATGGGACTTTCGATAAGAACGACGGTGCGACTTGAACATCAAACAGTTTCCTCAATTGACCCTTGAATCGGTCGGCATTCTTTGACAAGTAGAAGAAAATCTCTAAGGTTAGCAGTGAACTTTTGTCCTCAACACAGTATTTACGGTTAACCTAAGGCTGGTGATCGGTTATCAAGAGAGGTAATGATACCAAGTTGCCGTCAGATATATAACATTGGAGGTCAGGCATAGGGCATGGGACATGGGGCATTTGAGAATTACTCTAAGAAGCGCAACTGGGTATTACAGGTCAGGCAGTATCGTTGCTAAACTGAACACTGGTGCAGCAAGAACCCTACGCCAAGTAGGACAGGTGAGAGACAACTGTTCCCAGCACACATGTGTGAGATTTCCATTTTCTAACAACTGGTCGTTTTTCTAACTGCACAGGAGACTAATTATTTTACCTATGCCCTGCAAGTTACTCTTTGTCTGCCTTGGTAATATTTGCCGTTCTCCCTCCGCAGAGAACATTATGAATCACTTAATTGAACAAGCTGGCCTCAGCGATCGCATCGTTTGTGATTCCGCTGGCACTGGCGGTTATCATATTGGCTCTCCCCCAGATCGACGCATGACAGCAGCGGCTGGGCGTCGGGGCATCCAGCTCAAGGGTCGAGCACGGCAATTTCAACGGTCAGATTTTGAAGAATTCGATTTGATTTTAGCGATGGATCGAGAGAACTATCGAGATATTCTCTCTCTCGATCCAACGGGAAAGTATCGAGATAAAGTCAGGCTAATGTGTGACTTTGCTACTCATCATCGGGAACGAGAAGTTCCTGACCCCTACTACGGCGGGCCAGAAGGATTTGACAAGGTGATCAATTTGTTGCTAGATGCTTGTGAAGGGTTACTCCAGCATGTCGGTGAAACTCACAAACTCATGATATAAAAAAGGCCGGAATCAATTTTGACTCCAGCCGATGTGGTGCATGAGAAAAACTTCGACTAATCATTCCGCACTGGCAACGGTGTCTCCAGAATCTCCATCAACAACTCCAACCGTGAAGGACTCGACAGGAGTGGGATGAGGTTCGGTAGTGAGTAGTAATCACCCGCAAATGTGAAGGTATCAACCTGCGCCTGTCTTTGCTGCAACTTGCGCTCTAGGTGATCATAGGCATAGCCCACCTTAACGATGAGGACGCTTGGCTCTACCTTAAGATCGCCCTTGTAAGACTCGTAAGTTTCAACAAAGTAGGGCGCCGTATTCTCACCTTCGTCGGTTACGAGGATGATTTGCTCAACCCATTGCTTCCTGAGGCGCATCGCTTCGAGTGGAGCACCAATGCTAGTCGCACCACCTGCCTTAAGATGCCGAAATGCCCGTTCCCAGTCACTCAACTGGTTACCTGATGCCTTTACTGGATAAGGCAGAGTATCGAAGGCATAGACAAACAAATCAGCCTGAGTAATGCCTGAAATCAATGCAGCGATACGCTTACCCACTTCGATCGCGCTTTCCATCGAGCTAGACTTATCGACCAGCAAAGCTGTAGGCTTAGTAATCTGCCCACGCTTTTTAACCTGCTCGTCCATCACGCGCTCTAACCGTGCCACCGTCTCGGCATCCAGTTCAGCTATGTCTGCCGCTACTCGTGCCTTGAGTGCTGCCACACGCACATCACTTGTGGCGAGTTCCAATTTCTCGTCAATGAGTGCCTTGAGCTGGGGGTTATCCATTGCACCGCGAGATTGGAGAGATTTGAGGTTATTTATCACCTCTTGAGGCGACATGGAGTTAATTAGCGCCACCAGTACGGTAGGAGTGAGCTGTTTGATCGCACCCACTGCGATCGTGTAAGGGATTTTGTACTCTACAATGAGCTGGGCTTGCTCTAAGGGTGAGGATGCAATCGCCAACAATTTCAACGCGAAGGCAAGGCTATCTTCCGGCGGGTTGTCCTTGAACAATACGGCATCCGCACGCCCGTTAGGCTTAATGTGCAAGGTAGCATAGAGGTGCTTCATCGCCTTACGAGCTCGTAGAGCAGAGCGGTCAAAGAATACCGGATTCTTCTCCCGTCTTTCCAGATAACGCCGCACCGCGGTACGAGTCGAACGCGGTACTTTACCTCGATGCTGCTTCAAAAAGTCTACAATCCGTGATACCTGATAAGGAGGAAATTCTTGTAACAGTACAAAACCAGCATTGCGGTGTTCAGTTAAGCTGCTGGTGAGGAGGTTGCCAACAAATACTTCCTTATGGTCGCGGACATCCCCATTGTTCTCATACCATACGGCCAAGTGTCCGTAGAAGATGGGGTCGAGTTCCACCATCGTCTTGTGCAGTTCTGCCACCTTACCCAGTTCCCGGTGTGGCGTAGTTAGCAGACTGTTGAGCATGTCCACGCGCAAGTCACGCTCTGCTGTATTCATTACAACTACCTCCTTTCATCACATCGCTGTTATCAGGATTTGAGACTCAAGATTTGAATTGACATATTCTCAATCCAAAATCCAAAATCGATTGGAAGCAGATGTCGCACGCTTGCACGCGAGAGATAAAGATGCCGCGCAAGTCTGGAAAGCTATTTTTCCGATCAGGATTCAGATTTACAGTCTGATTGTATGTAAGCTTCCGCGGTTAGGGCGCGGCGACAGCTGCCATTCTCTGCAAAAATCAACGTTTAAGTAAAGGTTCGAGAGGCTTTAGGTCAGGCTCAACCCAAGTTTGCCGTGCCTCCTGTGACATCAGTAGCGAGCTACTGTAGTATTCAAGAGTCAGACGTGGATTTCCGTAATTTTGGATAAGACCGTTAGCCAAGTCTGCGATAGAGCGGTTTTTACCTTCAAGTGCAAGATAGTGACGAATCATCCGCACCCAAAATAGCGTTATGGTCTCGTGATAGCCGCTATTTTTTGTAGATTTAATACCAATAGCCTGATTGTATTGTTGGATGGCATGACGAAGAGTATTCGTTGCATCTTGTTGCGAGTAGTGCGTGAGATGCCATAATGCAACAATCAAATGTGCCTGATGAGTCCACTCGCTTCGCGGTATGGTACAGGTTTTGAAGGAGCTAACAAGACTGTCTATCTTATTATCTGTCCAGCTTGTTGCGTTCATGGCTATTTTCGGAATTTGTACATTCAATTCATTACTCGCGAATATCACCATTTTTTTACTGAACTAACGCGCAAGTTAAGAAAGCTGCATGTACGGGAGTCGAACCCAACACATCGATTAAGAGTCGATTGCTCAACCACTGAGCGAGTATGTAAGCTTTCTCGGTTAGGGCGCGTCAGCCAAGTCATCTAATCTCTATTCATAGGAGCGATCGCACAAGTCAAAGAAGCTGTTTTTTGTTTTTAAACCCCTCTCCAAGCAGCGGAGAGGGTAGGAGCCGTTCGCGTAGCGTTCCCGCAGGATACCTACTATCCGAGGTTGAATCGGACGTTACCAGTTTGTAGGCTTCTTTCGTCAGGACGCGATTGCCTGAGGATTGCAATCCCGCGCAAGTTAGCAAAGCTGTATCACTGGCGCTCTACCTTTGAGCTACAGGCCCGAAGAATGGACCTGGTGGGAATCGAACCCACAACCTCCCCGACCTTAACGGGAATGTGTGTATGCTTCACAAGTTGGGGCGCGGAACGAAAATTTTGCTTTAACCGTAAACAGCTTCTGGGCGGATAATTAGGTCGCCACTGGGACGGCGATCAACCACATAAGACTGGAAGCGATCGCGACTCACATCAAAATGCTGTACGAGGCGTTCCTTAATGGCAGCGTCATTCATGACTGCAGTTACACCTAGCTGAGTTTCCGGGATGTCGTAGGAACGACCTTCAAATCGAACGTGAACCATTTTAGACACCTCCTTGAAGATGGTAGGCTGACGCTGGGAAGGTTTTAGGCGTTTGCCTTACTTTTATACTACATTCATACTACAAAAGCGTCAAGGGATTTGTTGGTTATTTTTCACGTCGATGTAATCAAGGCAGTTTTTTTGTTGTCAGCAGCCCAATAAGCCATGTCATGAGGAATAAGGGAACTATGATCCGCAACCAACCAGAGAGTTCCTTTGAAACCGCTGCTCATCAATTCGCTTGGCAACATACCCAGAGGCATACTTTACAAATGTGATTCTCATAAGGTGGATGGAAATTATTGGAAGCTTTATCGGCACTTTATGATTTTCTTAAAAATTATTTTATAAATTGGTAAATAAGAGAGTTTCCCTGGTGTACTAAAGCGTGAAGATGTAAAGCTTAAACGGCATTGCTATTGGTTGAGAAGTGGTTAAGCTATTATTATGGTTGCACTTTCTTTTAAAGACTTGAATAATCCAGCCTTAGACCTAGCGTGGAGTCAGCAAAAGGCACTTTTGCAAGGGGAGATTTTGGTAGAAACGCGATCGCACTCAGCTTGGGGTGGTGCTGTTACTGCACAGATCTACTTACCAATAGCCCGATCATACGTTTGGCAGCAGCTCACTGATTACCCTCGCTGGGTGCAATACTTCCCCGATCTCACCAAGAGCGAAGTTTTGCATCGAGGTGAGGTAAAACGTCTATATCAAGTTGCCCAAAAAGCTTTTTTGTTTCTCACCGCTCAAGCTGAAATTTACCTGAACGTCTATGAGATTCTTGGGCAGCACATTGAGTTCCGCCTAGAAAGAGGCAGTTTTACCGATTTTACGGCCGACTTGAAAATGCAAGATTATAGTAAAGGTACTTTGCTCACCTACTCGGTGCAAGCAACCCCTAGCATTCCGATCCCGGCAGTTTTCATTCAACAGGCGATACATATGGAATTGCCTTTAAATCTGCGGAAAATGAGGGAAGTTCTGTGTGCGGTTTGAAGAATATGCAGACGTCGAGGTGTTAAGCGGCGTCTCGGATATTTCTGGAGTGCTAGTGCGAGTAAGTTGGCTTTTTATACGTTTGCAGACGTTGTGAAACCAATTAATAACACTAACAGCAATAGACGAGCGATCGCTCCTCTTGAAACGCTAACAGCTAAACTCATCGGTGAGGTGATAACCTCGAAACGAAGTCCAACGATCACAGTGAGATGCTGGGTGCGGCGCGATCACACAAATCGCATGTATGCTGAGCAAAAGTAGATGTTGGAGTTTCTAGCGTCAAGCCAACCTAAAGCAAGTTTGCGATAGCGAAGCGCTGCTGCTTTCAGCAGATCGCACTCTACTGAACATCCGATGCTGAGAGTCGCCCTTCAATTGGCTCATATTCATCTTCTAGTAGCCAATTCTGCGCTTCTTGGTAGGTTGAACTGGTAAATATCACCTTGTAACCTTCGGCAGGATCGTACACGCAACAGTGTCCTGCTTGGTTGCTCAGGAGTAGTAATACATATGGAGGTGACAACATTGGATCGATCCAGACTTCTGTAAAGTGCCAGTTATCCTTCACTGGGTCGAGTGCGGGGGATGACGTGATATCGGTTTTCTGCATCAATTTTCACCTCTCCATAGAATAGTGGAGTTCTGGAACCATCATCAGGATTGATTCTGTAACCAATTGGTTCAGTAAAAAACAACCCGTAACGCTCATATCCTCTGATGATGCCTGTATATTCTCCTCTTTCTATAATGGCTTGAGCAATTCTATACATTGTGGCTTGATCGTTGAAAACGTGAGCTGATCGTCCTCGTCTCAATAACCTTTGCACTTGAGTTGTATCGGGTAGATGTTTAGCGATATGCCGAAAGTCGAGGATAATGTCACGGTCAATGCCGCTCATGGAATGCGATTGTCAAATTTCATGAGTATATCAAGCTTTGCGATCGCTCATATTGGCATAGATTCTGAGCAAAATTAGGTGTTGGGTTTCCTGTGAAAAGGTGCGATCGCATCCTTGGAACGCTAACAGCTAAACTCATCGGTGACAGTTAACTCGAAACGAAGCCCAACGATTGAAGTGAGATGGACGGTAAACGCGATCAGCTTCGCTGGTGCCGTAGGCAATCGCTCCTCCGACACTTGGCAAGTACGCCCTCATGATTAGCTTAAATTTGTTCTATTGTTTTCACACGATAAAAAAGCAACAGGACACCGTTTTTGTAAATCTTGCTGTCGGTGAGTTCCAGAGCAGTCTGCTTGATAACTCCAGAAAAAAGTGGAATGCCCGACCCAAGCAGTACTGGATTCAACTTCAGGATTATCTCGTCAATCAAGTTCTCGGCAAAAAGCGTTGTGGCTAAATCCGCACCGCCGCAGAGGTAGATGTCTTTGCCCGTTTGATTCTTCAATCCTCTGACTAATTCAACAATATTCTCGCAGACTAATTCAACATTTTCATCTGGGCTTTCTTTCATCGTGCGAGAGAAAACATACTGCTTCAGGTGTGGATAAGGATTGCTCACACCGACCTTTAACCCTCCCTCGTATGTCTTGCGTCCCATCAAAACGACATCAAACCACGTTTTTAAAGATTCAAAATAATCAACTACGTGTTCCCCTTCCGAAAAAAAGCCGCCCAATGAGCCGTCTTCGTGAGCAATAAAGTTATCCACAGAGATGGCGACATAATATTTCAGTTTTCGCATCTTTAACCTCTTGCTTGAATGGAACTGGGCAGTTGTGTGTGACTTTACAATGTAGCGATCGCATCCTGCTCACTGGATAAGTAAAGCTTTCAACCTTTGCGATCGCATCCTTGGAACGCTAACAGCTAAACTCATCGGTGAGGTGATAACTCGAAACGAAGCCAATCACTGTGAAATGAGATGGAAGGTAAGTGCGATCGCTCATATTCGCATAGATGCTGAGCAGAAGTAGATCTAGGGTTTCCTCGCGTCAATCCAAGATTAAGGTAAGAAGTGATCGCATTACCGTCCGGTGCAACACGGTTATGTTAAATTCCCTGCACGGCTCGGTTGTTACGTACTGAATAGCTCCAACCTCGGTTAATATATCCTTTACTTTCTTTGTTTTTCTTCCTTTCACCCGTAGGTTCTCCTGAAAAATCGATTAATAATTCATTTTTGTCTCTTTGGATTGGTGCATTATAGTACTCAGCAGCAAAACGATTGAGCAAATTGTCATGTGTTAGAAGTAGCTTTCCACGCTCAATAGCAGTTGCCAATATTAAGATATCATTAACAGTATTACGAACATTACCCTTGCAATTGTGTTCAGCAATAAAACGTGAGAACAAGTCAAGGGCTTGCTCTATGGTTAATCTGTTCAGAGAGTAGCAATGGTAATTGTTATCCAAAATATATTTCATCCGCTTCTTAAGATATTTTTGTTTTCCTTTCGATAGATGAGAAATGCTAACGTTATATAGCTCAAGGTGTTTGGCATTAATAATTTCGGAAATAGCTTCATTCCCAAACTCGCGATACGGTGGAAACTGATTGCCAAAGTCAATAATTACTTGGTCTGTCCGTCGAGTCCCCATCCTAGCCCCTTTTGAGTTTCCAAAGTGAGAGCGAACCCAAAAGGGGATGCCTTCTGAATACAAGAGATGTGAATATTTAGTTGGATGAATAACGTAGTAGTCAGGCCGCTCCGAGCTTTGCGGTTGAGCTAATAGAAACTCATTGGCTGTGATTGCTGAAATTGCTAAATTCTGGTTTTGAATATTGTACCCGACCTGCTTGAAGCAGTATGAAAGTACTTGTGTGTCAACAATCATGTCCATAACTCAATTGTCCTTGGAAACCTGACTATTTATTCAACTGTACTAAACGCTCTAACTAAAACTTACATACTCTAACGTAGTGGGATAAATAACGAGCTTGCGATCGCATCCAACCGACGCTCAATAGCGGCTAGCCTATCTGCTTCTCCTGTATCAGCTTGAATACCTTGTGAAATGTACCTCAGCACCAGCCTATTGAGACTGGTGTTTTGCTGTTTAGCTATCTCCTCCAGTTGCCTCTTTACTTCAGGGTCTAGCTTGATGCTGAGTGCCATCTTGGTTGCCATCCCAAAACGATACCCTAACTAGAGTTATAGGGTATTGCTGTTGTACTTTTACCCTGCTCCGACCACTAAATCGGTACTTCCAAGGGCTATAGCTACCCTTTATCGCTACTCGGAAAGCGGATAAGCTGGTTTCATCTAAACATGACTGCTGAAAATGGCTGAGCAAGAGGAAGGTTCCAAAACCATAAAAGTTACAATGCCCAACCGCATCTATCAAAAGCTGAAGAAGCTATCGGATGAGTCAGGAGTATCCATGTCTAAACTGATGCTCCTCGCAACTCTCAAAGAGTATAAGCTCATTGACGATAAAGATACCTCTGACTAGCCCCATTTAGTACCCAATCATACCCCTATTATGGTATTCTTCAGGAGAATAGTCAATCCTGGAGGTTTACTCATGACACAAGATGACCTGATGGAACTGATTGATGAACTTGGTCTAGTATCAGTGGTTAGCTTGCTGGCTACTTGCTGCCGGGATAAGGCTGAACTTTATTTGAGACAGAGAGGGCGAGGCTCAAATCAATACATTGCTTGGAATAGCAATGCTTTCCTTCTCAGACAGATGATGACCAAACTCCAGCCTACGGGCAATTATGACCCTGACGCCAACCCCACAAGTGACTGACAACGAATGGGTGAATTAGTGGGGATGGTGGGACTCGAACCCACACCCAATCGGTTAAAAGCCGATTGCTCTACCATCGAGCTACATCCCCGAAAATCCGAGTGACAGGACTTGTAGGCGAAGCCTTCCCGAAGGGTACCTGCGACCTTCTGTCCCCCAGACAGACGCGCTCACCAAACTGCGCCACACCCGGATAAAAATGTGTACTTTGTAGAAAAACCTAACCCCCCAGCCCCCTAAATCCCCCAATTCTGGGGGACTTTGAGGATTGGTTCCCCCCAAAGTTGGGGGGCTAGGGGGGCGAGATGCAGCCACCGTAGCCTTGTAGGAGAGGGGTTGGGGGAGAGGTCAGAGCGGAAAGAGTCTACTTCAGAATCTTGGAGACAACACCAGCACCGATAGTGCGACTGCCTTCGCGAATGGCAAAGCGCATCCCTTGCTCGATCGCGAGCGTTCTCATTAACTCAACCGTCATCTTGACGCGATCGCCCGGTATCACCATGTCAGTTGCACTGCTATCTTCTGCCGTGAAGGCTGTAATCGTACCCGATATATCGCTTGTCCGCACGTAGAACTGAGGACGATAGCCTGGGAAAAATGGAGTTTTGCGACCTCCTTCTTTTTCCGTCAGGAAGTAAACCTCAGACTCAAACTGAGTGTGCGGTGTAATCGAACCGGGCGCAGCAATGACCATACCCCGCTCGACTTCATCCTTCTGGATACCCCGAAGCAACAAACCAACGGTATCTCCAGCAATCCCTTCATCAAGGAGTTGCTTGAACATTTCCACGCCGATAACCGTTGTGCTGCGAGTGCCTTTGAGTCCGACCAGTTCAACGGTATCGCCAACCTTGACTTTACCGCGCTCGATCTTACCCGTCGCAACCGTACCCCGACCTTTGATCGAGAAGACATCCTCCACTACCATCAGGAAAGGCTTGTCCAGTTCCCGCTCTGGTGTAGGAATGTAGGAGTCTACAGCATCCATCAGTTCGTAGATGCGATCGATCCACTCATCCTGACCTCGCTGAGTCTTAGGTGCAGCCGTCATTTTCTCCAACGCTTGGAGTGCCGAACCTGCGACGATGGGAATCTCATCACCGGGGAAGTTGTAGGAACTCAGGAGTTCGCGAATTTCCAGTTCCACTAACTCCACCAGTTCTTCATCGTCCACCATATCTTTCTTATTCAAGAAGACAACGAGGTGAGGCACTCCAACCTGCCGTGCCAGCAGGATATGCTCCCGCGTCTGCGGCATTGGGCCATCAGCCGCCGACACCACCAAGATGGCACCATCCATTTGAGCAGCACCCGTAATCATGTTTTTCACGTAATCAGCATGACCAGGGCAGTGTACGTGGGCATAGTGTCGAGCATTGGTTTCATACTCAACGTGAGCCGTATTAATCGTGATTCCCCGTTCCCTTTCCTCTGGGGCTGCATCGATTTCATCGTACCCTTTAGCTGTTGCCTGACCCAGCGCTGCTAGAGTCATCGTAATTGCTGCCGTTAAAGTCGTTTTTCCGTGGTCAACGTGACCAATGGTGCCGATATTGACATGGGGTTTAGTCCGCTCAAATTTTGCGCGTGCCATGCATCTGATACTCCTTTTACTTTTACTGGGTGGAAACTTCCTCGACCTGAATTGGAACCAGGAACCCTGCGGTTAACAGGAGAGAACACTGGCGTTGAGCGATCGAGGAATGACCCCTTACCCAGGAGTTGAACCTGGCTACTCGTCCTTCGGAGGGATAAGTCTGCGTCCGGCAGGCAAGGGAAAAAAGTAACTTCAAATTTCAGAAGCGAAGCGGGGCTGTCAGGCACAGCAGCATAGCGCAGATCGCAAATTTGGTGCGCTAACGGCAAAAGTCAGTGGCGGCAAGCAACCTTAAACTCTGTACCAGGGGCTTCTGTCCATTCTCTGCACTAAAGTGTTGAGCTGCTGACGCTACCTCGGTGCTTTACGCCAACCATTTGCGATCGCTTCTGACTCTGTGCAAAACCATCTCTCTCCCTTTGTTGGATCGATGACTGTTGATTCATAGTCTTCCATTCCTGGAAGGTGATAAATCTTGTTTCCTGTATCAATGGAGATGTTGCCTTTGATGGTACATCCTGGTTTTGTGATGGATGTAACTGGAGAGGGAGAACGACTACGGCTAAATTCCCTTACAAAAAGCGCAATAACTACCATAATCCCAATGCTAATAGCTGTCTCCATTAACCCGCGTTTTTTCGCCTTCTGCTTTGTTGGCGAACGTCGAGGTGCAACCCCTTCAATCGAGGCATTGCAGGCACGAACTTTCCCATCTGCCTCTGTTGTCAGCTCGTAGAAAATTGTATCCCCGATTTTGGGGCGACGACTTGCCCCCTTCAACGCACTGATATGTAAGAAAACCTGTTTACTTCCGTCACTCGGTTTGATGAAGCCGAAACCCCGATCATCATCCCACTTTATCAATTGACCTTTACGCAGGGCAGGTTTCATGAAAAAGCCTCATCTTCTATATCTGTTTTGCAGTGTTCCCGCACAAAGACACACTGACAACACCAGTAAAGCATGAGTTTACTTCAACCCATCGCAAACTCGGTGTACTGTCTCACATGAGGCGCATTATATGCCAGCACGATATCCTGCTTCGGAACTCCCAACGCCACTAGCTGATCCGCGATCGCATCCTCTGTGCCGTTCAGCAGCGATTAGCAATCTTTGTAATTACACCAGGGGCTTGAGTATACCCGATGTAACGGGGTTGTTATGCCCTAACAACAGCGTACCGCAGTACTTCTAAGACCTCAATGGGATCGCAACCATACAAACCTGCTCCCCAGGCTGCATTTTGCTCAACAACTGCCCATCCTCTTCCTTGAATCACACCCACGTCAATTACTGTTGCCTGAAGAATCTCTACTCGTTCATCTGATAGAAGAGTTTCGATGAACTCCTGAACCTCACACTCTTCCTTTTCTGTATGTGCAAAATCATTCTCTCGCTGTAACTTTCCATCGCGGAGATAGACTGAGAATGTTTTCAGAGAGTGATTCAAAATAAAGCAACGAAACTCATTTTTCCACTCCACAATTTCCGCAATTAGCACTGGCATATCATCGGGATAATCACTTGGCAGTTCCTCACCTTGATAAACGCGGGCAGGGAAACTTTTGTCGTTTGGCGGTTTGATAAAAGCTGCTTTTTCCATGCTCCGCGCTTCACCCATCGTACTGAGGTAAACCCAACGCTTTCGGTATTCTTCAGGTAGATTTGGTAACCAATCATTGGGTGCGTCAAGCAAGCGAAGTCCAAGTTGCTCTGCTATCATCTCTGTCATCAATGCTTCCACATACAAGATTGGTTCGGGAACAAGTTTTAATTCATCAGGTAGCCGCCAGTTCATTAATCGCTCGACTCGCCAACCCAGATGATTAGCTGCACGCCATAAAGCTTGAGAATCTGCACAGTAACGTGGAGTCAAAATCAAAGTTGGCATTAGTTACACAGTCTTTAAATAGTAGTAGATAGTCTCTAATTGTAAGCAATCCACCGGGGAGGTACTGCCCCTCCTACCTCTGCGTTATCAGCACAGTGCCTCGCTTCTCGGCTTCCGGTGGGTAAACGGAAGATGGAGGAATCGAACCCCTACGACATCGCTGCCGTACCACGGTTTTCAAGGCCGCTTGCCGTCCATTCAGCGGCATCTTCCATAAAACGGAAGCTGGAGGAGTCGAACCCCTACAGTGGTTAACTGCACTCCTGTGTTCGAGACAGGTTGCCGTCCTCTCGGCAGCAGCTTCCATTCAAGGGTGTCTGACGGGAATCGAACCCGCTATGACTGGTTCCACAAACCAGCGCCGCTACCGCTTTGGCTTCAGACACCATAATGGAGCCAAGGAGAATTGAACTCCTGACCTCCTACTTGCAAGGCAGGCGCTCTAACCAACTGAGCTATGACCCCATAAATGTGGTGGATACTGGTCAGAATCGAACTGACATCTTCCCGGTTGCGAACCGAGCGCTCTACCAATTGAGCTACAGACCCATGTTTTAGTGAATAGCAGTTGAATCGAAATCTTTAGCGATTGTGTTGTTGACGCAGTATTTCTCGCACTGCCATTAAAATCTCTCCCAGTCTATTTTTTCCGCTACCATCTTTACCACACCCCCAGTAGTAATCAATCGGAGAGTTTTCAACGATTAATTCACCACCTGTAGCAAGAAGTATCTCGCGAATGTCAGCATGAGTTTCAACCTTTCGTAACACACCTTGCTGCATAATTTCATCTTTGACTTGTTCCCAATCGCTACGGAGAGGATGTTTGCGATCGCGTCCCATCTTCGCTGCCTCTTTCGGCGTTTTTACTTCCCGAATTTTGTCGAACCAACTACGCTCAGTTTTAACAAACTTTTGGGCTTGGAAGTAATGCTCACTGGTTGGCCACCACAGTCCATCTAACTCAAAGCCGTGTCGGGAAAAGTTAGAAAAACAACCATAAGGTTTTTCACGGGTGCCGTAGAAGTAGATTGGCATAGTCTTTACCTGTCAATTGTTGCAGTGGATCGTGGTCGGACTTGAACCGACATCTTTCTAGCAGCCAGCTAGACGCTTTACCAATTAAGCTACAGACCCAGACAATCGCGATCGCTCCATCCCGTTCAATTAATTGCAGAAGAAGGCAACCTCCTTTTATCTCGTTTTCAACAGGAGTGGTAGGACTTGAACCTACAGCAGCCAATTTAGAAGATTGGTACTCTATCCAGTTGAGTTACACTCCCATAATTGGTAGTCCTGACAGGGCTTGAACCTGTGACATCCTCTTTGTAAGAGAGGCGCTCTCCCGACTGAGCTACAGGACTACGAGAGCGGATGATGGGACTCGAACCCATGCGCTGAGACTGGCAGACTCAGATGCTAGCCACTACATCACACCCGCATTTTGAAAGAGCGGATAACGAGGCTCGAACTCGTACCTAGAGCTTGGAAGGCTCAGATGCTACCGTTACACCATATCCGCTTGATTAAAAGAAGTGGGATGCTGACCACTCAGCCAGGTGGAAACCTCAAGGTTTTATGGAACCTACAACCAGAACCCCTGGATTTTATCGAGCTTTGACCTTTATGGTTTGAATGTTAACTGTCTAATCTTTAACGATTGAAGTTTGAGCGTTAAGCGTTGAGCTTTAAGCTTTAACATTCATGGCTGATGGAGTTGGAATCGAACCAACAACTCATGACTGGAAATCATGCGCTCTACCCATTGAGCTATCCATCAAATACCATAAATTTAGAGATTTTCGAGTGACCAGCAAGTCCATTTTAGTCTGGAACTTCAATCATTGTCCGCGCATTGCTGATAGAGAGAACGCGATCGCAAGTTGACTCGAACTGTTCGACGAACGTTACTCGTCTTGCAATTTCCTCTGCCAAAGTGGTTGGATCGAGCAGTTCTACACCCTCGCGGGCAAGGAAACTATCTGCTAATGACTGGTACTTCTCCGAAGAAGCATTTTTACCCAACACCTCCATCGCCAGTTTATCCAGTCGCTCCTTCACCCGTGCTTGGGCAACTTTGTACTCCTGGCAGGTGCGAGAGTAAGCGGACGTAATCGTGGCAAGCACCTCTTTGTAGTATGAGATGAAATTCTTCATTTCAATTGCTTCTGCGATCGTCATCTCTTGCCCTGCAACAGAAACCATCGTCGAAGCGTTAGAGAGAACGATCGCTCTTTTGATGACTCGTCTGCGATCGATCAGAGCATCCACTCTTTGTAAAGCTGCTCTTGCTTTCGTCGCATGATCGTCTCTAGACTTAGAGCCTGTGGGTACTTGACCGACTTCAACAACAGCAATCAATGTGTTATTGTCCAAAGCTACTCTTGCTGAATTAATACGCTTTTCCAACAGCGTCAACTCTGCTAGAGCATCCGTAACCGTCATCGTTGTCATATCTCCCTCCTCTCCACTATCAAAAAAGTCCTCTAGCCTAGCCACAAGCAGGTGGCGAGATTTGAACTCGCAAGAAGGCTTTACAAGAGCCTCATGTTGCCAGTTACATCACACCTGCATAATCAAAGAGCAGATGGCGGGGATCGAACCCACATCGAGGGCTTACCATGCCCTTGTGTTGCCACTTACACCACATCTGCTTGAAGCAGGCGGCGAGAGTCGAACTCGCATCAGAAGATTACGAAACTTCTATGTTTGCCATTGCACCACGCCTGCAATTTGGTGGCGGGGGCAGGAGTCGTTCGCGTTAGCGTTCCCGAAGGGCACCTGCTGATAAGAGGCTTATGAGACCTCCAAGCCTACCGTGGCTACTTCACCCGCATCGCACCAATACCCCTGACTGGGATTGAACCAGTAACCTCCGCATTCTAAGTGCGGGACCTCTTCCGATTGGGCTACAGGGGCAAGATTTAAAAGAAAATTTCATTATTGTGTCAATTTAAAGATTGAGCTTGTTTCTTAGCCCAATATCCTCTTTGTGGTTTCTCTATTCCGCAAGCTTTGCACCATTTTTCTACCGCTTTATCGCTTACACCAAAATCTTTAGCTATTTGAGTAGTTGGTTTTGTCCAGACTAGGTGTTGTAAATCTTCTTTTGAAGGACGTTCAACTTTTCTAGCTGCTAACCTAGAGCATTGTCGAGAACAGTAAGTATCTTGGCCTGGAAGAGTAAGTGGTTTACCACAATGCAAACAGGCTTCCTGTCTAGCTGGGACATTCAAACTACCGCTACCTTTCTCTACAAGCTGCTGAAGTCCTATATGCGTTTCTTGCCATCGAGCATAGCTTTCTGGGCTATCGAAAACTAAGACACTAACAGGTTGATAAACTCTGTTTTCATTAATTAGCTGTTCCACTTCTCCAAGCTTAAAGTGTTGAGCTAACTTCTTGTGCATCTTATCAGAATAGCTATGTGTCAGCGCATGACAGTTAGGACATAAGATTTGAAGATTTTCTAATCTATTGTCAAACCTATCGCCATTCATGTGATGGAGTTCTAAAGGAATAGCGGTATCAAACCAAGTACTGAGATTACAAGACTCACATTTAGCTACTTTAATTCCATCACGAATTAGCTTCAGCTTTAACTCATGAGCTTTAATCATTGACCCTTTGTAAAGGTAGGCAACTGCTGGTTTCCGTTGAGCAGACCT
>DATNPV010000053.1:0-32570 GCA_036703055.1 Waterburya sp.
CGTCCAACCGGGCTGTGGTGTTAACAGGGGATAGCTTCTCGTCGTCTGAGCGATAATTTGCCCTTGCAAGTCAACCGCGATCGCCCGCGCTCCTCCTGTACCCAGATCTAAGCCAATTACTACGTCAGCCATTGCTCCTTCCCCAATTCTGCATAAATCCGTCCGAAATATATATAATCTCGGCTCCGGAAATTACTCTATGCGAGTCGCTTTGAGTAAAACTTCAAGTTGACCTGAACATCCCAAAATTTGACACCAGCGACATCACGCTAATTTTGAGCTGAGTTTAGGAGCCAAGCCGACGATGCATCTAAGAGAATGTTTTTCGTTTCAAGCTCTAATCCGGTAGGAAATACCAAGATTTTCTTACCCTTATGCAATGCTTTATGGTAGAGTTCGATTGCTTCGCTCAAGCAAAAATAGGGAATTGGAATCCATCTATCGCTGTAAAAGAAGACCACAACTTGACTTCTTGTACACTCTCCTAAAGGAAGGGAATTTTGCCACGGAGAACCCATTTTAAAAAATTTTAAATTATAAGGCTTTGGTATGTTCATATACCTTTCTCTCCGTAATACATAAGTAATACCAACTACCGAAAGTAATAGGCCGATAGGAATATTTATTTCAGTATCAAGGCGCACATCAGGGCGAATTTGGATTGGGTGATATAGCTAGAGGTAGAGTGAACCAGAATGTTGCTCCTTCTCCAGGAGAGCTATTCACCCCAATTTCGCCACCGTGGGCAGTGATGATCTGACGACACATATAAAGTCCTAAACCCAAGCCTACAGACTGGCGTTGCTGATAGCCTCGAAAGTAGAGGTCAAACAGTTTCTCACGCTGCTGTTTACCCATCCCCACGCCATTATCGCTAACGCTACAACGCACCCAGTCACCTGCTGGCTGAGCCTCAAGGGTTATAGTTATTTTAGGCGGATTGTGCTTGAGCGCATTGGCAATTAGGTTTTGGTAAACGCGAGATAGTTGTAGGGGGTCGGCATTGACCAACGGAAGGTCGGCTTGAATCAGATTGGTTAAGTGGGCTTGCTCTTTTGTGAGCATAGGCTGTAAATCGGAGAGTGCCGACTGAACTAAGGGACTGAGTTGCAGTGGTTGGCAGTGCAAGACAACACCTCGAATTTCAGCATCATGGGTATCAATCAGGGAGTTGATCAATTCCAGTTGGCGATCGCTACTATCGGTAATTCGCTCTAAGATTGAACGAGAAACCTGCACCTTTTCACCCGGTTGTTTGAGTAAATTCTTCAATACCATTAATGTTCCCAGCACGGGATTGCGTAGGTCGTGAGAAACGGCATGAAGAAACACTCTCAACTGAGTCCGAGATTCAAACTCACTCTGCTGTAGGCGTCCGTATAGGTAGACTCCAAGGTTACAAATAAAGCAAACCCAGAAAAAGATGACACCCAATTGAGCATAAACCAATTCACTCAGCTCTTTAATCGCTGGGTTACTTAGTCCCAGTAATGAGTTAACGCCAAAGTAGTAGACAAAAACGCCAAGTTGTGAAATGAAATGGAGACGCCAACGAACAGGTATTAAAGTGCCTTGAATTAAAAACACCATCATCCAACCGAGAAAATCGATTTGTGCCTCTTGTCGAAGCGTTGCCTGGATTTGTGGAAGTATAGTAACAGACCAGGAAAAACTTAAAAAAAGTAATGCTGGGTAACGACGTGCCCAAGATGTTCTCAGCAGCAGCAGGCACAATACCAGGCATAACTCGATCGCGGTGAATTGAATAAACTCCAGCAGAATTCGTTCCTGGCTGACGGCTTTGGTTGGATCGCCTGTAGCATTGAGAGCTGCCATCATCAACAAACCCATCATAAAAAATGTCGGGTAAGCAATCACAGCAATCCAGACGGTTAGATGCAGTCGTTCCAATAGAAAGCGATGCCGCCACTTTTTATAGTCGGCGGCAGGGGAATCAATCTGAAATTTTTTGAGAAAATGCGTTTGGAGTGCTTTGAGGGGTAAACTCAGCTGCATTTTAAAGAGGAAGTAGGAAGTTGTGATTTGATGCTAACTTTTCCTAGGACACTAGGAGTCAGGAGTCAAGCCCTACAAACGAGTTCAACAGTTGCCATAGCGTCTGTTCCTGGAAATCAGGAATAACCATCGCAGCGCCAGCGCGTGAAAGAACACTGGGGTCATGGGTAGAAGCAACACCAATCGTATAAATGCCAGCACCGACAGCAGCTTGAATACCGGAGGGGGAATCTTCAAATGCGATCGCCGCTTGAGGAGCAATACCAAACTGACTAATGGCAAGTTTATAGCAAGCTGGATCGGGCTTGCCTGCTATGGCCTCTTCTGCAAGCACGACAGCATCAAAGGTATCCGCTAGCTTGAGCACCTTCAGCATAAAGTTGACATTTTCACGAGGTGCGTTAGTGACAACAGCTTTTTTCAACTGTTGAGTATCAATCCATGTCAGCAAGTCAGACAATCCTGCTAGCGGTGTCAAACTCAAAGCAATTTCTCGAAAGCGTGCCTCCTTGAAATCAGCCAGTTGCCGTCCAGCCTCAAACGATAGCTGGGGTAACAAATCCTGAATAATCAACGGGTTGAGCCGTCCACTGATGCGTGCTTTGTAGAATGTCTGATCAATGTTCAGTCCATAGTCTCGCAGAATTTCCTGCCAAGTTTGGTAGTGCAGAGGGTCAGTGTTCGCGAGAGTGCCATCGAGGTCAAACAAAATTGCTTTGAGCATATTCTGAACAAGCGAATTAATCTTCGTTCTACAAGAAAAGCCGACGCTCTAAATGATTAATTGCATGGTGCTGCAACTCTTTAAAACATGAATTTTAGCGGAATAATTGCGGATAAATCTGTCGCCACGCCAATACAGAAAAAACACTAATCCACAAAAACAACCAAATTAATTCCAAGACCCAAAACCGGGGTAATCCCAAAGGCCAGCGCAACAGGTCAACCAGGGATGCTAAAGGTAAAATATTGGCGATATTACCCAGCAATGGTGGTAGTGTACCGCGAGGAAAGTAAGTGCCGCAGAGGGTGAACATGGGGACGACAAACAAGAAAATCGGCACGTTAATCTGATCGATGGTACGCACCGTTCCCGCTGTACATAATCCGAGAACAGAAAACAGCAAACTACCCAAGAAAATGAGTGGCAAAGACACTAGTAAATTCCAACCGGAATACAGTCCCCAGAGTACGGCGACTATTCCCGTTAGAGTGCCAGCCATTGTTCCTTTCGTTGCTGCCCATAACCAGTCCCCCAAAAATACTTCCGTAAAACTCAACGGTGCCGTTATTAACGCTTGCCAAGTTTTTTGATAGCTCAAGCGGATAAAGGTTCCGAATGCACCTTCAAAAAATGACTGAAATAGAACCCCTATCGCCATCATTCCAGGTGCAATGAATTTTAAATAGGGGATAGTGTGACCATTATAGGAAACATCTCCTACTAACGGTGTTAAGCCATAGCCAAAAGCAACCAAATAAATTACAGGTTCGGAAAGTGGGGGTAGACTATTAAATAACCAGGTTTTTTGATACACTTTGGCATGACGATGCCAAACCGAATAGACGCCCCAAGGGGTTACGGAACTGCCTTTCATTTGAAGTACAAAGTATGAACTATGAAGTGTGAAGTACGAAGGATGAACTATGAGGTCTAAAACTTTTTTTATCCTCTACACTTCATCCTTTAGTCTAGTGATGTTCCTGTAAGTCGCAAGAATACATCCTCTAAATTGGTGCGACGGCGGATTAGACGGTTGGGGGCGTGATTACTTAGCTGTTCCCACAGAGGCTGCGGATTGTCTATCGGTAATCCAATTAGGTAGTTACTACCAAACGGTCGATACCAAGTTCCGTTTTGAGCCGCCAGTGCTTGAAGACTCTGTTCATCAATGCCTTCAATTTCAACAACTTCTCTGCCAACGGTGCGCTCAATTAATTCCTCTGGAGTGCCTTCATCAATCATCTTGCCCTGCTGTAGTAAGATGAGGCGATCGCACAATCGTTGTGCTTCATCCATATAGTGTGTCGTCAACAACACCCCACAGCCATTTTGTTTGAGTTGACTGACTAACTTCCAAAAGTCCTGTCTCGCATCTGGATCAAGTCCAGTGGTTGGCTCGTCCAAAAACACAACTTGAGGATTGTTAATCAAAGCGCGTGCCAAAACTAACCGTCGCTTCATCCCGCCTGACAGTTCATCCACTCGGTTACTGGCATAATCTTGTAATCCGACTTGAGCCAGTAATTCACCGGCTCGGTGGCGTGCAGCCTTGCCCGTAATGCGGTAATGATGGGCAAAATAAACTAAATTCTCAAATACTGTAAAATCCGGGTCGAGATTATCCTCTTGAGTCACAATGCCCATAGAAGCGCGAGCAAGGCGTCCTTGAGCTTGTATTTGATATTGTCCCAGTTGGACAAAACCACGAGTAGGAATCACTGAACCGTACAGCATTCCTACTGTTGTCGTTTTTCCAGCACCATTAGGGCCAAGTAAACCTAGAATTTCTCCAGGATTAAGTGTGAAGTTAACGCCCTGAACTACTTGCTTTTGACCATAGATTTTCCATAAGTCATAAGCTATTAGTGCCGTAGGTTGGGTGATTCGGCGGGGAGATGCAAGTCTCATACGTTTTGAGCTTTTTGCTTTTCGCTTTAAGCTTTTTTAGTATTGTACTACAAAATGTAGTTTTACTGTAAAAATTCCAAGGAACTGCCTCGCCCAGTGAGCAAGTTGAATGTATAGCCTATTAATAGGTAGTATTTAAGGTTAAAGTCGCTCCCATCCTACAATAGGCATCAAAACGTCTACTTCATCCACCTGGTTCACCCAACAGGTTGATTGACAAAAACTGATCTAATTACAAACAGAGTGAGCGCCTGGGTTAAATCAGTAGTCAGCTCAACTATAAATATCCCTAAATAGCCAGTCTCAATGAATTGTGAACCTTATTGATCGCTTTGGGTAATGGGTAATGGTCAATAGCTAATAGAAAAGACGTTCCAATTACCAATTACCAAAGGATGCGATTTTCACAAATAAATTGAACTAGCTATACTGGTTGAGCGATAACTGAGTAACACCAGACGCCACGTTCTAAGGAACTCGATCTCGAATTTTTCGGCTATCGATTGAACTTATTCTTTGCCAGTGACTTTATCGACTAGGTCTTTCGCCCCTCCTAATAAACCACCTTCATCGCCATTGTCTTCTCTGTAAGCCTTCAAATCTTCCTCGTAAATTTCCTCTAGACCTTCCTTGGGGTCACTGCTAACAGCTTCTGTTGCTTCTTCGTAAGCCTCTTGTCGATCCTCTTCTCGAAGCCCTGTTGCTTCACTCATCGTGTAGGCGCGATCAATTTTTTCCTGTGGTTGCAATGATCTGTCTGCTAAAGCAGCTTGATTGGTAAAAACGAATAAACCAGACAGAGCAAGCAATCCCATTAAACTAACCAGCAAAATGCGCTTACCCAGAGCTATACCAATAGCAGAAAACATTCGCTGCATATAAATCTCCTCTGTTTTCGTGGAATTGAAGGAATTGATAAGAAAAAACAATTACTAGCGCTGCGGATAATGCACAAAAACACTAAACAGCGCCCTCAAAAATCCTACGATTCTGGCAGCAGCAGTCCCTTCTCCCCAAAGATACATTCAATGCGTATTAATAGTTACAGATTATTAATAACGCAGGAAAGGTTTACGGTGAGAGCGTTTGGTTCATGACGTTGGGTTGAAACACTTTTTCAAATGCCTCCAGTATTGG
This sequence comes from Waterburya sp., assembly GCA_036703055.1. Taxonomy (GTDB): domain Bacteria; phylum Cyanobacteriota; class Cyanobacteriia; order Cyanobacteriales; family Coleofasciculaceae; genus DATNPV01. Next base: position 5,786 of record DATNPV010000053.1, read on the forward strand.
CTGCGGAATTGCCCGTGGGCGCATGGCCTTAGTTTCTACCCAAACCCACAAAGCTTCAGCCGTTACTAATAATGGCTCTTCCCCTTGTTTGCGGATTTCGTAACGCCGCACAGCACGCGGCCCTCGCATTTGTTCCAACCAAGTCGTGATTTCTAAGGTATCTCCAGCCACAGCGGGACGAAGATACTCAATTTCTATCCGCCGCATGACGAAGACACCCCCCAGTGCTTCGTAGCCTTGGTGACCAAACCCTAAAAACTCAGAATGCTCGATCGCTGCCTGTTCCAGATAATGCTGATAGACGGCATTATTGACATGTCCGAGGGCATCCATTTCGTGATATCGGACTCGCAGTCTAGAGGTAAACTTCTGCGTCATTTGCCTAGTATTGACTACTGGATTAGCTATTGAAAGCCTACTCAAAATTGGTGCTAGCCAACTCCCCTAGTAGAGCGAATCGCAGCTTTTCTCCCCTCAAAAAGAATACCCCATGCTGGGTAAAATCTGCATAGGGTCATAATTCTAGAAGTATCTTTCATCACATCTTGCACCTGGCGGTTGAAACCGCAGCTACACAAACAAAACCTGCCGGGAGCAGGTTACAAAGCCCTTGATTTTTGGTGAGTCCGCACAGGCGGACGAAGGTTTGTATATGCCCCTCCAATTCCATTGGAGAGGGCTTGGTGCAAGATGTCAGTTTCGGGATTAAACGCCGATCAACTTGCGCCTACCCAGACATAAAGAAAATCCCTTCCTCCTAAAAGAGTTAAGTGGCTTTGACCAAAACTGAACTCCCTTCAATCTTGGTCTGGTAAGTCGCCAAATCTTTCTTCGCCGGTCCTTTGAGAACTTTGCCATCGGCACTATATTCAGCCTTGTGACAAGGACAGACAAAGGTTTTCTTATCCTTCTTCCAGTCCACTGTGCAGCCTTTATGCGTACAGGTAGGATTAACCGCCGAAATGGTTTTTGGGTTAGCTGACTTACTAACGACCAGCACTGGGGCATTAGCAACGTCCTTGTTTAGGATGTAACCCTTCTGCTGTAACTCCGCCACTGTGCCGATAGACAAATATCCATCAACTCTTTTGGGTGCAGCAGGAGCTTCTGATTTTTCATTTTGGGGAGTACAGGCTGCGATCGCAACAGGCAAGGAAGTCGCTAGGCTCCCTACACCCACCCACAGCAAAAACTCGCGACGGTTCATAGTTGTTCGTTGTTATGAGGATAAAAACCTTCGTTCAATTCTGGCATGACCGCTGATTAAATGAGAGGATAGCGATTCGCTCTATCTATCCTTATTTGCTGACTTCAATCACTTTAATGGCTTCTTCGCCTGTTGGTTTTCTCCCCACATCAATATCTTTCTCATACTGTAGTCTTAGGGAGAACCAGAGTAGTAAATAATATTTTTTTCTTGTTTTTACAAAATTAATCTGCATTCAATTGGAATTAAATATGTATTTTAAAACCGCTGTCACTCTCTTCGGCAATGATAACAATGATTTCTCATGAGTGATGGATAATAGCGTTGGTACTCGCAAGTCCCAGTCGTAAAAATCTATCCCGCTTACTTCGCACTTGATTCTATTAAATTATGCATAGCAAGCTGTCTCGCCAAAGTACTTTAGTTATTTGTCCCGGTATCCACGCTCCACTGCTAACGCAGAACTTTTTAGAGAGATTGCACTGTTGTGAAACCGACAATTCATCCAATCATTGGAGCGAAAACGTTGTGATTTTTCCGGCTGACGACTACCCAGCCTATTCAGCCGTTCACATTTTGGAATTTTTGCAAACTTATCCTAATCTCGTAGAAACGCCGTTAGTGTTTATCTGTTTCAGTGCTGGTGTGGTGGGTGCGATTGGTGCTGCTTGGGGGTGGCAAATGTTAGGAGGAGAAGTAAAGGCGTTGATTGCGTTTGATGGCTGGGGTGTTCCTTTATATGGCAATTTTCCCATCCATCGAGTCAGTCACGATTACTTTACCCACTGGAGTGCAGCGCTATTGGGTGCTGGGGAAGATAGTTTCTATGCCGAACCTGCGATCGCGCATTTGGATTTGTGGGGAAAGCCAGATACTTGCCAAGGTTGGTGGGTTCATCCAGCCACAACAAGCCAATCCGAACAGCGAACTTATACCACTGCCGCCCAGTTTGTGACTCAACGGTTGCAGCTATATATTTAGCCGGAATGCTTCACCTATGCCCAACCCTGCATGAGCGATCGCCCTCTTTATTCTGCGCGTCTATGCGGTTCAAAGAAAACGAAATGCCTATCACTTCTGTTCCGTGGGCTTCCAACTTTCAAACCACAAAATTTTCTTTTTGTCAAGTTGATTGCCCTCTAAAATTCCCTGTGTGCCTGATGAAGCACACAAAAGCTTGCCTTCCAGCCTTTTTACCTCTTCATTTACCTGAAAACGGCTTAATCTGCTTTTAAGGTGTAATAATTTTTAATAAGTTCGGTAGGCCAACTCCGAAAAATTGCTACCTCAGCCTAGCCAGTTCAAATCGCTTACTCGCTAAACCTTAAAATCAGAGCGAATAGTATCAGCACTAGACAGAAATACTGAACCTAGTTTTGTAGACTGTAGCATGAACACCAAGTATAATCATGTCTTCTTAAATACAAAACTTAAAAATAAACTCTAGTTGTACTCGTAGAGGTTATCCCGTGCGTTCCCCAAGCATCTCCAAACCAGAAACTCCACCGAAGTCCATCACTCGCCAAACCGGTGCCTATGCCTTGATTGACAGCCTCAATCGTCACGGGGTTGAGCATATTTTTGGCTATCCGGGTGGTACAATTCTGCCAATTTATGACGAACTCTATCTCTGGGAAGCCAGAGGTGAAATGCAGCATATCCTCGTCAGACACGAGCAGGGAGCGGCCCACGCGGCTGATGCTTACGCCCGTGCTACGGGGAAAGTCGGTGTGTGTTTTGGCACATCTGGCCCTGGAGCCACAAACTTAGTGACGGGAATTGCTACCGCTCACATGGATTCGATTCCGATGGTTGTTGTAACGGGTCAAGTGAGCCGTGCGGCAATTGGTACTGATGCGTTTCAGGAAACGGATATCTATGGCATTACGCTGCCGATTGTCAAACATTCCTATGTCGTGCGCGATCCCAAAGATATGGCGCGGATTGTGGCGGAAGCGTTTTTAATCGCCAGCACAGGACGCCCTGGCCCTGTCTTAATCGATGTGCCCAAGGATGTTGGCTTGGAAGCATTTGACTATGAGCCAGTAGAACCGGGGACAGTGAGGTTAGTCGGCTACCGTCCGACGGTGAAGGGCAATCCCCGTCAAGTGAACCAGGCATTAAATCTCATTCGTCGGGCGCGCCAACCTCTGCTGTATGCGGGCGGTGGTGCAATCACGTCTGGTGCTCATGCCGAGTTACAAAAACTAGCAGAAATTTTCCAAATTCCCGTAACAACCACCCTGATGGGTAAAGGGGCATTTGACGAATCTCATCCTCTATCGGTGGGGATGCTAGGGATGCATGGCACAGCTTACGCCAACTTTGCCGTGAGCGAGTGTGACTTGCTAATTGCCGTCGGTGCAAGATTTGATGACCGAGTAACGGGTAAACTCGATCAGTTTGCTTGTCACGCTCAAGTGATTCACATCGATATTGACCCGGCTGAGGTTGGGAAAAACCGTTCCCCGGAAGTGCCCATTGTCGGCGATGTGCGGCAGGTGTTGATTGATCTGTTACGTCGCTATGAAGAACTGAGTATTCCACCCGAACCTGATCAAACGAAGGAGTGGCTGGCACGAATTAACCGTTGGCGTCAGGATTACCCCTTACAGGTGCCTCAATATCCCGATAGTTTGTCACCTCAAGAAGTGATTGCGGAGTTGGGTCGTCAAGCACCGAATGCTTACTACACAACGGATGTCGGTCAACATCAGATGTGGGCGGCGCAATTCCTTAAAACTGGCCCACGTCGCTGGATTTCCAGTGCTGGATTGGGAACTATGGGTTACGGTGTACCCGCAGCGATGGGTGTCAAGATTGCATTACCGAATGAGCAGGTGATTTGTGTAGCTGGAGATGCCAGTGTTCAGATGAATATTCAGGAACTGGGTACCCTAGCCCAGTACGGCATCAATGTGAAGACGGTAATTATTAACAACGGCTGGCAAGGAATGGTGCGCCAGTGGCAACAGGCGTTCTATGGGGAGCGGTATTCCTCCTCAAATATGGAAGCCGGAAAGCCGGACTTTGTGAAGTTGGCCCAGGCGTATGGCATTAAGGGCATGGTAATTAAGAGCCGGGAAGAACTCAAGGATGCGATCGCCGAAATCCTCGCTCATGATGGCCCAGTTTTGGTAGATGCCCATGTGAGGAAAAATGAGAACTGTTACCCAATGGTGGCACCTGGTAAGAGTAATGCTCAGATGATTGGTTTGCCAGAACGCCCCAAACTCGACCAAGCTGTCGAACTCCTCTATTGCAGCAACTGCGGCGCAAAAAATGTTGCCAGTAACAACTTCTGTCCGGAGTGCGGAACGAAACTCTAGATTGACTAGGTTTGACTCACTCTGAGCCAAAGAAAGAAAAATAAGGCCCCTGCCAACCAGCAGGGGCTTTTTTGGGCAGATTAAAACAACACTTCCACAAAAAAACCCAGAGCTCGTGAAAGCGCTGGGACTCTTATCAGGGTGCATCTACTTATTCCCTTATCCGCTTTGAGTTTTATCCTATCCGGATAAATTTAATCGTTTCCAATTGCAGGGATTACAACTATTCCTTTCCCCTCTGCCCCATCCTACTTGTGAGAGATACCTTCTCAAATCCAAGTGGTATTAGTCATTTCACTACAAGCTGGCAGGAGTCTGTACTACACCCTTGTTAAAGACTTAATAAAGTTTGCTTGCCTTTATTGCTGATGTCCGCGAATTGCAATACTATTCACATAGGTAATACACGTCATACGGTTGTATGACAAAATAAAAAGTCTACAGAATGGCAACGGAGAGCTGCCTAGTCTAGTACAGCTTTCCGAATGTAGGTGTACTACCGGATACGCACAGGGGGGGGGTTATCTACTGTTTCAATTTCAATTTAATAAATCTTTATTTTGCTTAGAGTTGAAGCGGTCAATGCTGCCTTGTCTTGGTTCGTAGTGAAATTTTTGACCGAAAGGCAAGAGCTGGTGTCATTTTTGGTCTGCTGTAAGCTTGGGCAATTCTGTACAGACTTTGTGGAGTTTTCTCTGAAATGCGGTTGGACGGTTGTGTAGCAGACGGTTGGTAAGTATATATTCACTCCTTCTCAGATGACTAATCCTAAAAGAGCCAATATCAAGAGCCCTAATCCTATACTCCTGATTTGTTTACTCTTGGACAAAGGGACGTTGAGACAGAAGAATTACCAATAGATTACCCCAATTCATTTAATAGCAGTCAAGGATGTAATTGAATGAGGACTTGTATGAGAGAACAACTGTTTGTTCCTACAGACATTTCTAGAATGAATCAAATGACACAAAGTAATAATGAATTGCTCAAGCAAGAAAATGATGCTTTGTTGTCTTCGCTTGGCCTAGAAGTAGATGATATATTTTTCAGCTTGCGTAAGGCCGATCAAATAATTCGGCGCGAACTGAATCTGATTAAGAATAGCAAGCATCAATCTTGGAAAAATTACCTAATTTCTCCTATTCACGAAGAAAAATTAAAAAGAATAATTGAGCAATTATCTCCCTACCACCTTTTGGTAGATGAGTATATAGTCTACATGTTAGATAGTCCCAGTAATAGTATATTTCACTTAATTAGGGAATATAACCAATACTTGGAAGAAAGAAAGCGCCACCTAGAAAACAATAACTATAGTGAACTAATAAACATAGATGAGCGATTAGTTCATTACATCCGGCATTTAGGAGCAATGATCTATCACTTAAATATTCATTTAAATCTGCTGACGGTCTTGCTAAAAAATGCGTCCTTAGTGGCAGAGACTCAGCAGACTGCTATCAGAGCGAGTCAGGAGGTCGTGACTGAGTATATGGTGAATGAATGGAGTAAGCCACAACATGATGTCAGATTTCTAGAAGTGACAATTGAGGGCTCATACGCCATCGTAACTTGGGCGATAGAAGACCTGAGAGGAGATGCTATCCTCCTACAGGATGAAGGCTACTGGCAACTGATGAATATTAGTGCTGGAGTTCTGGGAATTAAGGATTTGGAGAGTGCAGATGTACCCTTCGATATAGCTCAGCGGATGCTCAGACTACACCATCAAAAGCTTGGATATTAAGCTATAGCGATTCATTAATCAGTAATGAGTAATGGGAAAGTAATATCCAAGCATTTCACTAATTACCCATTAACGATTCGTTGAGGGGGTTCCACTATTAACGATTAACCATGACTGCTACTCCAAGCGGCAGAATTTGCGATCGCGGTCTGATTGAGGGTCTTGCCAGGAATAAGCAAAATGGCTCACCGAATCAATCTGCGGTACTTCTTGACGGATTGCCTGCATCTGAACTTCCAAAGGCGGACGATTGCTAACCGATCTTCCCCACGTTCCTGCAAGGACGGGTATCACTTGAGTGTCAGAGGACGCCCGACTCGCAACTCGCTTGACCAAATCGTCAATGCACTTAGTACTACCACAGGCACCATAGGACATCGAATACCACTCTAGAGAACTTGGAAATCGATCCCAAGGCTGTAGTCGAGAATCATACCCCATTTGACCCACAGCTTGATTCGCATCCGGGAAAAATACGGCTCCGGCTTGTATCCCACTACGCTTTGCTGGAAGAGTGGCTACAGCTAAAAAGTCGAGGACGCCTTGAGCGGCATGAGCAACGCATAACTGCCACAGTTGCCATTGCAGAGATGCCAATGTGTCATTGGGAGAGGGAGTTCGACCTTGCCACAGGGGAGTTGCCTCCTCTGGGTAAAGTTGATTGACCGCAGCAATATCGCCAGCCGTAATTCCACCCTTACTGATATAGCGCTCAATTAACTCTCGCCCTTTGCGATTGACAGCGCGATCTAACAAAGCCTGCTTTGCTGCATCACTATAAATCCACAAATCCTCAACCTTGGCAGCAACAGAATCGCTTCCCGAACCACGCGGATACCGAATGTAATCGAATAAAATCCCATCAGGACGTCGTTTCAAGATAGACTGAACCAGTTGGTAGTAGTCTGTCTTGGCCTGCATATTGTAAGGGTCAATGAACACTTGAGGGCCGTCTTGGACGTAAGGCAAACTGGTTTGTCCCCTACCATTGCGAGCGAGCACTCTTTGGCGATCTGAACGCTGGGCGTAGGTGTAGCCGAAATTCATCGTGAACATCCAAGCATAAACTCGCATCCCCCGCTCATGCCCTTTCTGAATAATCTGAGCCAACAAATCGACTTTCTCACTTCCTGGTGTCCTGATCACAGAAGGCCAAACCGTCGGGTTATCGGACGTTGGAAGCAGAGCCTGACCGTCATAAAAAACTTCAACATTGACTTGGTTGTAGCCTCGGTTAGCAATGCGGTCTAGAAGTTCATCGATGGCTCCAGAGCGAGCGTCACAGGGATATAAGCGCAGCCAAATGGATAGCTTATTAGGCCAACTCCGAGAGCGGCATTGTCGCAAATATTCGGCGTGTTGCTTGAGCAGCGCTTTGTAGCGCTTTTCGGAGTCCGAGTTACCTTTTAATGCTGAGACACGTAAGCTTTCTTTTTGAGTGATCGCCTCATTGGATAACTGACAATAGGGCGTTGTTTGAGCCTGAGCGGCTTGCATCAACCAATCCTGACTGACTAGGCTACTACAAGTAAAAAGTGCAGCAATCAAGCCGCGATGCAGACGCTGCCGTTGCTGCGCTCTCTGGAGAAAACCGTTAGACATTCCTACAACCACCACAAAAGAACAGATATTGGGCGTCCTCAGTCTAGATAGACTGTTAACAAATCGGCAATTATAGAGTTTTTTTAGCTATTTTCCGCTTTCAGTCATATTGCCAACTGCTCCGGACAATTGCTCTCTCGATTTCAAGAGAACAAAAAAGGGTTTGATTGCTCAAACCCTAAATAGTGATAGTTTTAAGTCGAAATTGTCAATACCACTTCCGTGAATTTGGAGATCAACTCAGAAGGGAGATGGGGGAGACAACAAAGCATTTTGACAAGCGTTCTCTCTGTTCCTTTTGTCTTCCTTGTCCCCCTTGTCCCTAGTTCTAACCCGTCTAAGCGCCTCGATTTAGTGCGCCCTCTACTTGCCGAAATTCCTGCTCTAGCCGATTCTTCAACTTTTGCGGTAACGGACGGTTGGGATAGGAGCTGTAATGACCTGCTAGAGAGTTTAAGGCCGTTCGCATCGTGGTAAAGGAGCTGAGGGTAGCCACGCTCGCATCTCGCCGATAGCGAGAGGCAAAATCATTAATAGCTTGCCGCGCTTTTGATTGAGCCTCTGCTTTGTCTGGTGCATCCTCCGGTAAGGTAATCGCTGTTCTCAAGGTCTGCAAGATGGTTAGGGTATCCTCACGGTAATTTCCAGTCAAACCCGTAGCACTCGTGGAGGAACACCCCATGAGGCCAATCATAACGACCAAGACAAGAGCAACTAGGCGTGATAAGTAGCGCTTCATAAACATGATTCACAACAGACGGAATTTCAAAATTAGAATTTATCCTATCTTGGATTGGTGCGTTCAGGGATCGCACTTCTGGTCGAACTAGAACAGCCGGCACTCCAGTTCAAACTATTCATGACTAGCAAACTGGCTCGGACGCAGGGTTAATCGTCCCACGCCTCTCTAATCACCAAGACCGCCATGTTCAGTCGCAAATGTTAAGCAAAAGATACGCTTTGAAACGTTGATTAATCGTAAAAAGCGCAATACGATGGTATTCTAATGTAATGCAACAGTATTTCACATAAATTAAGTCAGCCTAATCTAGTTTAAGGGGTGTTCAAGTAACCCTGAGGGATTGAAACTGGAGCGGAGGAACCATATTTTTGGGGCAAATCTTCTGATTCGCTCTCTTTATTGCTCAAGAGATAAAAGATAAAGAAGAGGGACATCTCTCAGTCCTAGCCCGTCAGCTAACTCCGTCGGCATTGAGAAGAGACTACAAGCTCAGCATTATTTATTTAATGTTTGTGTTGTCGTCAGTGTCCTTGGCTGGTACTTGTCCGATTCGTTGCACCTGTCCTTGACTCTGAGAAGATGAAAATCCTATATGACTTCATGAGTTCAAGGCAGGGCAGCTACTCATGAGGTGAAAATCTACTATGTCTGCAAATGAAAAGAGCCGCCTGGCTTTAATTTCCGTTAGCGGTGACCCAGCCGCGGAAATTGGTCAAGAAGAGGCGGGTGGGCAAAACGTTTATGTGCGTCAAGTCGGATTAGCACTAGCTCAGCAGGGATGGATTGTGGATATGTTTACTCGCCGCATCAGTCCCGCTCAAGCTGCAATTGTTCAACATACGCCTAAGTGCCGCACAATCCGGTTAACGGCTGGACCAAGTAAGTTTATTAATCGAGATGAAGTCTTTGGTTATCTGCCAGAGTTTGTGCAACAATTCCAAGAATTCCAGAAACAAGAAGGGTTTGAGTATCCCTTGGTGCATACCAATTACTGGTTGTCTTCTTGGGTTGGGATGGAACTGAAAAAGCACCAGCCTTTGAAGCAGGTGCATACTTACCACTCATTAGGGGCAGTGAAGTATCGTGCGGTGAGTAACCTACCTGTGATTGCATCCACACGATTAGCAGTGGAAAAAGCTTGTTTGGAGACAGCAGAGCGGATTGTGGCAACCAGTCCTCAAGAAGAGGAACATATGCGCACTCTGGTTTCTCTCAAAGGTTTCATGGAAATCATTCCCTGCGGAACAGATATTGATCGGATGGGTATGATTAAACGTCAAGATGCGCGGCAAAAATTGAAGATTCCACCGACAGCGAAAGTGGTGCTGTATGTGGGACGCTTTGATCGGCGCAAGGGGATTGAAACCTTAGTCAGGGCGATCGCTCAATCCAACTGGCGCAGTAGTCCCGATCTACAGTTAATTATTGCAGGAGGGTTCCGTCCTGGTGAGAGTGATGGCTTAGAGTGCGATCGCATTAAAGGGATTGTGAAAGAACTGGGCTTAGACTCAATCACCGCCTTCCCAGGGCGACTGACGGATGAAGAGTTACCCAGCTACTATGCGGCTGCTGATGTATGTGTCGTACCCAGTCACTACGAACCCTTTGGTTTGGTAGCGATTGAGGCAATGGCTTGTCGCACACCTGTCGTTGCCAGTCAAGTTGGGGGATTGCAGTTTACCGTAATTCCGGAAATTACGGGACTCCTTGTACCACCCAAAGATGACTTGGGATTTGCCCAAGCGATTGACCGCATCCTCAGCAATCCAGAGTTGGCAGAACAACTGGGTGAACTCGGTCGGCAACGGGTAGAAATTGCCATGAGTTGGGGTAGCGTGGCGGCCCGACTCAGTAACCTTTACACTAAACTTTTGTCTCAATCTGCACCTGTATCTCCCAAAACTTCTTCGGTAGCAGCGTAATATCGTGCCGACTGCAAAGCTTACCTCGGACTGAGGTTCCAATCGCAACTACCTTAATTTGTAGGGTGCCTTGCAACGCACCCTACCACTGCTTAGTGCTGTTTACTTTCGGGTCGAGCATCACCTTTTGCTTATCCAAAACGTCCACTTACATAATCGCGAGTGGCTTCCTCTCTAGGATTTTGGAAGATATTTTCGGTGTGATCAAATTCCACCAAATAGCCCATTTTCCCGCCTTTTTCTGTTGCCTTAGCGTTGAAAAAGGCTGTCATATCAGCAACCCGTGTGGCCTGCTGCATGTTATGAGTCACAATCACAATTGTGTAGTCTTCTTTGAGCTGATGCATCAACTCTTCAACCTTGAGCGTAGAGATAGGGTCAAGGGCAGAGCAAGGTTCATCCATCAGCACCACATCTGGATTAATGGCGATCGCACGCGCAATACACAAACGCTGCTGCTGTCCACCCGATAGCGCCATTCCATTTTGCTTAAGTTTATCTTTGACTTCATCCCAGAGCGCAGCTTGCTTTAAAGAACGCTCGACTAATTCATCTAGATTTCCTTTATACCCATTGACTCGTGCTCCATAAGCGATGTTGTCATAAATCGACTTGGGAAACGGATTTGGCTTTTGGAAAACCATCCCAATCCGTCGCCGTACCTCAACTGGATCGATATTGGGCGCGTATAAATCTTGGTCATGATAAGTAATCCGGCCTTGGATATGAAATCCTTGGATGAGATCGTTGAGGCGGTTAAAGCATCGCAGCAATGTACTTTTACCACAACCGGATGGACCAATAAAAGCCGTAATCCGGTTTTTGGGAATTTGAATATTGACCCCTTTTACCGCTAAGAAATTACCGTAGTAGATATCGAGGTTTTCTGCACTTAAAACGGTTGCATGTTGGTCACTAAGGCGTCGATTAGAATTTGCAGCCTGCTGATTAAACGTCATAATAATTTCACCGAAATTTAAGGTTTTCTATGTCCCTAGAATATTCACTAGATTATGAATTTTTTCTAGTTTAGGGCTGCCAAGCTGGAAAATACTGGTTTTTCTTGGCTCCTCTAGGTAAAAAATTCATTACTTCCCCTACACCTGGCTCAATAAATACTTTTACGAGTTGCCCATCGAGCTAGGATGCTAGTCAACAGAATCATGATCACGAGAATTAAGGAAGCGGCCCAAGCTAGCTCCTGTTGTGGTTTAAAGGGAACTGTGGCAAAGTTGTACACTAAAACTGAAAGGGATGGAGTTGGCTGCCATATCCCGCGAGGCCAAAAGGGTGAATTGAGTGCTGTAAAAATTAAAGGAGCTGTTTCTCCTGCCGCACGCGCGATCGCTAGTGTCACACCTGTCAAAATAGCAGGTATCGCAGCTGGTAAAATCACCTGTAATACAGTTTGGTAGTTAGAGGCTCCTAACCCTACGGAAGCCCATCGGATATCTTGGGGGACAATTTGCAGCGCTTCGTCTGTTGTTCGTACAATCGTCGGCAACATGAGTACAGCGAGCGCAATTCCTCCAGCAACGGCTGAGAATCCTCCCATCGTGACAACAATTACCCCATAAGCAAATATCCCAGCAATAATGGAAGGCACACCAGCCAGCACGTTCGTGGCAAAGCGAATCCAGCGAGCTGTCTGGCCTTTGCTAAACTCTGATAGGTAGACAGCCGCCAACACACCAAAGGGAACGCTGATTAAAGTTCCGATTCCGACTGTCATTAAAGTGCCGATAATCGCATTTGCAATCCCACCGCCTTTTAAACCAGGAGGAGGAGGGAGTTTGGTAAATAAATCTAAGTTCAGGCGACTAATCCCCTGACTGAGAACATAAATAATTACAGCGAATAAAGGGATGAGGGCAATTAGTAAGCAGGCTCCTGCTAGTATGGTCATCACAATCCCAAACAGCGATCGCAGGCTGCTATAAGATCGGGTCATACTGCCGGCTGGAAAGCCAGCAGAATTTTGGTCTTGCAAGTAATTTGACATAAGGTAAGTTTTTACAGTCGATTACGGCAGGCTAAGCTATTCCACATTTAACTGGCATGTTCGGTAATCCCTAAAATCCGTCACTCACGCTGAGGTTTCCTTTTTGACGTTTGACTTGACTGAGTGCCTAGAATTTCTTCACCTGGCGAACAATCACCTCAGCCAAGATATTCACGATCAAGGTTATGGCAAACAGTACAAGTCCGGCATACATCAACGCCGAAACTTGTAAGCCAGCCGCTTCCGCAAATTGGTTAGCGAGGAGGGAAGCAATGGTATTGGCTGGTGCTAGCAGGGAACTACTGAGTTGATTGGAGTTGCCAATCAGCATAGTCACAGCCATGGTTTCTCCCATGGCACGGCCTAACGCTAGCATAATTGCGCCAACAATTCCGGAGAACGCGGCAGGTATCAGCACCCTGAACAGTGTCTCCCACCGTGTTGCCCCTAAACCCAACGAGGCTTGCCGGAGATCCGGGGGCAAGGAAGCTAGGGAATCGCGAGAGATTGCCGTGATGATCGGCAAAATCATAATGGTCAAGATTACACCAGCGGGTAACATGCCTGGACCACTAGGAGAGGTATTAAATAGTGGTAGCCAACCGAAGCTACCGTGCAGCCACTGCCCTACGTGATTGAGGATGGGAATCAGAACAAAAATCCCCCACAGACCATACACAACACTCGGAATAGCCGCTAACAGTTCCACCAGGAAAATCATTGGTGTCCGAACAGCTAAGGGCAAAAAATCTTCGCTCAAGAACACAGCTGTTCCTACTCCCAGCGGGACGGCCAAAAGTAGTGCGATCGCAGCGCTTACAATTGTCCCATAAATCATGGGAAGTGCCCCGTATTCATCTTTAACGGGGTTCCAGTCACTGCTTGTCAGAAACCCGACGCCATATTTTTGGATGGCAGGCATCGCCCTGATGGCAACCACTACCGCGATGAACAGCAAAAGAGCCGCCACCGCGAGTGCTAGGATGCGAGTGAGCCAAATAAATCCCCGATCCAGAGATTTCTCCGTCTTGGAACGAGGCTGGAAGGTAGCTGGAGCATCGTTAGCTTGTGTAGTCATAATGGGCTTGAGCAAACAGTCCTGGGGAAAAGAGCGTGGGAACGAACATTTGCAAGGAGTTAGTCTTGTTTCTTGAACGTTAGAAATGCGAGACAAACGTCCTTAAGGGAGATTAAACGTTTTCGGTTGCCTGTTTTCTATTGGCTAAGGCTGATTTTGTAATCGGGGCTGATTTGGTCAGCAGCCGACGCCACTTTGTCTATAACATTTTTGGGCAGAGGAACATACCCTAACTCAGCGCTGACTTTCTGCCCTTCGGTCAAACCATATTCAATCATGGCTTCTACCGCTTTTGCTTTTTGCGGATCGTCATACTTTTTGTGAGCCAATATCCAAGTGTAGGTAACAATGGGGTAGGCGTCGTCTCCTTCTGGATCAGTAATAAAAGCCCGGAAATTCTCAGGCAGTTTAACCGTTTCAAGGGTTTTTGCGGCTGACTGATCAGTAGGCGTCACAAATTTTTTGGCTTTATTTTCTAAGGCAGCAAACTTCAGATTATTGTTTTTGGCATACCCATATTCAACATATCCAATTGCACCTTGACTTTGCTGAATTTGGGCGGTAACGCCTTCATTCCCCTTGGCTCCAACACCCGCAGGCCATTGTACGGTTTTGCCGTCACCAACTTTACTTTTCCACTCTGGACTAATCGCACTGAGATGCTTGGTGAAAACGCCTGTAGTCCCACTTCCATCAGAACGGTGTACCACCGTGATATTTTGGTCGGGTAGGTTGACACCAGGATTAGCTTTCGCGATCGCGGGGTCATTCCACTTCTTTATTTTACCCAGCAAAATATCGGTATAAACTTGCCGGGGTAATTTCAGTTCATTTACCTGGGGGAGATTGTAAGCCAGGACAATGCTACCTGCGGTCATGGGCAGCAAGAGGACGCCTTTGTCCCCTATTTTTTGAATTTCTTCATCTTTCATAGCGGTGTCACTAGCGCCAAAGTCTACTGTGCCTTTGGTAAATTGTTCGACGCCAGCACCACTACCCACTGATTGATAATTGACCTGTAATTTAGGATATTTCTGGTTTAAATCTTGGAACCAACGCTGGTACAGAGGAGCGGGGAACGTTGCACCCGCACCGACTAGCTGTACATCCTGTTTGAGGGCGAGTTTATCTGAGCCAGCATTCGTTGATGTGCCAGAAGATGAGCCACCCGTGGCTGTTTTATCGGGCTGTGATTGACCCCCACAAGCGGCTAAGCTCATCGTCAAAGCTACCGCAGAAATGGAGGCAATGAGACGAGTGGAATTGGCTAGGTTGCTAGGTAAAAACATTGCTATCTAAATTCTTTTCCAGCTAAGTAGTAAACCTATTGAAGGATAACGCTTAGACGTAAAGGGAAGATTAAGAAATGCTGCATTTGCCCACTGATTGAAGTGAGATGGAAAACGCTGGGTTGGCATCAAATGTTTTAGCAAAAATTATTGAGGTGAATTTTCTAGGAAATCAAGCGAAATTTTACCAATTTTTACTCGTTTTAAGCGTAATTTAAGGACTAAGCTGGAAGCTTTAGCGAGGCTGTGAAATTGACTCGGTTTAAAAGAGGTTGGAGCATCCCCTAATCTTCTAGAAGAGTCCGGTTAGCTTTTGCTTCAATCGAGGTCAAAAAATTTAGATACGCTGTTAAAAGATTAAATTATTGTTCAAATTCAATTAAAATACTGGCAAAAAATCTAATTTGTCAAGACTAATTCCACCCCAAAGGGAGCCGCTAACAACCGTTCGCAGGCGATGGGGTTGAAGTTAGATATTGTTTAAGAGCGACAAACTGGGGTAGATTCGGACTGTGATCAATCAATCGCAAAACCTACAGAAACATCATTGAGAGGGCTAAGCGTGGTTCAAGCTCCTTTGTTTAATTCCGACCATCTCCCCAAGACCGATTCCCCCAGTGAGCTGATAACATCAGTGCAAGACTGGCTCAACCACCTCACCAAACGGATTATTAAAGGCGATCGCCTGGACCGAGAGGAAGCCTTAGCCCTGACTCAAATTGAAGGTCAGGACAATATTCTCCTGCTGTGCGAAGCCGCTGATCAGGTTCGCCAAGCCTGCTGCGGTAATACCGTCGATTTGTGCAGTATTGTCAATATCAAATCGGGGAACTGCTCAGAAAATTGTGGCTTTTGTGCCCAGTCAGCTCATCATCCGGGTCAAGATTCCCCTATCTATAGTCTAAAATCCCAAGAAGAAATTCTCGCCCAAGCCAAAGCAGCCGAAGCCGCAGGCGCTAAGCGCTTTTGCCTAGTCAGTCAAGGTCGTGGCCCGAAGTATAGTAGCCCTAAATCCACTGAATTTGCAGAAATTGTAGACACAGTAAGGACAATTATTGCCGAAACGAGCATCAAGCCTTGCTGTGCGCTAGGAGAGTTGACAGCCGAACAAGCCTGCGCTCTCAAAGAGGCGGGAGTGACGCGCTACAACCATAATTTGGAGGCATCAGAAAACTTTTTCCCGGAAATTGTCACCACCCATAGCTGGCGCGATCGCGTCCAAACCATCAAAAATCTGAAAGCGGCTGGAATTCAAGCTTGCACAGGCGGCATTTTAGGGATGGGGGAAAGCTGGGAAGACCGAGTGGATTTAGCCTTGGCGCTGCGGGAGCTGGAAGTCGAATCAGTACCGCTGAACCTGCTTAATCCTCGTACCGGTACCCCCTTGGGAGAACGTGCCAAACTCGATCCCTATGAAGCACTGAAGGCGATCGCAATTTTCCGCCTAATCCTGCCCAATCAAATTATCCGCTACGCAGGAGGACGGGAAGCCGTCATGGGAGAACTCCAATCTTTGGGACTCAAATCTGGAATCAATGCCATGTTAATTGGACACTACCTCACCACCTTGGGACAACCGCCAGAGCAAGACCACGCCATGCTAGAGTCTCTGGGGTTAATTGGTGGCGAAGCACCCATTCCCGGAGAGTACCACTCCTCTAAGGTATAGAGTCTTAGGCAACAAGCAATTGCTGCGGGAAGTAAAACGGAAGACACGCTTTCTTTTACAATGGTTGCCTCCTACCCTTTTCGTTTTTGGCTTGTTGCCCCTAGCTGACTGTGTCTGTTCCCAATGAAATTCTCTGGGCGTTGATTGGCTTGCTGCTGACTATTGGTGGCACTTTTGTGGAAGCTTTTGTCACTAATCCGCCTTGGGATTGGTCTGGGCACGGCCTCCATACCGTATCACTTGGCGTTACCTTCCAAATTGGAGCTGTACTGCTGACCGGTTGTTTGGGTGGTCAAAGTGCTGGTGCCCTCTCTCAAATCGCTTATATTGTCCTAGGCTTAATGAACTTACCGGTCTTTACCCAAGGTGGTGGTCTGGGCTATCTGAAAGAGCCTAGCTTTGGCTACTTACTAGGCTTTATTGGCGGGGCTTGGGTTTGTGGATTTTTGGCCTTTCGTATGCCTGTACGTGTTGAATCATTAGCGTTTAGTTGCCTGTGCGGTCTTTTGACAATTCATCTCTACGGCATAGGCTATTTAATTATTTTCTACGCCCTCAACGTGGCACCCGCCAGCGAGTCTCTCCTACAAGCCCTGATGAAATACTCCCTGTTTCCCCTACCAGGGCAGTTGGTCGTGGTCTGTGCCGTTACAGTTTTGGCGTTTGCCCTACGGCAACTAATGTTCTATTAGCGTTTAGCCATTAGTCTTTTCTCTATAATCAATAATCCCTAACCCTTAGCCCCTGACTCCTGAATCCTGACCCCTCACCGAATATCATGCATCTGAAAAACCGCCTCTTCTGGGTTACTGCCATTGTTAGTCTGATTGTGGATCAGCTAACTAAATCTTTAGTGGTACAGAATTTCAATCTGGGCGAAACTCTACCCCTATGGCAAGGTGTTTTTCACCTAACCTATGTAAGAAATACGGGTGCAGCGTTTAGTCTCTTTAGTCAGGGAAGTGGCTGGTTGCGCTGGCTGTCTTTATTTGTGAGTTTGGGTTTAATCGCACTCGCTTTGTTTGGGCCGAAGCTCACTCGGTTTGAACAGCTAGGTTATAGCTTTATATTGGGAGGAGCATTAGGCAATGGCATCGACCGATTTATCAATAGTTATGTTGTAGATTTTCTAGATTTCCGCCTGATCCATTTTGCTGTGTTCAATTTCGCTGATGTCTTCATTAATGTTGGTATTGTTTGCTTGCTAATTGCTAGTGTGGGGCATAAACCTCCAGCGTCGAGTACTCGATAGCTTTGAAGGGTTGAAGGCTAAAGATTAGAGGTTGAAGGTTGAAGGTAATGAACTGCCAACTCGCCAACCTTCAACGTTCTTAAGCTGATTCTGATTTAAGCAGCCAAGAGGGATGGGTTAACAGTTCCGCTGTAGAGCGTTCTTCTACCATTTCCTTGGTAATCATGCAGCGATGAATATCTTTGCGGGAGGGCAACTCGTACATGATATCCAGCATTAATTCTTCCAAGATACCGCGCAGCGCCCTGGCTCCAGTTTTGCGGCGAAAGGCTTCTTGAGCGATCGCTTTTAGAGCCTCCTGGTGAAACTCTAGGCGAATATTGTCCATCTTCAGCAATTTTTGATATTGCTTCACCAAAGCATTGCGAGGTTGTGTCAATATCATCATCAAAGCGTCTTCATCTAGTGGCTCAACGGCTGTCAGCACAGGCAAGCGTCCAATTAGTTCTGGAATCAGACCAAATTTCACCAAGTCATCTGGCTCTAGATGTCTCAACAGGTCTGCTATCTGCTTTTGGGGAAACTGCGCTTCACCGGATTGCACAAAGCCGATGGATTTTTTGCCAATGCGTTGTTCTACGATTTTGTCTAAACCGACAAAGGCACCACCACAAATAAAGAGAATATTACTTGTATCAATTTGAATACACTCCTGATAAGGATGCTTACGTCCACCTTGAGGCGGCACGTTGACGACTGTTCCTTCTAAAATTTTCAGAAGCGCTTGCTGAACTCCCTCACCTGAGACATCCCTTGTGATGGACGGGTTTTCGCTTTTACGAGCAATCTTATCAATCTCGTCTATGTAAATAATGCCTCGTTCGGCCGATTCAATGTTGAAGTCGGCGACTTGCAGCAATCGTAACAAGATATTTTCCACATCATCTCCGACATAACCCGCTTCCGTCAGGGTGGTAGCATCAGCAACCGCAAAAGGAACATCCAACTGAGTTGCCAAGGTTTGAGCCAATAGGGTTTTACCGCAACCAGTGGGGCCAATCAGCAGGATGTTGGACTTTTGTAACTTCACATTTTCATCGAAGACAGGTGGGTTGTCCTCGCTTGGGTCAGCACCGAGGCGTTTGTAATGGTTGTACACCGCAACCGAGAGGACTTTTTTGGCTTGGTTTTGACCAATCACATGATTGTCTAACGCTTGTTTAATTTCAGTTGGCTTTTTCAGTTGATGCCAAGGCTGATAAGTGGCTGGGGTGGGTGGTTTTGGGGGTTGGAGCAGTTCAGAACTCAGCGGCGGTTGAAGTGCCGTGTCATTGGAGGAGTGAAGCAGTTCCTCATCTAAGATTTCATTGCACAGTTCTACGCATTCATCACAGATGTAGACCCCTGGGCCGGCAATCAATTTCCGCACTTGCTCGGAGGACTTACCGCAAAAGGAACATCTTAGATAGGAGTCGTATTTGGACATATTAAAATCTTGGCTGTTGGGGTGGTAGCAGCATCCTCTTGCTGTAGTTCGGTGCTGCTGTATTACATAGTCAGCTTAGTAGACAAAAAGGGTTTTATACCCTGTAAGTGAATCAGATGCTACCCATTGTTATGGGAGTGGATTTCCCTGTCAAAGGTGCAGCCACCTAACTGGGATAACCCACAAAACAAATCTCACTACCATTCTAAGAAGAATCTCATCGTTCTTAGAGTAGCAGCAGCGTTTTCAGGATTTCTCAATAAGAGACTGAGATTTATTCTCAACTAGCAGATTTTGTTGCAAGTGCTACAGGCAAGTAACTATCATTGTCAATAATGCATTGTCAATAATCGGTTTTTTTTGAGAGAGTTATCATGCCTCCCTATACCGCCGCTTCACTCAAAGCCGAACTCAACTCCCGGGGTTGGCGTTTGACACCCCAACGGGAAACGATTCTGCACGTCTTTCAAAATTTGCCTAGAGGAAATCATCTCAGTGCCGAAGAACTCCACGATTTACTCCAACAGCGCGGAGAACCCATCAGCTTATCTACTATATATCGAAGTGTTAAGTTAATGTCACGGATGGGCATTCTTCGGGAACTGGAGTTGGCAGAAGGGCATAAACACTATGAACTCAATCAGCCTTTTCCTAATCATCATCATCATTTGGTTTGCATTCAGTGCAATCGAACTCTTGAATTCAAAAATGATTCGATTCTAAAACAAGGAATGAAGCAGGTAGAAAAAGAGGGTTTACAGATGATTGACTGCCAGTTGACCATTCACACCATCTGCCCAGAAGCCGTGCGGATGGGATGGCCTTCTGGACTTCCTAGTAACTGGTGCTGTACCAGAGCCATTGCGCATGGACTGCATAATTAGACTGATATTCTAGTTGCGCTGTCGGTGTTATTAATTTTATGAGTAGGAGGAAATGAGCAAAATTGGGTATCTAAAGGAGATGCGATCACCTAAACAATACCCTCAGAAAGAGCCAACAGCTTTATCCCACTAGCTGTTGGCTCTTCGTTACCATGTTAAGGTTTATTTAGCTAATAGAGCAGTTCCTGATCCGGTGAGGTAAGGGCTATTCCCTAACTCCAGCCCTGTGTCTCTGTCTCAACCGAGATGTATCACGCCTAATCGAGCAAGCTGATAACAGCAGATCAGTGAATTACTTAACCTTGGTTTGGCCTTTTGCCTGTTCCAAGGCAATTTCTTTTAAAGCTTGATAAGAGTTGATATTAGACGCTCCTTCGATAGCCTTAACCGCTAAATCTTGAACTTGCTTGAGCGCTGCATCTAATTGTTTGGAAAGGTTGTGAATCCGTTCTTCCTGATTCTGAATCGTTTGTTCCAAGGATTGAACTCTCAACTCATAGAAGCGCTTATTCCCCTCTAATTCCTTCTTCTGTAATTCCTCCTTCACAGCCACTTGCTTCTTAGCAATGCCTTCACCCTCAGCTTTTGCCCTTTTAATCGCTGCTTCCTTTTCTTTCTCGAATTCTTCGACCTTGGTTTTCAGCTCTTCAAATTTCTGCTCTCGTTCTGCGATTGCTTTTTCTCGCTCATTCCACTGTTTCTCTTGAGCTTGCTTGCTTTCTTCTAATTCCTTATACAAGAATTTTTGAGTTTGCTCATATTGGTCGTTATCTAAGCTACGTCGGAGTGCCAAATCATATTTATACTCCTCCGCGTCCCGCTGGCGAATTTTACTTTGCTCTTCGTTGCGTTCCTTAAGAGCTCGCTTATGCTCCTCTTGTTCTTTTTCCCAACCTTTCTTCAACTCTTGAATTTCTTGCTCGACAGCTTCACTCCTTTGGTTAATTTCTCCCTCAAAAGATTTTGAATTGTTTTCATAGGTTTGGATTAAGGTATCTAGTGTAGTTTCATTAATTCCCTCTAAATTATGTAACTCTTTAAGTTGTTGGCTTTCCTCAGTGACAGAACGCTCTAGTTCTTCCAACTTAGCGGCTTCTGCCGTCAATTTTTCAGATAATTCACTCACCGCACTACCAAAGCCTAATTGCAGCTTCACAAGGCTGTCAATTGTAAAGCTCATTCTGTCTTTAGCAACTGGCTGTTGGTTCATAACAGTTCCTGGTTGGTGAGAAGTTTTTTCAGTAGCAACGGACAGGTTATCTTTTCGTTCTTTCTGAAACTGCTTCAGTTGTGATTCTAGAGCTTTTTGTTCCTCTACCAACTGAGCATACCCTTCTAAAATTTCTGCTTTGGTATTTTTGTCACTAAGTTTTCTTGCCATGCCAAAAACCTCTGAAGGACTGAATAAGCTTGATAAAGAAGTCAGGAGCAGGTGTTAGAAGTCGAGCTCGTTAAAAGTTCCCATTTCTGACTCTTGACTTCCTGTAAACAGATGAACTCAAACTCACCTAACTTTTAACTTTCTCTTGAGCATGATTAGAAGAACTATCAAATGCCTTCATTGCTAGAGTTTGAGCTTGTTTCATTGTTTCTTGGAGCTGGGAGGAGAGGTTTTCAATTTGTTCCATTTGTTTTTGAATCATTTGCTCTAGGGATTGAACCTTAAATTCATACCCCTGTTTTGTTGATTCCCACTCTTTCTCCAGCAACTCAGCTCTGGTTTTGGCCTCTTGGTGAATGTCTTTGATTGCCTCTTCTCTGGCTTTTTTCACCGCTTCATCTAGCTCTCTGGGGAAGCCTTCCACTTTGCTTCGATACTCTTCAAATTTAGGTTGATTATCTACTAAAATTTTTTCCCGCTCCGCCCAATTCTTTTCTCTTTCTTGATTCTTTTCTTGCAGTTCCCTCTCTTGGTTGCGTTTCAGCTCTTCGTACTCATCCACTTCAACTTTGCGCTTGCGCTCTAATTCATATTGATAGTCAGACTCTTGCCGCTGTCGTTCTTTCGTCAATAATTCGTTGTACTCTTGAATAGCGCTTTCAAACTCTTCCTGCTCTTTCTCCCAAAGCTTATGCTTTTGGGTGATATCTTTTTCTATGGCTTCCCGTTGATTGGTTAAATTTTGCTCTAGGCTTTTGAGATTTTCTTGGTGTTCTTGAGTGAGAAGATGTAGAGCGTCTGCAACAACTCGTATCTGCTGAAGTTCTTGTAATTGCTGGGTTCCAATTGCGATGGCTCGCTTAAGTTCGTCTAACTTGGACGCTTCTGTAGATAATTTTTCTGAAATTCCGTTGACAATGTTGCCAAATTCTAGTTGTAAGTCTGCCAGTCCTTTAACAATGCTATCAACTGTATAAGTAGAGGCAACTTCTAGAACTTGTTTGTTTTTAGCTTTTTCAGCTTCCTCTTCTTTTGTGGCGATTCTTGAGTCAGTTCTTTTTCGGTCTGTAAGGATTTGCTGAAAGACCTTGAAAATCTGTTCTTTGCTGTCTCTGGTTGCAACCACAATAGTTCTCCTTACACGAAATTTAACTCAACGACGAGCAGCGCAGCGGTACTCGAAATTTAGCGTTCGCGAGGTTCAATAGCTAACGCTTTGAGGGGAAGTTCTTTACACTCATTGGCTTTGATTAGCTACATCAGTTGGTGTAAGCTTTCCGGATGTGAACTTACCCTTTTAACTGATTATTTGAACAAAGCTCTTCTGGGGTTAGACACATTTCCCTTAACCGGGTATTCGGAATCACCTAAGGTTGTATTGGAAATAGTACAAAAGTTCTACTAAAATATACTCAAACTCTGGGGCGTTCGTCAAGAGCAGAGAAACGCGATCGCACTCCCCAAATCGGTTGAAACCTAAATTTCGCTAGCTAATATTAAGGGTGCTATGTAAAACATTTTTCACAAACTTATACATGAGCCGCGCCAGAACAGATTCTTCAAGAACTCCACCCAATCCTTCATCAAACAGTAAATGGTGGGCAATGCTTGGCATTGGCTTGGGCGTACTCATGTTTACGCTCGATACCAGCATTGTCAATATTGCCCTACCTACGCTGGTTAACGAACTCGATACCACGTTTGCCACCATTCAATGGGTTGTCTTGAGTTACCTGCTCATTGTCACTGCCTTGGTACTCGGTGCCGCACGCTTGGGTGATATGTTGGGCAAAAAGCGCTTATACTCAGTGGGTCTGATCGTGTTTACGGTTAGTTCGCTGTTGTGCGGATTTGCGCCCTCTGTCGAGTTTCTCATTGGCTTTCGCGCACTCCAAGGACTGGGTGCTGTATTCATTTCGGCACTGGGGGCGGCAATTATCACAGAAGTGTTCCCCGACTCGGAACGCGGACGGGCGTTAGGAATTATTGGGGCGGTTGTCTCACTAGGAATTGCTTTAGGGCCAACCGTAGGTGGATTGCTGATTGGAATAGCAGGGTGGCGCACCATCTTTCTCGTCAATGTGCCGATTGGAATTTTCGCCAGTTTTATTGTTGCTCGTGTGATACCGTCCCCAACGAGACAAGGTGCCAATGCTAAGTTAAGCTTTGATACACTTGGGGCGCTGCTCATGACGGTGACGCTAACCTGCTTTGCCCTTGGCATGACAGAGGGGCAAAACCGGGGGTTTGGCAGTGGGGTAGCCGTAACTCTGCTGACGAGTGCAGCGATTGGATTAGTGTGTTTTCTCGTCCTGGAATCCCGTATCAAGCAACCGATGTTGGCGCTTGACATGTTTCGCAACCTTCAGTTCAGCCTCAGCTTATTAATGGGCTTGTTGGTGTTTATCGTAATTGCAGGTTTGATTTTTATCCTGCCCTTCTTCCTGGAACTGGTTTTGAAGTTTTCTACGCAGCAAGTGGGGTTGTTGCTGGCGGTATCGCCCGTTTTAGGCGGAATTGTTGCGCCGATCTCTGGTACTCTTTCTGACCGCTTTGGGTCTCGTATTATTAGTTTGATTGGACTGGTGTTGATGCTAGTTGGCTGCTTACTGCTGAGTACCTTGAATGCCCAGGTGACTGAACTGGGTTACATTTGGCGAGTTGCACCGTTTGGCATTGGGTTGGGAATGTTCCAGTCACCCAACAACAGCGCAATTATGGGAGGAGTATCGCGAGAAAGGCTGGGTATCGCTTCGGGGTTGTTGTCGTTATCCCGTACCTTGGGGCAGACGGCGGGTGTGCCGTTGCTGGGCGCTGTGTTTGCAGGTTTGGCACTCAGCAGCAGTAACCTTGCACGCAATGCTAAGCTGACAGCCGTACCTGCGGAGGCATTAGTCTATGGGGTACAGGGTACTTTTCACGTTGCGGCACTGATTCTTACGGCTGCCGCTATCTTAACAGCAGTGGTTTGGTGGATGGAACGCTCTCCGAGGTAAGATTGCAGTGCGATTAGCCCGAAGGGCTAGCGCTTTCGCGATCGCTCTCATTTTGCTCACCTATTTACTCCCTAAAATCAGCATCGTAAGGATTTTGGAGTGAGCGAAGTGGCGAAGATGACTCCCGGCTCTCGATCAGTGGGTTGCTATGATGTTTTATTTTGGGGAAGTCCCTACATCAAAGTGGGGTGGAAAGTTTGTTTTCCACCACAGACTTTGTTTTGCCCCATAATAAAAAGCTCCTATATCATTTCGTGTCCCATTAGGGTCGTTATAAGCCCTCTCAGGACTTCCCTTATCAATAGCAGGCGAATTGCTATTCAAATAAAATTTGCTCGACTGTGGAGCTACAAATAAAGGATTGTTTTCTATAAAATGGCTTCCTTTGTAAGGATAGACATTGGCATAATTATCGGGAGGCCATCCCACATAAATTGGATAACTAAGATTATCCTTGTCAAAAATAAGATTGTAGTCAATGTCTATAGTCTTTTTGCGAAAAGCTATATTAACATCTCGGTCTAGCTTCAAATAATAGTCACTATACCCAATCTGAAACCCTTTATTATCACTAAAAATATTATTTCTGATGTCAATATTTTGCAGATTGCTAGAGAACAAATACAACCCCCCTGTAATCCAATGGTATTTTTCTCCAGGATTAGGTTTACCGTAACCATTATGATGAACTGTATTGTTGTAAATTTTAATATCTTTTCTCAGCCCATCCCCCCAGCGAGAAAAGAAAATACCTGTCCCTAAGTTGTTGTATATTAAATTATGATGAATCCTTATATTCTTAGCCATTTGACCATTCTCGACAGAGAGAATTAGCCCTGCGCCTTTACAGTCACGAACGATATTGTCATAGACTTCAATATCTTCAAGTAAATCTCCCCAATTATCTACATATAGTCCCTGTCGAGCTACATTGTGTACATAGTTATGATGTACAGTTCCATATCTGCTAGTTTCTTTGACATCAATGCCTTCCTTGTCAGTATCGTAAACATGGTTATAGGCTATTTCAAAGTAATAAGCGCCCCCAACACTAATCGCTTCATGGGGTGTCTCATCTTTAGGTGAAAACCCAGGTATTATCATGTCATAGGTATTGGCATTGGTAACCGTGTTTCCTACAACTTTATTGTGATCACATCCCCGTCCATCCCTATTAGTATCCCAAATAGCAATTCCGGATGAAAAAGTAGTGTCTGTTATATTATTGTAAAGCTCTATATAATGGCTGTCCCTAATTGTAAAACCCGCATTATGGGACTTAGTAATTTTAACTTGTTTTATCCGGATATAGCTGACTCTTTCAACTTGAAACGCTCCTTGGTCGTGCGGGTAAGGAGGTTCGCCTACCGGAGGAGCTACCTTAACATTCTGCGCATCTAAAATCGCTTGCTCTCCTGGATAGCTAGAATAAACAATCCATGCCTTTTTCGTTCCGGAGTTTTTAGGGCGTATCTGCTGACTTAGGCGATATGTGCCACCTCTTAAATATACCGTGTCTCCTGCTTTTAGTACCTCAGATGCATGATTAATCGTTGCCCAGGGCTGAGCTAAGGTTCCGGAATTTGAATCACGACCATTAGGGGCAACATAAAAAATATTTCCCGATTCTTCTGCCCTCCCACTAATTGTGATGAGCAACCCGAAAAGAAAGAAAATCAGAAGCGATAGAAGCGAAAGTTTGCGGAACAAAATCTATTTTCCTTTTTTATTTACCAAAGATAGTGCAACACCTAGAGCATAAATAGTTATGCTTGGAATAATACATTTTATCCTTCTATTTTTCTCCTATTTGTGAAGTTATGATTCAGTTCCTTAAACTTTTAACAAAGAGTTTGAGTATTTATGTGTTCCTTTAGAGCCTTGACTAGGTACTGGTAATCACTGAGAGAACTGGGTAAGGATAACAAGGAAAGCCACCCTTCCAACCAGGGGATTTCTCTTATCCATCTCTGTGCATCGTCACGTTTCTCCCTAGGCGGGTGTCTTGTTCTCCACTGTCAATTGTCAAATCAGATAGTATTACAAAGATTTTTGGAATAAAACCTCCATCCCGAGGCATAATGGAATAAAATCACCAATTCTAAAGAAATTCTCTAAATTTTGCTCAAAATCCCCCCCTACAGCATTGCATTTTTGAGCCAGGACAGGTTTTATTAGAGGGTTACGCTTACTGAAGAATCTGGTTGCCAAGGACAGTTTTTAATCATGGATATAGTCGTGCTGCCTGGTATGTCGTCC
>DATNPV010000138.1:0-46783 GCA_036703055.1 Waterburya sp.
AGTCTTCTGCCGAGAGAATATTCATTAAGTGCCACTGCGATGAGAGTGCAATTAATATCTGATCAATTTTATCTGAAAACTGGAGCGCCTTGGCAACCTCCATCTTGGCTTGGATGACTTTAGCGTTGCCTGTTACCGCCAGGCTAATTTTGCTATTGGGGAACAGAGGACTATCAATACCTTCTTGGCAAATGCACTGCCCAGTTTTCCAGTTTCCCAGTGCTACAACGAGCGCACCCTGCGAAGCCATTATTTCTTTTAAACCAGACTCAATTTCAGCTTGAATCTCACTCAACATCATGGTGCTGTTTTCCCTTTACATTGCTGCGATAAACCAGATGACTGAACGCCATGCCTTTCAGTATAACCAGCAATTAATTCAGGGATAAGACTTCTGGCTTTTTCTAGACCTGTCTGACCATCTGTCGCTGTAACAGTTGAGCAATTTCATTCTAATAAAATGAGGCTCATTAATTCTAAGTTGGCCTCATCGTCTTCAACAATTAAGACAATAGAAATTCTTCAACAGAACTAGGATTAATATATAATGTCTTGCTCCATATTACTCACCCCAAAGTAGACCACTTGGGAAAGAATCTCGCCACGCTCGGATAATTTCACTTTGTCCAGAGGCTTCATGACTACCCTGCAAAATCAGCCCATCCTCTGTGATCGTTTACATCAGAAATTGGAGGCTCTGCCATTGGCATCGGTTCACTGTATCGTGCCTGAAAAGGATTGAGCCTTCTTACCTCTTCAATGACATTTAGCAAGTACTGAATTTCTTCAAACTGTCTATCAGGGTCCCTGAGCCAAACATCAGAACTCTGGATATCTCGAATGTCACCCTCTAAAGTGATAAGCAGTTCACCTCTAACTTGATTGAAAATTGCTTCATCATCGGGTTTCCTATTTGGTAGCTCAGAGAAAATATCCAGCAATCTGACTAATTGTGATCGGGACAGGTAAATTGGCACAATTCCTGGCCCCTTACTTGTAGGAGCAATCCTGTTGAATTCCATGTCTTCTCTCCAGTGGTACTTCTAACTGTTCCTGGCATCGTTTTAAATGCCATCGGTAGGTGGAGCGGGCCGCGTTTGGCCTTGCGATGTTTCGGCAATGGATATTCATTTTAAAAAAGCCATCGTGCAGCAGCTGCCTCAGATGCTGAGGGGAGCATCCCAG
This sequence comes from Waterburya sp., assembly GCA_036703055.1. Classification (GTDB taxonomy): domain Bacteria; phylum Cyanobacteriota; class Cyanobacteriia; order Cyanobacteriales; family Coleofasciculaceae; genus DATNPV01. The sequence continues at coordinate 1,186 of DATNPV010000138.1, forward strand.
CGCCGCTGCTGCGCTCTTGGAGTCCACCCAGGCTGAGCTAAGGTGTCGCTTGTGCTTCACTGTCCCACTCCTTGGCTAGTTGAATAAGCTTGTCTGCGAATTCTGCTGGCACTCTGATCGCCTTGGTTGGGCGATTCCATTGCGGCTTTCTCCCCTGCCCATTTCCTGCGCCAGCCGTCAACGGCACACGTTTTTGTACAGAATCAGTGACGGCGGCATGAAACCGCTGCTGATACTCGTGATTGAGTTCCTCTTCACTGCGCGGGTCGCCAAACCGTTTTGAGTAAGTGGCGGCTCCAGAATCGCAACTATATAGATGCGATCGCACTTGAGGATTTTCAACAGCTAATTGCTTCAGCCCGAAGCCATGCAGCCTTAAATCTGGGCGGAAAGCGTGGATGCTAGCCAGAATATCTAAGACCTCTAGGGGGTTGCCATTGCGGCGGCAGACAGAACCCACGCCAACCCAAGCATTAAACTTAAGCCGTTCGCCGTAGTCTCTAAGATGAGCTAGGTATTCGTGAGTTCTGTAACCCTGTAAAACGGGCATTGTGTAAAGGTGTGTCGGCGTAGCCTTCAATAACTGGTCGTACCGCTCAATGGTCAGGCGTTGATGGTCTTCCACCGTTGCGGTTTTTCCACCATCTCTAGCTTTCGAGCGTTCTAGGATGAATGGCTCACACATATAGTCTTGGGTTACCGCCGCCAGCAAGTCGCCACAGAGAGACCATCGTTTAACCAGCGCTGCGCGATGCTCAATGGAGACTGTGTGTTCGCCATACGTCTCTATTTCCGTAAAGCTGAAAGCATCAAATATCCACCTTCCCTCACACAACGGACTTATTTCAAAGTCGCTTTTCCGGTGGAGAAGTGGGCGGCTTATCATCACCCCATAAGCTGGATAGTCGGGGTTGATGATAGTCTTAGCCGCCGATGGAGAGCTGCCGATGAAAAACAAAGGGGTAGTACCAAGTGACGATTCTGTACGCAAACGCTCGGCGATCGCGGCTTGATTATGTACGGAATCATCCACCGCGGTTGAATCTGGCATAAAGTTAAAACTCCAAATTCAGCGTGAGTTGCCCCACCGGGATATTCCCCTTCCTTGGACTATGCGCTCTCAGGTGGCATGGAGCACATAGCGGGATGAGATTCTCTGGTTTGTTGTTCTCTGGCTTAAAGTCCGAGTGGTGCACCGTCAGCGTTCGTTGTGCCTTCTCGCTTACGCCCAGCTTGCTGGTATCGTCACTGGGCCTAATGCACTGCTTACCGCAGCTGCGACAGACCCAGCCACATTCCTCCTTCACTGCCAGGGCGAGCGCTTTCCAGTCTTTGGGATATCGGCTTCGATCCATTGGCATTAGCTCTCCCTCCGGATGTCTAAATTTTGGAGGTCTTCAAACTCATAGCCCATGACTTGCCCGTCTTCCCAAGTAATCTCATAGCGCGGATTGCTGGCCCTGGTTAACGTTATCTGCCCAGCCTTGCCAGAACCACTTCGGACGCGATCGCCTTTTTTAGGTGGATTGGTTCGAGCGTGATAGGGGCGTGGCCTGTCAGATACAAAATTATCCCTTACAAGCCAAGCGACGTTGACCCGTTCCTCTACGCCCTTAAGTTGAGCATGGGTGTGGGTGCAAGCTTCAACCGTGTAAACCGTGCCGTTCGGCTCATCCTCGTATCTCACCTGATCGCCCTCCTTAAATGGAACTGAGGGAGCCTGATACTTTGTTTCAGCCTTAGGGAAGCCCTGAATGGTCTGGTCTTTCTCCTTCCTTTGTTTGGCCTCTGAGAGGACAGCTTTTGTCCAACTAATGTGATCGCCCCGATCACCCCGATCAGTTTCCGAAATGACGGCTTTATCGTTCTGTGCTGGGGGAATCATCTGATCGCTTAAGTGATCGCATGGGGGGTGATCACTTAAGCGATCAAGCTGTCGATCAGCCATTGCGATCACTTTTTTATCCTTGATTTCACTGCGTTCTGGCGTTTTAGGAACGATAGTGATCGCCCGATCAGCAAATTTGACCCCCTCATCGTCTTCGTTGAGCGTGTTTTTTACTGATCGCCGATCAGTAGAGCCTGGAACGCCCACAGAATCGTGATTATTAAAGTGATCGCATTGCTCAATCACCTTCTGTCTCGTTAGAAGCTGATCACTTAGGCGATCACTTTCTGGTGGGTGATTGCCAGCAAGGTAATAAAGGATCGCCCGACCTCTCCCCTTGGAATTAGGGCGAACATGGGAGATGATGCCATCTGCGGCAAGGCGGGCACAGCACAACCTGACTCGCGCTTGTGAACCGTTGATCTCTTGGGCTATTTCAACGGCCTCAAAACGGGTATTGAGATTGTTCAACAAGAGCTGAACAATCCTTTCCTGGGTGGAGAGGTCTGGATCATTTTCTGCTCCTACCTCACCTAGTACCGTCCACGAACCCTCTTCTGGCTGAAAGTCCAGCCTGTAAGTGGTTGGCCTACGTGAGCGGCTTTTCTCAATCGTCAGCAGCCGCTTGGTGCTATCAGGACTTTTGTCTGAGGCATCTTTCTCTAATTTCCAAACTTCTGAGACTGAATTGAAGATCGCGCTTGTCCCCCTGGCCTCACCTGCTTTGCTGGAATGGTGGACTAAAATGATCGTGCAGCCGCACTGTTGAGCCAAGTCCTTTAATTTAAGGATTGGGCGTGCATATTGAACGTCGTTTTCTGAAAAAAGGCTGTGGCGGTTTACAGAAGTGATCGAGTCGATCACGATCACTTCTGGTTTAAATTCTTCTATCTCTGCCCTGAGGTGGGGGATATGCTCAACAGTCCACCGAGTCTTGTAGCGGATATTTTGCATATCAGCGTTAAAGCCTCGCCGCTTTAGGGCGTCCAACATGTCACCAGCGGATTCGTCCGTTTGAATAATGATCGCCCTGCGATCACTTATTGAGGGGAACCCATTCCAGCTTGTTCCCTGCAATAGGGAATAGAGCATGTCGTAGGCGAGGCGAGTTTTGCCCACACCACCACGGGCATGAACAGCGACGGTTACGCCCTTAGGGAGGAAGCCGTGCAGAATCCATTCCCGCACCGTGTCACCGTATTTGTCGCACAGCTCTTTCCAAGTCATCATGCTCTCGTTCTCTTCCTTGAGAAGAGACATAAAGTAGATGGCTTCGAGCTGTTTTGTGGATTTTCCGTACTGAGCCGCCAGTTTTTGCAGCTTCCATAACCTCAAGCCTGGGTCTGATATACCTAACTCAATCTGCTGGATTTCTAGGCAAATTTTGTTATAGGTAAACTGATCGGGGTCTTCGCCCTTCAATGGTGAATCAATCAAAGCGGTAAGCCTCTCCTTTGCTTCCTCGAAAATTTCAGGCAGCTTGCGGAATGTCTCATATCCGGTCTGAATGATATTGCTACCAAACTGGATGAGCTGACGGCGGATATACTTATCAAGAATCAAATCGGCATAGCGATCGACGTTCACGGAAGAGACCGTGCTATCGAGCAGCTCGACCAGCTTGCTCTGACCCCCAACCCTCTCTATCAAGTTGTGGTCATAGAGCCAGGTTGTGATGGACATTAGATCTACTGGTTGGCCCTGGCTGTCAATTGCTAGAGCTGCCTTGTAGATGATGCTGTGCGCTGAAATAAAGAAGGCTTCTGGGCGAAGTCGATCAGCTACTCTGCTAATCGCTGAAGAATCCAGTAAAATTGCTCCTAAGAGCGATTCCTCAGCATCGACATTCTGAGGCGGTAGGCTAGCTACGTTTGTAAATTGGAATTCGGCAACCACCTTAGTTACCTCCTTTTAGGGTCGCGACAAAAACCAGCTCAGTCATATAGACCGGGCTGGTTTTTGATGAATATTTACGATCGACTGGGCGATCTATCCGAAATCTGCTCTGTGAAGCGTGATGATAGTAGTGATTTTGTGTTTTTTGTTGGCGCTCCGCTGCTCCAACAGCGGGGCCAACTCTTTTTTTCGCTTGGCTCACGTCCTAGCCTCCTAAATTTTTAAAGGTTCAGAAGTCTGAATCATCCGTGAAAACACGGAATTTATTTCGATGGGCTAAAAAGCCCGACTCAATCATTTTCTGCCACTTAGGGCAATAGGGTAGTGGGTCAATGAATCAAACCTTGACTGATGTGGGATTTACGGATGAAACGGCGATCGCGCTTGGGTAACCTTACAGCAGAGAACAGTTTATTCCTCAGTAGCGCCCTTTAACACCCTGGGGGCGCTTTTTGTGAAAGCTGCGAATAGTGTGAATCCTTCCCCCCTTTCTCCCAGCAAGGGGGTTTTGTTTTCGAGGGCCCGGTGACACGAACCATTTGACTTTGGGCTTACTAACTTTAGAGCCGGGGAAAGTAGAGAGCCTCCCCGGCTCGGCTCTCTATCCAAACTCGACATGAATTCAACGGTAGACCTCATTATTCAAATCCTTGCGTATATCACTACGGCAATTTGCTGGTTTTGGCTGTGGTGGCATGTAACCTCAAAGATTGGTTACCGAGGGCTTACTCGAAAATTCTGGGTGGCAGGTATGTGTATCCCTCCAATTGCACCTTTTACGCTTCTATTGCTTATGGTTCTGCCCTGGCCTGTATGTAAGCATTTGCGTCAGGCTCAGGCTGTACAGAAATCAGAATCGATCAATAGTGAGTTAGAGCAGTTGCGTCGCCAGATGCGCCGCTAAATGTTGAAGCGGACAGACCCAAGATGCCCTCCTGGCCTGTCCGCTTGTTGATGTTGACTTACTTCAAAGTTTGCCATGAGAAATTTCCAATTAAATGATGATGATGTCATAGACATGCCTGCCACCATAAACTTTGTCAAAACTCAACTCAGTACCTTTGCTCAGTTAAAACAAGGACTACGCGAGTTTTTGAAGCCAGTATCATTCCACTGGCTAGATAACGGCATAGAGTGTCGGGTTCTAAGGACTACTGGCGGAGGATGGCAAACAGGAAAAATTCGCTTTTCCTTGGAATTTATTCCAGACGAGCCACCCCCTGACGTAAAGCCAGATGAAGTGCCGTAACTGCTAAATGTTGAAGTGGACAGACCAAAGATGCCCATCCAGGTCTGTCCGCCTCTTGTTTACCTACTTCAAAGTTTGCCATGAGTAATTTCCAAGTGAATGATGATGACGTTGTATCAATAGACCCAAAAGTGTGTCCGATGCCATCTAGGACGATGAGAATTAGTGAAATGCCTGAAGGGTTCAAAAAGATAATTAACCCTGCAATAGGAGGAATAACCCATGACACCTTGAATTCTTGGCTGAATCAAGGCATAGAATGCGAATTCCTAAGAGCCAGCACTGGTGGAGGTTGGCAAACAGGCAAGATTCGTGTCCGGTTTGAGTTTATTCCTGACGTTCCTGATCCAGCAGATGGTGTTGACCAAAAGATAGAAGGCTGAAAGTTAAAGGTCTAAAGCTAGAACCTACTTTGCCTCCTTACTCCTACCGGGTGAGGAGGTTCGTTTTTTTGGGACAGCCGCCCCGTTTCCTTTTACTGAAGATTGTTTTTCTGATGGCTTAAATTCTCCCTCCAATTTGGCTTGTCTGATACCTATCTCGATCAAGTAAGCGGCAAGGTTAGCCGTAGGACGCCCTTGGCTGTCAGCCCATTCTTCTAGCTCTGCAAAAATCGAATCTGGCAAAGTTACATTTATCCGCTTACTCACAGGCGCACAGATTGGATGGAGATTACACCTCCATCGTATCCTTAGCTTCCTAAGAAACATGTTTTTACGCCTTATTAGTATCTATATGATGTTGCTATCCATCATTTAAGTGCTATATTAACATCAGAATGACGCAATAAGTCAATCAAGAGCAGAGACTTGACCAACCGCGTCAGCCAAACCCTTGTGCCTACCACGCTTCAGAAAAGGCTCAAGACCTTATCTAAACAACGTTCCAGCCATTTTTAAGGACAAACGAATATGACAGCAACCCTGACGGAACACGTCAATCAAGAACCAGGAATTGCCTTCAAGCGACCTATCGCGGCATTGGATGCAGGCAACCGCTCAACCCAATGGATCGACCCACGAGGCAACGTGAGAACCATCCCTAGCTTTGTGAAACTACTTGAATCTTGGGAAGACGCCGAACCTGATGAAAACTCGGTTTTGGTCGAACTGTTCGACAAGCACGGGCACTCTGAAACCCGCTTCATTATTGGCTCTGAAGCTCAAGTGCTTAAGGGGAAGCCAGCGTTTGAATTTGACAAGGTTGACCTGGCTAAATACCTGATGTTTGCAGCCCTGGAGCCTAACATCGGGCAGAACACACTGATTATTGAGTGTCTGCGAGTGGCCTTACCCGACAGTCGCCACCGGGAGAACGTCAAGCGGTTGGGTGAACTGGCGAGTACTTATGAATTCACTCGCAACGGTGAGCGGGTCTATGCCACAGTTCGCAATGTCCAACCAATGGATGAGACAAAACCCGCTTACTCTTATGCACGGGCTAACGGGTTGTTCAAGTCTCCCAAGTCAGTAAACGGTGTACTTGATTTAGGCGGCGGCACTGCGATCGGGCGGCTCTACACTCCATCCGGCAGCGCGATTCGTGGAGCCGATGTCAATGTTCCTGGGACATTCGAGTTAGCCAGCCGGATTAATGCCGCGCTGATGCCAACCACCGGGCAGACCCAGGACTTGAGTCTGATCATGGATGCGATCGCAAATCGCTCCTTCAGTATTGGCACTTCTGGGATTAACTTCGCCCACTGTTTTGAGAAGTGCCGCGATAGCTGGCTTGAAGAAATTCGCGCCAAACTGCGGGTGACTTGGGCCAAGCACTTTGCAGAGATTGGCGAGGTGTTGATTATCGGCGGTTCTGCACCGCTGGCAGCTCCCATCGAGGAGTCCACTAAGGGCCGATTCCGTGTGGCTCCTAATTCTCAAGAAATCTCGATCAGGGGGATGGTGCTGTAATGGCTCAATCACGCGACCAGACAAGAGTTGTGGTTCGAGATAACGCCCTTGAGATAGGAGAGCGGCTCTTGGCGGCGACCAAGATAGGCAGCCTAACGGAACTGATCAATGTGATGTTTGCCAGGTATGGGCGACACCTCGAGGAAACCTGGGAAGTCTTACCCGCTCCTGGCGCTCAATTCACCCAACCGGAGCCGCCACCGGTTAGCCAGGCTGACTTCACCTTTGATGAGCCGCTCACCGGTTTGTGATTTTGGGAATCCTAGGTTTGTGATTTTTAACGTACAGCCATGAAGCAAGAACCAGGCATAAACAGCAGCTTTTTCCCAGAGCGGAAAATCCCATCAACCGAGCATCGGCGGAACGAGACGCTGAGGCTGATTGGCGAGAATCCAGGCATCACGACCAGGGAGTTAGCCAAGAGGGTAGAGTGCGTCTCTGCAACGCTCAAACGACATACACTGCAACCCCTGGCGATCGACGGGCAGATTCATTCCAATCCTAAGGATTGCTGGCATTTAGGTAAGCGAAATGGACGGACTTGAACTTCAGCGAATGCGAGTAGAGCGGCTTCAAGGGTCATGGAAGGAGTCGGTGCAGGTTATTAACCAACTTGTTGAGGAACTCAAGGAGGTTAAGGACAGATTGATCGAGGCCATGAGCCAGGAAAAATCCATCCGAGATGACTACAACCAAGCCTTGGCTGAATACCAACTGTTGCTGAGGAACCAAAAATGAACGAACTGATGAAGGTAGAAGAAGCGATCGCAGCGATGCGACTAAACCCCCTACCAGAGGACGAACGGATGGAGGAGTTTAAGCAGCATTATGAAACCCTACTAACGCTACTGGAAAGCCATTTCATAGGAGCACTCCTTAGCGGCAATTGGGATGAATTCGACCAGTTTGTAAACGACCTCAAGCCAACCAATGATTGAGATTTTTCTTTCTGCACTACTGGCGGCGAATCCTCCCCCGCTGCCAAAACCACAAGACCCAGGAGGGGATAGAAGGGACAAACTTATGCCAGAAACAGACCCCAGGATTAAATTTTTAGCCCGTAGGGCTGCTAAGAGAATCAAGGCTCTACGCACTGAGAACGAACAGGAGATTGAGGCGATTTACAGACATTTCCGTCGTCAATATAGGGCTATCAAAGCAGAAGCCAGCGCTGGTGAATTGGAACCTCTCAGCACTGGCCCTGACCAAACGACCGAAGCAAATCAATCGTAGGACTATCACAATTATGAAACACTACGTAGGGTCACTTACCCATCCAGATGCAGCCATCCTCGATCGCATCACCGAACAATTCGGCTCCCAGCTTGAAGCACTCACTCGTGACGACAAGGCAGCGGTTTTAATTTGCCTCGTTGAAGCCGCGATCAATCCTCAGCAAATCTTCATCCAAGAAAACTTCTTTACGAACCAAAACGGCGGCGAAGTGTGGAATCTGGCACAGCAGCTCTCAGCGGGCCAGCAATTAGCGCTTGCCGTTGTGATCGCCAATCAACTGACTGTCGGAGGACAAAGCTGATGAGTGCAATAAATTGGCAGGCATTAGGCAGTTCACCAGAGTACGTTATAGAGCGAGTCCGCCGCTACAACGAAAAGCCATCAGACGATCTGCTTTATCGCATAGGCACTCACTCCAATGTTTTAACTGTAGAAGATTGTAGGGCCGTGGAATCTCAGGGCTATCTTAACCCAGAGCAGCGTTATCGCGTCTTGAACTGGATTTTGTGCAGTGGATTGGCAATTGAGGGGGATTTGGCCCTCCTTATCTTTGGCAAAGAGCAGCTAACTCACTGGTTAGAAATTTCTCACCAAGCCTACCCAAATTTTGAGTTTTATCTGGTGTTTGAATACCAAGAAAAATTCAAATCAGGGTTTGATGATGGGGTTAACTTCACCATGCATTGGCATCCCAAACCGGGCGCACCAATGCCACTGCCAGAAACTGAGTCAGATTTTCCTTGGCGACCCTTTTGGGATAGTGGCGGTATGTTCTGGGGTGATTACCCTGGCGGCAGTACAAATCATTTCGATTTCAATCTGTATTGCTACCCCGACGAGACAGGCTTCACTAAGCCCGGATGGATTTGTGAAGAGGGTGATTGGTACACGATGGTTGACGAACGAGATGCAGATTTAATGTCTGTGGCTCAAGTCCTACAGCACTTTGCAGTTTCAGTTTGATAGATAGTGCCCCTGGTGCTGCACCAGGGGCCAGGAGGATTTATGCAAATCAGCAGCCAACAGGCAACCAACTACCTCCTAGGAGGAATGGCAGCTTCACTGTTAGCCGGCTATGTTCTGCGAGCGCCAGACTTACAAAATAGCGCTCAGCGTCAAACAGATATCCGCAATCAAGAAACACAGGCTGCTTTTGACCGCCAAGAGGCTATGCAAAGGGCACAGCGATGCATTGTCCTAGCAACCGAATTACCTCTTTCTGATGGCACAGCCGCTTATTTCGGGTCAACGAGAAACGGTCGGATTGTAATTAACAAAAACCGTCCCATGCCCAGCGGGACAACAGTCTGTGACACCTTTGGAAATACCGGAATAGTAGCAATGGACGCTGAAGGGACTCCGATTGTTACTGACTTGAGGATTATGCCCTCAGAAGAGATGGAAGAAATTCTTTCCCAGCGTGGTGTTATGCCCCACACAAAACGCCAAACCAAATTATCTAAAAAACAAAATGGCTAGACTTTCTGAGAAAAACCAACAGCCTCAACAGCAATCGCCGCTCATCCTACCCCCAAACACTCGAACGGCTCCCCCAGTTGATTTTGATGAAGATAAAGTCCCTGTTTCTCAGCGGCTTGGAGACTTTAGTGATAATGTTTTTGGCTTCACCTTTAGCCCTAACACTATCAAATTTGGCATCCTGCTTTTTGCGGGTTTCTGTGTGGCTATTAACTTAAGCGGCTATTACGATTTACTGGGACAAATTTTTAACAGTCGCTTAGACGAATACGGCAGAACATTACCTGTAGATGCCCCGGTTAATAGCCGGATTATTAGTTCGCTTGTTCGCTTTCCTATACTGGGAACTTTTCTAGTTTGGTTGGATAAAGCAGCAGGCGGAATCGTTGCGTTAATTGGCTCTATTGCTTTCTGGTTTGTAGTCCAGGGATTAGAAATCGCTGGACGGTTTCACCTATACCTACCAGAAGCGGCTGAGAACCTGCTTTATAAACAGAACCGCAAGCGTTACGAAACTCCAGCGAATAACCAACCCGCCACAAGGAAGGCTTACAAGCTGGCTTCTGGCGAAACAATGGCAATCCTCCGGTGGTTGTCACTAGCTGGAATCCTCGCTTATCTGGTGGATGCTTACGCCATGCATGTAGCCCGTCCTTGGATTGACCGACTTGGCAACCCGCTGTGGATCAACATTATCTGGAACGGGTTGGCAGTCCTGGGGGTGGAATTGGCTCTTGTACTTTACCGAGGCTATAAGGCCGTCACGCTGTCGGCGGCAGAGAAAGCTGATAGAGACAGGCTCTAATCACTAACTAACAGGTTGATAGGGGCGTCTCAAAGATGCCCCTAAATTTTAAGGAGGTTACCATGTACGATTTCAAACCCAATTTAGAACCAGGGAACCCAGACGGGCATACGGTACTACGCTACTTAGTGGAAAGCAGGCAAATGCCTTTAGAGTCTGCTATTGAATGCGTTTACCAGGCCGTTTCCAAGTTTGCATCTCAATACCGTTCTGACCAGGGCAAATTAATCGGGGGAATGATGGTCACGGGAGTCTTAGGTTTACCAGTATTTTTCCCTTTTGGCGTGTCATCACTGCTCATTGCTGGCGCGATCGCCGGTTCAGCTTTCCGGTGGCAAGAACTGGGAACGATGAGAGAACGGCTCAAGCCTGAGTATGCAGCTTTGAAGGGTTCAGTCTTGTTGGAACAGTTCATTAAGTGGTTGGCCCAACAACTGAGAGAGCGTAGGGAGGATTTAACCTCCGGACAGTTCCAACCGGACGCTATCACCACAGCAAACATTATTGCGGCCTACGAACACACCATTTTTGCCATTACTAACGGCGAGCACTTGGAGAACAACGCTTCAGACCCGATCTTGGCTCTATTTGTACTGAAGCTCAGGCAGCACACCAACCATCTACCTGATTGGGTGATGAGTGCTTTTCGCCAGCTGGAGCAGGCAGAGGTTCAACGGGCCACCGACGTAGACCGAGCCTCTCGCTATATGTGGGGGAATCTGGATGAGCGATACCCTCAAGCCCCTCAACCTTCAACCCAAGCTGTTGCACCCAAAATTGGATACAACACCCGGTTAGAAGCTGTCCCCGTTCCCGCTATGCCAGTAGAGCCACAACAGGAGGGTGAGCAGCGCTTGGGAAAGCAGCCCCTGGCGCTGACGGGAACTAAAACCCTACCGCCGTTTGATCGCGATCGCATCATCAACGAATCTAAGGGATTGATGATTATTGGCGACATGGGCGCGGCTAAGACCTGCGTTGCCCAGTACATCGCTAACGGGTTTGAAGGGTACGGAATTATCGTCTTTGACCCACATGCTAAGACGGACTGGGGTAACGCCTATGTCATTACCAAAATGGGTGCTATATATCAACAGATGGCTATCTTACTTGACCTGCTAGAGCATGGCGACGAAACGCCGCTGCTGATTATCTGTGACGAATGGCTGGAAATTCGAGGCGATCGCCGCAATAAAAAAGGCAGTGAATCCGCAGGTCTGGCAGATGATTTTATTCGTCTGTTTTCCACCAAGCCGAGAAAGTTCAATAAGCTGGCGGCGTTTGTTTTGCACAGTCCTAACGTTGAAGCGGCTGGCGTCGATAGCTTTCTAAGAGAGAACTATCTCAAGGTTTACTTGGGCAGGCTGGCTAAGAAAGATTTTCCCAACATTCAAGACTGTGCTTACCCCTGTGTGGTGGAAGATGAGCAACAAGAACACCCAACACACGGTCACCATGCAGAATTTAAGCCGAAAGACAAACCTCCCCGTAACCTACAACCCCTCTCTTCAGCACCTATCAATATCCCGCTGGCCTACATGGAAGGTGGAAGGGTGAAGGTGTGCGATCGCGGTTGGGCAGATGGTCAGCTGCGGTTGAATGTGGCAAACATCCGCAATCAACTTGAAATGCTTTACCGCGATACCAGTATCGATACCGATACCAGCTACCAAACAGAGGAAATTAAAGGCGATACCGACGATACTAGAACCGATACCAGCGATACCAGTATCGATACCGGAAACGATACCGACGCCACAGAGACGCCTGAACCCATTGCAAATACTAGCGGTTCCAGCGGTATCGACCAAATACCAGAACCGGGTATCGATACCAAGCGCTACACTCCCGCCAATTTAACTAAGGAACAGATACTCATTCTTATTTACCGGATGCAGTGCCATATGAGTCAGACGCAAGTCATACAAGATTTGTGGGCTGTGGAGAAGAATAAGGCAGGCTGGAAACAAGCCTATGCTGAGTACAAAGAATTGATGGGGGAGTAATCGGCTAACGAAGACCCGAATTTGTACACAATCACTGACCGCGGGCAAGAAAAAAGACGCTGTTTACCCGGCAGCGCCATCATCTATCAGGGTGCATCTATCAACAGTTCAAAAGCAGAGCCGATTGACGCTCTGCTTTTTTAGTGCAGGTAACCAGCCTGCACCAACGGCTGACTTTAGTATAGTCACAACTTTTATTAGTGAACAAAGTGAATAATAGATAAATGCAATATTACGAAGGCGCACAGTGAGCCAAAAACAAAGTTACCCCTGTAACCGTACTTACAAAGGAAAGTACACCAAAGAGGTAGGAGACAGAATCCTAACAATTGTCCATAACAACCCTACCTATAACCGCTTGAAGTTCCCTGAAGTGAAAGAACCGGGAATCTGCAACGGCTACTTGAAAAAGTTGAAGGTCTTTGCCGATGTGCCTAACCTACCTCTCGTGGATGTTCCCACCATAGAACTCACGGCCTCTCGTAGCGAAGCCTACATGGTGCAAAAACAAGTGGAGTGGCACTCTCCAGGATTCGGAATCCTACTTTGGAGTAGCAAACATCCGAACCCTAGTAATGACCCCATGACAGATGATTGGACAGTTGTAGGCTACCACTCTGTAATTAACACTGGCGTCTGGCGCCAATACGATAGCTTTCCTGTCTTCAGCGGCAACCTGACAGACGAATTAGAAGAGGGCGATCGCATCGGCATCTCCCTTGCGTCTCGCTGGAGTGGTGGGATTGAATACTTTCCCAGACTGACCCCTCCTTACGTATTACCGGAAAACAGACCTGACAAAATCAGTATCGAAGCTTCTTGGGTTCAAGACCTCGTGGTAGCTAAGCCAGATAGTCAGCCTATATTCCTGACTGTTTACAGCACTACTTCATCAGGTTCTACACAGGTACAGCAGAAGCCTCCCACAGTTGCGATCACCTCTCAAGGGCAACCTATCAGTTCTACTCTCTACACTTTTGACAAAACCCCTATGAGCCTGACCATAGGGCAACTTACCCCAAGTGGGCAGTTCTCCTATCAGTGGTATCTGGCAGGTACAGCAATCGGTTCTGTGAGTACTGATACTGCTGATAGCAGTGGTAACAAAGTTTTTAATTTTGATAGTTCTGCCTTCATTAATGCACCGTTTACAGGGACGGGTAGCTATTCTCTTAGGGTTACCAATGGGGCACTATCTACTGATAGTAATGCGATAACAGTTAAACACTTTTCGGTAGCACCACGGGACACTCCGATACGTGCATCTTCCACTCAAAATTGGACTTGCTACCTTTATGATTATGCGGATAACCATCCTGTGACTCTAACCATGATGAAAAACGGAGTGGATTTGCAAGGATGGAGCTTAACTTCTACCCCTACTTTTTACTCCGGAACCATACCCAGCCCTTGGCAGATTGCAAGCATACCCACAAACATCTTCTTTCAAACGGGGTGGGGGGTAGGAACAGGTGAAAACTATCAGATAAAGGCTGTCAGTAATGGAGTAACGGCTATTTCTTCACCCTTCACCGTTATCCAATACGTGTCTTCAAGTAAGGGTTAAAATCTTGGAATTTGACAACCCCTACGGAACGCTAAGACCATACGTAATCCTCCACAATGACCCTGAGGATTTCGCAATACCCTACGACACTCCTAGTGAAGTAGATCGTGAGTCTATGGAGTGGAAATATCACCGCCTTAACAACTTACCCTCACATATTTACCAAGTGAGAGTAGGAGATACCCCAATATTTGGTAAGGGAGGCATGGCATATGGTTAGGCAGACAAAAACCAACCCTTCTACTAATCAACCACCTCCAGGTAAGAGCAATGAAGAACAAACTTCATTAGGTGGACGTATAAGAGACGGGCTTTCTCATATGGGGAAAGATTTTCCCAATGGTATGGAGCCAAAGGGTAATGGATGGTATGGAAGCCCTGATGTAATAGACCCCCATGACTGTGACAATTACCCTGAGAGTATTTATTGCGGAGGGAACCCTGTATCGAAGCCTAAATCTCCTGTAGGCTTTGACTTCGATTGGGGTGTGAACGAATGTGGTGCTTATGCTTCCGTGAAGGGCGAAGTAGCGGGTTTCAGTTTGCCTACTCATAGTCGCGCTTGGATAAGACCAGAATGTAGGGATGATTATGAGAGACAGGAGCGTGATCGCAAAAATCCACCTCCTTCTCCTCCTCCAGATTGGAGTAAAGGTAGACCTGATCCAAATAGACAATACAGACCTCATGGATTTAGCGCCAACGATGATGTAGTAGTTGTAACCTGTGACAGTTATTACATTGAACTTCAGCAGTATTATGAGGAAATAGAATCTTGGGGTGTGGCAGTAGGAGCATCACATGGAAATGCAACTGAAATACTTTACCCTACTGAATTACTTGTAAACTCTTATCTTCCTCAAAATCCATCTCCCGTTACTGCAAGATGTGAAGCTAAAGGTAAATATTTGCAGACATTCTTCTCTAATTCTGCTTGGGAGTGGAACAACTTAGGACAACACGACAACTATAAAGAATTCCCTCCTGAACCAAGACGAGTAGTTCAAAATGGTGATATTCATTTATGGATTGAACCAGATAGACCTTTAGGTGATCAGTTTTTATCAGGAGAGAATAAAAGATTTCAAAAAGTGCTTAACTTCCCTACTGGTCAAGCATTTAATGAATTGTTATCTCTTTACATTGGAAAGTTCGGTGATATATTTCCTAATCATCAAGTATCCCCAGTAATCTTTCAACAAGGTACTTCTACGGATGCCTTAGGAAGAGAAACAGGACGTTCTATAGAATTACTTAATCGAGAGATAGTTTTCTGCCAAAAACTAAACAAGGAGACACAGCCTAAAAGACCTCATTACGATAGCCCACCCCCTCCAGATAAGGATTGTTGTATGCAATGTTGCTCAAACCAAGGTCAGAACGACCAAAATGATATGCTGGCTCGTTTACTTAAGGAGCTAAAAGATATCAAAAAATGTATTGGCTTTGAGGAATATCCCGTTCCTGTCCCTGCTCACTTTAATAGAGAGTTAAAAGAAGATGGGTCTAAGGTTGACCCTCCAATGATACAGATTAAAAATCTGACCCAGTTACAAGGATGGCAAATGAAAGTGCTTGATGGCATCCTTGGACAGTGGGAGGTAGGCTTCGAGGTAAGAGATACAGATCCAGAGAAGGAAGGTGATCAACCTGGTAGGATAATTGCTCCTAACGTAGCTGAGTTACTTAGTGAGATGTATGCACACATCTTTGATATGTGGCTTTTACAGTATCAGCAGACTCATTTAATGCAACGTCATAGCGTAGAAACTATGCTGGGTAAAAAAGTCAGTGTACAAAACAACTACTTGTTAGATGCGATCGCGGATTACCTTGGATTCAAACGTGAGGAGAAGACGCAGAAAATACCTTTTAGCCTCAACATCGATACTGAGAGGTTTGAGGACTTCATGAAAAACTCTGAGAAAGAGATCATGATCCAAGAATACAAACACGACCCTAAGAAAAATCCTTCATTTAGGGATGAAGCTTTAATACAGAGAATGGCAGCATCAATCATTCAATCTGTACACACGCGCAAATTTAACCCTAAGAGCAATGACTTAGCAGGCGACATCAGAAAACAGATTGAAAAGATTAATGAGAACACAGATAGGGTTAACAAAGACTCCTACAAATCCGGTAGTAGTGATTTTGAACAATGGTTAGAGGAGGCTGAGAATGCATTCATAGTTCGTGACCCAGCTAATCCAGACCCAACACAACCCTATGGCCTACCACTAAAACAACGTCCTCGCCTTAAGCGTGTAGATGGTCATGACACTAGCGACGATAAATAGGAATGGTGAGTAAATGGAAATTCAATTGGGAGATTTACTCTCTACAGCTAAGCGAGAATTGGTAACCAAAGGTGGATGGAAAAAATTAGTTTCTGCTTTCTCTGATCCACAAACAACACAAGGTCAGAGTGATGATGGAAATGTAATCACTAAAGTTACAGGTTGGATAGTAGGGGGAATCAAAAAAGTAGGAGGTTGGCTACTTAGTAAGGCATGGGAGTTAATCAGTAAAATCGCTACGTGGTCTATTACTACCTTTGTCCAATGGGTACAACAATCGTTTAACTTCCTCTGGAATTTTGACTGGAATGCTTCTGATGATGCTCTTAATGCAAGCATCGATAATCAGTACAAGGCATTAACAACTCAAGCCGCTGGCGCTGCTGGTGCTGCCTTAGGTTGGTTAGTTGGTGGACTTGCACCTGGGGCTGTAATTATGATGTTTAATGAGCCGCTTGGAGTTTACTTGCTCAACAAAGTAGGCCAAGAAGCTTTAGAGGAAATATTGCCTCGTATTGCTGACTTGATAAGGTCAACACTACGTACATGGACAAGGCATGGAATAACGGGAACCTATCAAACAATGAGGAGACTGATAGTTGGTTCTTACGAATTTCTTACCCATTCTGATGAACAGATTGATGAGGAGGCACAAAAGGCTATTACTAATGGAAAACTTAGTGAGAGTGAAGCGAAGGATTGGTCTGCATCTCAGAAGCGTATAAGGGATGCCGCTAAGAATGGAGGAGAACGTAAAGTATGGAGTTTCCACAAAGGTTTCGAGAACTGGCGTAAGGACAACATACCGGAATGGTTGCAAGATGCCAGTGAGGAATTTGTTGATGAATTTTCAGAGGCTTTTTGGGAAGGATTACTTTGTTTAGGTGGCGCTTTGGATAGCTATGTTGCAATGCAGAAGGAAACTAGAGCTAGTGTCCTCGGTAATCAAACCGCTGTGAAGATTACTTTTGATAGGTCTTTGGATAGCACCTCGAATACTCCCTCTACCAATCCCACAACATAAAAGCTATATATGACACTACCTAATGACTTCATGGTGTATGGCAGTGAGGAAATGTTGAAACCTCTGATACTGCAATTACTGGCACAGCATTATGGGGGTGGCAGTAGTGGAGGTAACAGTAGAGCTGATCGTCCTTGGTTTCCAAGTAAAACAGATAAAATTAAAGTAATGCTTAAGTTTTTTGGCTCTACCCCTTTAGGTAAAAAGATAGAGGTAGAAAAGTCCATCCGTTTAATGAAAATTAATCCTGCAACAGTAACAGCTCAACAAATAAAAGCATTAGCAGACAGGGTTTATTCCAAATTTGATAATTGGACTCATAGAACAGGTAAAGTATCGTGTAACTATATCGATCGGGATAAGGGCTATCAACTGCAACAGATATATGTTCCTGACTTGTCAGAGGGAAAAAAACTAGTTGAGCAGATATTAGATATTCAAAATGATAGCCCTGACTGGGAATATCTAACGTACAACCAATCTGCTGAACCTTCCGAAGCTTATGACGAAACCCCTGATAAACATGTATTAGCTGGTTATTCAATACGTAAACCTCAAAAAAGACCGTCAGGCACAGTTTATTTTACAGAAGCATTGATTAGGTTTCCTGGTACACCAAACTATGAAACGTTATGTACTCGTGGAGGATATCGCCTAGATAATCTCGATTTTCTCAAGGCAATGGCTGATAACGATTAGTGGATATTTTTTCCCAAAAAATCATACTGCTACGTAGTATTACTACGTGGTAATTTCCTTGGCGATTAAGAAAAAACAAGAAAACCTACACAAACGTCTATAACCCTCCGACTAGCCACCCAAAAGCCTAACCCTTACTGTGGGAGGGATACACGCTACAAAAGGTTACTACGTATGGCAAAACGAAGAACAAGTGCCGACTATGAGAAGAAAGCAGCAGACGCTAAGGCAAGGGAAACTTATTACCGTACTCGACCAGCTCGACCTAGAGGGGGAAATACAGTAAATCAAAGAGATGATGCGACTTATATCTATCGCAGCTTATTCCTCAAATTCACATCCACTCCGGGAGACAACACTTCTTCGGATCACCTACCTTTTCGGGTATCTGTAGGGCAAGCTTCAATTGCTAAGGTTCCTGTAAATGTGGCTGGTCTTTTACCGACTAATACCACATCAGTAAATACATCGTTAGCCCGACCTATACGTGGTAGCGGTATGAAGCCAAGTGCAGCACGTTGGTATAACGGGACGGGCACTCCTGTGCCTCGAACTACAGCTTATGGCACAAAGTGGATTCAATACTACGACAATGCAGCCGGTGCCGCTCAGTCCCATTACTCTGTTCCTCTTTCACGCGCTGCTGGGGACTTTGGCATCGCAGACATTCAAACTACATTCAACTCTATTTTCTCGGATGCCAATAGAGCTACTTTGTTAGGCGCTAAAAACGGTCGTGCCGAACTAGATATCGAATATGCAAGCACTTTCTTCAGCACAACCACCTAAGATTCTTACTAAGGAAGACTTACTAGGTGATCTAAAGATCGAGATAAGTCCCTTACTGTTTTTGACTCCTCAACAACACCTCACTGAAAAATTCCTTTGTATCCCATCTATTTCTTCTGAAAATATGCCAGAGGGACTCAGAGAACAGCAATTAAGCTGGATGGTTCAAAGGACTATCTACACAAGGCAATTCCTCCAAGGAACTATTGACCCTGATGATTTTCTTGAGGCGTTACATGAAACAGGGGTGGACGTGTACGAAGTCCTAGACTACTGGGAAAATGGGTACTCTTTCTCTGAAACCTTTTACAGGATGTAGAAATTATGGATTTTGATGAATTGAAGGATAGGGTACAGTCTCTAGTTACCTGTATGGTCGGACAGGATAAAGCGGTAGCCTATGCCATTGACGATGATTGGCTAAGACCTATACACGAGGATCAGGCAGACCGTCGCAACGAAACTCTTCTTGCTCAAGCCTGGGTTCGGGAGGTAGAGACTCGTAAACAAGCGATTGCTAATGTGCCTACCCTAACCACTGGCGCAACTCCTATTCTTGACCCTAACCGACCGGGCCATGCTATCCGTGAATCGTTCCCAGGTGGTGAGACCGCCTAACAATGGATATTTCAAATCCTCAAAACTGGAACCTAATATTTAACTCTAATCGCAGTGTACAGATTACGGCTACGTACAACTACGGAGGTTATAACTACGTTCCACTTGGGGATTTGGAATGCACTATCGCAACTCCAGTAGCGCTGGTTACACTTCTAAGCGATCGCCTTAATAAGAACACTGGTAAGCCGTACTTTGGGGTCGGTGCATATGTGGATGCTTACTTACCGATAGCAGGACAAGAGTCTAAGGTATTTAGCAAGAGTTGCCCTATCAACACCTCTACTTTGCTGCAAATACCTAATTATGGGTACTTCCCCTATAAGCTCAAATTAAGTTTCCCCTATTGGATAGAACAGTTAAGCGTAACCATTAGGCAATACACAGATTTCAGTGGTCGCTATCTGAACCAAGACGAATCAATTCTCTTATCTGCTGTTGAAGTTGTAGAGATGAGAGAAGCGGAATTAGCTAGACAGGTAGAACTTCTCACCCAACGTATAACCCAGCAAGGAGGTTAAATGCCCTTAATAGATTTTTCTGGTCAGGCACAATCACAACCGATAAAAACTGTTACTGACCCCACAACGGTTACCCTAATCAGTGACACTGACAATGTATTGATTAGCACTATTGACCCAACTAGACGAGGAACAATAGTTAAAAACACATCAGCAAGTGCGGTAGTTACTGTTAGGTTTGCCTTGTTAACACTCAACCCCACAACGTCTGCTATAGAGGCAAAGTTTGTTTACGATGTCTCACTGCAACCTAGTCAGGAGTACTTAACAGATTTTCCTGAAATTGTGCCCAGAGTTGCCATTACATCATCGATCGGGGGTTCCGTTTCCCTCGTTGAACTTAAGCACTAATCTCTTGCCAACCTTTTTACTACGTAGGATTAGGATTACTACGTAGTAAATTTATGAGGAAGAAAGACTAAAGATGCCACTAATAAACGTACCTGGCACACAAGATGATCTAACGCTAACTCTTACAGGATTAAAACCTGAAACCATTGGAGCTATTTCACAGGCTGAGAAAGGAAAACCTAAAGGGGTAGCTTCGCTAGGAGACGATGGGGTAGTGCCCACGTATCAATTACCTGATTTTCATAGCCCTAACCTTAGTGAGCTGGGAGGGGAGCCAGCCGGGGCAGAAACTAGGGCCAAGGCTTACACGGATGAGAAGATAGCCCAGATTCCTCCAGTCCCGCCCCCCCCTACTTTGACCCAACTAGGGGGAGAACCTGTAGGAGCAGAAACCAGAGCCAAAACCTACACTGACCAGAAAATCAGCCAACTGCCAGCGCCGTCAACACTAGTCCAGCTCGGAGGAGAACCTGTAGGGGCAGAAACCAGGGCCAAGACTTACACCGACCAACAAATCAGCCAACTACCAAAAATCACCCGTTCTACAACAGTTCCCTCAAACCCTCAAGAGGGAGACGTATGGGAACAGCTAGACACAAATACCAGTTGGAAAACTCCCCCAATCCTGCATGTTTGGAGGTATAGCAGTGGTAATTGGATTAGCCGAGAGCTCCAATTCCAGACTCATTTGTTCTTCAAGGGAGATAACTCCTCTGAGAATTGGGAGGTGAGAATCTGGCCTAACACTCCCATCAATCCGGCAAAAATAGTACTAGCTTATATCCAGGTTTGGGCTAGAAATTATACGGTCAACGCTGACGCCAACAATTATTGGCGATTCAACATTTTTGGCTCGAATCAATCAGCAGAGAATTACTACAACCAAGTCGCTTTTAAAAGCGGTCAGGCTGGACAGATTTTGCAAGCACTGTTGCCGTTTAATTCAGTTTTATCGCTAGGAACAGAGCTTATTCGGTTAAGAATCCAAGCAGATGCCGTTGGGAATGCTGGCGTCTTTCTCGCAGATTTTAGCGTCTCTTACTTTTATCAATTGAATGCTGTTTCTGTGAGTTCTGCTGCTATCAGTAACAAAGTTAGTATTGCAATTGATGGCGGAGCATCTAGCGCTAGTATTTCCGCTCAAACAGGGCTGACGGTAACCATTTCAGGTCTGACGGGAGTGGATTCAGTAACCCGCAAGTGGTATCAGAACGGTACGCTGGCAGGCACATCGAGTACTTGGAATCTAAGCGGTGGTGCTTTTACGCGGACACTCACAGCTAACCAACTCTTAAACTATGGGCCAACGAATCCCAGTAGCGGGGTTGGTTCTTGGTATTTAGAGGTTAGCGACGGCACAAACACTTATAGAAGCAATTCAATTCAAGTAGTCGCTTGATGAAGCATGGCTAACGAAACTTTTCTTTCTTACAGTCGCAAGGATTACAGTTTTGTAGGATTGCTTTATAAAGCCCTTCAACAAGCTGGGATTAATATCTGGATAGATTGGGAAGATATCGCTCCTTCTTCCTTGTGGCGACAAGAAATTTGTGTTGCTATTCAAGCCAGTAAAAACTTTGTATTTATCATTTCTCCAGATTCAGTTGAATCCGAGGAATGTTTAAAAGAGTTAAACCACGCTCTTTTATTGAATAAAAGATTGATTCCGGTTGTTTCTCGTCAAGTGGAATTTAGTAAAATCCCCCCAGCCTTAAGAGAAATCAATTGGATATTCTTTACTCGCGACTTTGATACGGCACTCAACCAGCTTTTGGCTGTAATTGATGCCCCGTTAGGGGTGGGGTTTGAGAGAGTCAATAATAAAATTATTTTGTTTTCAGGTGATACAGAACGGGAATTTATTTTAGAGAGGAATTACTACTTAATTGGCAGAAATCCTCCGGGAAAGATTCAAGAATTTGGCCTAATTTTTGTAACGGATTCCTACATGAGTCGCTGCCACGCCTCCTTGCTCAAGCGCGATGGGCAATGGCACATTGCCGATGGATTCTTCTATGAATCCAGTGGTCAATTTATTTCTTACAAGGAGAGCAAGAATGGACTCAAGATAAAACACGACAAAAATTCTAGGCCGCTCACTCGGCACTGCTGGGTACCCTTGGCTAATGGCGATGAGATTGTTCTTAGTCCTGTTTCGAGATTGATTTACCGGGAACTTCACACCCAGCCACAGCCCGTAGAGCCGGATGATCGGGAGACGGTGACATAAAAGTTAGATGGATATACCTACGATTTTTAAACCCGCATTTAACGCCTCAGAGCGGGAAAAAGCGCAGGTTTTCAATTCAAATTTAAGGAATTTTGAAAAATCTACCGCTAAAATGACGGAGTTACAAAGGCTAGAAGCTACGACCATTCGGACTCTTAATCCGGTGGTTGAAGGTTCGAGCCCTTCGTCACCCAGTGGTCATCTACTCCAACTGACGGGCAACTAACCTGGCAAATAACCCCTCTTGATTGACCAGCTCATCAAACGTACCAGCTTGCACGACTCGACCCGCTTCGATGACATAAATGCGATCAGCATTTCGGATCGTGCTGAGTCGGTGGGCAATTACGACCCGCGTCGCTTTCATCCTGTCTAAACTTTCCGTAACGATCGCTTGAGTTCTGTTATCGAGAGCACTGGTGGCCTCATCCATCAGGATAATCTTTGGTTTCAACACGAGCGATCGCGCAATTAAAAGTCGCTGCCGCTGTCCGCCGGAAAGATTAGAACCCCCTTCACTAATCACCGTGTGCATTCCCATCGGCATTTGCTCGATATCATCAGCAAAACCCGCATTCCGGGCTGCCTCCCACGCTTCATCCATCGTCACCAAGGCTCCACCCGTAATCTGATCGAAAATCGAGCCGGTATTGAGCTTGCCATTTTGCAGGACAACACCCAACTGGCGGCGCACGGCACGGATATCTAACCCCGCTAGGTCTTGACCGTCGTAGTATACAGTGCCGGACGCTGGCGTTTCAAACCCTAACAGCAGCCGAAATACAGTCGATTTACCACTCCCCGACGGCCCCACTACTGCAATAAACTCCCCAGGTTCAGCATGGAGAGTGACATCATCGAGAATGAGGGGGCCATCATCGCGGTAACGGAACGTGACATGTTCGATTTGAAACCGACCTGTCAGCCTACCAGGGTCAGCCTTGTTGGGGTCAACTTCGGGTTCAGCTTTCACAATGGACTGAGCCCGCTCCCATAGCGGAATCACCCCTAAAATGCCGATCAGGGTATTGCTCAGTTCTGTTGCGCCTTGAATAAAAATGCCAAATGCTGCGTTGAACGCTAGAAAAGTACCCGCAGTCAAGCCCTTACCGCCTTGGGTTTGGGCTTGCTGAATAAAGGCGACCGCAAACCAGAACAACAGCATCGAACTGATTGTGGGCAGCGCCTCATTAAACACTGTCACGATGTCATCTAAGCGCTGCGAACTCGCCCTCAGCTTTTTCTGCTGGCTATATTTTTTTCCCCAGTAGGCAAAGGCACGTTCCTCAGCCGCCGCCACTCGCAGTTTGGCAACCCCGTTGATTAACTGCACGGTCAGCCCCAAGATGATTCCATCTAACTCCTGCATCGGGCGAATTTTACGAAGATTCAGGATGCTGGAAACCGAGGTAACGGCGATGACGACCACAGCCACGACACAGGCAATCAAGGCTAACTGTCCGCTGTAAACAAACATCAGCCCTAGGTTGAGCAGGGCAAATACGCTACTGAAGAGGGTACGCTGAGTGGCACCACTGAGTCGGCGGCGGATTTGACCCACAGACAAGACCCGCGATTGAATGTCACCGGATGGGTACTCGCGAAAGAAAGAGGGCCTCAGGTTCAATAGTGCATCCCAGACAGCGGGTTGTAGAGCGGAATCCGCCGCATTTTCCACCCTCAAGGTAATGATTCCCCGCGACACCTCAAAAACCGCCTGTCCAAAGGCCACCGCAAACAGCGCCAGCCCGATTTGCGCCAGCAATCCGTGATCGCTATCGGGGATGGCATTGTCGATGAGGATAGCCGTTGCCTGGGGGGTGACCATTCCCAGTAAGGTTGCCGCCACCCCAACCAAGATGACGAGTAGCACATCCTTCTGGTGACCTTTCACGCCAAACTCAAACAAATCTGTAGCTCGCTTGACTTTATCGCCCAAAGGCCGATAGAACATGTAGGCTTCTGGGGAAAGGTTGGAGGCAACTCGCTCACTCACGTAGATGCGGGTTCGATCAACCGGGTCAAACAGCTCGTAACGTCCGGAAGACACGGGCAACAAAGCCACTGGGTTCTGCTCTTCCAGAGTGTAAGCGAGCAACGGCCCATTATCCTTTTCCCACCAGCGACCCACGAGCAGAACTTTTCGCATCCGTATCCGTGAGGAGCGAGCGATCGCCTCTAGGGGGTCTTTGACCCGATTGAGGTCTTCTGACCGGGCCGGAGGGCGAATCGTTACGCCCATCGCCCTCCCCACTGCACCCACCGCGACGAGCAGGGGCGAGCCTTCCAGAGCGCCGGCTTGTTGGGGATGCAGCACGGAAGCGAGCTCTCCCAAAGCCGCCTCGGTCACTTGGCGATTGAGGCGTTCCCGTTCCTGAAACCTGAAGAAGGCTTCCTCCGTCTGCTGCTGTTCTAATAGGTTGAGGCAGTGGAGGATATTAATATGCAATTGCGCTAGTCCCGCCACCAAGAGATCCAACTCTTCAATCTCCCAAGTGTCCGCTAAAGCCACTTCAATGGTGTCGTCTGCCTCCAGCCACATGCCCGTTCCTAGAGGCACGATGGCAGATGACGAGTCCAGGGTAAATTCCTCAAACCCCATCCATCGAGCGCTGCCTTGCTGGACGTACACCCAGGATACAGTTCCCGGCAACGTCTGCAAGGTCTGACCTTTAGTGAGCGAGAGATATCGATGCCCCGCTGCCTGCACGTTTGAATCGGGAGTAGAGACGCGATCAAGCGTAGAGCCCAAGCGATGAATCCAGCCTTCTAAAAAATTAACGGCCTTGGTGTCTCGGTTGGTCACCAACGTTCCCAACGCTTTTAGCGACACCTTTAATAGCTGTGTTTCCTCGATCGCGACTGCTAAAATGCCGTGCGACGTTCCCGACTGAGAGCTTAGAGCTGTGCCAAACAGCGCGTCTCCGGGTTCGGTACTAAACAAATACTGGCGGGCTCCCTCTGGGATGCCGTTCTTTACAGTCACCGCAAACACAGCCATAGAGCCCGACTGGAGTATCCAAACCCCCTCTGGATCGTCCAGCAGCACGGGTTCGTTGCCCTTAATCCCGTACAGTTGACCTTCTAACTTCTTATCATCCCGTCTTTGATCGAGCATCTCTATGCCTCCTGCAGCGCACCGCCCTCAGTGCGAATCAACCGGGAGTACGCCCCTCCCTGTTGGCTTAATTCCTCATGAGTTCCCCGTTGTACCACTTTCCCGCGTTCAAGAACGATAATTTCATCACAATCCCGAATGGTACTCAGTCGGTGTGCCACGACAACGCAGGAACAGCCGCGCTTGCGGAGGTTCCGGTCAATGATCAGTTCTGTCTCGGCATCTAGGGCGCTAGTCGCTTCGTCCAGCACTAAAATGGAGGGATTTCTCACCAAGGCTCTGGCAATTTCCAAACGTTGCCGCTGACCGCCACTGATATTCGCACCCGCTTCGATCAACTGGGCATCATAGCCTCCGGGCATCAAGAGGACGAGACTGTGAATTGCCGCATCTTTGCAAGCTTGCACGATATCGCTTTGGGGAACGGTGTCATCCCATAAGGTTAAGTTTTCTCGAACCGTCCCGGCAAACAAAAAGATATCCTGCTCGACCATGGCGACGGAGTTGGCTAGCACCTGACGCGGAATTTGGGTTCTGGGTTTGCCGTCAAACAGAATTTCTCCCTCCCAGGTTTCGTAGAGCCCGCAGATGAGTTTGGCAATGGTAGACTTGCCAGAACCGCTGCCACCCACAAGAGCAACTCGCTGACCGGGTTTGATATTGAGGCTGAAGTTTTCAATTAAGGGGCCTTCAAGTCGGCTGTAGCCAAAGGTCATATTTCTTAACTCGATGTACCCCTGCAACCGAAACGAATCAATCCCGATCGCCTGTCCTGTTTGTGTCCTATTGGCTTCCGGGTCTGTGGCATTTTGGAGAACATCATCTAAGCGATTTAAATCCCCCTCCAGTTCTTGAAGGGTACTGCCAAAGTTCACAAGATTGTTGACGGGAGACAGAAAGCTTTGCATTAAACTTTGGAAGGCCACCAACATCCCGATCGTCAGATACCCGTTCATCACCCGCAGCCCCCCCACGACCAGAACGGACGTGGTCGTTAAAGCGGTCAGGAGCGTAGGCAAAACGGCGAGAAGTTGGTTCTGGAGTCCGAGGGACTGCTGAGCGTTGAGGGCTTTGGCGTAATACCCGGCAAACTTGGCAAACAAGTCGGATTCCAACCCTGATGCCTTGACCGTTTCCATCGTTTGAATGCCGCCAATGGTTACCCCGGAGACTTTGCCATAGTCTTGAGCCAATCTCATATTGGCATCCACGCGCGATCGCGATAAAGACTGCAAGGCGATGAAATTCACGATCGCAAAGAAGATCCCGATTACCGTCAAGACCCAATCGTACTGGAACATGACAATCGCGTAGAACACGATCATCAGCGCATCAATCACGGTAGTAGCTAGCGGACCCGACAAAATCGTCGCCACTTTATCGTTCATATCGACCCGGCTACTGATTTCGCCAGCAAACCGCTGGGCATAGAAGCCGACGGGCAAGCGCAGGGTATGCCAAAGGAACTTTCCCGACATGCCTACGGAAAGCTTTAACATAAGACGACGCAGGTGGAAGAGTCGCAGCCCCGTTAAGCTAGATCTGAGAATAGCTGCGATCGCCATTCCCATAATTAAAGGATGTAGCCAGTCTTGTCGGCCTTGAACCAAGACTTCATCCACAAAAACTTGAGTAAATGCCGCTACGGCTAGCCTGGGAACCGTCAGCAGCAAGCCAGCCAGCAAGCAATAGAAAAGCGCTCCCTCCACTCCGCGTAGCCGCCGACCTAAAGCGGAGAGAATGCTAGGCTTTCTACCTCCTCTCTTAAAGCTTGGTCCTGGCTCCATAACCAGTACGACACCTGTATAGGCTTGGTCAAATTCTGGTAAGGAGACGCTACGCGGCCCCGTAGCTGGGTCATTGAGATAGACTCGCTCCTCGTCCATCCCCTCCACGACCAAAAAATGGTTGAAATTCCAAAATACGATGTAGGGAGGACGTAGTTCTTTGAGTGCTTCTATCGGCTTTTTAAAGCCTTTGGCCTCAAGTCCATAGCTTCTAGCCGCCTTGAGTACGTTGGACGCCTTACTCCCATCGCGGGATACGCCACACTGCTGGCGGAGTTCTGGCAGCGGCACGATCCGACCGTAGTAACCGAGCATAATCCCCAAGGCCGCAGCACCACATTCTACAGCTTCCATCTGGAGGAGCGTGGGGGTTCTCACTCGGATGACTCGGCTGCGCTTGAGCAATTTTGGTATAAAGACGACTGCCACGATAACCCATTAACCTCCTGTAAGCCGTGAGCGATTTCGAGCGCGAGCCCATCGCTTGATTACGTACCAGTAAAGGACTTCAGCAGCGGAATAACATAACTTATTGGTGCTCGCTCCCCTACTTTGACCCGGACTTGGGTCGTCGTTCCGGGAGAGATTTTCAGTTGTGGGCCTTTGGACGAAGACCACTTATAGGCGCTGTAAGTAGAGGGGTCTTCCTGGAGTTGAGCGAAAACTTCAATCTGACGACCACCAGACATGATAGTTTTGACCATTTCGTCATTGCCGATGATCACCTTCGCTCCTTCAGGCGTTGCGGCGAAGGGTGCAACACTGGTTACGCTCCCCAAAACACCGCCAAACCTCTCTCGCTTCACCGTATTCGGCGTGACTTGCACTGGCATACCGGGCTTAATCTTCTTGCCATCCTCAACTGTAAAATAAGTGAGGCTAACCAGCTTATCCGATGGGTTCTCTACGCTGAGCGTCCCCAGATTAACGCCCGGACTTAGAACCTGTCCTGGTATGGCGGCAATTTCTAGAATCCGACCGCTGTACGAACTGACAATCTTACTGTTTCCCTGCAATTGCAGTTCGAGTTGGGCAATATTCCGTTTAACCTCTTGGATTTGATTTTTCCTATTCGTTGAATCTTCTAGATTTTTCCTGGCGATACTCGTTTCCTGGCTGTCCAAGTCGCGTAACTTCGCCTTAATGTCAGTAATCGTATTCAGGTTTGCCAGGTATTCCCGTTTAGCATCCGTCTCCCTCACATCCAATTGCTTTAACTCAGATTGCGCTTCCGAGAGGGTTGCCACGTTAGTGAGATATTCCTGTTGCGCCTGTAGCACCACTTCACTCGATAGCGCTCCCTCCTTGGCTAGCTGCTGGCGTCTCTCCCATCGTTCCCTCATGGTAGGGACTATAGCCTGGAGGGTCTGCATCCGTTCGAGTAACGTTTTGCGCTCTGAGGCGAGTGCCTCAAGACTTTTGTCTCTCAGCACGGGGGTTAGGTTTTGCGCATCTCGTAGCGATTGTTCTAGGGATTGGCGCTGTGAGGTGAGCGACGTTTTTTCCCGTTCGCTTTGCTGTCCTTGGAGTGTGTTAGCGGCTCGATCTTGCGCCAGAAGGTCTGCAAGTTTGGCTTGCTCGTTCTGGAGTTGCTTGCGTAGTCCGCCTTGGTCGAGGGTTCCGATTATGTCTCCCTTCTTGATCGTGTCGCCAGCTTTGACATTCAACGTCTTTAATTGTCCGGAAAGAGGGGACTGGAACTGTAAGACCTTACCCGGACGAATCAGCACACCCTGACCGGCAACGGTGATGGGGATGCGTCCTAACACACTCCACATAACCCCTATTCCCACCAAAGTCCCTAAAACCGTCAAAGGCAGCCAAGCTTTAGGACTGACGACTTGCATCAGTTGATCGAGCTGTTCCGGAGACGATAAACGCTCTAGTGATTCTTTACGAAAAAGGCTGCGTCCTTGTCCTTGCATATATCATCACCCTAAACTCAGTTGCAACTACGATGCTCTTGAGGATTACCACTGATTTCCCTAACGGCTTCAAGCGCCTTTCACTCTCAAGCGTTGCAGCATCCAGTCAAATCTCGCTCCAGCCAAGGCGGCATGATCTAAAACCGTTAGATCGAGTTCGTCCTCGTATTCAACGTCCTCATCCAGCGTTTGGCCTTCAAAATAAACACGTCTGCCATATCCCACCCGACTGACGATATCCCGCAGTCGATCAGAAAGGATGATGGCAATCATGCGATAAAAGTGAGAGGCGAAAATAACATCCTGCTGGAGTTTGACCGCCAATTGCTGTCGGGGAATCATCAATACGAGCGAGTCTTCAAACGCTTTAACTGTAGTAGTAGGCAGGTGTTCGTCTACGAAAGGCATTTCTCCCACAATGTCCCCCCGCAATAATCGAGCGATCTCTCGGTCTGGGGTTTCGCTCCCATCCCCATCTAGGTTGGCAAAGACAAGTGCTAGGGGATTGCGTTCTTGCTCGCACACAGAAACGGTCATGCCTCCATTGAGGAGAATATATAGCCCATCAACCGGTCTTCCCTCGCTAATGAGTACCGCACCTGCGGGAATTTCTTCTCGATGGCCGGCTGCAATCAGCCAATCAATGTCGCTATCGCTCAGTTCTCCAAACACGAAGAACACTTGCCTCATGGACGAGCCTCGAGCAAACCGACTGTGCCCGAACTGATTGACTAGATCCCGCAGCTGTTCTGAAAGCAGAATCGCGATCGCGTGATAAAAATGAGCGGCGAAGTCTACATCTTCTTGGAGTTTGGTGGCTAACTGTTTTTGAGAAATCGACAACACTAGCGACTTTTCCAAAGCCCTAACCGTTGTCGAGGGAGAACGACCGTCCCATAAACCGACTTCTCCCACAACTTCACCGCTCGATAGTCTAGCGATTTCCCGTTCTGACGTTTCGCGCCCCTCTAAGGCTGAAAAGGCAAGGGCTAAAGGGTCACTCTCCGCTTGGGGAACGCTCACGGTTAACGTTCCCTCCAGAACAACGTACAACTTATCGATGGGATTGCCTTGCTCGATCAGTACGTCACCCGCATAAACTTCCTCTTGGCGTCCCGTTTCGATAAGCCAATTAATGTCGGTATTACTTAATTCTTTAAGGAGAACTTCTGCCATAGCCTGCACTACCTTACATCTTGCTAACGGGACTATGTTTTGAGTTGTTTCAACTCACCCTTACAACGATGCTCTACATCATAATACGGAATGGTTTTGCCAGTTTGTTTAAACGGGTTTGGCATCTTAACAATTTAAAAAAATTAGAGCTGAGGATTAATCTTGTTGCCGTTTTATAAAAATTAATACTGCTAGTGCCATTTTTAGCCAAAAGTAGGAGCGAGTTTTGTGTTGGTTTAGACATTTAATTCAGCTCTTTAAAGGCTCGAGTCAATGCTTTATTCATTTTCGACCTGATTTCAAGACAGCCAAACATGTCATGTCATCCCCGCTGAAACGCCAATTCCTCCGAGTAGGCAACTGAAGCGAGAACCCCCCACGACATCGGGAAGTTACAGTCGTGGAGGAGCTTATCACGTTACTCAGCAAAACAAGACCAAACAATCTATCTTTCCGAAACCGAGAAGAAAATTGATACGAGAACTTTTCAAGCTCGCTCTGAAGGACATAGGTGGGAACCCTACAGTTCAGGTTGTCCGAAACGGAGGAACTAGAAATAATGTTTAGACTTGTGGCCTAACAACAAGGTGGAGTGGACTCGTTCTTAATGGAAGAATTTGGCGAATTTTCCTGCCACAGAATACTGGTGAGAAGTGAGCAGATTTTAGGTTGTAACTGCAATCACCAATCGGTTATGGCAAAAGAACTTAATACTCCACACTCGTTGCTTTATTACCGGACTCTCAGCTCTAACTAGGAGCTGTAACCGCTGCCGTAGCTGCCATCAATGGCAATAATCGTCTTTCTTGTCGTGGCCGTGATGTTCGTGGTGATCGTGGTGGTGGTTGTGGTGGTGTTTTTTGTGGTGGTGGTCGTGGTGGCCAGAGCCTCCTGCCACAGCTTCTAAGTCCTCATCGGACAACTCTAGATCAGCATTAGCAGTAGCGTCAGACAGTTGAGCATCTTCTTGTTGGGTGTTTTCGTTAATTTCGTATGACATGGTGTCTCCTTTGATGGTGAGTTAATGAATTGGAGAAAAGCGAAGTTGTTTTTAATCGCTTTGTTTTTTTACTGTGATTCCACTATAGAAACATTTCAACAGCCTGCCAATAAAGAAATAATTAGTTAAGTTAAGGAGTTTGATTTCCGAAAAGTTCAGGAAAGTTCAGGAAAATCGACTTGGGCAACCTTGGTAAAGCGCCCTTACAGAAGAAAAGCTCAATGGATTGAGGTCTTTGGGACATTGGCAGCTCTCTGGGGAAACTCTTGATATCTAGAATTGAGAACTCAATCCTGTCGCCAGCAGACTAGGTCGGGAAAAGGTCACAAAAAGGTTCGTATGCAAAGGATATAATTAGGTTCCTAAAAGAACTCAATTTTTAGATTAAAATCAGCCTAGAGGTTAGAATACACTTAGTAGATCGCTCGTGTCGTTAACATTTGTCAAGTTTAATTTCAGTAAGTTTCCTAGTTTTGAACTGGGTTCTAAATATATAATGTTAAGCCACTTTTAAGGTCTTGTCTTAGCATTTCCTGCCAATCATTGAGGCTTATCCCTGAAGCTTCTCCAGGTACAGGTTCCTGCGATAAACCTTAGACAGTATCTTAATTTTTCCTTAAGGAAAGACTTTTGACCAAAAAAATTGCTCTTTCATTAATTAGTCATGCATCGATTATAGGGAGCTAATCGTGGGTGATTGGCTCGTCAGTGTTCATGGGATAAAGGCTGACGGTGAGTATTTTAAACACATCAAGCTCATCAAGTTATTAACTAAATGCCTTGTTATTTAATAATTACTCCGGTCTTAAAGGAGAACATCAGATCAGAACGACGTAAATCAGGATAAATTTACATAAGGAGTACCTCCTAGAGGAATTTTGGCAGTGAAATAGGTAAACTAGAAGCGCAGTCTAAAAACCAGGCTAAATCAATGGAGCTTGAGGCAGCATTAGAGTTGGCCGATACCTTAATCTTTGACCAGACAGGCAAACACTTGAGCGATCTGCAAAGAGCCGTTTTTAGTGCATCTTGGTCTAAAGATCATCAGAGTTATGATGCAATTGCCGAAGCTTACGGCTATTCTGCTAGCTACATCAAGCAAGATACTGGCCCCAAATTATGGAAGTTACTTTCAACCGCACTAGGGGAAAAAGTTAGTAAAACTAATTTTAAAGCGGCTCTGGAGCGGCGCTGGCAGTTAGCCCAAAAAAACGACTCCCAGTTCCAACAAAAGCCAAAACCATCCGAGGATGTTCAGTTTGCCACGCATGAAGTACAAGTGGTCAAGCTACGAAAAGATTGGGGAGAAGCCGTTGATGTATCCCTGTTCTATGGACGTACAGAAGAAGTCATCCAGCTAGAAGAGTGGATCGTGAAGGATGGCTGCCGACTGGTAGCGCTGTTGGGGATGGGAGGAATTGGCAAAACGTCTTTGTCGGTGAAGCTAGCCCAACAGATTCAAGAGCAGTTTGAGTTTGTCATTTGGCGATCGCTGCGCCATGCTCCATCCGTCAAAGAAATTCTGACTAGCTTAATTCAATTTTTGAATAGCGAACAACCAACCGATTTACCGGAAGATATTACTAGTTTAGTCTCTCGATTGATTAATTGTTTGCGAAAGCACCGCTGTCTCATCGTGCTAGACAATGTGGAGACAATTCTCAAGAGTGGTGATTGTGTTGGGAACTATCAGGAAGGCTATGAAGGGTATAGCGAACTTCTTAAACAAGTGGGAGAATCGCTGCATCAAAGCTGCTTAGTGCTGACTAGTCGAGAGAAACCGAAAGAAATTGCCTTATTGGAAGGAGACGCGCTACCCGTTCGCTCTTTACAGATGAGTGGGTTGAAGTTACTAGAAGGACAGGAACTGTTTAAAGTTAAAGGTTCTTTTTATGGGTCAGAAGCAGAATGGGGAGATTTGGTTGAACGTTATGCCGGAAATCCTTTAGCGCTAAAGCTTGTTTCTACAACAATTCAAGAACTCTTTGATGGTAATCTTTCAGAATTTTTAACTCAGGGCTCGGTTGTTTTTGATGATATTAGCGAGCTGCTAGACCAGCAATTTAATCGGTTATCCCATTTAGAAAAGACAATTTTGTACTGGCTGGCCATCAATCGGGAACCGGCTTCACTCCAAGACTTACAGAATGATATTGTATCGCCAGTTTCCAAGCGAGAGCTTTTGGAGGCGCTAAAATCTCTGGGACGGCGATCGCTAATTGAGAAGCGTGAAGTCTGCTTCTCCCTGCAATCGGTGGTGATGGAGTACGTTACTGACCGATTGATCGAGCAAGTTTGCGAAGAAGTGGCAACTGGGGAAATTGCCCTGTTTAACAGTCATGCGTTAATCCAGGCTCAGGCCAAAGAGTACATCAGAACGACTCAAATTAACTTTATCCTCAAACCGATCGCAGATAAGCTATTCACAATTTTCAAGCGCCATGTAGCCGAACCGCTCCAGCAGATTTTAGCCAAGTTGCAAGAAAATTCGCCCTTAGAACCGGGTTATGCAGGGGGGAATGCGCTGAATCTCCTGTGTCAACTTGAAATAGATTTAAGTGGTTATGATTTTTCCCATTTGACGATTTGGCAAGCGTACCTCCAAGATGTCAATTTGCATCAGGTCAATTTCACCAGTGCTAATTTAGCCAAGTCAGTTTTTGCGGAACGGCTGACTTATATTCTGTCGGTCGCCTTTAGTCCAGATGGGAAACTTCTGGCGACGGGGGATGCTAGTGGTGAGATACGGTTGTGGCAAGTTGCTGATGGGAAGCAACTGTTAACCTGTAAAGGACACACTGGTTGGGTTCGTTCGATCGCATTCAGTCCAGATGGCAGTATGATTGCGAGTGCTAGTAGTGACCAGACCATACGGTTGTGGGATGTCCAGACGGGTCACTGCCTCAACACCTTGCACGGACATACGCAGTGGGTTCGCTCCGTTGCCTTTAGTCCCGATGGTCAGACCTTAGCCAGTGGTAGCGGTGACTTTACCATTAAGCTATGGAATGTCCGTGAAGGGAAGTGCTTGAACACCTTTGAGGGACATACTCACTGGGTTTGGTCGGTTAAGTTCAGTCCGGATGGTACGTTATTAGCCAGCGGTAGTGAAGACCGGACAGTGAGGCTATGGGATACAAGTACCGGCCAGTGTCTCAAAATTTTACAGGGACATACCCGTTGGGTGCGTTCAGTGGCATTCAGTCCGCAAGGGAATACTCTAGCCAGTGGCAGTGGTGACTATACGGTCAAGTTATGGGATGTCCGTCAAGGAACCTGTATCAAAACCCTAGAGGGACATACTCAACGGGTGCGTTCAGTGGCGTTCGGCCCTCAAGGGACTATTTTAGCCAGTGGCAGTGGCGACCATACCGTTAAGTTATGGGATGTTGACACGGGTCGATGTGTCAGAACGTTGCACGGACATAATAGTCGATTAGAATCCGTTGCCTTCAGTCCGGATGGCGTGACGCTAGCCAGTGTCGGGGAAGACCGTACCATGAGGTTATGGGATGTGAGTACCGGTCAATGCCTGAAAACCTTGCAAGGGTACGCGAGTTGGATACAGTCAGTTGCCTTCAGTCCAGATGGTACGACCTTAGCGAGTGGCAGCGAAGACCGCATCATCCGCTGCTGGGATGTGAATACGGGTGAATGCCTCAAAACCTGGCGGGGACACCAAGGCTGGGTCTGTGCGATCGCATTTAGTCCTCAAGGGAATACTCTAGCCAGTGGTAGTAGTGACTATACCGTCAAGGTATGGGATGTGAACACGGGTCACTCCCTGGAAACGTTGCAGGGACATACGCGTTGGGTTCGTTCGATCGCCTTCAGCCCTCAAGGGAACACTTTAGCAAGTGGAAGCGGCGATCGCACCATCAAATTATGGGATATTTCCACAGGCCAGTGCCTCAAAACCTTCCCAGGACACAGCAGTTGGATCTGGTCGGTTGCCTTTAGTCCCGATGGCGTGACGCTAGCCAGTGGGAGTGAAGACCAAACCGTCAGGCTTTGGGATATTAACACAGGTGAATGTCTCAAAACACTCGTCGGTCACACCAGTTGGGTACAGTCAGTAGCGTTCAGTCCCGACCGCCAAACCTTAGCCAGCGGTAGTTGTGACTCCACCGTAAAGCTGTGGGATGTTCATAAGGGGAAGTGCCTCAAAACATTGCAAGGACACGAGAGTTGGATACAATCTGTGGCCTTTAGTCCAGATGGAGTTACCTTAGCCAGTGGTAGCTGTGACTCTACCGTGAAGCTGTGGGATACCCGTGAGGGCAAATGTCTTAAAACGTTACACGGACACGCCAGTTGGATTTGGTCAGTGGCGTTCAGTCCGGATGGTCAAATTCTAGCCAGTGGTTCTCAAGATGAAACGATTAAGCTGTGGGATGTGAATACGGGTGAGTGTCTCAAAACGCTTAGAGCCAAACGACCTTATGAAGGGATGAACATCACTGAGGTGACAGGTTTAACAGACGCTCAGAAGAGTACGTTGAAAGCGCTGGGGGCAATAGAGAATTAACGAGCAAGGTTAACATTCTCTCAAGTTGATACCAAGTTGCATTCACACGTGTAACTCTCTTAGGACTTACGCATTTGCCCCCCATGCCCCCCAAATCTGGGGGAGTAAAGATCTTGTACCCCCCAAGCTTGGGGGGTTAGGAGGGCTGGCTCGACGGGTATTGCGTAAGTCCTGTCTCTGTTTCTCTTACCTCACTGTCCTGGAGTGCCTGGAGTGGTTTGTTAAATTCTACGTTAGAGTGCAACTCAGTATGACATTCTGGCTTGAATCAGATGATGAGCCTCCCGCGAGGCTAATTCTTCGACGGTCAAATCGGTCAAAGCTATCAACATCAAAGCTTGTTGATGGGAATTCCTTAGCTCGTTCGAATGCTCGGCATCAAAATCCTCTAAATTTTCCGCCGCCGCCTTGACTAGAGCACCTAGAACTTTAAACGCCCCATCTGAAAGGGGCGGCTGACCTCGGTAATTTTGCAATCTCCCCCCCTCCAGGTAGTTGGGAAAGCCTGCTAACCCCATAAAACGCATAAACCAATCGGCTCGATAGCATCCCGCAGCAACGACAATCCCTCGATAGTCGGCAATTAACTCATCCAGCAAGTTGTTACGCATCGAGGCAAATAGGCGGCGGGTGAAGTAGTGAGTGCATTCATGTTCCAACCGAATGGTTAAGGATAGACGCTGCCACTGTGCGTACTCAAGCCCCATGTCAAATGCCGATACAGCACTATAGGAACCCTGACTGAGGATAATAAATCGGTCTTGATAAAGCTCCTTTCGCCGGATGAGTTGCTGGAACTCTTGAGTCCAGCTAGCTTCGGAACAGTCAGCCGGATGTTCGGTTTCCCATTGTTTGCGATACTGACGAATCCGATCCCAGTTATTGAAACCAGCAACGATGCAAGCTCCCATCGAATCAGGAATCGGCTTAGGCTCATTCCGCAGGGTGAGAGCCTGCACTAAGGAAACAAAATCCTCGCGAGTTCCGGCAATCAAAACTGGGATAGCTCCAGCTAAGCTTTGATGCACGAACACCTGAAGTTGCTCAGGTTGCTGCAAGACTAAACCCGTAGCTTCAGGCATGTCATTAAGTAACACGCCCTTGCGAGTAGCAGACTGATAAGCTTCAGTTTGACTGATGCCCTCTCGGATCGGAAACTGCAACTGCACAAGGCACGGCTTGAGTGCCTCAAATGCACCAATTTCTCTAGCAACGGCAGCATAGTGTTCCCAAGCAGAGACATGGCGTTCGGGAGGCAGGGGCAACTTTAGGGGAAGCGTCAGACTTGTGCGATCGAAAACGTTCTCGTTGTAAGCCAGGAGTTCCTCTACCTCCGAATGACTGGCCCCGTAAGCAGCGAGAATGCGCGATCGAAATTCCTGCCTGTTCATATGCTTCAAGAAGGAAAAAGGAAAAAGCCTTACAGTTTTACCGTTTACCTTTTACCTTTTTCCTTGACTTTTACTAACTATTTGTATCATCCATAACGTGAAACGGTATGAGCTGTAGGTTAGCCGTGAGCTACAGCTACGTTTCCCGATACATCCTTTTATTTTCCTAACTATCCAGCCGGATAATCAGCGGGGCGAACCTGTGATTAACGGCCTGGGAACCTGAATTTGGAAAACATGGAAGGAGGTTGTTGAGGCTTTTTCTCCTCTTGACAAATGTGCTTAGTAATCTGGTGTAGTTCTTGAGTCAAAGGGTGGTCAGGATAGCGCACACAGAAGATATCGCTGCTAGCCAACTGCATCATCTCGTCACAGTTGGGCAAGATTCCCGCTACTGGTGCATTGTAGGTCTTTTCCATTTGTTGGCGTAAGGCGTCAAAATCAAAACTTTGCAGTGTCCTGTTGACCACCAGTAACATTTTTGGAACCTTTAACTTGCGAGCTAAATCCACCGTCACAGCAGTTCCTTGGAAGTCCTGACGGTCTGGACGCAGAATAATAATTAGCGTATTAGAAATCGTAAACGAGAGCAGCGTTTCTTCGTTGATCCCAGGATGAGTGTCAATGAATAGGTAGTCTAGATTGAGAGCCCGAACTAGATTGCGAAAACCCTCATTGAGCAGGCGCACGTTATAACCATCTTTGAGAATGCGAGCAATCTCGCCAGCCTTGCTACTGGAGGGAATTAAGAAAATATTGCCCTTAGCCTGGGTCACTTGAGGTGGATTAACGTTATAAGCGCTGTCTTCGATCGCACAGCGACCCCATAAATAATCGTTGAGGGTGCGGTTGATCCGTTGTTCATCCAAACCAAAAATGACGTGAATCCCCGGCGATTGGATGTCCGTGTCAACAATCCCCACCCGCTTGCCAAGACTCGCGATCAAAGTAGCCAGATTAGCCGTTGTGTTTGATTTACCAGTTCCGCCCCGGAAAGAGTGAACAGATACGATCTCAGACATGATACACCTCTAAGCGTGAAAGAGAGTCATAAATTGCACGTCGCGTACTGTATTGATGGCACACTTGCCTGCATCAGCTCATTGAGCGATTTGATGAAAGTCTAATCAAGTGGAAGGTTGCCAGTTCATCTGTCAGAATTATAGACTCCTCCAAAAGTCAGCTTTTACTCCGTTGCTGTAGGACTTATCACCTGTAGCTTTACTTTTTATGCAGTCTGTCCGATCATTTAAATTTAGTTAAGCAGATGCCTCCTACACGCTATCTGTACAATGGAGTAAACTCAGAGTTTTTGCAACAGAATCCATTTGTTGCGGAGTGTATCAATTTTGTCTATGTATTTGGGAAAGCATCTGAAGTGCCATAGCTTCAGCTAGTAGATTTGTAAACTTTTGGCATAATTATTAAACCCTCCAGTGATAAGTAATCCAGATACCTAGCAAAATTGACTTTTCAAGGAGCTGTAGTGTATCCCTTTAACAGAATGGTACACGTATGCCAACCTATCTAGTGACCTCCGCATCCCAGACACAAGAAGGAGCGAAGCCATGTTACAAGCAGAAATAGAACCTGGAACTTTAATCAACAACCGCTATGAAATACAGAGGGTTCTCGGACAGGGTGGCTTCGGACGAACCTACTTAGCCTACGATGTCGAGCGCTTCGGTGAATTTTGTGTCCTCAAGGAATTTGTACCTAGTATTAGAACAGAATATGTAATTCAAAAATCGCGCGAACTATTTGAGCGAGAAGCCAGAGTTTTATACCAACTTAACCATCCGCAGATTCCTAAATTCCTCGCTTGGTTTACCCATGCAGACGGTCTGTTCCTTGTGCAGGAATATATTGATGGCAAAACCTATGCCAGCCTGTTGCAACAGCGCCAGCAGCGAGGCCAAGTGTTTTCTCAAGCAGAGGTTGTGCAGTGGCTCAAGGATTTGCTGTCTGTTTTGTGCTATCTCCACGGGCGCAATATCGTTCACCGGGATATCTCCCCGGATAATGTGATACTCCCCTATGGTCAAACGCAACCCGTGTTGATTGACTTTGGATTAGTCAAGCAGCAAGTGTCGCAGGTTTGGGCGAGTAGTCCCGAAAGCCTTGCTGGTGCAGGCCAACATTCGTTTGTCGGAAAATTCGGTTACGCTCCTCCTGAACAGATTCGGATGGGACATTGCCACCCCTATAGCGATCTCTACGCCCTAGCTGTCACAGCACTGGTTCTTCTGACGGGCAGAGAGCCAAATTGGCTGATCGATCAGGGGTCACTAGAGTGGAAATGGCGCTCCTACGTCACCGTTAGCGACTATCTGGCTCAGATGCTAGACAAAATGCTAGCGGAGAAGCCTAGGGACCGCTACCAGTCAGCAGAAGAGGTTCTCAAGCACCTGCAACTCTACGCCTCCGCAGGGACAGTTGCTACATTTCAGCCCCTTGTCGAGCTGCAAATTGAGATTGACGAAGTGAGGCGACATCATCAAGTTGCTGAGATTGAAGAAACAGATTTCTTCCGGCAGTTACAGGAACAGGCAGAGTTACTGAGAAACAACCCTGAGCCCGATTCCGAAACTCAGCCGGATGCAGAATCATCTCCGTTGCCTACTGTGATAGAGGAGGCACTTGAGAGTAACTCTTCTAGTCCTTTTAGTTCCGGAAGCCAGCCTGAAGCCGCCACACGTTCCAAAATTAACCCAGCGTTCGTCGATTATTGTCAGCAAGAGCTTGCTCGTTGTATTGGCCCTATGGCAAGCTGTATCCTTGACGAAACTCTGACCAAATATCCCGACTTATCCGAAGAACAACTCGTCGAAGCGCTTGCTACAGAAATTCCTCATCCTCAAAAAGCTCAACAGTTTAAGAACAGCGTCATCATCGAGCCAGAAAGTCATCCACAACCTGCTTCGTCTCCTCAACTTAACCCAGAGTTCATCAAGCGCTGCAAGCAAGAACTCGCTCGTTGTATTGGACCGATGGCGAGCTGTATCCTTGATGATACTCTCGCTGACAATCCCAACCTATCTCAAGAACAGCTAGTCGAAGCCCTTGCCGCCCAAATTCCCCTTGCTCAAAAAGCTCTAGAGTTTAGGCACAGCATCATCATCGAGCCGGAAAGTAAACCGCAGCTAGCTTCGTCTTCTAAACCCAATGCAGAGTTTATCCAACGCTGTAAGCAAGAACTCGCTCGTTGTATTGGACCCATGGCAAGCTGTATTCTCGATGAGGCTTTAACTAAATATCCAGATCTATCCCAAGAACAGCTAGTTGAGACCCTTGCTACCCAAATTCCTCATACTCAAAAAGCTCAAGAATTTAGGAAAAGTGTCATCGTTGAGCCGGGAACTCAACCGCAACAACGCTCGTCTATTCTGAACCGTACAAAATCAATCTACCGATTTGCCAAACGATAACAGAAGAACTTGTCTAAAAGAGGGGCAGCTAGCGATTCAACTAGCTGCCCCTCTTTCTATTACTCAAAAAGGTCAGGACTTATAGCAAAAGGCAAAAGGTAGAGGGTAGAGGGCTTTTATGTTTATTACTGGTACATGGTCGTTTGGGCGGTTAGATCTGTCCTAACCTTTATAACGACAGCTATACGTAGCTACACCATCTATCCTCTATAGAGATAATGGTAGGTTACGCTCCCATCACACACCCTACAAATAGAGCCTTCATAAGTCCTAAGCTGTTGAGTTTCGCAAAGATTTACTGTTGTAGATTATCAAGGTTGCTGCGACGTCCAATCCGATAACCTTCAAGCCTTTTCATTGCCATCACCAAACTCATTTTCATCCGCTCAAAGGCGTCAGCTAAACTTCCGACTTCATCATTAGACACCCGTTCAAATTCAGCCTCTGTATCACCTATACTCACAGCTTCTGCCACTTGAGCCATCCGATTGATCGGTCGAACTACATATCGATTCAACCAGCGGTTAACGGTGTATATGGCAGCAGCAAAAATTACCAATACAACGCCCATGATCCAGAGAAATGACTGACGAGCATTGTGAATCACTGTACTAGCGGGGACAGAGATCATCTGTGCACTGACAACTTCATTGAGTTTCCAGCCAAAACCATTTTCACTGCCATAGAGCTTAATCATGCTCTTGGGCGCTGCGTCCGGTGTACTGTGACATACCAAACAGCTGGCTTTCGTGATTGCTAAGGGACGGGCAATGTAGAAAACCTCCCCTGCTGAAGTGGGACGGAATCCTTGCAATTCCTTAAGATTTTTATCGCTACGGAAGCGCTCCACAATCTTCTGCTCAAAGCTGTCAGCTTTATCTCGTGGAGCCGTAGGATTAAGCGTCGCCTCCTTATAAATAAATTCTTTGTAGTCTTTATCGCCGCGAAACTTTTCAAAGACTTCCCTTGCTGAGAAGGCAGGAACAGTCTGTGGGATAAACTTAGTTTCCAACTTATCAACTAACTCTGGCTTCACTTGAGTATTTGTATAGTCCCGAACCGAGTTCATAATCCCCATCAGGACAAGCGCCTTCGAGCTAATTTCATTTTGAGCATTGCGATTCAGGATGGTAGCCAAACCTGCACCGCTGACGATAATCCCCCCAATAAAGACTAAGACCAAGAGAATCGTTAACTTTTTGCCTAACTTGAGATTATCGAATCCTGACTGAAGATTTTTTAGCATAGCCACCTCTCCTCCATAAGGTTTTACAGAAAACACCCGTGAATAATAATATTATTTCTTTATTTTTAGCCCTAAAAGACTTGGAATCAAAAATTTAAACAATATTTAAAATTACGCCTGCATAAACTGCATTGAATCTTAATAAAAAGTCACTTATCGCAGTTCGACTGAACTTTTATGAAATTTCCAGAAATTAAAAATCTGAATTTAGCTGATCATTTATATATTGACAATTGACTTGAATGATTCCATATCCTCAAAAATCATTGATTAGTAATTTTTAAAATAAAGTCAGTGAATAAAAAATAATAAAAGCCTATCGCATGGACTACATTGACTAGACTGGCAAGGCAAGAAACGTCGATGAAGGTAGAATCCACCGACTTCGATGCGTGGGGGGGTGTCAATAACACATCTTTTTATAGCGGTTTTCAGGACAAAACTCGACACGAGTTGCTAAAACATTAACCCAGTAATTAGAGAACAGGAGGGGGATACATTATCCCCCCATCCCATGTTTTTTTTGGAGTGAGTTATTGTTTTGAGAGATGCTGCGCGATCGCACCTACCAACTCCTTCAAAACTCCAGCTTTACCCTGACACTCAGTGGCTAGCTGTTGCGTTGGGATGAAGATGGATAAGTTAGCGAAAAGTTAGGGGAGGCATCCTACTTTCGCATAAATAGCAAAGAAAACGTTGATAAGTAAGTACGAGCAGGTTAAGTCAACTTAAATGCCTCAAAAGCTCAGTAGGAAAGAACTCTAGATTCTTGGATTCGCCACATCCCTTTTCAGTTTATTCCTCCTTCATTAAGAAAAACAGGAGAGAACTATGTACAAATCGATAAGGTACTTGATTATCGGGGGAGCTGCCGTTGTTACAGCAGTGATGAGTGCCATAACAGCCCTGGCTGCGAATCCGCTGGAGACGTACCAGAACGTCGCGACGGGGAAGTGTCTCGACAGCAATAGCGCGGGTGAAGTTTATACGTTCAACTGCAACGGCGGCAGTTTTCAGAAGTGGAACGTTATTCGCATCACACCCTACCGCATATTGAAAAACTTCGCGACGGGGAAGTGTCTGGCAAGCAATACGGCTGGTATTTCCTACATGCTCAACTGCGACGGCAGCAGTTTCCAGAAGTGGAATGTCATTGGCGTCGGCTCCTACGTCAAATTTAAGAACGTTGCGACGGGGAAGTGCCTGGGCAGCAATACGGCTGGTATTGCCTACACATTCGACTGCAACGGCGGCGATTTTCAGAGCTGGCAGTGACAAACCAACATCCCGCAATTGGTCAGAGGTGATGAGAGGAGGGTTCAGGAGTCGGGTAATGCCAGACGCGAATGCCTTGAGCGTTTGCCGTTGTAATCCGAAAAATGCTGATTAGAACTGAGCGCGATCGCATTCATCGACCGAGTTATTAGAAAGCGAACAGAAGCGCTCAGCAACGCACTCGAGCCCAGAGTGGCAGACACTGCCCTCCGTCGAGCCCTCTACCTCAACGCCTCACCCAATCCCCTAGAACTGACTGAAAAATTAGCAAACAGATTCAATATATTTGTCACGCTGCCATGATGGCGGCGGGGCGCCACCATTAGGCTTGGGCTGCTTGAGGGAAAATGGGAGATGTGGCAAAGGTGGGGAAGATTCAACGGCATCCAGGGGCAGGCGATCGCATCGAGTTGGCGCAACATCGCTCGGTTTTTGCCTGAGACTTTACCGCTGCAACCTGCTAATCTGAGTTGGGCAGTCTACCCTCTTACTACTGTGGCGGCAAACCCCGTCTGAGAGGACTGGCTAAACCTTCAGGCAATAGGAAAACCAAATAAATAGCGATCGCGCATACCTATCTCAATTAGAGGTTTGCCATTTGGGTTGTATCTGTGTATTTCTCTAC
The DNA here is from genome assembly GCA_036703055.1 of Waterburya sp. Taxonomy (GTDB): domain Bacteria; phylum Cyanobacteriota; class Cyanobacteriia; order Cyanobacteriales; family Coleofasciculaceae; genus DATNPV01. The sequence goes on from DATNPV010000138.1 coordinate 45,253, forward strand.
TCGAGCATTTTCAGGTTTCGTACTGCGCCTTGATCCGCGCTAGTCGCCAGCAGTGCATAAGCCTTGAGCGCCGCACTCACCCGACGCTGGCGGGGTTGTGCAGGCTTCCAGGCATCTTTGCCCTTCGCTTCCATGTCAGCACGACGGTTGGCTAATTCCTCTGCCGATAGCTCCACAGTGATGCTGCGGTTGGGGATGTCGATCCGAATGCGATCGCCGCCCTTGACCAGCCCAATGTTGCCGCCCGCCGCCGCCTCCGGAGAGACATGACCAATCGAGAGGCCCGAAGTACCGCCTGAGAAGCGACCATCGGTCAATAAGGCACAAACCTTGCCCAGACCCTTGGATTTAAGGTAACTGGTTGGATAGAGCATTTCCTGCATTCCAGGGCCGCCGCGTGGCCCTTCATAGCGAATGATCACCACATCACCCGGTTCCACTTCATCACTGAGGATTCCTTTGACAGCGGCATCCTGACTTTCATAAATGCGCGCCCGGCCTTCAAACACAAGAATGCTTTCGTCTACGCCTGCCGTTTTGACAATACAGCCACACTCAGCCAGGTTTCCGTATAGCACAGCAAGTCCGCCCTGCGTGCTGTAGGCATTTTCGATGCTACGGATACAGCCGTTTTCTCGATCCAGGTCGAGAGAAGGCCAGCGGGTCGATTGACTGAACGCTTGCTGAGTTGGAATCCCCGCTGGACCAGCCTTGAAGAAGGTGTGGACGGCTTCGTCATCGGTACGCATAACGTCCCAGCGATCGAGCGCTTCTTTGAGCGTCTTACTGTGAACTGTTGGCACGTCCGTGTGGAGCAGTCCAGCTCGATCCAATTCGCCGAGAATGCCGGGGATACCGCCAGCACGATGGACATCTTCGATGTGATACTTTTGTGTGTTAGGTGCCACCTTGCACAGTTGGGGAACCTGGCGCGAGAGGCGATCAATGTCGGACAAGGTGAAATCGACACCAGCTTCATGGACGGCAGCCAGCAAGTGCAAAATGGTGTTGGTCGATCCGCCCATAGCGATGTCCAGCGTCATGGCATTTTCAAACGCTTTGAAACTAGCGATAGAGCGGGGCAGTACCGATTCATCGTCCTGCTCGTAGTAGCGGCGGGTAATGCTGACAATGGTTCGCGCCGCGTTGAGGAACAAATCCTTACGGTCAAAATGGGTCGCCAGCACAGTGCCGTTGCCAGGTAAGGAAAGACCAATCGCCTCGGTGAGACAGTTCATGGAGTTGGCGGTGAACATGCCGGAGCAAGAGCCACAGGTCGGGCAGGCAGAACGCTCATACTCTTCGACAACTTCGTCGCTGATCGTGTCGTTGGCGGCAACTACCATGGCATCCACCAAGTCCAGTTTGTGGTCTGAGAGCTTGGTCTTGCCCGCTTCCATCGGACCACCGGAAACAAATACGGCGGGAATGTTGAGACGGAGCGCTGCCATCAACATACCAGGAGTAATTTTGTCACAGTTGGAAATGCAAACCAGGGCATCAGCACAATGGGCGTTGACCATGTACTCAA
>DATNPV010000075.1:0-11286 GCA_036703055.1 Waterburya sp.
TCAACCTAAGGTAGGTACAGTTGTAAGCGTGGCACATGGCGATGTTGCGTGTTACCTAACGTTAATAGATGAAAAAGGAATTAAACATGAAGGTATTCCTGTTGTGTTTGATGTCTGTGCCAAAGAGGAGACTTTCTTAAACAAGAAGGTGATTTTGGCTTATGCTCAAGTCCCAATCAATAATTGTCCGGCTGCCACGGATTGCGGCAAAACCCGAATTGAAACCTTAATCACGCAGCTAAAGATAGCTGACGAAGGCAACTTTCATATTTGTAGTGGAAAGACTTCAGCTGGTTACACCATTCCGCGATTAAGGGTCGGGTTGGCTGGGTATGCTGTAGTTAGGGCTAACGTCCGTAAGCAACCTGGTGTGGAAAGCAAGCCTGTTGGTTTTTTAGAGCCCTACATTAACAAATTTAAGGTTTTACAGGGGCCGGAATGTGTAGGCAACTACGTCTGGTGGAAAGTTAAAGTTAACGAGCAGCTACAAGGTTGGGTAGCTGAGGCTGATCCATCTACGTCTAACTATTGGTTAGAACCGATCGACTGGTAAGCACAGCATTAAGAGAGCATGGGACGAGCGCCTTTCTTCGGCTTCATGATGGAAGTGAAATAACCATGCTTCCCCTAAGAAGTTATTGCCCTTTTGTGCCTTTATGACAATCCATCACTACCCGTAAAAAGCTAAACCTTTGAACTTTTAGAGTGGATAGCCCAACCATGAGGCAAACAATTTTAGAAACAATTATTGCTACCTTCAAGCCAAAAGATTTTGTTTTAGCTTTATGGCAAGGAGGCTCGGCAGCACATGGGTTTACAGATGAGTGGTCGGATATCGATATTCAGGTAATCGTTGAGGATGAGTACGTTCAAGAAACGTTCGACATTCTTGAAGAATCTCTAAAAACTATCTCTGAGATTCGATTCAAGTGGAGAGTTCCCGAACCAACATGGCATGGTCATTCTCAGTGCTTTTATCAGTTGGAAGAAGCAAGCCCCTTCTTGTTTGTTGATTTCGCTGTTTTGAAGCAAAGTTCTCCTAATAACTTTTTAGAGCTAGAGCGACATGGAAAATTAGCGATCGCATTCGATAAAGCTAATGTGTTAGTCCAGCATTCTTTAAATCGGAGCGAGCATTTCTCAAAAATGCAAGAACGATTGGCGGCTTTGAGAAAGACGTTTGATTTTTCCCAAATTCTTGTCAAAAAAGAAATAAATCGCGGCCATTTGGTATCGGCGATATCCAACTACCACACCTACACGCTTCAACCCTTAGCTGAACTCCTGGGAATGGTGTACCGACCGGAACGATACGATTTTAGAACCAAGTATTTTTATCGAGATTTTCCAACTGAGGTTATCGCTCGTGTGGAGCCGCTTTATTGCGGGATGAATCTTGCCGATCTGGCTTCAAAACAGCAACAAGCAGAGGTTCTGTTTGCTGAAACTTTGCCTCGTGTCGAAGCAGCACTTTTGAGTTGGCAATCTGGTCCGGAACCCTACACCTTCCCTCAGTCAGGTGAATCTGTCGGATGAAGCGATCGCCTTGCTGCTGTTGTAGTCTAATGTAGTATCATGTAATCAGCGATGGATGATATGCCCCTTCAATTTCAATACAGTACCCTTACCCAGAGCGAGGACGTTGAGCCGCTTGGGTCTATCCTCGACCAGTGTTTTCTCGGTAAACCGGGTAGCAGTGAAGCCTACATCAACCAGGTAGGTATGGAAAACCTCCGTCTCATCCGTCAATCTGAGCAAATTGTTGGTGGACTGGCGACGATTCCAATGGGTCAGTGGTATGGGGGGCAGCGTGTACCGATGATGGGCATTGCCGCTGTTGGCATTGCTCCCCAGTATCGGGGGACTGGGGCGGCGATCGCTCTGATGCAGCATACCCTCAATGAAATTTATGCTAAGGGTATACCGATTTCTGCTCTCTATCCAGCGACTCAACGTCTATACTGCAAAGCAGGATACGAGCAGGGCGGTAATCAGTGCATTTGGGAACTCCCAACCGCGAGTATTCAGATTTGGGAACAGCCACTCGCACTGCAACCTGTAGTTCCAATCGATCTAGAGGTCTTTTATGAACTCTATCAGCAGCAGGCAAAACTCATCAATGGAAATTTAGACCGTCATCCCTTCATCTGGCAGCAAATCATCCGCCCCTCTGAAAATGAAGGAGTATACGCCTATCTCATCGGAACAAGCGATCGCCCTCAAGGTTACGCAATCCTCAACCAACACCAAAAAGAGGATAAAAATTTTCTGCTCATCCGGGATTGGGTTGCTCTCACCCCTGATGCAGCACAAAGCTTTTGGTCGTTTGTTGCCAATCATCGCTCCCAGATTGACCAAGTACGGTGGCGTGGGGCTGCGATTGATGTCTTAAGACTGCTGTTGCCGGAGCAAACCACCACGCTCAAGTCTATGGCAACTTGGCTGCTGCGGGTGGTCGATGTGGCTAAGGCACTCGAAAAGCGGGGGTATCCGTCGGGACTTCAAGCTGAACTGCACTTGGAGGTGCAAGACGATCTAATTGCTGAGAATAATGGCAGATTTATCTTGTCAGTTTCGCATGGGCAGGGTGAGGTGACTAGGGGAGGAAAGGGAGAGTTGAAGCTCCACATTAGGGAATTAGCCCCTCTCTATACCAGCTTATTTACCCCTTATCAGTTGCAGCTAACTGGACGATTAGAGGCGACCGAAACAGCTCTCGATACGGCTGCACAAGTCTTTGCAGGGGTATCGCCTTGGATGCCAGATTTCTTTTAAAGGGTTTGGTAAGGGGTGCGATCGCTTCCAGGAAAATTGAGAAAAGCTATTGGAGGCAAGGCAATGGGTATTTTGGCGATTCGAGCGGACGAGAGAGTTAAGGATGTTCGCTTTACTGAAGAGACAATTATTGTCGATTTGATGGATGGTCGAACGATTACTGTGCCTCTGGTTTGGTATCCAAGATTACTTAACGCTACACCTGAACAGCGATCGCAGTGGAAAGTAAGCGGTGGGGGTTACGGTATTCACTGGGAGGAGATAGATGAGGATCTCAGTACAGAAGGTATGTTAAGAGGTGCTCCTGCTCCGAGGCAAAACTTATCTGCTAGTTAAACCCATGCTAATAGTTCGGTAAGCTACGCTGGAATGGTTGCCAAATCTGTCTTGATAAGTCTCTAGTATCAATATGTCTGAGGAATCAACCATCTGGATTGTAGCTGAGGAAATTGCTGAATCTACTAGTGCTAGTGGAGCCAGAGACAGCATCGATATTGGTAGTGGCTTTGGTGCCAAGGTCACTGAGAAGGTTACAACCATTGTTCAAAAGCGAGTACCAATTGACGCGGTAGCATTGAAAGCTCAAATGGGTGGTTTGCTCAAAGTGGTGGGTGATCTGTTCAACCAAGCCGAGCAGCAGACTGGGATGAAACTGAGTGAGGTTCAACTCTCTGTAGAAATCAATGGTGAAGGCCAGGTTAGTTTGGTTGGAACCGGGGGTAAAGTGAGCAATAAAGGCGGGATTACCCTCAAATTCACTCGTCAGTGATTTAAAACTCAAGCGCTTTTTGACTGCTGTAACTGATGGGTAGAAACTGGGCAATTACCATTGGGATCAATCAATATGACAACCTTGCTCCGCTGAAGTATGCTAAACGGGATGCGGAAGCAGTACGTGACTTTTGCCTTAAAGAGGTCGGGTTTGACAAAGTCTACTACTTCTCTGATGACTCGCCTCCGATTGAACCGGATTATGGCTCACCAATGCGATCGCAACCCACCTACGGGGTTCTGTCGCGTTTTCTACGGGTGCGGTTTGAACAACCTTTTCTAGAACCTGGGGACAATCTTTGGTTCTTCTTTGCGGGACATGGCAAGCGACACCGAGACAGGGATTACTTGATGCCTATCGACGCTGACCCTGGCAACATTGACGGCACTGCTATTCCCATCAATGACATTACTGGGCGGTTGCGTCGTTGTGGAGCCGACAACGTGATTCTTGTCCTTGATGCATGTCGTAATGAGGGAGATCGGGATGGTCAAGGCATTGGGTTAGAAACCCAACAGGGCATTGTAACTCTTTTTTCTTGTAGCCCCAATGAGCGATCTTATGAGATTGATGAGTTGCAGCATGGCTCCTTCACCTATTCCTTATTGCAAGGATTACGGATTCAAGGTGAAGGCAACTGTGCTACGGTCGAGCGTCTCTATCAGCATCTGCGCTACCAAGTGCCAGAACTAAACCGTCGTTACAATAAGCCGAGACAAACTCCTTATCCAATTGCTGAACCTGCGACGAAGTTGCACTTGATACTATTGCCTAAACAGGCAAACGAGTCAGATGTCAGGACTCTCAAAAACGATGCTTTTGAAGCTGAGGCAGAAGGCAACCTGGAACTCGCTGAGCAGCTCTGGATTCGAGTATTAGCAGTATCTCCGGTAGACCAGCAAGCAATTAAAGGTATTAAGCGGATTGCTCAAGCTTCTGCTGTTGCTCAACCTCTAAACCAGCAACCCCTTCCGCTAAATCAACCTATACTCAGCCGAAGTATTGAACAATCCTCAATTTCTTCAAAAATACCTGTTATAGCTAGTAATAAACGAAGGAAGGTGCGTGCATCTGCGAAAGGAGTAGAATTTGCTAAATCTGCTTTAAAACAAAAAAGGTTGAGCCAGAAAGCACTTGCTGAGCAATATGGTCTGAGTCCAAATACTATCTCTCGATTCATGAAGCAAGAGCTAATTGATTATGAAATATTTGACATTATCTCCAAAGCCCTGAACTTAAAGCAAGAAGAGATTACAGATAATACTTCTGCTACTCCATCAATTTCCAATAGCCCAAGGATTAAATCCTCTGAGACTGTCTTTTTGTCCTCTGATATCCAAACCATCGAGTTTCAGGTGATATCAGTAGATGAACGGGGACAAGAAGTAGATCGTTATCACCAAACTTCGGAACATCACATTGAAGCTCTTGGCGATGGAATTGTCTTGGAAATGGTCTTGATACCAAACGGTACGTTTCTGATGGGTTCACCAGAAACTGAACCAGGACGGCTCAACAACGAAGAACATCAGCACTCAGTGACAGTCACATCTTTCTTAATGGGCAAGTACCCTATTACCCAAGCACAGTGGACAGTCGTTGCTTCTTTGCCTAAAGTCCATCAAGACCTTGAACTAGATCCATCACACTTCAAAGGTACAGATCGACCTGTTGAACAAGTTTCGTGGCATGATGCTGTTGAGTTCTGCGCCCGCTTGTCCAGCAAAACAGGGCATGAGTATCGATTGCCAACTGAAGCAGAGTGGGAATATGCTTGTCGTGCTGGAACCATAACTCCTTTTCATTTTGGAGAAAGTATTACCCCCAAGCTATCAAACTACGACTGTAACTACAGATATAGGTCTAGTCCCAAAGGAACCTATCGCAAGCAAACAAGCCCAGTCGGATATTTTCCATTTGCCAATGCTTTTGGATTGTTTGATATGCATGGCAACGTTTGGGAGTGGTGTTTAGACCAGTGGCACCAAAACTACGACGATGCACCTACTAATGGGAGCGCATGGCTAACTGACAGTAAGAATAACTTGCGGGTATTGCGGGGTGGCTCTTGGTATAACGATCCGAGAGATTGTCGTTCAGCGTTTCGTTACAATTGGGATTCAGAAGATAGACTCAATCGCATCGGTTTTCGTGTCGTATGTCCCCTGCCGTAAACTCCAGAACCTTTGTCTTTCTCATTCATCGTCTTCCGACTCTTCCTCGTCCTCATCCCAAGATGGTGTATAAGTTGATTCTTGCAGCGGAAGTTCACCCTGTTCTATGGCTAGGGTTTTACGATACTGTTCTGCTTCTGCAACCTTTGTAAATTTAATTTCTGCCTCTTTTACTGTTTTAGTCTCCTGTGCAACTCTTTTCACTATCAAATCAATCTCCTCTAATGAAACCTTAAAAAATTCCTTTTTTTCATTGACTTTATTGATACTTTTATCACGAAGATATTGGTGTAACATTCTCTCCATTTCTGGTGCATTTTCAGAGAAAATTATTGCATGAATATCAAATGGAAATGGAACTGATGCTCCGCTGAGTTCCCTAACACGCTCCTGTGGTTCAAGTCTTCGTGTCATTCCAATCTTATAAACATTTTCTCCAAAAGAACCAATATTTGAAATAACGTAGACGTGTCCGGATTTTGTCATCTGAGCGCGAGAGATAGCCCTCTGTTCATTAGCACGAGCGTTTTCAAGCTGCTGCCTTAGATTTTGAATTTTCAGTTCTAGTTGTTCTCTCTGGTTTCCAACAGCTTGTTCAATCTCTCGACGAGCTTGTTCTAAAGCCTGTTCGCGTCGCTTTACTTCTTGTTCAGCCTCTTTTCTGACTTTTTCTATCTCACGACGCTCTCTCTCTTCCTCTCGCATTTGCTCTTTAATCCTCCTTTGTTCTTCAAGCTCCTCCTGTTTATTCTCCTGAAATTCATGTGTAAGATATAGTTCTTGTAGCTTTAAATTAAGATAAGTAGGTGTGATTGTGCAGCGATTATTTTCTGCTAATTTATTTAGTGATTCAAAAGCTGTATTTATTCGCTTTTCTAATTTGTTTACATTATTATATTTAACTTGAAGGATTGCAGCATCACATTCTCCATTAAAGGCTCTTAGTAAAAGTTTAATAAAATTGTTTATCATTTTTTTACCCTTGGCCTTGCTTCCCTCTACCTCCCACTCTATAGGACAGATAGCAGCCGTATTGTTTTTGAGCATATTTTTCTGCTCTGTTCTGATTTGCTCAAGTCTAAATCTATAAGCTTCAGAACTGCCAAAGTTATATTTGGATTGGTAAAATCCAAAAGATTGAACGTATTCCGTGTCTTCTAACTCAGTGAGCTTTTTCTGTAAAATTCTAATTTGATAATTTATATTTTCTTGCTCTCTTAAAAGATTATTAAGCTCAACTTGCTTCAGATTGATGTTGGCATCTAATTGTTTTTCAAAGTCATCTTTAGAGATAAGTCCATCATATTTCTGAACAAGTTCCTTAAGTCTAGCTTGTTCAAGCTTTGCGTCTTTTTTGATATTTTGAATCTTTTGTGTAAATACGACAACCAGTACTACTATTGATATGGCGAGAAGTGCTGACAACATATGACTCAGTATTCCTGCTTTCGTGCTTCTTAATCTAACTCAAAGCTTCACGATTGAGGTAGTACTCACAGATTGCAAGATGCGATCGCCACTAAATCGATCAAAGATTGTCTGGGTCAATTCCCCGCTCCTGCAACTTAGCAATCAAGTCTGCAAGTTGTTGCTCCGCTCGCTCAGCCCTTAGCCGCTCTTGCTCGATTACATTCTCTGGAGCAGGAAAACGGTTGCCTTGCTGGTCATACCAGTACAGCCATTCACGACTCCAGCCCTCATGAGTCCCCTGCTCATACCCAATCCCCAGCCCAATTTCCGGCATCCACACAGGGTTTCCCATTTGCCGCACATAAGCGCCCCTCTCTAGGCGATAAACCTCAAATGGGTCATGCTTGTCCCGTTTCCAGTAGTCGGAATTATAAATGGTGTAATAAAGTACGCCCATCTCTGCATACTTGGTCATCTTGTCGTCGTATTCACCACCAGGCGTTTTAGAGACAACTTCCAAAACCCACTGAGGCACAATGTTGTTTTCTTGCCAGACGACATAACTCAATCGCCCCTTCGCACTCCTGCGCCTTGGCACTCCCAAGCTCAAAAAACCATCTGGCGCAATTGCTGGTTTGTCAGGGTTATAGTAGATTCCCAAGTTAACTCCCAAAAACCAGTCCATTCGGGAAGCCCACAAAAGAGCCAGAATTGCTCGTAGCAGATTAGGAATGAGGATTTGCAGCTCATTATCCACAGGGGTATTGTCAGTTTCAGGCAGGTCTTCTTCTGTGGGCAGGTATTGCAACGAGTTGTACTCTACCATGACGACTACCCAAGGGACGTGATGACTGTATCTTAGCGGTTTTAGCTCTCTAGAAGCAGCGCTTGAAATCAAATCTGTAACCGCAGATTTAGCGATCGCTTATCAGTCCGAAATCTCAATCGGAGAGAAGTTCTTGTCTAACTTCAGCTTCGGAACTGTCGGCATAAATACCAGTAGTAATCACGCGATCGGTTACTTCATCCAGATAGGAACGGAGAGTCTTATTAAGTTCTTGGAATTCCGGCCAAAGGGTTTCGTTCACAAAGCTGACGGGAACGCGAGCCATGACAGTAGTATGCTTCTGTCGGTAATAGCGGTAAGGCTCAATGCCGTAGCGACGCAACAATGCCAAAAACAGCTTCTTTGACCACATATCCGACAAGGTGAATTTGTATTCCACTGGTGGATCGAGTTTTTGAACGTCTTTAAGTTTTTCACGGATACGCTCTAAGGCATTGGCAGCAGCAACCTTCTCTCCCTTTGTCGTTGCACCCGCGAACAAAGCTTCAATGCGTTGCAGTTTTTCAATCAGCTTTTGTTCTTCAATCAAGATGAGTACCTCACTACTTCCAGTTCAGCAGCAATACCAAAATGGTCGGAGGGGTACAGGGTGCGGTCATTGGGCGCAGGTTCGGTGAGAATGAGTTGGCAATTGCGTACACGCAGGTGCTGGTTGATAAACACGTAGTCCAGCGTACCTCGCCAAGGTCGCAAGTTGCGGTGAATCCACGCATTAACTAAGTATTTGACCACCCTGCGTTGCAAGCTGCGTCGTTTTTTTAAGGGTGTGGGACAGGTGTACTCTGGCTCGTGACCGTGGTACGCTGCGTAAGCTGAGGTGAAGCGATCGCGCATTAAAGCGGTCGCAGGTGTCTCAGGCATGCCGTTAAAATCCCCTACTGCCACGGTCGGCATATCGGGTGGTAACTTACCCAGCCACTCAAGAAGTAACTGCACCTGCTTTACCCGTTCGGGGTGAGGGCCAGGATACCAGTAATAATGCCCGTTACAAAATACCAAGGGTTGACCATCCACTTCAACCTGCACATATTGCGCTACTCGTCCCTGAGTTTGCAAGTCAAGAGTGTCCTGTTGCGTGAAGGGATGGCGGCTGAGAATTGCCCCTCCGCAATAGGGGAAACCTTGAGCGTCTAGCCCTTTGTAAGGCACTAGCTGCACATAAGGCATATTAAGCTGCTGTGCCAGCCACGCACTGTTGTCTTCTGGAAGCTTGACCTCCTGTAGTCCGATTAAATCTGCCTGTTGAGCTGCCAAACCCTCCACCAGGAGTTCGCGTCGCTGCGCCCATTTTTCCATTTCAAACAGAATGTTGATCGTGACGACTTTGACCACTTGGCGATACGCTCCCAGGTTCGGACAAAAGCATTCAGTCTAGAGTTTAATGCTAAACTCCAGCATCTTTCGATTAGATAAAAACATGCGTGAGCTTAGGGAATTAGGGAGGGGGTCGTGGAGTGGATAGAACCACTAAGGAAAGCCACCACAGGCATATTGTTGAGAACACAGTCGCTTGGGCACAGACAACAGGATAGTGCAAGTATCAATCCTGGGGACTGGTCATGGCGGTTCTGGCTTGCTGTGCCACTCTACCCATACAGTAGGCGGCGGACACTCCGCAAAGAAGTAATTAAGGACACCATCTGGACGTTCGACCAGTTGCAGGGCATCCTCTACACGGTTGTACCGATTCGCATGAGTGTGGTTAAGCTCGAAAAAGGGGGGCTTCTCGTCTATGCACCAGTCGCACCGACTAAAGAGTGTATCCGGCTGGTTAAGGAGTTAGAGGCGAAACACGGTAAGGTGAAGTACATCATCCTGCCAACCGCCTCTGGCTTAGAACACAAAGTCTTCGTTGGTCCCTTCGCCAGACAGTTTCCTGTAGCACAGGTTTTTGTGACTGCTAATCAGTGGAGTTACCCGGTGAATCTGCCGTTGGGTTGGCTCGGCTTCCCTACCAAACGGACTCAGATCCTCCCGGAGGCTAGCGGTGATGCCCCGTTTGGGGATGAGTTTGACTACGAGGTGCTGAGTATTAATCTGGGACGGGGTTCTTTTGAAGAAGTGGCATTATTGCATAAGCGCTCGCGCACTCTATTAGTAACAGATTCAGTGCTTTCTGTGCCGGAAAAGCCACCAGAGATTGTCCAAGTTGACCCCTACCCCTTGCTGTTCCACGCCAGAGACAATGCATTCGACGTGGTTGAAGACACTGAGGCAAACCGCCGCAAGGGATGGCAGCGCATTTCACTGTTTGCTTTGTACTTCGCTCCAAGCACGTTGGAGACGATTGGACTGGGGGAGGCATTTCGCAATGCCCTCAAAGCGCCGGATCGTTCAAGGAAGGCGTATTTCGGTTTGTTTCCGTTTCGCTGGAAGACCGACTGGAAGCAGTCATTCAATGCGCTGCGAGGGGGCGGTCGTCCGTTTGTGGCACCGATTCTACAGACGTTCATTTTCACCCAAGCACCCAGAGAAGTACTCGACTGGGCAGACAAGGTGGCGAAGTGGTATTTTCAGCGAATTATTCCCTGCCACTTTGACGCGCCCATCGAGGTAGGGCCGCATCAGTTCCGGCAGGCGTTCACCTTCCTTGAGAAGAAGCCCTCTATAGGTGAGAACTTATCGGGAAATGGAAGTCAGCCCCTGCTGGAGGAGGATTTTGAATTTATGAGGAAACTCGAAGAGAACCTGACCAAGCGCGGCATCACGTCGCCAGCGAAGGAATAAAGTGTAAGGCGGTAATTTTTTGTGATCGAGGGCGATCGCTTGGTACTGTTAATATAGAGCCAGCGTTCCCTTGTAGTCTATGTTTCCGGTCAAATACCCTGTTCCCCAAACTGATCCGCCCTTGTCGCTCAGAGAAACGCTGCCCACCATGTACGCTCTTCTCAGTGAAGACCCTGAGGAACCTGGTTGCAAGGGCGAATTCCATGAATTACAAGCGCAATTTTTGAGCCTCACATTCTATCCTCTCTGATTCAGAGACTTCGGGAATCAGGAATTGACCCTGATACGCTTTTGAACGATCAAAGTTGAATTGAACTCAATAGAGCGATCACTTCTCCCAGTGCTTCGGCTTTGGGGGAGTGGGCTTTGAGGAGGACGGAGCGATCGCTCCAACTAAAGGACTATAGAGTTTTTAACCCAGAGATTTCTCCATCATCAATTGATATAGCGTTTCTCAAATAGGTGAGATACAGTAGCAGGAGTGAGCAAACCAATTACGAATGTCTTTAAGGGAGACTTGACTAAAAGCCTCACTAATCGCTAAATCTAGAGCCTTATAGGTTCTTGCACCTAGGGAACGA
>DATNPV010000097.1:0-53186 GCA_036703055.1 Waterburya sp.
TGCTGTCCTGCTGTCGATTATTCTGTTACTTGCTGTGTTGGTGGGATTTTACTGGCTGATTGTGCCTCCCTTTGCAACTCAGTTTCAAGAGCTAAGTCTGTTAGTTCCCAAGGGAATAGACCGATTCAATACTTGGCTTGAGGCTCTGCAAAAGACCTATCCTCAGTACATTCAGTATGTACCAGACGTTGAGCAACTCATTCAGCAATTGCAACCTTTAGTTAATCGTCTGTTAGGGGGCGGATTAACCTTTTTCTCGAATTCTTTAGGCTTTATTGGTCAATTTTTACTAGTACTCATTTTAACATTAATGCTACTAGCCGATCCAGCGCCTTACCGGAGAAATTTTATCCGACTTTTCCCCGCTTTCTATCGGCGTCGAATAGATGAAATTTTGCTGAAGTGTGAGGCAAGTTTACGCGGATGGTTGCTGGGTATTCTCTTCAATATGGGCGTCATTGCTTCGTTGACTTTTGTAGGATTGTTGATTCTAAGAATTAAACTGCCACTGGCACAAGCTGCTCTAGCGGGAATTTTGACATTTATCCCTAATATTGGGCCAGCATTAAGTGTAGTGCCACCGATGGCGATCGCGCTGTTGGATACCCCCTGGAAAGTTATCGCAGTCTTAATTCTCTACATTCTGATTCAGCAAGTTGAAACGAACTTGCTTACTCCTTTGGTTATGGCGCAACAGGTATCACTACTCCCTGCGATTACTTTACTAGCTCAAGTATTTTTTGCCACGTTTTTCGGCTTTTTGGGGTTGCTCTTAGCTCTACCTCTAACTGTTGTAGGTCAGGTTTGGCTCAAGGAGGTTCTTGTTAAAGATATTCTTGATAAATGGGATTTCTCAAGGGAAAATCACTCTGAATTAGTTATTGTTACTAGAGCTGATAAAGCGCCTCAATTCTCCGAAAACCTCAATAAATTGGTTGAAATAAACGGAGGAATTGATGATAAATCAAACGCTGATAAGCTAGATTAAATTGGATAGGATGCCACTATAGAGTTTCCTCAATGGTGTTTCGAGTCAGTGAAGTACATGTTATATCGAAATCCGAATTTAGTATTATTTGTAGGGGCGCACCGACGTGCGCCCTTCCGCATGTTTAATCAAATTAAAAATTGCTGTAAGTTTTTAACGCAAAGCACGCCGAGGGTAACGCAAAAAGCGCAGAGTTTTTGAGGAAGATTTCTAGTGATTTCGATACAAGCGAAAATGATTATGAGGTACACTTTATCCCCTAACCTCAACTCCCGATACGCCATCCGAGATGTGCCACATCTGAGCAAAAAAACCTATAGAGTTGTGTCAGGAATTGCTTGAATCAGTGTTTTCGTATAATCTCGTTGGGGATTGTTGTAGATAGAATCTGCTGTTCCAATCTCTTCAATTCGTCCTTGATTCATCACCATAATGCGATCGCTCACAAACTTGACCACACTCAAATCGTGGGAAATAAAGATATAAGTTAAACCAAACTCTTGCTGCAAATCTTTGAGGAGATTGAGAACCTGAGCTTGCACCGAGACATCTAAGGCTGAAACGGACTCATCACAAATAATAAATCGTGGCTCACAGGCCAAAGTCCGTGCAATACAAATTCGTTGCCGCTGTCCTCCAGAAAACTCATGAGGCATTCGAGTCATCGCCCCAACATCGAGTCCAACTCGTTCTAATAAGTTTATCGCTCGTTGTTGGCGTTCTTGTCGAGAGTTCCCGATGCGATGAATTTCCATCGGTTCAATTAGTGCCTCACCAATACTCTGCCTTGCATCTAGAGAACCATACGGATTTTGGAAGACAATTTGCATGTAACGACGCAAACGGCGCAATATTTTTGCACCTAGTTCCAGAACCGAATCGCCATCAAATATAATTTCGCCAGAAGTGGGTTCAATCAAACGCAAAAGACACCGACTCAAGGTTGTTTTACCACAACCCGATTCTCCAACTAACCCTAATGTTTCACCTGGATAGACATCAAAACTGACATCATCTACTGCTTTGAAGCTGTTTCTCTTGCCAAATAAACCGCTTCGCACCGGAAATTCTTTGGTCAGGTGGCGCACACAGAGCAAGGGTGGCTGCTGTTGCAGGTGTTGGTAACGTTCTTCTACTTCGTGACGGGTTACTTCAGCGAGTAACACCTCCCTTTCCGCTTCTGTGTGAATTTGCGGCAGAATTTCCAATTCCCCTGCCGCATTCGTGGTAACTTGCATAAAATCGGCTACAGTCGGCAAGCGTTTCAACTGCCTATCTGGACGAGGGCGACAGTTGAGCAAGCCTTGAGTATAAGGATGTTGAGGATTGGTAAATAAGTTATGAACGCTTGCTGTTTCCAATGCCTGCCCCCGATACATGACCACCACAAAGTCAGCAATCTCGGCAATCACTCCCATATCGTGGGTAATGAAGAGAATGGACATCCCTCTGGCGTCGCGCAGTTCCCGGAGCAATTGCAAGATGGTAGCCTGAATGGTGACATCGAGTGCTGTGGTAGGTTCATCAGCAATTAAGAGGGTGGGATTACCACTTAAGGCCATTGCAATCATCACCCGTTGTTGCTGACCGCCTGAGAGTTGGTGAG
Source organism: Waterburya sp. (assembly GCA_036703055.1). Classification (GTDB taxonomy): domain Bacteria; phylum Cyanobacteriota; class Cyanobacteriia; order Cyanobacteriales; family Coleofasciculaceae; genus DATNPV01. The sequence continues at coordinate 2,595 of DATNPV010000097.1, forward strand.
GATAGCGGTTCATTATCCCCCTGGGGTCGGGGAGTTTGACTTCATCAAAAAGTGCGATCGCGCGTCTGTAAGCTTCTTTGTGAGACACTTCATTATGAAGCAAAATTGCTTCCACAACCTGTTCGCCACAGGTATAAACCGGATTAAGGGAGGTTAGGGGTTCTTGAAACACCATTGAAATTAACCCACCCCGATACATCCGTCTTTGGTTAGCCGGAAGCGTCAGTAAATTGACGGGTTCAGCATTGGGAACGTGAGGATTGCGAAATAAAATGTCTCCGGATACTTGAGCATTAGGTGGCAACAGTCCCATCACCGCTAGTGATGTTACCGATTTACCGGAACCCGACTCGCCAACAATTCCTAACGTTTCTCCAGGTGCGAGGGTGAAGGAGATATCTTTGACCGCTTGGACTGTCTTGTTTTTCGTTGGGAACTTGATGGATAAATGACGGACATTGAGGATGGGATGGGACATGGTGGTATACTGTGCGATCGCCTCACGCCTCGCTTCGCTAACTCTATCGCATCCGACCCAATACGCATCGGCTCCAAGATTGCTCAATATGCAGATGAACAATCAAACGTTTAGGGACAACCTGGAAGCAATCAGTCCAACCAGCACGAGTAAACCTAGCGCCCGACGAAAGTAGTTAACGCCCTCGAATAGCTCTAGCCATGCCCAAGTGAACAAAGAGCCGAAAGCGATTGCGTCTAGACCTGTATGGATGTTACCGCTTTTCACAATTAATTTGAGTACAGTTGCTGTAATCCCAACCAAAAGCGGCAGATTGGGCGGTTGAGCAATAACGATATTGCCCTCGCTGTCTCGGAAAGTTTGATCGAATAAGCTATTTTCCATGAATCTCAGTGTACTTTGCTCTCCTCAGCTCAACTCTCACCCGTTAGTAGTATTAAGTCCATCCCCCGCTTTCTCATACGGGGGATTTCGGGTTCATTGTTCATTGTTCATCGCGATCAACCATCAACCATGAACTATGAACACCCCGCCGCCATTCCTCCCCCGCTTTCTCATACGAGGGCAACAAGAGCGAGGTTCTATAACTCATCGAAACGGTAGAGAACCTGCCAGCCCTAGCAAACCTTGACAAAATGGCTATCTGCTACAAGTAGTGTTCTCTCTGAAAAGTTTTTCAGCTAACCCCTAAATATGGTGTATTTTGGATCGAGTCTCTTTGACCAACATCATCAACTACACCGTGAATCATCTCCTGGAGTGGGGCAATAGCTGCGTCGATGACCAGCTCATTCGCCTCAACGTTACCTCTTTAACAGGCCAAGACCCCTACGACTATCTGCTGTACTCGGATACCATATCTCGATGCAACAATGGGCGAGTCAAAAACCACATCCTCAAGCGCTATCAACACGTCGAACAGGGAGGATGGTGGTGTTCGGGAATTGACCTGCTGACTGGGCGCGATGACCTCTGGGGGTGCTTCAAACCCAGCCAACCTCGTTACAATCTGTCTAAGCGCAGACCGATTAAGTACGAACACCCCCCCAAAACTCCCACTAGTCTGTTTGCCCTACGACTGCCTCAATTAATCTGGCAGCGCATTGCCACTCGCTACCAACTCGAAGTTCTTCCCTGCGATATTGACCCTAAAAAACCGGATTTAGGCTTTTGGCAGTGGCTGATTGCTCACCCCTCTGTTCCTTTGTGTATTACTGAAGGAGCCAAAAAAGCTGGTGCCTTACTCACAGCCGGCTATGCAGCCATTGCCCTGCCCGGAGTTTTTGGCGGCTATCGAGTCAAACGAGACGAAAATGGCAATCGCATCGGTAAGTCGCGCCTGATTCCCCAATTACTGAAACTGGCAACCCATAACCGCCCCATTTATCTCGCCTTTGACCAAGACTCTAAACCCACAACGATCAAAACAGTCAACGCTGCCATCCGACAGTTAGGATACTTGCTCAAACGGCAGGGGTGTTCGGTTAAGGTCATCACCTGGGCATCAGAGTTAGGCAAAGGCGTGGATGACCTGATTGCGACTCACTCTCAGGAGGCATTTGATCAAGCTTACCAACGAGCTGTCCCCCTGGATACTTGGAAAGCCCAAACCTTAAACGCACTCACCCATACTCCCGCCATACAAGTCAATTGCCGCTATCTTCCAGACTTGCCAATTCCTGATGAGGCCAAACTGATTGCCATTAAGTCCCCTAAAGGGACGGGTAAAACCCATTTCTTAGAGGGCGTTGTCAAACAAGCCATAGCTCGTCAGCAGTGGGTGTTGGTCATTGGGCATCGGGTACGCCTCGTTGAAGCGCTGTGCCAACGCTTCGGGCTGAACTATATTACGGAAGTGCGCGATCGCAAACAAGATGCCGTATTGGGATATGGTCTTTGTATTGATTCCCTGCATCCAGCCTCTCAAGCTAGCTTTAATGCCGCCAATTGGTCGGATGGGGTGGTCATTATTGATGAGGTGGAACAAGTGCTATGGCACGGATTGGACTCTACCACCTGTAGTAGTCATCGGGTTGCCATCCTCAAGTCGTTGAAAACTCTAATCCAGAATGTTTTGGGGGGAGAGGGACAAGTTTTTGTTGCCGATGCTGACTTGAGTGATGTTTCCATCGATTACCTGGTTTCCCTATCCGGAGTCGAAACGTATGGGGATACTTCCCTAAAACCGTTCATTATTCAAAATGATTGGAAGCCCGAAGCCGATGAAGCGTGGCAGGTTCATCATTACTCAGACAGCACCCCCCAACGGTTGGTCCAAGATTTAGAAAGCCATATTCGAGAGGGTGGGAAGCCGTTTGTCTGCCTCTCTGCTCAAAAACGGGGAAGCCAGTGGAGTACTTGTACCCTGGAAGCTTACTTGCAACAGCAATTCCCGCAAGCCAAAATCCTACGCATTGATTCGGAATCGCTAGCTGAACCCACGCATCCAGCGTATGGGTGCATGACTCACCTCGATCGCGTTCTGGGCGATTATGATATTGTGCTAGCCAGTCCCGCGATCGAAACCGGGGTAAGCATTGAGTTGAAAGGGCACTTTACCTCGGTCTGGGGTATTGCTCAAGGGGTACAAAGCGAGAATTCTGTACGTCAGGCATTAGGACGAGTTCGGGAGAATCTGCCTCGGTATCTGTGGGTGGCGTCCTACGGTTTTAATCAAGTGGGCAATGGTTCTACTTCGATTCCTGCTTTGCTAACCTCGTTTGAGAGTCTCACTCAGGCGAATATCCGGTTGCTGCAACAAGCGGACTTTGAAGCTCTCGATGACATTGAGACGGGATTTCAGGCAGAATCAATGCTGTGCTGGGCCAAAATGGCTGTCCGGCTCAATACTTCGATGCAAACGTACCGAGAATCGGTGCTAGCGGCACTTGTGGCTGAAGGACATCAAGTCAGGGATGTTACCACGCCCCAGTTCGCGATCAAAGTCCCTGCTACGGAGTTGGCAGAAACTGCGATCGCTACAATCAATGCACCCAATGCAGCCGCTAACTCTCGTGACAGTAGTCCAAACTCCAAAACCCGCCCGCACAATGGAATCCGAGGACGGCAAAATTCCAAATCCGAAGAGGACAGTTCTCAATCTGAGACGAACTCTTTAATGGCTGCGATCGCGGCTGTGAAGAACAAAAATTATCAGGCTGAATGCGAAGCCATTGCCAATAGTAAAGAGTTGAGCGATAGCGAGTATCAAGTGTTGCAAAAACGGTTGGTGAAGACTCTCTCCCAACGACGTACACTGCGTAAATATAGCCTGAAACGGCGTTATGGCATCCCCGTTACAGCACAGCTTGTTACCCAGGATGACCAAGGTTGGTATCCCAAGCTCCTACTTCATTACTATCTCACCATCGGTCGAGATTATCTCGCTCAACGGGATGCAACAGTCGCGCGAGAACTTATCGAGTCAGGGAATGGCAGCATTTTCTTACCCGACTTCAACCGTTCCCAACTGGGAGCCGCGATCGGTACGATGGACATCTTAGGAATGCCGACGCTGCTTCAATCCGGAGAACGGGAGCTAAGAAATACCGATGAAGACTTGAGGGAAATGGCAGCTTTAGCCCTTTCTAACCGCGCTCCTATCAAAACGGCTTTGGGAATTAAATTAGCAGCGAATGCCACTCCTATCACTATTGTGAGACGCTTGTTGGATAAGATAGGCTACAGCTTGAAATGCCTTCGTCGTGAAAGCCTAACCGGAAAACGGGTACGTGTGTATCAAGCCGTTACCCCTCAAGATGGTCGGATTGAAGTATTCCAATATTGGTTAGCGTCGGAGAGTCAGCGATGGGATACGTCTTCCAGTGGGCTAGAGGAATCTGCGTCGTATTTTAATAGCCAGATTGTTTCTGCGAATTCGGATGAATCAAAGTACATTCAACTGTCCCTTGATTTTTGAAGGTGCGAAATTTAGGCTATAAACATTTCTGGGTAATTGGTAATCGGTAATTAGAAGATTTTCCCTATTACCCAAATCGACCAGTAGAGTTCACTATTCATTTAGCCTTGCTATGTAGAAACTTTACTCAGCCATGAAATTGGGAGCATCCCAAATGTGTAAATTGTCCCTCAGACTATAAGTCTGGGGCTATACAAACGAAGTCCGCCTGCGCGGACTAGTCTTTAGCCTGCTCCAGGCAGGTTTTGTCTGTGTAGCTGCGATTTCTAATCGCCCGGTATTTTTTTTTGCTTGCATTGGGATGCTCCCCATGAAATTTCTATTAGGGGCAATTAGCCGGACTTCATATGACCCCTATTGTCCAAGGAGGAAACCCTAGTGCAAGGCGGCGAAAGTTTCCCACCAGCTAGGTGAAAGGAGGGGGAGAGGGGGAGAAACGCCGACAAGAAAACTGGTGGATTATTTCTGCCAGTCTGCACTAATCAACCCTCACCCGAAAGCGAACAAGACCAAAATTGCTTCCGGCTACATTAGAAATATTCCCCAGATTTACAAGTACTGCTCCGTTAGGATTACTCTGATTCGAGCAAGCATTTCCCTGAGGTAGGGGAGCCAAGGGAGACAAGGCATTGCCCTGGATTGGAGTTCTTCCAATAACGGATTGCAGACTACCAGGAACAAAACTCGTTCCGGTGGGAATTAAGTCACAGAAATTGATGTTGTTGGCTGGACTTCCCCCATCAGATAAGACATAAACGGTGTACTCAACTTCATCGTTGGGTTGCAACGTATTTTCAATCCCCAACTGAAACACTCCCACAGGCGCTTGTTGAGACCAACCGGGTGCATTGTCATTTGTATCAGCAGGGTCATCGACAAAACCGCTGAAATTAACATTGGTCAGCGGTACACCCCCTCTAGTAACATTTGTAATGCGCTTCACTAGACGTAAATTAGGCTGCCCTGGCGTGACAACTTGTGTTGAATCTTGTGTCGTGTTGTTCGTTGCATTACTATCCCCTTGCGTTGCAACCTGTCCTTGGTTGATATAAGTACCAGGGGGGGCAGTGACGTTAACGTTGAGTGTGAGGTCTGGCAAACTGTTACCAGGATTTACGGCAGGGCCATCATAAACGCAGGTAACTTCTTGCCCCACTGCCGAACACCTCCAGTCCGTCCCCGTCGCGGAGGCAAAGCTGAAGCCCGCAGGTAGGGTATCTCTAATGGTTACTGGGCCATAAGTGGGGCCAGTGGCTGTTGGTAAATTCTGTACTCTCAAGGTATAGCTGCCTGTTCCGCCCTGAATGAAGTTCCCGGAGTGAGTTTTGGTAATGGCTAAATCGGGTAGGGGTGGGGTGGCGAGGGTTTCGATTTGCAAATTGATCAGTTCGTGGAAATTAACCCCTTCACCCGTTGAACTGGCAAAACCAAACTTAAAGCTGTTGGGTCGATTGGCTGGAGCCGGAAAAGCGTTCAATACTGTTTGAAAGGCTGTACCTGTTCCAGTCGGGTCTATTTCTAACGTTACGGTGTTATTGGTACTGAGCGTCAGCCTAACTCTTCGTCTGGTGTTGGGGACTGTGCGCGAAGGAGCGGTTGGGTTATCTAAGCTGAATCCACCCGGCCTACTCGCCAAAGTACCAGTGTTGCGGAGGAAACAATATCCGTTTTGCCCGTTCCCCGGACCTCTAACCGTTACAGAATCTTTAATCTGTGCTTGGGGTGGGGATAAGCCAGGCCCCCCCCCAAAGGGAGATTGGTTAGGACAGCCGTTACCACGTCCTTCATAGTCATTGGCAAAATTGCCAAATTCATCCAATCCAATCCCAAGATAGGCGTTGGTTAACCCATTTTGATTCTCAGTGGTACTGACCTGTTGGGCATAGCCAAGGGCACCCCCTTCTGCCCCATAAACAGGCTGATTTGTACTACCATCGAACAAGAAAAACGCTGCCCCATCAGCCCCGCTGGGGAGTGTACTGCCGCCATAGGCAAAGTAATCAAAGGTGATAACCAAGCCTTGATTGGCAGGAATAGCATAGTCGTAAAAAACAAAACTTCGTAGGTCTCTGCGGGTATCCGTTAACCGAAGCGCTCCCGACCCCGGTACGTCAGCGGTTGTTCCACAGGTGGGAATTGACCCCTGGACAGATGTTCCTGTTGCCGTCAAGCAAGGGATAAAGTTTCCCCCAACCGTCCATCCATAGGCAGTTGAAGTGGTAAATTCTTCTCTAACGATGGTGACGTTAGCGTCGGCAGGTGAACTATTCGCGGCGAATACCAGGAATGTGCCGCCGATCAGCCAGCCTAGATGTGAGCGCTCAATTATAGAAGTCAATCGGTTAACAAATTGCATGGTAGAGTACAGCCAAACCAGTTACCCCGTAATACAGAGCGGCGTCGGCTGTTAACATACGTCACTCTCTACCGAGAAGTAATCTGCTAAAAGCTAGATGTGAATTGTGCATTTGTTACTTCAGATACATTGAGCACTCAGCCTCAGGTTCCTCTACCGAATTTTGGTTAGACGAGTGGCCTACAGCCTGAGAAAATAGTTGAGATTGCAGCCCAATTATCAGGAGTGAGTTCAATGAGGCTTGGTCGGTGGGCGTCTCGAGGACGCACTTCACTAATGCGGTCAATTCTCGTCGCCATTGTGGCGTTGACTTTAGCGATCGCACTTACCAACTGCAATCGCTCCTCAACCAACCAAACGAGTAATACCCCCTCGCCATCTGTCAATCAGCCCGGAGTGATTTCACAGGGGACGCTCGTTTATGGGGCGGGTGGAGAACCCGTTAATCTGGAACCGGGCAATATTGAGGACGGCAACTCCCTGATTGTCCAAAAGCAAATTTACGATCACTTAATTGAATTCAAGTCCGGTACCACCGATTTGGAACCGGGTTTAGCGACAGAGTGGAAGCCTTCGGAAGGTGGTAAAGTTTGGACATTCAAGCTGCGGCAGGGTGTTATGTTCCACGATGGCACTGATTTCGACGCTGAGGCCGTGAGGTTTAATGTGGATCGATGGTGGAACCCAAAAAGCGAGTATGGCTATCGTGAGGCGGGAAAGACTTATATTATTTGGCAAAACCTATTCGGCGGCTTTAAGGGAACTCCAGAGTCGTTACTTCAAGATGTGGTGGTTGAGGGCAAGGATACGATTAAGTTCGTTCTCAAACAACCGTTCGCCATCTTCCCTTCTGTCATCGCCGCTGGCTACTTTGGGATAGCGAGTCCTACTGCGATTAAAAAAGCCCAAGCTAGATACGGCACACCCTCATCGTTTGCTGTAGGTACAGGCCCGTTTATATTCAGAGAATGGTGCACTGGCGATCGCATCGTCCTCGCCAAAAACCCGAACTACTGGAAGAAAGGGTTACCCAAGTCAGAGCAGGTGATTTTCCGCTTCATTACCGACCCAGCCGCCAGGTTAGTACAATTGCGAGCAGGAGTCATCGACCTAACGGTAGACCTCACCCCCGATCAGTTGCAAGAAGTACAGCAAGACCCCAATCTAGAGGCTATCTTGCGCCCATCCTTTAATGTGGGTTACCTAGCGCTCAATCCCAGCTATGAGCCTCTCAAGAAACCAGAAGTGCGTCAAGCGATCGCCCAAGCGATCAAACAACCAGAAATTGTAAAGGCATTTTGGGGCGAGTTAGGGGAACACACACCTCACTTTACTCCTCCCTTGTTCAAAGACTATCAATCCGAAAAGATTAACTACTATCCGTACAATCCCCAGCAAGCCCTGCAAACCCTTGCCAAAGCAGGTTATCCCAAAGGCTTCGACCTACAACTGTGGTACATGCCCGTCAGCCGCCCCTACTTCCCCGCACCCAAAGCGATTGCTGAAGCCTTTGCCGCTGAATTGAGCGCGATCGGAATTAAAGTTAGCTTACAAACCAAAGACTGGGCTGCCTACCTGGCTGATCGCAACAAATCCCCTGGATTCCAAGCCTTCATGCTGGGCTGGATCGGCGACTATAGCGACCCCGATAGCTTCTACTACCCTCACTTTAGCCCCAATGCCACCGTTGACATCGGGAACTGGAAAAATGAGCAACTGTTCAAACTCTTAGATCAAGCTCGTACCCTTGAAAATCAGACAGAGCGCATCAAACTTTACCAGCAAATTGATGAAATCCTGTACAAGGAAGCCGTGCGCCTGCCCATTGTCCACTCCAAACCCCTATTAGCCAAACGCAAAGTTGTTAAAGGTTGGACACCGAGTCCTTTGGGTACTGAACAATTGGGGGAAGTGACGAAGTCGTAACCCAGAAGGAGCTGGTGTTATATCGCATTAGTTGTGACGAGTTCGTAGTAAGCGCTGTCCTCGCTGAAACGCCTACTACAAAGTCGATCTAACCTCTCAGAATTAATGCGATGAACCACTATTGCAGGGCGGTGGAAGTTTGCCACCAGCTAGATGGAAGGAGTGGGGGGAGTGGGGGAAGACACGCCCTAACTCCTATTCTCCCAGCAGAGAAAATAAATATTTCTTTAAGTAGATGATTTTCAGTAGACCATCCTATGATCAGGGATACAACCAGGAGGTAGCCAGCCATGAGCTACTGTATCAATCCCAGATGTCCTCAGCCCAACGACCCAGCTAACGTCAACAATCGCATTTGTCGCCATTGTGGCTCAGACTTGTTGCTACAGGGGCGCTATCAGGTTATGCGTTTGCTGAGTGATAGCAGTGGTTTTGGGAAAGTTTATGAAGCCTATAATGGGGCAATTCCCAAAATCCTCAAAGTCCTCAAACCCAAGCATAACGACAATCTCAGAGTCATCGAGCTATTCCGGCAAGAGGCTCTTGTCTTGAGCCAATTGCATCATCCTGGCATTCCTAGAGTTGAGCCAGATGGGTACTTTCAGTTTTTTCCAAAAAATAGCACAGAGCCAGTTCACTGCATCATTATGGAGAAAATTGATGGCCTCAATTTGAGGGAGTGGATGTACCAACAAGGCAATAATCCAATTAGCGAAAAGCAAGCACTTAACTGGTTAAAACAGCTAACAGAGATTTTGCATCTTGTTCATCAAAAAAACTATTTTCATCGCGATATTAAACCCGCCAATATTATGCTCCGCTCCAATGGTCAATTAGTGTTAATTGACTTTGGTACAGCTAGAGAATTGACCTATACTTACCTCGCTGATGTGGGGGGAGCAGGCAGCGTTACAAAGATTAGCTCTACCGGCTATACACCTCCAGAACAAGAAAAAGGTCATGCTGTCCCTCAGTCAGATTTTTATGCTTTAGGACGTACTTTTGTCTATTTGCTGACTGGAAAGCAGGCAACCGATTCAGCCATTTATGAACCTTTAACAGATACATGTCATTGGCGTAAATTGGCTCTTCATATCTCTCAGCCGTTGGCTAACTTAATTGATAAGTTAATGGCTCCTACAGCGGCAAGGCGGCATAAAAATACCCAGGAAATTTTAGATGAACTCGCTAATATTTGTCAGAGTCCTCAGCAAGTTCCTCAGTCTCAATTGGCAACTCAAATTAATAATAATACATTCGTTCAACTCCCTCAGAACAATTTAATTTTCGGGTGGATACTTGAAACGTCTTCAAAAAGATGGCTCATTGCCGGAGTAGCTGCACTGACTCTTATCGGAGGAGGATATGGGATTTGGCAGCTTCACCACAACTACATCAATACAGCAAGCCCATTAATCAGCACGATCACAGAAAATGCCAGCTATGTTAATTACCTAACACTTAGCCTTGATGGAAAAAGATTAGTGAGTAGTAGTGCTGATAATAAAATTAAAATTTGGAACTTTACTACTGGAAAAGAAATTCGTACCCTGATTGAGGCATCTATCCCGATTAATTACTTTGCCATGACGTCAGATTGGCAAAAAATCGCTACAGGGGGGGCTGACAATACAATCGATATCTGGGATTTTGCAACTGGAAAAAAAATCCGCACCCTCAAGGGGCATTCTAGCTATGTGAATTATGTAGTAATGACGCACGATGGAAAAAAATTAGCCAGTGCCAGTGCAGACAATACCATCAAAATTTGGGATTTCTCCACAGGGAAAGAACTTCTCACCCTCAAGGGACATTCCAGCTATGTGAATTATCTAGTGATGACGCCAGATGGGAAAAAATTAGCCAGTGCTGGTGCAGATAATACCATCAAAATTTGGGATTTCTCCACAGGGAAAGAACTTCTCACCCTCAAGGGACATATCGCTTCCGTCAATTCTCTCGCCCTTAGGACTGATGGGAAAAAATTAGTCAGTGCCAGTGCAGACAATACCATCAAAATTTGGGATTTCTCCACAGGGAAAGAACTTCTCACCCTCATCGGGCATTCCAGCGCCGTTAAGCCTTTAGCCATTACACCAGATGGGAAGAAATTAGCCAGTGCCAGTGCTGATGGTGTGATAAAAATTTGGGATTTCTCTACAGGGAAAGAAATCCAAACCCTCAAGGGACATACCAGCTCGGTGAATTCTCTCGTTATAACGCCAGATGGGAAGAAATTAGTCAGTGCCAGTGCTGACAGTACCATTAAAATTTGGCAAATGCCCAATTAGGGACAGCGTGAGTCCATGAACTTGGTGGAGGATGCTGTCGCTCTGGGCAGTGACCTATGGGCTCACAAAGGATGATAGACGTTACAATTCAGAACAGCCAAGTTTGTTTGTGGGCGATAACGATTTGACTGGACTTGAATTAAATTGTAGCGACGATTAATAAGGTGGGAAATGACGAATACATCCAATATTCAGGTCACGATCGCCCCTAGAGGTTCAGACGTAGATGTCACCCTTGACTTGAGAAATTCAGAACCGGATTTCACTCCAGAGGAACTAGATGCATTGACGCAGCGTCTTTTTCAACAAATGAAGCAGCTCGATGAACTCAAAGAAGTCCATCGCGTACCTGAGCAGACGCTACCCCAAGGAAGCAAGCCTCTGAGTGCTGCATTCATCGTTGGGCTGCTTACGGCTGAGGTAAATGCCCAGAATATTAAAGCACTGCTGCAATTTTTGTGGGAGCGCTTATCGGGAAAGCCGATCGAGCTGAAAGTAGAAGCCGACGGCAAAACACTGGAAGTAAAAGCGTATAGTCAGCAAGAGTTATCTGCCGCCATTGAGGCAGCGAAGGAATTTTTGGCAATAAGTTAGGACGTTGGCAATGGTTAAAGTGGCACTGCTGATTGGAGTCAGTCAGTATGGAGCTGGTTTCAATCAGCTTCCTGCTGCGGCAAAAGATGTGGCGGCAATGCAGCGGGTTTGGCAGAATCCGGAGATGGGTAATTTTGATCAGGTGATTGTACTCATCGATCCGGAACCGCAGGAGATGGGAATTGCCATTGAGCAGCTATTTGGCGATCGCAATCGAGATGACCTCTTACTTTTATATTTTTCCGGTCACGGTGTCAAGGATGAAAATGGAAATCTCTATTTAGCCACTCGTGCCACGCGCAAAAATGAGCGGGGAGGATTAATTCGCTCCACTGCGATCGCAGCCCGGTTTGTGCAGGAAATCATGGGTGAAAGCCGTGCTAGACGACAGGCGGTAATTCTCGACTGTTGCTTTAGTGGCGCATTTGCCGAAGGCTTGTTAGCCAAGGATGATAGTTCCGTTGATATTAGAACCCAACTCGGTGGTGAGGGACGAGTTATCCTCACATCTTCCACCTCTACCCAATATTCCTTTGCACAGGAAGGCTCAGATCTGTCGCTGTATACTCGTTTCTTGGTTGAAGGCATTGAAACAGGAGCCGCAGATTTAGATGAGGATGAGGTAATTTCGGCGGATGAGCTGCATGAGTACGCCAGTATCAAAGTCCAACGCTCAGCACCGGCGATGAAACCGGAAATCTACACCGTTAAGGAAGGGTACAAAATTATCCTCGCGAAAGTTCCCATTGGTAACCCCAAGTTAAAGTATCGCAAAGAGGTCGAGCGTTATGTTTACCGGGGCAAGATTTCGCCAGTAGCTCGCAGAATCTTAAACGCGAGGCGAGACAGTTTGAGAGTGTCTAAAGATGAGGCGGCATTGATTGAGGCGGAAGTTCTCAAGCCTTACCGAGAGTACAAGAAAAAGTTGTATGAATACGAACAGGCGCTCGTTGAAGCCATTCAGCATGAATATCCGTTAAGTGACTACACTCGCGGTGAGTTACAGGACTTACAGAAGGTTTTGAGCCTGCGAGATGAAGATATTGCACCCATTGAAATGCGAATTCTGGCTCATAGAGAATCGGCATTTGCCTTCCAAGATTTAGATTCATCCCCAACTAAGCTCGCTCGTGTAGCATTGGATGCTCACTTAGGAGAACTCGCTGCCGATTTGGATTCTGAGCAAAAAGTAGATTATACGCGTTTGCAAGAGCTTCTAGCCGCTGGGGAATGGCAAAAGGCAGATCGGGAAACTGAGGCAGTAATGCTCAAAGCATCGGGGCGAGAAGAAGAAGGCTGGCTCACGGAGGAAGACATGGAAATGTTTCCTTGTCAAGACCTGCGGATTATCGATCAATTATGGGTCAAGTATAGTAGTGGGCGCTTCGGGTTTAGTGTGCAAAAGCGCATCTGGATGAAAATTGAGAATTCGATTCAAGACAACCATGTAGATATTTGGAAAATTTTTGGCGATCAGGTTGCTTGGCGTGTCAATGACTCCTGGGTTGGCTATAGGAACCTGACATTCTCACTGGATGCGCCGGAAGGACATCTTCCCGGATGGGTGTTTGTCAGTGGGTTTGTTGCAGGTGGATTTTTTGGCGGAGGTTTGTTTTATCGAGTTGAGGCGTGTGAGGAGTGAGATCGCTTTTATGACGTAAGTTACTGATGACTACCAAATGTGCTCAAGATTCAGGACAAACCCAGGCAACACATCTTCCCCAGATAAGTTAGCTGGAGATTCAAGCACCTCAACCTTTTGACCTTGGCGATAAATTTCTACTTCCTGAGTTTCTAAGTCAATTAACCAACCCAATCTAGCACCGTTATCTCGGTACTCTCGCATTTTATCTTGTAACCTTTTCAAACAATCAGTAGCAGAGCGTAATTCCACTACAAAATCAGGACATACTGGAGCAAATCTCTCTTTTTGCTCCTGAGTAAGAGCATCCCATCTATCGCGCTTCAACCAAGACGCATCAGGTGAACGAACAGCACCATTGGGTAGAGTGAAACCAGTAGAAGAATCGAAACCAATTCCCAGCTTATTGTCACGGTTCCACATGCCCAGTTGAGCAGTTAAACTGGCATTGCGGATGCTAGTTGTGCCGCCAACAAGAGGCATCAGCAGTAATGTACCATCGGCATTACGCTCAAATCTAATAAGTTCGTTGAACTGACATAGCTGAAAGAATTGCTCATCCGTCAGTTCAATAATGGGGTGGAGGTTGAGGGTTAGGGCATCCATACCGGAATTTTGACTGATGTGTCGGGCAGGCAAAATACTTACTCTAAAGGAACTATTCTATTCTTAGAGTTCGACTTGATCGTATGTTGGAAAAGATAGATGCGTGAAGCGTAGCTAATGCGTAAGCGAATCACATCCACCGAAACTCCAAACGCGATCGCTCTGATGTATATATTGGACTTAGAACACAACGAAATATCAGATAAAGTCCATGTCTACCTATAACGAAGTACTCAGTCAAGTTCAAAGTCTTACCTCTGATGAGCAACTACGGCTGTTGGAAGAATTGGCGGCGCTGGTTCGTCGGAAGGTAATATCGGAGCATCAGCATCGCCTTCCAGAGATACAAAGGGAAAGTAAAGACAAATGGCGAGGATTTTTACCTAAGCGTGTAGATGCTTTAGAATTCCAAAGAGCACTCAGACAAGAATGGGGTGAATAATATTTATCTACTAGATACAAACATCCTGATTTATTACTTCAATGATGACCCAATCGCGCAGCCGATCTTTGAGGAAATTCAAGCTGGCGAGGCTGTAGGATTCTACTGCCCAATTACTTGGGTAGAGTTGCTGTGCTACCCCGATTTGACTGAGGTTGAGGCGAATTTGATGCGAGAGTTTTTGAGAACTATTAGCTGTGTATCGTTGACGGAAGTAGTTTTAGATTGTGCTGCCGAAATCCGACGTAATTATCGTGTTAGGTTAGCAGATTCTTTAATTGCAGCTTGCGCTTTGGCTGAAGGTTGTACATTGGTGACTCGTAATGTTGAGGATTTTAGACGTGTTGATGGATTGAGTATATTGAATCCATTTGAAGATGGCTGATTGGTGAGAATGGCGATCGCACCTTGGGGAAAGATAGACGCGATCGCATCCACCGATACTGCAAACGCGATCGCATGTTGGGAAAAATAGACGCGATCGCATTCACCAACACTCCAAAAGTGATCGCACTTCAGTCTTCATCAACTAAGCGAACATCAAGCGACCTTTAGGTTCTCCGAATTGGACGCCCTAACTCCTTAGCCGTTTCAATCCACTCCTGCATCATAACTTCTACATTTTGCAGTGCTTCTTGATAAGTTTCGCCATCAGCAGTACAACCCGGTAACTCCGGTACTTCCGCAATAAACGCCTGGTCTTCTTCGCTCCAGTAGAGAATAATTTTATAGCGAAGCGTCATCTTGACCCAATCTACAAGAGGACTTTAACTGTATTGCAATCTCTTCAGCATGAGAACTTAGGATGGGAAAGCGTTCTACAATCCCAGTTAATGACTTACAGATCTTAGGTGCATCATCCGCCAGTGCTGATGGAACTTGGCGTTCTGTTAGATCCGTTAAAAGATTCAGAATGCAAGTTGCTAGATGTTCATCAGCATTATCCAACAGACTTATTAGCTGATTTAAGTGTTCTGTCGCGCCAAGTCGATACATTGCTCCCAGTAATTCAGCCTTGACCCTCAGAGAATGCTCTGATTGCAGATAGGTCTCAAGTTTTGGCACTAGTTGAGGCGTTCCTAAAAGCCCAATTGAGTTGGCAGCATAAGCCCGAACAGACTCATCGGAATCTTTCAGTGAAAGCTCAAGAGTCGCTAAGGCTTGATTATCCCCTATTTCACCCAACGCTTCAGCTGCTGATGCCCGAACAAGTGGTTCATGATCATTTTGTAGCGAATATTTAATATGCTCAACTGCGGGTATATAGTGAAGTCCGCCCAATGCCTCGACTACTTCAGATCTAACAATTACTTCTGGGTCGGTTAGTAAGTTGAGCAGAACAGGACCAACAGTTTCCACTGCTTTTGAGCCTAAATAACCCAAGGCGTATGCCGCACTAGAGCGAATTGAAGGATCGGGAGATGTTAGTAAATTCACTATCTCCGGCACAGCCACATAGGCTTGGGCATCAACTAACTCAATAACTGCTTCCGCTTGCAGTGCTGGATCATCTGAACCGCAATCGTCTAGCAGTGTCTGAATACTTTGCTTGTCCATGCCTCTGACCTGATTCTAACGTTTACGACAGCGCCGGCATCCTTTAGCCTTCTGCGTTGCTTTGATTTTCTCCTGTTTAGCTTTATCACGACCGCCTCTAGCCTTGTTCATGAGTATCTGAAGCGCTTCACACATTGTCTTGGCTGAACCAACTTCAATCAGTTGGCGAGCCTCTGCTAGAATACCGTTGTCACCTACATTTCCTCTTGAGGGCATAATCGCTCCTAGATACAAACAAAAACACACCAAACTACCTAGCAAAATTGCTAGATATTTTGGATCAGATAATTATATAAACGTGTTTTGTTGAGTCTAGGTCTCGTCCACTAAGAGCGGATTTGCCCTATTTCTATTACTATACTCCATTGAGTCAAAGATGGCAATAAATTTGATTCCTTACTGAGAAGCTATCAGCCATAGATAAGCATCTTATAAAGGAGGAAATGGGATTAAGTTCTTTTTATATTGCCTAATGCCCGATAGGATAATCAGATTTTGTAGAAAAAAAAAACAGAGCCTTCATTAGCTCTGTTGTCAGTGAAAGAAGTTTTAAGTTTAGGTCGTAGTGTAGTCCAACAGCCTATTCAATCCCTTCAATCCGGTCTTCAACCTCCTGATACAACTCGCGCAACATCTGCAAATTACTCTCACTCGTCTCCCAATACCCGCGACCATTCACTTCCAACAATGTCGATACAACCTTGCGGAAGGAATGAGGATTCAGGTTCATCAACCGCTTCCGCATTTCTTCATCCTGGATAAACGTAGTATTTGTATCTTCGTAAATCCAGTTATCGACAGCGCCAGCCGTTGCTGACCAACCCATCGTATTCACCAACCGCTTCGAGAGTTCCCGTACTCCCTCATAGCCGTGACTCAGCATTCCCTCGTACCACTTGGGATTGAGTAGCTTAGTCCGCGCATCCAAACGCACGGTTTCCGAAAGGGTACGGATTTGAGCATTTGCCGTTGTGGTATCAGCAATATAGGACGCTGGCGTCTTGCCATCTCCCCGCAGACTGGCGACAACCTTCGTGGGGTCAGAGTCGAAGTAGTGGCTGACATCCGTCAGACTAATCTCAGCAGAGTCGAGATTTTGGAACGTCGCATCGGCTGTTTTGAGGGCTGTCTCAAAAATCTGCCGATTTTGTTCCATCGTGCCTGGGTTATCTGAGGTGAAGGCAAACGATTTCCGCGCCAAGTACATATCCTGCAACTCAGCTTCGCTTTCCCAAGTGCTGTTTTCTACTGCCAGGTTGATATTCGAGGAGTAGGAACCAGAAGCATTGGAGAAGACGCGAGTAGCAGCTTGCCGCAGATTGATGCCCATTTCCTCAGCTTGTTGCATGGCGTGTTTGCGGACAAAGTTCATTTCTACAGGTTCGTCCGCCTCTGCTGCCATCTTCACGGCTTGGTCGAGGAGGTTCATTTGGTTGATGAACAAGTCGCGGAAGACGCCGGAACAGTTGATGACAACGTCAATCCGAGGACGGCCCAACTCTTCTAGGGACAGTAATTCTAACTTGTTCACTCGACCCAAGGCATCAGGTACGGGTTTGACGCCCACCATCCACATAATTTGTGCCAGCGATTCCCCATAGGTTTTGATGTTATCGGTACCCCAGAGAACACACGCGATGGTTTCAGGCCACTTTCCGCCATTTTCATACCGTTGACGTTCCAGCAGTCGATCGACCACAATTTTGGCTGATTTAACCGCCGCCGTTGTGGGAATCGATTGCGGGTCGAGGGCGTGGATGTTCTTACCCGTGGGCAATACATCGGGGTTGCGGATGGGGTCGCCACCGGGGCCGGGAAGGACGTATTCTCCTTCGAGGGCTTTCAGCATTGCCCCAAGTTCGTTATCGGCAACGATTTGCTGGAGGCAGAATTCTAGATACTCGAACAGGGGTTTGAGTGCTTGAGCATCTACCTTGGTGTAACCTAGGTCGTGCAGGGCTTCAATCCAAGGCTCTTTTTTGCCCATATTGAAGAAGTTGAGCTTGGAGACTTTGGAAACCCGACCATCGGCATCGGCTTGCGCTTGCACGAGGGCAGATACTGCCGCACGAGTTGCCAGGGTTATCTCTTGCAGCAACTGAACATCGGCTAAGACGCCTTTGTCGTTATTGCTGTAAACTTCATCGATTTCGCGCCCGATACTGTTGGCGATAATCCGAGGTAGACTCAGGATTTCCTCTTCAGGACGATCGAGTCCGGCGATATTGACTAAAGTTGCGATCGCTTCTTCGGCTGTTGGTGGTTTCCCAATCACATGCAACCCACAGGGCAGCAGCCGAGATTCAATCTCCATTAGCTTTTTGTACACCAAGCCAACTAGAGTATCCCGTTGTTCAGCACTCATCGCACTGGCATCTTGCTCTGGCAGAGCAATATCCTTATCCAGATTCACCAAACGGCACTTGTCCATAATGGTGTTAACAATTGGAATGCCGCGCCCGGTATCTTTCAGGGTTTGGTAAGAAGCAATTAATTCGCTTAGTTCCTTTAACCCCTTATATAACCCTGCATTTTCAGCCGGTGGCGTGAGGTAAGAAATCGTTGCGGCGTAACTGCGGCGCTTAGCAATCGTCGCCTCGCTGGGATTATTCGCGGCATAGTAATAGAGGTTGGGGGTAGAACCAATCAGATTATCGGGGTAACACGTCCCAGACATCCCCATCTGCTTACCCGGCATGAACTCCAGTGAACCGTGTGTGCCGAAGTGCAGCACCGCGTCAGCTTTCCAAATTTTTTCTAAATAGGTGTAGTATGCGGCAAAGCCGTGGTGAGGGCTGGCGGAACGGGAGAACAACAACCGCATCGGGTCGCCTTCATAACCAAATGTCGGCTGAACACCGATGAAGACATTGCCGAATTGCTTGCCGTAAACCAGCAGATTTTGCCCATCACTATTTAAATGTCCCGGAGGTGGACCCCAGTTTTCTTCCAACCGTGTTGAATAAGGGGTGAGTTCTTCATACTCTGGTACTGACATCTTGTAGGCAATATTCAGTTCGGGAGTGGCGTACTGCGCTTGAGCATCGTGGATGACTTCTTGCATCAGCATCTCGGCTGACTCTGGCAAGCCTTGCACATCATACCCATTGTGCTTCAGGGCTTCCATTACTTTATAGATGGAGCCGAACACGTCGAGGTAAGCGGCAGTACCGACATTGCCTTTATCGGGTGGGAAGCTGAAAACGGTAATCGCAACTTTTTTATTGAGTTTCGGCTTGCGGCGCAGATTGGCCCACTTCAAAGCGCGTTGGGCGACAGCTTCGATCCGGTCTTGGAGTGCGATCGCTTTTCCGGTTGTTCCATCTCGTCCTGATAAGATAATCGGTTCGATCGCACCATCCAACTCAGGAATCGCAATTTGCAACGCCACTTGAATCGGATGCAACCCTAAATCACTATTCTCCCACTCCTCAGTTGTTTGGAACACCAGAGGTAGTGCCACCATGTAGGGGCGGTTCAACCGTTTTAATGATTCAATGGCTTTAGGATGGTCTTGCCGTGCTGGGCCGCCTACAAGAGCAAATCCAGTCAGCGATACCACAGCATCCACGATAGCCGTTTGGGTCTTACCCATTGGCTCGTAGAAGTAGGCATCCACTGGCTTCGAGAAATCTAGACCCCCGGCAAACACAGGAATCACGCGAGCACCCATAGCTTCAAATTCCTGCACGATTGCCACATAGTGAGCATCATCACCAGTGACGAGGTGGGTGCGTTGTAGCACTAAGCCGATGCAAGGGGCTAAGGGGTCTTTTAAGTCAGCGGAGATATCTTGTCGGCTACTGTACCAGTTTAGGTACTCCTTGACATCCTCAAACATGGTTGGGGCGAGAGGATGCCAGATACCCATATCCGGATAAACGACGGGTTCATTGAAGCTCAGCTTCTGACCCTTCATGGCATACTTATCGGCGAGCATCAGCAGGAAGTTCTCCAGGTTATCCGAGGAACCACCCAGCCAATACTGGAAGCTAAGCATGAAGTTCCGAGCGTCCTGCGCTTTGTCCATCGGCAGATACTTCAGGACTTTGGGCAGGGTTTGCAGTAGCTTGAGCATCCCGTCTTGGAAGGAGGAACCCGATTTCTCCTTGCGCTTTCGCATGAATTGCGCGATCGCACTTTTTGATTGACCCAACTGTGCCATCGAGAAGCTACCTAACTTGTTCAGGCGCATTACCTGAGGCATAGAGGGGAAGACGATAGCCGCGTCCAAGCGATCGCGGTGCGGTTCCACTGCCGCTACCACCTTGTCAGCAAGGTCTTCAATGAAGATGAGGGAAGCGATGAAGATATTCGTTTGGGCAATATCTCGCTTAAACTCCTCATAATTCTCAGGGTCACGGAGTTCCTCGATCAAGTAACCACTGATTTCAATGGCTACATCCGGTTGTTTGGTATTGATTGAGCGAACAGCGGCTGACAGTGCACTCTGATACTGTGGCTCTAGCACGACATAGACCACCTTGAGCAAATGACGCCCATTCAGAGACTCTGGGGTAATGCGGCGAATGGTGGACTTGACGTGAGTGAACATGCGGTAAGGCTCCTTATGATGCGCGTTCTCTTCTCATGGGATGAGTGATGAGGAGTGAGTGTTCGGCGGAGTAAGGACTCACTCTTCATGGCTCAGGTTAGTGTGTAGGCAACATTAGTGTTTCTACCAAAAAACGCTTGCCTGATGGCGGTTTGGGGCTTTATCTGACACAATTCGATAGGATTTTTGAGAAATTTATTTACATTTATTTACAATATCTGAAGTCATTACTCCAAATATAGATTTACAAAAATTAATTTTTTCAGGAGGCGACCGATTGAGTCATCCGTTATCGAGCCTGACTAGCTTCCGCACCAACGATTCTTTCTTGACAACATACACATCTCGTGCTTTGTTATTGACAGTCTCAATGCTTAATTTCGCCTCGGTAAAACAAAGAATGGGAGTGACGCAACCTAAGCGCTTTAGGTTTTTTACAGCCAAGGCTTGATCAGCAACTTGTTGCAGTAAATCCTTCTCGAAATTGGTAACACTTGTCCCCTCACGACGCCTTAGTAAACCCTCATCGAAGAAAACTTCACCTCGACAAGAGTGAACATCAACAATAAAGTAGTTATCTTTGGGAGATTGCAAAAATACATCCACATCCCCTAAGTTAGGAAGCGGTAAATCATAGGTAATTTTCCATCCCTGTTGCTGCAAATCGCTCAAGGGAATTTTGGGAGTTGTATCGGCTTGAGCAATCTTCGTCGTTGAACGCGGTGAATGGGCAGATTTAGCTCGGTGACGGGTTGGAGTGGATAACTTGGTGCGAGAATTCGGGCGGGGTGGACTGGGTGATTTAGACGCTGTAGGAGTCTTAGTGACTGGAGGGGCTGACGTCCAGATTTTCAATCCTTGTATCACAAACGGTAATGCACAAAGCACAGCCACGATGATCACCAAGTTGCTTTGTCCGAAGAAAACAGGTGCTAGCCAAATGCCCATCAAGGCTGTAGCTGCCCCTTGGAAAAACTGTAAAAAAGCCTCATTCCTGCGCTGTTTTACCGCTTCTGGCGTTAAGTTACTTTCTGGTGATGGTGTAAAAAATCCCTGTACCCTCTCCTTTACTTTTTGAAACGTCTGCTTCTCGTTTGACATCTGTGCCACGCCACCTACTCAAGAGTGTCTTCCCTAGTATGGCTTCTGAAAATGTTGCTCAAGGCAATCGCTACAGAAGTGTTTCTGGGACTCATCTATACGATGCGATCGCGAGGCTATTTCTCAGTGGTTATTAACTAGCTTACTGGTGATTCGCTGATCAAAAACAAAAACTCGCTCAACAGCAAGGAATGATGAAAAAATGCCATCGACTGACATCTTAATTCTTTCTAATGGCCCAGGAGAGGTAACAACTTGGGTTCGTCCCACGGTCAAAGCCTTGCGGCAATTACTTGGAAATGACCGTTCTTTGGTCCGCATCTCAGTTATTCTGTCGCCTTGTCCGAATGCAACGGGGAAAGAAACTGCGATCGCCCAATCCTACCCTGAAGTTGATCGAGTTCAGGATGCACAACATTTTTTTCCCTTTTTGCTGTGGGGAAAGACAGCCCAAAACTGGGACTGGCGCGACAACGGTATAGTTGTCTTCTTAGGTGGCGACCAATTTTTTCCCGTCATTATTGGCAAGCGTTTGGGTTATCGCACGGTTGTCTATGCCGAGTGGGAGGCGCGTTGGCATCAGTGGATTGACCGTTTCGGTGTGATGCAGCCTAAAATTATTGCCGATGCTCCAAAACAGTACGCCCACAAATTAACTGTAGTTGGGGATTTAATGGCGGATGTAGGAGATGAGAAAAATCACTCCCAATCCAAAATCCAAAATCTAAAATCTAAAATCGAACTCATTGGACTACTGCCAGGGTCAAAACCAGCCAAACTAGCGCAGGGTGTCCCGTTAGGGTTAGCGATCGCGCAACATATTCACGCCTCTAGACCCCAAACTCGTTTTGTCATCCCCGTTGCACCGACCTTAGACCTATCAACCCTAGCTCGTTTTGCCAACCCTCAACACAATCCCCTAATTCGGGAGTTGGGATGGGCAGAAGCTCAATTAGTGATTCCGGAGGCTGATGCGAGCTACCCTTCTGACTGGGAACTGAAAGCAGCAGCTCAAGATTCTATAAATCCCAAATCATCAAATCGACCCTTCCTGAAGACTGCTAACGGCTTATGCGTGGAACTTTGGCAGGAGTTTCCGGCCTATGAATTGTTATCTCAATGTTGCCTGTGCCTCACCACGGTGGGAGCGAATACAGCGGAGTTAGGTTCTTTAACCATGCCGATGATTGTTTTGCTGCCAACCCAACAACTGGACGCGATGCGGGCTTGGGATGGGTTACCAGGGATTTTGGCTCGTTTACCAGGAATTGGGTATAGTATGGCTAAGATAATTAATTTTATCATTTTACAACAGGTTTTGCGGCACAAGCGTCTATTTGCCTGGCCTAATATTTGGGCGAAGGAAGAGATTGTGCCGGAATGGGTGGGTCAACTCCAGCCTGGTGAGGTCGCTCAACTTGTCCTTGATTATTTAGAGCATCCGGAAAAGTTAGAGGAGATGCGATCGCGCCTTCGTGCGGTACGGGGTCAACCAGGGGCTGCACAAAAGTTGGCTGAGTTGGTGCAGGAAGTAAGCTGCCACGCTTCTAAGGCGACTGCTCTTGACTGACGGGGGGATGGGGAGATAACGACTAATCAAGTCAGACACCTATGAACTTGCATTCACAACAAACACTGAAAATTTCTCTTCCTGACATCTTGTACCAACCCCTCTCCAATGGAATTGGAGGGGCATATACAAACCTTCGTCCGCCTGTACGGACTCACCAAAAATCAAGGGTTTTGTAACCTGCTCCCGGCAGGTTTTGTTTGTGTAGCTGCGGTTCCAACCGCCAGGTGCAAGATGGGATTCTTCCCCATTCCCGATTCCCCATTATCAAGTTATGTATCTTACAAACTGTTAGCCAGGAATACTACAAAGCATGGCCCCGTTAATAGAGCCGTCGTAACCGCCGCAATAATTACTCCTTTCATTGTTCCCCAGTGTTGCCGTTGTTTTAGCCAAATGATTGCTGGCACAACATAAATTAATTGATAGACAGAAATTCCAAAAATAAAAGCGGGTCCAAAAGTACTTTGAGAAAGATAAGTATTCTTTGATAAATAGGCTATAAGGAATATGAATAGTAAAAAATTGATACCTAGGGTACTCAAGACACCTACTAGGATTCCTAAATCGTGATTCCTGTTTGACATGGCGTAGTTGCTACAAAATTAACTGGGTCGATTTAACTGAAAATCTCTAAGAATTAACGGAGTTTTTACCTTAACTCGACAACCGTTTTCGTTTACGTTTGTGGTTTTTGTAACTTTGAGGTTTTGTGTTGAGTTCCAAACTGGTCTGATACTTCAGATCATGCGCTAAAATCCACTCAGCATGGCGACGGACATACTCACGCTCATCGGTAAGACTTTTAAGCGCCGCCTCAAAAAGAGCAGGTGCGTCGAGGAATAGAATGAGGCGCAACTCATCTTTGAACTGTTGGGCAAAAGCACCCGTGCAAAGACGTTCTACAACGTAGCGGACGAGTCGAGTACGCTGCTGCTGGCTCAGTGTGCAATGCTTGAGACGACGGCACATCAAAGCACGAACCCTTCCGTGCCCACCATCTTGGCTGTTGGATTCGATGAACTTTATAGAAGTCTCCACTGCATCAGGGTCGTTGAGGAGAAGCCTGTTGGTAAGATTAGAAAAATACGGGCGCATTGCTTTCGCCTGTCCCTATCATTATCACATCAGCCAAAAAATTCCTAAAATTAATACTTATCCGTTTATTACTCTGGAGCATAGAGTGCTCTACGAACTTGATGGCACAGAGGAAGACTCAGAGATGAGCTGAGTCACTAATGAATATCCAATACTTCCCTCGCGGTAGAACATATTAAACGTATCAAACGGAATAATCCGTCCATCCGGATGGACAATGTGAATGCAAGAGCGTTTGACCGAACGAACATCAAAATTATAAGGGTCGAGAAACTGCACAATCATCACTCGAAATATATTTTCATACGTAATTCCTTCGGGAACTGGCATCATTGGTAAGCAACAGAGTAGCTGTTTTAATGAGGTCGCCGCTGACTTGGGTGAATGGCTAGTTGAGAAGAGTTCAAAAATTTTACCTTTGAGTTCTTCGTTTTGCTCATAAAGAACACTATTGGGCATGATTTGAACAAAGGTATCAGGATTAATGAGTCCAGTGAGGGGTATAACTTTACCATTGAGTTTAAGGGCATAGGCCATCGCTAAACAGTCAGGATGGCAGGGAACTGGGAGAATATCTTCCGGCTTAAAATAAGGACTTTGCTGCAAAATTGAGCGACGCACTTCTGTTAAAGTATACCTATCACGTTTAGCATTAAATCCTTCTAAGCGTCCAGCCGCTTGAATGGGTTGGAATGTAACACCTCGCACACATTTTTGTTGTAAGGCGTACTCAATAATTTTGCCAATTTCTTGGTCATTTACTCCCTTTTTTAGGGTAACGACTAGAGTCGTGGAGATATTAAATTCGTTGAGATGGGCGATCGCTTTTTCTCGAACGTCTCGTAAATCTGCTCCTCGTAATTCTCGAAGTGCAGCCCCCTCAAAGCTGTCAAACTGGAGATAGACTTCAATTCCTGGCATGTATTGGCTTAGGCGATCGCAAAAATTTCTATCTTTAGCAATCCTCACTCCATTGGTATTAATCATTAAATGACGAATAGGCTTACTTTTGGCCAAGTCCATGATGGAAAAAAATTCCGGATGAATCGTCGGTTCACCCCCACTAATCTGCACAACTTGCGGTTCTCCTTCATTCGCCACGATGGCATCTAACATCTTTTCGATTTGCACTAAGCTGCGATGGCGTCGGACTTGATGCCCATGAGGAGAAGTTTCTTCAACGCCGGAATCAGCATAACAAATAGGGCAAGATAGATTACATCTATCAGTTACTTCAATCAAGGTTAAACAGCTATGCTGTTCATGATCGGGACAAAGCCCACAATCATAGGGACAACCCTGTTTAATCGGCGTATTAAATTTAAGGGGCATATCTCCTGGTTTGATGAATTCCAGGGATTGTTTGTAATAATCAATATCATCAGCAATCAAGACTTCCTGATGCCCGTGTTTAGGGCAGTGTTTAACCAAGTAAACACAATCATCTCGAAAAATAATTTTGGCCTCCACCTTGACCAAGCACTGGGAACAGACACTGTTGGTCAACGCATAAAATAAATAAGGTCGGGTAGGCATGATAGTCAAATATTTTGTGTTACCTGAAGGATGAAGGATGCAGATAGTGGTAATAGGTAATAGGTAATCGGTAATCGGTAATTGGTAATTGGAAACTATTCCCTATCACCCATGACCCATGACTTATTCCCTAGATTGATAAAAAGGGTTCACCATTCATTTAGACTTGCTATAGCTTAGTATTGAATCATCTGTGCTAGCACAAATAGAATGAAGGCTGCAACAAAAGCCCCCACAACAATGCTCAAAATGCCAGCATCGAAGCTGCCAGTGGTAGCAACGATTGTGCCAGGAATAAGTGAGCCACCGACACCACCAAACAGGATTGATAACCCGTTGTACAATCCAGTGCCAGCCCCCACTTTCTCGGCAGGTAAGAGGTGTTGAACAATTGCATACTCCTGAGCACCGTAGGCGCTTTGGCAAAATACGGCGATCGCAAAAAATAGCACCAGCAGTCCCAGAGAGTTAACAAGCGACGCAATGTACACCATTACACCTGCAACCAGGAAACCTACACTCGCGAGCAGAGTTCGGCGCTGGAGGCGATCGCCCAAATAAGCCATGAGGATAATCCCTACAATACCCGTAGCAAAGATGATGGCTAAAGGCCAACCCAATCGTTCAAAGTCAATTCCTTTGGCGCGGTTGAAGTAAGTCGGTAACCAATTGAGGATGCCGAAGGCACAAAAGGCGTTGAGGATTCCGCCTCCAACTGCCAGCCAAAATCGCCGATCGCGTATATAGCTTACTCTAGGCGTTCTCAGGGTTGCAACATTCAATATTGCACGTCCAGCACGAATATACGCCAACTCAGCCTCACTCACTTTCCTGTGATGACGAGGTTCATCCTCCACTAAAAACCAAACGAGCGGAATCGAGAGCAGCATCCCAAGCACACCGAGTACGGCAAACATAGGACGCCAACCGATGGCGTTGATTAACGGAATGACAATCAAGGGTGCTGTGGCGGTAGCTAGCAGGATTCCCGCGCCCCAAATCGCATTCGCTCGCGATCTCTCACCCACTGGAAACCATCGACTGGAGATTACGCTCAGCATTGGGATGTGCACCCCCTCTCCGAGTCCCAGCAGCAGGCGTAGCCCAATCAGGGCGGTGATTGACTGTCCGAGTGGGGCACTCAGGATAGTGAACAGTGAGAAGGCGACAATGGCAGCAATAATACTGCGCTTAGGGCCAAACCGCTCAGCGAGTGGGCTAAGCAGCATGTTCGATAGGGCGTAGGAGAGAAAGAACGCAGCTAAAAGTAATTCACCCTTTGAACCCACTTCGCGATCGCTCCAGCCAAATTCCTGAGCAATGCGGGGTAGGGCTAATGCCAGGTTATTGCGATCAAGGTAGTTAACGAATACGGTTACAGCAAGGATAATTGGAATGCGCCAACGGACGCCCCAAGTGAGTTCTCTAGCAGTTGCCATAGTAGACTCTTCATTCAGGCTTGCGATGCGTAGCCTACCATACGCGAGTCGTTCGGCTCATAACCTATTACAGCAGTTTTCATTTAAATGAGGTACATCGCTTCCTGGTTTTAAGGCAAAAGGCAAAAATGTACTATGACTCTGGCTTGCGCCCTACCATGTACCACAATCCTACGGCATAGCGAATGTAATCGAGTTGAGTAAAACCCGCCTTAGCAAATTCATACTCAAAGTTGAAACTAATAAAGTCACTCAACCACGGTTCTGGTAAAGAGGCGTTCAAAGCATATTCGCCGCGATAGGTATCAGAGTAAAGTACCCAACCGCCTGGTTTAGTGATGCGGTACATTTCCTTGAGAATTTTGGGCGTCCACTCTTTCGGTGTCTCGTGGAAGAGTAGGGATGAAGTGACTAAATCGAAGGAGTTATCAGGGTAGGGAGTTTGACGGGCATCTACTTGCTCGAAGGTGGCGCAATGGCTAAACCCAGCCTGATCAAACTTGTGTTGGCTAATAACCAACATATAAGGCGAAATGTCAGTAACAGTAAACATAGCCTGCGGGAACCGCCGTGCCAAAGCTAACGCACCTTCCGCCGTACCTGCACCTAGCTCTAGGACTGTTTCAATTTGAGCATCAAGTGGAATGAGTTCCGCCATCTTCTCGCGAAACTCCTGGCAACTCACTTTGTGGGCTAAGGGAATAATGGCATCCATCGCCGCATCCCAAGCGATGCAATGTTGGGGGTTGGTGTAGCCATCCGTTACACCATGAATGGGAGCATGGATGTAATCTGGGTAATAGTCATGGTCTGTACGATAGTCTTTGACTGCTTCTGCCCAGTTAATTGAGCCGTATTCCTGCATTACCGAGGGCATCACAGCGGTGATGCGTTGCATAATTTCGGTTCGATAAATTTCTTTGTCTTGTGCAGTCCATCTAGCCATATCTCAAAACCTCCCCTGTTTCATGATGAGGTTGCTCATTATCAAACCTTGGTTTTAGCTATCGAGCAGTCTGTTTTCTTGAGTTTACCTCTGTACTCTTGATCGTAAAGCGTGGTTCCTCTCATCTATTGGCGAATAATCCATTTGAGGGATGTAACAAACTGAAGATATACGTAGCCTAATATGGGGATTCCCTTGCCCTTCCTGGTTTGAAGTATGGCAACAAACAGCTCTTCTGCAAGGTCTTACGCAGTCCTTTCGATAGGAGCGGCGGTAGTAACTATAGCACTGAAGTTTGGAGCCTACTTTCTGACTAACTCAGTAGGGTTGCTCTCTGATGCAATTGAATCAATTGTCAATCTGGTGGCGGCTCTAGTCGCATTTTGGGCGCTAACAAGAGCGGCTCAACCACCTGATGCGACACACCCCTATGGTCATTCCAAAGCCGAATAC
Source organism: Waterburya sp. (assembly GCA_036703055.1). GTDB lineage: Bacteria > Cyanobacteriota > Cyanobacteriia > Cyanobacteriales > Coleofasciculaceae > DATNPV01. The sequence goes on from DATNPV010000097.1 coordinate 31,104, forward strand.
TTCTCTAGCGGATTGGAAGGTGCGCTGATTATTGTTGCTGCCGCTAGTATTGCTTGGGCTACATGGGGACGCTTACTCGCTCCACAGCCGCTGGAACAGGTTGGATTGGGCTTGGGGATTTCGCTGCTGGCGTCGGTCGTTAATGGGGGTGTTGCCCTAATCCTGATGAGAGCTGGCAAACGTTTAAGATCAGTGACTTTACGCGCCGACGCACATCACCTGTTTACGGATGTATGGACTTCGGCTGGAGTTTTGCTAGGTGTTGTATTAGTGAAATTGACGGGCTGGCTTAGGCTTGACCCCATAATCGCCATCATTGTAGCAGTCAATATTGTGTGGACAGGGTGGAAGCTTCTGCGGGAAACGGGTTCGGGTTTAATGGATGCAGCGCTACCTATTGAGGAACAGCAAATCATTGTTGAGACGCTGCGCCCCTATGAACACCAGGGTATTCAGTTTCATGCCCTGCGATCGCGGGTAGCTGGAACTCGGCGCTTCGTGTCATTCCACGTCCTGGTACCTGGGGAATGGAGTGTTAAGCGAGGTCATGACTTATGCGAGGAAGTCGAGTTAGCGATTTGCAGAGCTTTGCCTAAAACCCATATTTCTACTCACTTGGAACCGTTGAACGATCCGGCATCTTGGGACGACCAAGAACTAGAGCGAGAATGTGACCAAAGATGAAATAGGGGTTGCAGCGGAATGCTGGAGAGTTGGTTGAATGCGATCGCAAACCTTTGTGATCACAACAACTCACTCCGAAATTCCAACTCGTACCATTGATTACATAGAGGTTAACTTGGATACTATCCAAATTAAGAGGTTTATCCATGACAAGTAGCTCCAATATCCAGCTCACGCTCACCCTCAAAGATTCTGATTTAGAGGACGAGGAACTGCAAGAAGAAACGGAAAAGCTGTTGCAGCAGATGCGTGAACTGGATGAAGTAGAGGACGCTAATCTCGTAGCCGATCCAAATCCACCAGAGAGAGGCAAGGGGGGCGGATTTCTCCTTGGGCTGCTAACGGCTGAGGTGAATGTCAAAAACATCAAAGCTTTGTTTGGATTTTTAACCGATCGCCTTGGGAATAAACCCATTGAGCTGGAAGTCGAAGCCAACGGCAAGAAACTCAAGGTTAAAGCTAGCTCCCAGCAAGAGTTACAAGCAGCTATTGAGGCGGCACAGCAATTTGTAGCATCAGCTTAGGAAGTCCAAAATGGCTAAGGTGGCACTGCTGATTGGGGTAAGTGAGTACCAAGCGGGTTTAAACCCACTCCCTGCTGCTGCAAAAGATGTGGAGGCAATGCAGCGAGTTTTGGAGAAATCAGAGATTGGCGGCTTTACTGAGGTAAAACCGCTGCTCAATCCTGACCCACTGGTGATGCAGGAAGCGATCGAGACGTTGTTTTCAGGTCGCCAAAAAGATGACCTGGTGCTGTTATTTTTCTCCGGTCACGGGGTTAAGGATGATAGCGGTAGGCTTTATTTTTCAACTCGCATCACCCGCAAAAATACTAAAGGAGAACTTGTTAAGGCAACAGCGGTGCCAGCCAGTTTTGTGCAAGACATCATGAGCCATAGCCGCTGTAAGCGACAGGTGGTGATTCTGGACTGTTGTTTTAGTGGTGCATTCGCTGAGGGCTTGTTAGCCAAAGATGACGGCTCTATAGATGTCCAGACTCAACTGGGTGGAGAGGGGCGAGTTGTCCTCACATCTTCAACTTCAACTCAGTATTCCTATGAGCAACAGAACTCGGAACTCTCGGTATATACTCGTTACCTTGTCGAGGGCATAGAGACGGGTGTAGCAGATTTAGATAATGATGGCGCAGTTTCTGTTGATGAGTTGCATGAGTACGCCAAAAGCAAAGTCCAAGAAACCGCTCCAGCCATGAAACCTAAAATTTATGCGGTAGAAGAGGGCTACAAAATCCGGCTTGCTCAAGCACCAATTGGCGATCCAAAACTGAGATACCGCAAAGAAGTTGAGCGTTATAAAAGCCGAGGTGAGATACCTTATGTTGGTCGCAGTGTGTTAGACGCGCTAAGAGATAGTTTGCAACTGTTGCCTGAAGATGCTACTGCAATCGAGGTTGAAGTTTTAAAGCCTTATCAAGATTACAAAGAAAAATTACAGCGCTACGAGCAGGTGTTTTCTGAAACGATTCAGCGCGAGAATCCCCTCAGTGAAAATACTCGCGATGATTTGAAACGTTTGCAGCAGGTTTTGGGTCTGAGAAACGAAGATGTAGCACCAATTGAAGAACGAATTGCTCGACCAACACCAGTACCCTCTCCAAAATCGTCCCTCCTCAAGAAACCTCGTCTACTAATTGGAACAGCTATTGCTGCTGCTGTTGTAAGCTTGATTGCTGGTTATGCTGGTTATGCTGGTTATACTTACATTCAATCGGAAAGTTATCAAAAAGCGCGAACTGCCTCGAAAGAAGAAAGATATGAAGAGTGCGTGAATCTAACACAAACAATTTCTAAGATTTTCAGCTTCTACTCCGATGCTCAAAATCTCTTGCATGAGTGTCGCACGAAGTTGGCGTCATCTGAAGTAGCGTTCAAGAAAATCCACGAGGATGCCACATACGCCGTTAACTTTCTCAACGAGCTATTTAAGTTGAATGTGGAAGTCCCACCAATCAAGCCTCTGAAAAAAACTATTGTCAACGCTTATTGGAATGGCGAGCAGTACAACGCACCTCCACAAGTTCAGTATCTGCCTGATGTCACCTACCATGAAATAGCTCATATTTTCCTAGCGAAGAAGGTGAACTTTCAGTTTCAGGGTCAGTCTGGTTCTCTTGTTGAATCCTACGCTGACATTTTTGCCTCCTTAATTAAGCAAAAACGATTAGGGCAAACAGCCAAAACAGCGGATTGGACTGTGGTACCGGGAGCTATTGCTTGGCTAAAAGGGGAGGACATCCCGAACTCAAAAGATAAGTCGCCCTTACGTTCCCTGAAGGCACCAGAAACCGCCTATAGCGACCCTATCTCGGGCAAAGATCCTCAGCCATCTCACATTAGCAAGCTTTACACAGGCGAAAAGGACTTCGGAGGTGTCCATATTAACAGTGGCATCCCGAACAAAGCATTTTATGAAACTGCTATACGCATCGGTTCGGATAAAGCTGGAAAAATTTGGTGTGAAGCACTATCACAACTTACACCAACCAGTAATTTCCAGCAGGCGGCAGCAGCTACGTACCAGGTTGCTGGCAAGCTGTATGGCAATAACAGCAACGAGCAAAAGGCTGTGAAAAGCGCGTGGGAAATTGTTGGTATCTCTTCAGATAAGAAGATTTGACCTGTTGATTTACTTTTACGGTCAACCGTACTCTGTTCCTAGATTGGTTCGCCAATTGGTTGTGCCGTGCGATCGCACTATCTCTTAAATCAATTCTGCCTCTTCAAAAATCCGTCTTGTTGTTAGTTCTAAGCCAGGAAGTAGTGTATCAATAATCGGCGTAGTATCCGTATAAACTTGATTCAAACCATTTGGGAAAAAGACCCTAATACTAATAACTTCAGGGTCTACAATCCAAACTCGTGACACGCCAGCAGCAAAATAATCCTTAGCCTTATCCTCAAATTCCTTCATAGTTGGGTCTGGAGAGATAATCTCAATCACCAGCTCAGGCAGGGCAGGACAGGCTTCATTACGGTTCCAACTTTTGGGTAGACGTTCATAGGAAATGTAGGTCAAATCCGGTACAGGTGCCCAATCTTCCCCCTTACGCTTTAAGAGAATTGCCCACTCTGAACCAACTCTACCTTTCCCCTTGCACCAAGCACGTAGGAGGGAGCCTAAAGTTAGCTGTAAAGTCGAATGAAAATATTTCGGAGACACTTTGGGGACTGCCTGACCATCGGCAAACTCATAGTTTACATCCCCTTCGGGAAGCGCCAAAAATTCTTCTAGGGTGAGTTGGGTTCCTGGGCTGATCTTAACCATGAGCGATACAACTGGGTGGCTGACCCCCCTATCTTACTTCCCTCTGTTTCGGCGAGAATGAGGGGGTTATCCAATTGATCAACAAACAACAACTCGCGTGTTTAGATCACACCATTGCTTGATTCTGCTGCTACATTAGTTGGTTCCCCCTAAATCACGAAAGTTGGGAGGATGTAGAGTAACCGCAGCCAGAAATGAGTGCAACAGCAACAAAAGTATATGCTTGCAACAGCCTGATTAACTACACTCAGGGGTAAGCACACCAATAGCAAGCTCATGGAAAACTTTCCCGCAGACGCCCAAATCAATTCTCAACAGGTGTTAGCGGCGTCTTCTCCAGAAATCGGGACGCCTTTTGATCGCGCTATGATGCAGCGATGCATCAAACTTGCCCGTCGTGCTCTCGGACGAACCACTCCCAATCCCCTTGTCGGCTCTGTAATTGTCAAAGATGGGGAGATTGTCGGGGAGGGATTTCATCCTGCTGCGGGTCAACCCCATGCCGAAGTCTTTGCTCTGCGTGCTGCTGGCAAAAAGGCGAAGGGAGCGACAATTTATGTCAATCTGGAGCCTTGCAATCACCACGGACGGACGCCACCCTGTTCAGAAGCGTTAGTGGCGGCAGAGGTGGCGAAGGTTGTGGTGGGTATGGTTGACCCTAATCCCTTGGTTGCAGGGGGTGGCATTAAGCGATTACGAACCGCAGGCATTGACGTAGTCGTGGGTGTCGAAGAAGCAGCGTGCCGCAAGCTCAATGAAGCCTTTATTCATCGCATTCTCTACAAGCGTCCTCTGGGAATTTTGAAATATGCCATGACGCTGGACGGCAAAATTGCTACTATCAGTGGTCACAGTACCTGGGTCACGGGTAAGGAAGCACGAACACAGGTGCATCAACTCCGAGCGGCTTGCGATGCTGTAATTGTCGGCGGTAACACGGTGCGTCTCGATAATCCTTACCTAACGAGTCATCATCCAGAAGCCCACAATCCGTTACGGGTAGTTATGAGTCGTACTCTCAACTTGCCCTTAGATGCCCATCTCTGGCAAACCGCTGATGCTCCTACCTTAGTCTTGACCGAAGTAGGGGCTCATCCGGATTTACAAAAGCAGCTATTGAAAAAGGGGGTGGAGGTGATGGAGTTAACCCCCCTCACGCCCACTAAGGTGATGGAATACCTGTATGAAAGGCAACTTTCCAGCGTTTTGTGGGAATGTGGTGGGACTTTAGCTGCCAGCGCGATCTCAGATGGTGCTGTGCAAAAAGTCCTAGCCTTCATTGCTCCCAAAATCGTTGGTGGCAAGTTAGCTCCCTCACCCGTTGGTGACTTGGGGTTGGCAGAGATGACGGATGCCTTGACATTAGAACGTGTCAGTTTGCGTCAGTTGGGGCCAGACTTTGTTGTGGAGGGTTATTTGCCCATGAAGGTTGAAGATTAGAACGTTGTTCGGCGTAGCCGTTCCCGCAGGGTAGATTGGAACGTTGAAAGTTGAAGAGTTGGAAGGTTGGAAACATCTGCCAACCTGCAACCTGCAACTTGCAACCTACTAATGTGCAATCTGCAACTGGCAACTGGCTAACTTGCCAATCGGTTCACCTGCAACCCTCATGCCATGTAGCGATCAAAAAATGCTGGAAGTGACAGTTTGGAGCGTGCTAGTGGGCAACCTGGGTTGGCAGGCGATGGTGGTAAGTGGATGGCTGCGCTGGCAGCAGGTTGATACCAGACGGCAACATCAGGAGGAGGAAGAAATTTTGACAGTGTTTGATTCCAGAGAAAACTTTGCATCGGTAGATCCACCCCAACGGAACGGGAAGGTTGACTCGTCTGGTCATTCCCTCCCTACTGGTCATTCCAATCATCAGGCATCAACTGACCCAAAGTTGATGGGCTGGGAATTTAAAATTGTACGAGCTAGTCGCGACTTGTTTCGCAGCCCGGAAGTTTTGCAAAAGCTGTGTGAAGAGGAAGCCCTAGCGGGTTGGATTATGCTGGAAAAACTTGATGATCGGCGCGTGCGGTTTAAGCGCCTGATTGCGTTACGCGACGTTCTGGATGCCTCACAGCTTTCTTATGACCCCTATCGCTGCCATTACGGCTCATCCTTGACACCTCTAACCTGGGTGGGTGCGATCGCGTTTTTGGTGGCGATCGCTTTACCGTCATACTTTGGCTACACTATCGTCTCCAATATGATTGCCCAATCTCAGCCGAAAGCACCGATACCTGCTTCTCCGTATGAGAATATCCCACCGCAATCGTTCCCACCCGCGAAGTAAGAACGTCAAACACCAAAAAAAGAAGTCTAAGTTTGGCTAGCGAGTTTTAGTTATTATATGGAAGCCGTTAGCATCCGAATCGTATTTTTTTTAACGCAGAGGGTCGCAAAGGGTCGCGCAGAGGGTCGCAGAGTTTTTGGGGCAAAATGCCAGTTAGTAAAGTGTGAAGGCTAAAGTATAAAATTCTTTTTATTCTTAGTCTTCATCTTTTATGTCAATTTTCACATTTTTTCAACACAAATCATTAAAGAAAAAAATAGTTCTTAATCTTTCAAGAATTCGGAAACGTAAGAATGTTGTCTTTGTTTTAATTATTTTCCTATCTATCAAAATTCTCACAGGGCTTGCTGTTGCTCAGGATACGCCTCTTTACAGCGACAAAGATATCTTTCATCCCGTTCAATCGCGAATGGGAATGGTTGCCTCTCAGGAACGCCATGCAACGGAGGCAGGGTTACAGGTACTAAAAGAAGGGGGCAACGCGATCGATGCAGCCGTCACCGTTGGCTTCACCTTAGCGGTTACTTTACCCCGCGCCGGTAATATTGGCGGAGGTGGATTTATGCTGGTACATTTAGCCAAGCCTAACGAAACCTTTGCTATAGACTATCGCGAAAAAGCACCTAAAGCAGCCTTTCGCGATATGTTTCTGGATGAGCAAGGTAACTATAATCCTGAAAAATCCCAATACAGTTATTTAGCCGTTGGTGTTCCTGGCACAGTGGCTGGGTTAACAATGGCGTTAGAAAAATATGGCACAATTTCCTTACAACGTGCCCTGAAACCTGCCATTGAATTAGCAGAAAAAGGCTTTCAGATTAGTGAAGATTTACAAAAAGCTCTAGCTCTAGCGCAACCTCGAATGAAGGCTTCTCCCGCTAGTATGGAAATTTTTTATAAACCAGGGGGAGTTCCTTACCCAACAGGAGAATTGTTAGTTCAAAACGATTTAGCTAAAAGCTTAAGGCTAATTGCTCAAGAAGGGCCGGCTGCTTTTTATAAAGGTGCGATCGCAGATGCTATCGTTGCGGATATGAAAGCCCATGGCGGATTGATTACCAAGGAAGATTTAGCCGATTATAAACCCGTCAAACGTGAGGCTGTACATGGCACTTATCGGGGATATGATATTTACTCAATGCCACTTCCGAGTTCCGGGGGCATTCATCTCATCCAAATTCTCAATCTTTTAGAAGCCTATCCCATCGCTTCATGGGGTCATAATACAGCCCAGACTATTCATTATATGGCAGAAAGCATGAAGCTGGCTTATGCTGACCGTTCCAAATTTTTAGGTGATTCTGATTTTGTGCCCGTCCCCGTTTCAGGATTAGTTTCCAAGCGCTATGCTACAGACTTGCGTCGGAAGATTAATCCTAATCATGCAACTCCCAGTCAGAAAATTCTCCCAGGGAATCCCAATCAATATGCAGAAAGTATAGATACTACCCATTATTCCGTTATCGATAAATATGGCAATGCTGTTGCCAATACTTACACCTTAAATCTAGAATTCGGCACCAAATTAACAGTAGCCGGAACGGGAATTCTTCTGAACAATGAAATGGATGACTTTTCCTCTAAACCCGGTACCCCCAATGCTTTTGGTTTGATAGGGGGAGAATTTAATGCGATCGCACCGGAAAAACGTATGCTTAGCTCCATGACTCCCACCATTGTCATGAAGCAAGGAAACCCATTTTTAGTAACAGGCTCTCCTGGCGGAAGTACCATCATCACCAGCACCCTACAAATAATTATGAACGTGATTGATCATGGTATGAACATTGCCGCCGCTACCAACGCTGTCCGAGTTCACCACCAATGGTTACCTGATGAATTGCGGGTGGAGCAAGGTTTAAATGAAGATACGATTCGCCTATTAACTGAAAAAGGACACAAAGTTGTTGTGAGAGATGCAATCGGTAGTACCCAAAGTATTATGCGTACCAACAATATCTTATCCGGTGCTTCTGACCCACGTAGGCCGGGGGCTTTGACATCGGGGTATTAGTTAATATTCCGCAAGGCAGAAGGCAGAAAGTCTATTACTGGTAAGTGTCCGTTTCAGCCGTTATACCAATTTCCTCAGTCCTTGCTACAGGTGCTATACTGGCTCCCCCCTTAGTAAGCCCTGTTGGGCGGTGGATGTGTAGCGCCATTTTATGAAATTGGTATTAGATCTGTCCTATCCTTTATGGCGACAGCTATGATGATGCAACCTTGAGTCGTGCGATCGCCACTAACCTCTTTGGCTATCTCGTCAACAGCAATTTTTCTGAATTTTCTATTAATTTTTATTAGTTTTTTTAACTAGGCTTATACTATAAGGCTAGCGAGGCATTGCACTGGGCGGGATGATAGGCGTGTATCTATCCACAGCCAATCAATCCCACGAGGCGGACGGTTAAGACGTGCGAAATCATTCCTAGAGGGTGCAACGCCATAGAACCTCGCTAGAGGCAAAAATTCTCGGTTGTCTGCTGTTTTGCCGACTAGCAACGTTGCTGAGCTAGCTCTCTGATTAAAGAGACACGATTGTTGAGGTAGTCATTCAAGATGTGGATTTCCTCGTGATTGAGGACTCGCTCTTGCTTGAATTGCTTGAGCAGCCACTGTACTAAAGTCGCATCATCCAGCTTCAGCAGAAGATTGGCCTGAGTCGTTTCAATTAGAGACCATAGCTGGCGCAGCATTGTGGGAGTCATACAATCTCCTTTTTAGGTAAAACCCTCGCTGGGCAGGGGGGGGTAAGAACGCTGGTCTTAAAACACCAATAGGTGATCGAATGCAGAATTCACGCTTTCTTAAGGATTACTTAAGAATCTTTTTCCCTTTCTTACAATAACTGATTTAGAGATCGCCGTGTTCAGATCACACAAGATGATACAAGAGTTACCAAACACTTAACAAAGTGCAGATTAACTTGATACTGACATGGAGAATACCGGACTCGAACCGGTGGCCTCTGCGGTGCGATCGCAGCGCTCTACCAACTGAGCTAATTCCCCTTTAGGGATGCAGGAATTTTAGAGTTTGGACTTCGGATGGCATCCTCAATTCTTAGAGGATAGTCACTATTCTTAATTTTAGCACTTATCAGCGCTAGATGGCTGTTTATCACGAGCATAAACGTCTCGTACTCGGTCTAGCTCCAAATCGTTGAGATAATCTACCGCCCAGTTGGCTTGACGTTGGAGCATGTGAAAAGGATAAGTATTGGCGACGCCAACCACCTGCATCCCCGCTCGTTTGGCTGCCGTGATTCCTGCGAAGGTATCTTCAATGGCAAGGCAATCTGAAGACTGGGCGTTGAGGTTGGGATATTTTTGATTGAGCTGCTCAACGGCTAATAGATAGCCATCAGGTTCGGGTTTACTAACACTAATGTCATCACCCGCAACAATAAGAGCAAAGTGTTGGGCAATCCCAGCGCGACTCAGTACAAGTTCCACCTCACAACGCAGTGCCCCACTCACCACACCTATCAGCAACCCAGCCGCACGAATTTTGAAAATCGCATCGTCTAAACCTGGATAAATCGGCAACGTTTCCAAGGTTTCTAGCTGACGCTGATAAGCTTGGGCTTTGCGAGTGATGAGTTGGGTTAAGTAACTGTCTGAAACAAATCGACCTCGGCGCTTGAGCAATTCAGCCAGACAAACGCGATCGCTCCGTCCCAAGCAAACTTCCCGATACTCCTCAGCAGAGGGACGCAAATTTTCCTGAAGCAGAATTTCTTCAATTAGCTGCTGGTGAATCGCTTCATCTTTGATAATGACGCCGTTGAAATCAAATAAAACTGCCTTTAAAGTCATGCTGTTGTCTAAAATGCTGGGGCAGGAATGCCCTGTGAACCAAAATCCTCTAGGTCACTTCTAGCGGATACCTGTTGCGCTGCCGTCGTCGAGTTGTCTACCGGGATCGGTTTGATTCCTTTCGTGACTTGATGTATCCACCACAAGTCCTGTGTTTGCACCGCTTCAAAGCCTGCGGTACCCATCCAAGCATCCACACTCCCGGCAGCGTATTCCTTAATGTATGGCTCCTCAAAAATCTCCGTAAGCCAATCCGCTTGGCACAAGGTTTTCTGATTGCCATCCAAAATTAATACTTCTCCACCCGCCGTTAATAGCCGGAAGGCTTCTCGCAAAATCGACTTGGAGACAGTGGGTGGCGTCTCGTGAAGCAATAGTGATGCTGTAACTAGCTCAAACGACGCATCTGGGAAGCCTGTTGCTTCGGCATTGCCATGACACCACTGAATCTCTAATCCTGCGGTTCTGGCTTTATGCTCAGCCATCACCAGCATATAAGGGGAAAAGTCTAACCCAATCACTTGGGCTTGGGGAAACGCTTGCTTCAACATTAACGTTGTCGAACCCGTACCGCAACCTAAATCTAGGATGCGTCGAGGCGTTCCTTGGATGCGCTCGATCAAGCCTTGGCGTACCCAAGTTTCGTTGGGGGCTATCACGTATTGAGTAATTGGATCGTAGGAAACCGCAGCACCAGGCTTCAGGTATCCGCCCTCAATACCGTGAAAGTTCTGGCTGCTGTAGTAGTGAGGATAAATTAAGTTAGGGTTGCGGATGCGATCGCTCTCGGCTTCCCAATCAATACTTTGAGACAACTGCCGCAGCTTTTCCTCGTCAATAAAGTTGCGGACAATCGGCGATAAGAAGCGTTCCCAAATTGTGTCTTTACGAACTGCCATAGGAGTAGACCTGCGTTGAGTGGGGATTGCTCATCACACACATAGGACTGAGGTTGTCCCTTTACAAATTTTAATTTAATTTCTCACTTGCATAACCTCTAAACTCTCAGAGATAGAATGCAACAGTTGAGGGGCGTTAAGAGGGTAGCGTGCAGTTATGGCTCAACCTATTAGAGACTCAATTGAGAGGATATTACTCTCGGCATTGCTCAAGTGCTTCGCCACCTTCAGTGAAGGGAGTTTAGCGCTCTTGCTCGGTTTTCTCGTGTTGTCAGAGTCCGTAGCCGCTACACCGACGCGGATGAGCGTAACCATTGCTCAACAGCCAGCCGCCACCTCCCCAGACGCAACTCGCGCTGCTGCCCAACGTGCCTCAGCCGAGGCAGAGCAACTCCATAAGCAAGGAACCGCTCAATCCCGGCAACAAGCCATCCAGAAATACGAAGAAGCTCTCCAACTGTGGCGTGCAGTCGGCGATCGATCTCACGAAGCCACAACTCTCAAACACATCGGTTCCGCTTACTATGGATTACACGACCTTCAGAAAGCCCTTTCCTATTACAACCAGGAACTATTGCTCAGACGTACCCTGAAACAAACGGATGAAGAAGGGAAAGTTCTCTGGTCAATCGGTCTAATTTACGACACCTTAGGAGAGAAGCCCAAAGCACTGGACTACTATAATCAAGCACTTTCCCTATTGCGCTCAGTGAACAATCGTGTGGAGGAAGCGCGTGTTCTTTGGTCAATCGCTGGAGTCTACAAGGATTTAGGTGAAAAGCCCAAAGCACTAAACTATTACAACCAATCCCTGGCTCTGTCTCGGTCATTAGGACAACGCAATCAGGAAGCCTACGCCCTCTCCTATATTGGCATGGTTTACTTCGACTTGGGTGACAAGCCCAAAGCGCTGGACGCCCTAAACCAAGCGCTAGCCATCCGGCGTGCTACAAAAGACATTTCTGGCGAGGTTAGTGTCCTCCAAAACATTGCCCTAATCTACAACCAGTTTGGGGAGTATCAGAAGGCACTCGATGCCCTTGAAGCAGCGCTGCCTCTCGTTGAAGGCGAGAAAAATCGTCCTGAGAAAGCCGAAATACTCAATAATATCGGCCTAATCTACTATTCAATGGGTGATTTCCAAAAAGCCTTAGATTACTACAACCAAGCACTATCCTTATCTAAGATACTGGGAGACCGCGCCGGGGAAGCTAGCACGCTCTATGGTCTGGGCGGGGTCTATAATACGTTAGGCGAACACCAAAAGGCACTCGCCTCCTATGATCAGGCGCTAGTACTGGCACGGGCGATGGAAAATCGGGACTTTGAAGCCAAGATTTTCAGCGATAGGGCCATAGTCCATCGAGAATTAGGTGAAAATCAGCTCAGCCTTTCCTCCTACAACCAAGCGCTACTGATTTATCGTAAGCTGGGCGATCGCAGCCAGGAAGCCTTTGTCCTCGATAGTATCGCCAGTGTCTACCGAGACTTAGGGGAAAATCAGCAAGCACTAAACACTTACAACCAAGCCCTATCGCTCGAACGACAGGTGGGCGATGCAGCGGGAGAAGCCGACATACTCAGATCTATCGCTTCTGTCTACAGTAGGTTAGGTAATTATCCGCTCAGCCTCGATACCTACAACCAAGCCCTATCTGCGTATCGGACGATAAACAATCTGCTTGGAGAAGCCAGAACCCTCAGCGACATCACTGACGTTTACCAATCCTCACAAGAGTACGACAAGGCGCTGGACTTTTCCAATCAGGCGCTGTCGCTGTGGCGTAAGATCGGCGATCGCCCAGGGCAAATCCAAACCCTCACCACCATTGCCAAAATTTACAAGTCAAAGGGCAACCCGAGGCAAACGCTCAGCACCGCCACCCAAATCCAATCGCTAGGGCGCGATTGGGACAATGGCCTTTTTGAAGGCGCTGGTCTAATCTGGATGGGTGTCGCCTATCGAGACATGGGCGATTATCAAAAATCCCTTGACTTGCTCAACCAAGGGCGGTTGCTGTGGCAGGGTGCGAACGGGTGGAGTAAAGCAGACGCTAGAGCACTTCGGGAGATTGGTCAGGTTTATCAGGTATCAAAGCAACCACAGAAAGCGATTGAATTCTACAATCAGGAACTGGTGTTGCGGCGTAAGATAGGCGATCGCGCTGAAGAAGCCGCAACGCTTTATAGTATCGCAACCGTTGAACGCGATCGCGGCAATCTTGATGAAGCCAAAAAGCAAGCGGAAGCCGTCATCAACATTGTCGAATCCCTACGCAGCAACGTCGTTAGTCAGGAACTGCGAACTTCTTACTTTGCTTCAGTTCAGAAGTATTACCAGTTCTACATCGACCTGCTGATGCAACTGCACAAACAGCAACCGACTAAAGGGTATGACTCTCTGGCACTCGTCGCAAGCGAACAGGCAAGAGCACGCTCTCTGTTAGAAATCCTCAACGAGGCTAACGCCGACATTCGTCAAGGGGTAGATCCTAAGTTATTGGAACAGGAACGCAGCTTGGAGCAACAACTGGATGCCGCAGAGAAACGCCGCATCCAGCTACTGAGTGGTAAGCCTACCGCTGAACAGGCAGCCGCTTTAGACAAACAAGTGAATGCGCTTTTGGCACAGTACCAGGAAGTCGAGGCAAAAATTCGAGCCACAAGTCCCCGCTATGCTGCACTGACTCAGCCAAAACCCCTCACCCTAGCAGGGATTCAGCAACAGGTACTCGTAGACGCGAAAGCGGCTTCTCGTGGAGATGACGATACTTTATTGTTGGAATATAGCTTAGGTGAGACACGTAGTTATCTCTGGGCAGTTACTAAGACAGGCATCACCAGCTACGAATTACCCAAACGCGCCGACATCGAAGCTGCCGCCCAGAGTTTCTATGAACAGTCAGGAAAACAAAAGCTCCCCGATCAACGAGGACTTGGCGTTGCTCCTCGTAGGGACAATATTGAAGTCACCACCCAATTAAGTCAGATGCTGTTGTCGCCCGTTGCTGGGCAGTTGGGCAGCAAACGCTTACTCATCGTCAGCGACGGCGCACTTCAATATTTACCCTTTGCTGCACTGCCAGCACCCGACACCATCGGTAATGGTAATCAGCCTGTGCCACTCATCGTCAAGCACGAAATTATTAACCTGCCTTCTGCCTCGACGCTAGCCGTCTTAAGGCAAGAACACAAGGGACGCCAACCAGCTACCAAGACATTAGCGGTGCTAGCCGATCCGGTTTTTAGTCAAGACGATCAGCGAGTCAAGACATTGAGCGGAGCGAACAGCCCCTCTTTGGAGAAACAGGCAACTCGCTTTATAACACCAACTGAGCTAAACACCCAAGCCTTAACCAGAGCGGCAAGAGAATCAGGCATCACATTCAATCGCTTGCCCTTTACCCGGAAAGAGGCTGAGCGGATTTTGGCTCTAGTTCCGGCGGCACAAGAAATGCAAGCCCTTGATTTTGCCGCCAGTCGAGCTTTAGCCACTAGCTCCCAACTGAGTCAGTACCAAATTGTACATTTCGCCACTCACGGTATCCTGAACAGCAAGAATCCAGAATTATCGGGCGTGGTGCTATCGCTAGTAGATGAGAAGGGCACACCCGAAAATGGCTTCCTGCGACTCCACGACATCTTTAACCTCAACCTCCCCACTGAATTAGTGGTTCTCAGTGCCTGTGAAACCGGATTGGGGCAGGAGGTCAAAGGAGAGGGATTGATTGGCTTGACAAGAGGCTTTATGTATGCTGGTACACCGCGAGTACTGGTCAGTTTGTGGAGTGTGAATGATGAAGCCACATCCGAGCTGATGAGCCGATTTTACAAGAAGATGCTGCAAGAAAAATTACAGCCTGCCGCTGCCCTGAGAGCTGCACAGATTGAGATGTTACAGAATCCACAATGGAAGCAACCCTATTACTGGGCTGCTTTTACGCTTCAAGGGGAGTGGAGATGAAGCAACGGCTATGAAAGCCAAGTTAACTTGTCCGGTGTGCGATCGCCCAGAAATTTCAGGCGACATTAGTCCTCTTGGCGCTAACTCCTATTTTCCTGGGAGTACCACTAAGGTGGACACCTGTAGTATTAATGTAGTACAACAGAGGTAATTCCAGTCTACCCCGTGTGAAGTTTAGTAGGGGCTGACTTTTTACACAAATCAGGGCAACCCTCAATCATCATTGTTGGACGAAACCCGTCCTCGTGTACCACAGCTATTTTTAAGAGGCAAACGTTCATGCCATACGAAAAGCTAAAAGTCTCCACCCAAGCACCAGTTCTATCCTGGGCAAATCACGACCTCGCCTCAGAAGAAACTAAGATGGCAAAAAATGTGGCTTCTCTGCCTTTCGTTTTCAAGCATGTGGCATTAATGCCGGATGTTCATCTAGGGAAAGGAGCCTTGGTTGGTTCAGTAATTGCCACAAAAGAGGCACTGATGCCGGCTGCTGTAGGCGTGGATATTGGTTGCGGCATGTGTGCTGTCAAAACCCAATTTGTTGCTGACCAACTAGAGGGTAAGCTCAAGAAGATTCGCCTAGATATTGAAGCGGCTATTCCCGTCGGTTTTAACGAGAATAAAGACATCGAAAAATCCGTGATGAATTGGCAAGGCTGGAGTCAGTTCAAAGAACTGCATCCAGGGGTCAGCAATTTGCAGGGGAAAGCCATGCGGCAGATGGGTTCTCTCGGTGGGGGTAATCACTTTATTGAAGTTTGCATCGATACTGATAACTCAGTCTGGCTAATGCTGCATTCCGGTTCCCGCAACATTGGCAATATGCTGGCTCAGCGCCACATCAGCACGGCTAAAGACCTTGCGAAACTGACCAACACGTCCCTCCCTGACTCAGACTTAGCCTACTTCGTTGCTGGAACGGCAGAGTTTCGGGCGTACTGGCGGGACTTGCAGTGGGCGCAGAACTATGCCCGTTTCAACCGGGACGTAATGATGGCTCGCTTCAAGCGAATTGTTGAGAAGCATCTTGCCGGAGGCAAGCCCACCAAGCCTCTGCTGTCGGTGAATTGCCATCACAACTACGCTGAGAAGGAAGTTCATTTTGGCGAAGACGTCTATGTTACTCGCAAGGGAGCAGTACGGGCGCGAGAGGAGGATTACGGCATCATCCCTGGTTCAATGGGAGCAAAATCTTTCATTGTTAAGGGTAAGGGTAATCACGACAGTTACTGCTCTTGCAGTCATGGCGCGGGGCGTCTGATGTCTCGCAGCAAAGCGAAAAAGCACTTCTCACTGGATGATTTGATTGAGCAAACTCAAGGGATTGAGTGCCGTAAGGATGAAGGCGTGTTGGATGAAATTCCGGGCGCTTACAAACCTATTGACGAGGTAATGACCAATCAGTCAGACCTTGTAGAAGTTGTGGCAACGCTGAAGCAAGTTGTCTGTGTGAAGGGATAGTCTAGCTAGTGCAAGAAGGCAGAAGGCAGAAGGCAGGAGGCAGGGGGGAAGAAAGCTTGTACAGTAAAATTTTTAATCTTTTTGATCTGGTGGGTTATTTCCGCCATGCTGTACTAGGGTGGGTATTGCTTACCTTATCTGTAGAGCATCATTATCCGGTTTTCGGGTTGAGTTGGCTTGCCTGAAGCCAACTTGTATCCATCCGATAGATTTGGGGTTGTGTAATTATTGTGCAGTAATTGAAAACATCACAATTTATATCAAATTACGTCTAAATGTAAAACACAGACAGCCATCATACCAACCAAGGGTAAACCAGTTTGCTAGTATTTTAGATTGGCCTTTTCTCTCAAGTTACGTTCAATCCCGGTAGTTACACATAGCCGGGGATCAGGGAGAGCAGGGTAGCAAGAGGAAAGAAAGCTACAGTTTTGAATGGAACGCAATATTCCATGTCTGTTTTATCGGATACAGTTGCTCGTCAAATTATTCTATCCTTTGGATAGATTATTTTTCTCTTAAAACAATCCTCTTGGTAGAGCTCTAACAAACTCAGCTTTCGCTACAACTAGAAGCATCATAGTTCCTTCTTAAGGGACTCGAATTCCAGAAAGAAATTACTTTTTCTAAATCATAGTTAGTGGAGTCTTAATATGACTGGACAAATGTGTTGGTTATCCGCTCTTGGTAGAGATGAAGACAAGATTTTGCATTTACGGCTATCTCCCCATCAACCTTGGCAACCTTATACAGCTTTTTCTAACTATTCCGTTCCTGACTACAACGTACCAAAAGGTTCTAAAGGATGGGCAACATACCAAAAACTTTTTAAGGCAGGCTGGGCTTTAGTTCCCAGTTCACAGGCTCATAGCTTGCCAGCGAAAGCTGAGGTTGGCTCCAGAGTCGCCTAAATAATTTGAGTACCTAGGGTAGATAAACTTTAGAAATTGCAAACATTAAACAGAGTGATAGATACCACTTGATCAACGGAGCATTTGCATGAATTCTAACAAACAAAATTCTGACGCTCTGAAGTTTGCCTCAACTCTCAAGCAAGGAATTTGGCTTCTGGGCATACCTTCCTGGTTATTCGGAATTGTTGACCGGAGCATTGCCTCGCTAGCTGATGGTTATTTATCTGCCCTAGACACGAGTCAGTTGTTTACAGCAGCGTTCTTCTTTATAAGCTGGCTGTTTTTGAAGCCCAATCAAAGAAAATAGAAGTCAGTAGAGATGTTTTAGCAAAACGTCTTTATTAGTCAGGGGAGAGATTTTTACAACCTTGTTGTAGGTGAAGATTACCGCTATCTCTCGTTATGTAATATGAATGAATTTTGCCTTCCAAGGCTATTTAGCAGGCGATTATCAATGACCTAAAAATAAAAAAGTTGAGGAGTTTATGCAATCAAGTTCTACAACATTACCTAGATTTCAACGTAACCAAATGGTGTGCTTTAGAGGAGGCATAGGTAAAATCAAAAGCTACCGACCTAATTCAAATAATACCTGGATTTATGCAATCGAAATGGAAATGGGGCCAGAACCTGATTTCGGTAGAGTGGGTTTTGAAACAACAATTCTCCTGCATGAAACCGAACTTCTAGTGTAGGCAACAGCATGTCACGCAGACGTATGAGCAGAGTTATTTTAGGCCGACTTGTCGTTGATAGCGGGGGTGTGCTGGTGTGCCCCAGCATACCTGTTGGGCTGGGATATTATTGAAAACACTGCTACGCGCACCAATAACGGCATTCGCTCCAATTTGTACGCCTGGGGCAACAAAGCAATCTGTAGCAATCCACACACCGTTGCCGATCGCAATCGGAGCAGTAATCAGACCAAATCCTGGGTCTTGAATATCATGGCTGCCTGTACATAGGTAGCATTTTTGCGAAATACTGCAATGGCTGCCAATGCGAATGGGAGCAAGGCTATAAAAAACAACATCATCCCCAATCCAACTATAGTCCCCAATTTCCACGTTCCAGGGATAGGTGAAGCGGACCGTGGGTCGGATGATGACACCCGTGCCAATTTTGGCTCCAAATAGCCGCAATAGCCATCGCCGGAAGCCATTGAAGGTATGGAGACTTAAGGGAAATGCGATCGCCTGCACCAACCACCAGAGTAAGACAAACCAGCCAGGACGCCCCCGATCATACTTAGATGACTCATACTGACTTAAATCAACCAAGGGTGGCTGGTCTAAAATTGGCTGTTGGACTGAGTTGACAGAAGAATTAGCAGTAACTTCCGGCATCTGCGGTAATTCAGGAGTGGTATTAGCGATCGCGACTTGAGGAGAATTGGGTTCAGAATCCGACGGAAAAGTAAGAGGTGAGGCCATAAAACTAAAGGATGAAGGATGAAGTTACCTAACTCATAAAAGAATGGCGCAAGAATCATCAAGCCTAATTTATTTCTTTAGCCCCTACAGGGCGAGGCATGTATCGATAAATCATTATTTCATCCTTTATCCTTTACACTTCATACTTCTTTTAACCCTTATTCGGTGTTCACAAATTCAAATCTCAAAGGGTTCAAGTTGACTATGACTCCACTGTCGCCTCAATTGTTCGGCAATAAGGGGACGAATCACAAACTTGGGGGGACAACCCTCTTTGACATCAATGCGGATAAACGAGTAGGGTCGCCGCTTCTTAGTTCCGTGACCGTACCGACCGACATAAAGTAGAGATTGCGCTACTTTACGACTTTGACCGCCTTCATTATTCCCAACAAACTCCATCAAATCCGGGCCCTCGACCCTCTGACGCCGCAAACTGTAACCACTACCTCCACAGACAATCCAGTGGATATGGGAATCTGCATGTCCGGTGTCGCCAGTTTGCAAATGTTCCAAGCAATGAGCATGACCTGTCAGAACTAGATCGACCAGTGGACGCCCCTGTGCAGCGTCTCCCACCGACTCAGCTACAGCATTCAGCACGCGCCGCAGATGGTAACGAACCTCCATCGTTTGCGCTTGATCCCACTTAGTCGCTTCGGTAACGTAGGGAGGATGGTGGAAATAGAGGACACGTCCACGCACCTCTTTAGTATGCCAGGATTCGATTAGCCGTTCCTTGAGCCAATCGAGTTGTTCAAAGTCGGTGACAATAGTTTTGTTTGCTGCCAATTGTTTCTCAATATCGAGCTTTGTCTCTTCCATCTGCTCCAGCTTGGCTCGATTGTCATCAAGAATATCGGCATGTTCAGGGTGATCAGGGTCGAGTTGCGCTGAAGTTTCGAGAATTTTCTGTTTTGAGAGTTCTAAGTCATCTCGACGCTTAGAAAGCTGCTGACGGAGAGCATCTCCTTCTTTTGTAGCTGGCAGAGGAGAGGGCGCGTTGAAGGTATTCGTATCAAGGGCAAAGAAGTCAATGCCACCAAAGCGAAAGGTGTAATAGCGGTTGGGTAACCGGGTAAAACTTCCGGGTTCGTAACGCAGGCAACGTCCTGTATTAGTGTGCGCTGAGTAATGGCTCTCTAGATGACGCCCCAACTCCTCTTTGCCATTGAGTGCCATGAGATAGTCGAGGAACGCTTTTGCATAAGCCTTGCCTTGGCCTGAACCTTGCCAACCAATATCAAAATCTATTTTTGACGAAAGCAGGCGGCGTAGTGGCAGTGTCGTTCCTGCCATCAAACTAAAGAACCAAGGTAAGTCATAGTAATCGTGGTTCCCTGGCACGGGGAGAAACGGCATATTGAATATCATTTGGTCATAAGCAATCTTTTCATACGTCTCTCCACCAACCAGAAACTCTCGATAAGGTTCAATAAAATTCTTGCCATAATACTCGCTTGAGCCAACCAGGTAGATAACATCTCCCGTATGTAACACAAAGTCACTGGTGTCGCGCTCTAAGAGCATTAATTCAGCGATCTGTCGTTGAGCGTTGTAACCGCGATGCAATCCTGCACCGCTATCACCCACAACCAAAAAGGAAAATTCGGGACTATCGGAGGTGCTAGTATCTATAACCATCCGGGTTTGGTCAATTCCCCGTTCCACAATGAACGGGTCACGCCATCGTACCCGTTGCTTCATCTTGCGGATTTTGGCGGAGATGGGTGGATCGGACACGAATTTCATTAACTTCTGACTCCCGGATTGTATGCTTCGGCAAGGCTACTTGTTGATGGGCAAGCCGATTGTAAAGGTTACAACCATGATTGTAGAGGCAGCTTTTGTAGCTGTTTCTCCAAATTGCAGGGTATCTACTTTAATGAATATTCAAGAGTGATGAGTGAAGATCAGCAGTGCCTTAGCCAGATGTATCGGCAGCGGTAATCAGCTGATGTGCCTCCCAAGTGCATAGAGAAATCGTCGAAAGGGTTGTGGGGTGTGGGGTGTAGAGTTGAGGAATATGCCCATTAAATGCGGAGCCGCTGACCAAATCTGATGGCAAAATCCCCTTGATCAAAGGTAGGGATAGGGAGACTCCTGAAACGAGTTAAAGGGCATCTTAACAGAGATGCCCTCAGTAGATGGATGTAAATTGACAAAGAAACGAAGTTAGCCGTTGGACAAACTTTCTAAGCTTAGGGGTACCATATCGCCGGTTAAGGTGAGCCCCAATAACATCGGCTCGTCTGGTCGAATAAACTTGCCCGTGAGTACGCAGCGTTCTTCTTGCTGAGCTATTGCTTCTATGCTGGCTCGAATATCGGATCTGGAGAATTCAGGTCGATAGTCACCGGATTTCTGCTGCACATAGTTCCAGAGTACATCTCGTATCAGAGCTTGATAGCCTTGATTGCCGGAGAGTTCTTTGAGCTTTTCTTTGAGTTCTCTCTCCAAACGGATGCTGGTTACTTCCATGTCAGTGGTCGCAGTTCTAGTGAGTGTGCGAATCATGTTTATTTCCTCAAATATGCTGGACATGTTTGTAATACCAGTGTAGTATGTAAAAGTCAGCTTTCAAATCCATCTTTACTAATTCACCATTCTGTGAGCCTTCATCTGTCACTCTCCACCCCATGCCCTAAATTTGCTGCCATACGAGGTTGGCAAATAGCGGCAGTGCGGGTGGATTTTTTGTATGAGCGAGATTATGGCTCGTTAGAAGAACATACAGCAGAGATTGGCAATCAATTTAATAAAGACGCCGGAAGTTTTCTGGGCGTCGAACAACAACTAGAGACAAGCAGCGGGAGGTATAGGCGAAAACACGCCGTACCCAAATAGGACAAGAAGACTCTAAATGTTTTCACACAACCCCCGCTCCTAAACCAAAGAAGCGGGGGTTTTAAGTATGAGGAGCAAAACCGTGACGAGCGCAACTGAAGTGTTAAGGCAATCGGTGGTGGTGTTTTCCAAGAACTACTTACCAGTCAGTCGAGTCAACATTAAGCGAGCGATCGCTCTTTTGGTGACGGGGAAAGCCGAACCTCTAGATTTCTCTAACGGCAAGGGCTACCCGGTGCGATCGCCGAATGTGGTGCTGTTGATACCGGAACATATTCGCTTGACAGTTACTGATGCGGAGCGGGTTTGGAGAGTCCCACCCGTGAATCGGCGGGAAGTGTTAAGACGAGATAAGCACACCTGTCAATACTGCGGTAGTACCAAGCAACTCACGCTCGATCACGTAATTCCTCGCTCAAAAGGCGGAAAACACACTTGGGACAACGTAGTTATAGCTTGCGAACGGTGTAATAGCCGAAAAGGCGATCGCACTCCCC
>DATNPV010000109.1:0-54508 GCA_036703055.1 Waterburya sp.
GGGGTATGAACGGAATTTTTACCACAAATTCCGTTCCTTTGTCCGGTTCGGAAAAGCACTGCAATTGCCCTCCATGTTTTTCGACAATAATTTGATAGCTAATTGACAACCCTAGTCCCGTTCCTTCTCCCACAGATTTAGTTGTAAAAAACGGGTCAAAAATTCGTTTTTTAATGTCTTGAGGAATGCCCGAACCATTATCAGCAATCCGAATTATGATACTTTGATTGTTCTCAGTACCCTTAGAATTGCATCCTTGGGAGGACGCACAATTTACAACTTCAGTAGAAATTTTGATGATTCTAGGTTTGTGCATACCGAGTATCGGGGTCAAGTCAGCATCGGATTGTACAGTAGACTCTACCGGAGATTTTTCTAGAGCATCAATCGCATTATTCAGCAGATTCATAAAGACTTGATTAAGTGGCCCTGGGTAACACTCGACCAGGGGCAGATTCCCATATTCTTTAACTAGCTGAATATTAGCAGCCTCCGGCTTTAAACGATGTTGCAAAATCAACAGAGTGTTCTCAATTCCCTCATGAATATCTACGGGTTTACGCTCAGCTTCATCTAGGCGTGAGAAATTTTTTAAGCTCAGGACAATTTGGCGAATACGATTTGCCCCAATCTTCATTGAATTTAGCAACTTAGGAAAATCAGTTTGCAAAAATTCAAAGTCAATGGCTTCTATGAAGTCTTCTATGTCTGATACAGGTCGGGGATAGTTCTTGATATAGAGCTGCAACAATTCCAGCAAGTCATGAGCATAGATTTCCGCATGAGTAATATTGCCGGAGATGAAGGTAACGGGATTATTAATCTCATGAGCAACACCTGCAACCAATTGTCCCAAACTTGACATTTTTTCAGTTTGAATCAATTGCAGTTGAGCTTGTTTGAGTTCATTAAGCGCTTTTTTGAGTGCTGTTGCTTGCTGTTTTAGAGTTTCTTTCGACTGGCGCAATTCAGCTTCAGCAGCTTTTCGCTCTGTCAGTTCATCTGCTAACTGCTCGAAGAGTGCAGCTTGCTGAATGGCTACGCTTAATTGCACGCTTAGCTGTCGCAGCAATTCTATTGTCGAGTCCTGCCATTGTCGTGTTCTAGAGCATTGATGGGCAATCAACAACCCCCAGAGGTTCTCACCTTGCAGGATAGGCACCACCAAATTAGCGCGTACCTGAAATCGTTCTAGTAATTCAATATGACAGGGAGTTAAGTCTGTATTGTAGATATCATTAATGGCTCGAATCCGACCTTTTTGGTAGAGCTGAGCTTTAGTTGTGTGAAAACAGCTGTCCTGAACATTCGTTCCTTGAGCTGATGTCCACTCTTCACCCACTGACTCCACGACAATGGTGGCACTCCAATCGGGGTTAAAGCGGCAGATCAGCGTGCGATCGCACGCTAAAAATTGTCGCACTTCCTCAACAGCCGTGTTTAGTACAGCATCCAAATTCAAAGACTGACGGATACGTTGATTCATCCCCGCCAACAGCCGTTCTCTCTCCGCTTGTAGCCGAAGCGCTGCTTCAGTCTGCTTGCGTTGTGTGATGTCTCGAAAAAACCAAATCCTGCCGTAACATTCACCCTGTGGTGACAAAGCGGGAGCCGAGTAACAATCAAAAACCTGCCCATTTGTCAGATAAATTTCATCCTGGTTAATCAGCGTAGGATTTTCTTCCAGATACTCCATCTGACTGAAAACTCGTTGTGGCTCTTGAATTAAGGGCAGTAACCTGTTCAGAATGATCTGCTTATCGGCAGTGTGCCTCACCGACTCAGGAAGATGCCACATTTCACAGAACCGACGATTGAACGTGGTGATGGCTCGTTTTTCATCAATCACCAAAATGCCATCCAGCGCCGCCTCTTGTTGGGCTATCAATATGGCATTACTGCGTTGTAGTTCCTTTTGTACTTGCCTACTCTCGGTAATGTTTTGCGTCATCACCATTCCTGCCACGATTTCCCCGTCTTCATTGGTAACCGGTACGGTATGGACGAGGTAGAAGCGTGAAGCCGTAGAGCTGCTGCCTGATGTGGAGGGAACGGCGCACTCAAACATCCTCATTTCCCCCGCCAATGCCGCTCGATAGGCGGGTTCAAAGACGGCACAGATGTCTGGTGAAAAGCTCTCCCACACCGTCTTGCCTTCCAATGACTCTTTCGGCACGCCAACGGTGGCTAATTCTTCTCCTTCTGCAATTAAGTGACGGAGATTACGGTCAAATAGCAGTACGGCTCCATTAGGAAAGTTTTTTGCTAGGGTACGGTAGAGTTCTTCACTTTTACGCAGTGCGGCTTCTGCCTGTTTCCGTTCCGTAATATCGGTCTGGACACCAATAAAATGTGTAACTTGTCCTGAAGGGTCTCGTACAGGTGAAATTGTTAAATCATTCCAGAATAAAGTGCCATCCTTTCGGTAATTCTTTAAAACTACTCTGACTTCTTGTCCTGTCCGTAGCGACTGGCGAATTTGCTCAACAGCTTCGGGGTTGGTATCCGAGCCTTGCAAAAAGCGGCAATTCCGTCCGAGTACTTCCTCCTGGGAATAACCCGTGATTTCCAGGAAGGCAGGATTGCAATATATTATGGGGTTATCAAAAGAGCGAGCATCGCTAATGACGATGCCGCAGCTTGTGGCGGATAGGGCGCGGTCATAAAGCCAAGGGTTACCTATTTCCACTTGTTTTTCTGGATTAGCGTCTAAGACCTTAAAGCTAGCCTGCTGATTCGCTATGAAATTCATATTAATCAATGAAATGAAAAGATAGGAACCTAGCTAGTTACCCTGCCGCTTGTAATACATCTTAAACAAATATAAAGATAAATTAATATACCAAAAGTGAGAACCTCAAGGAACTAGCAAGAAACGCGATCGCAGGATTTTCCTTGAAACTCTCTCATGGACAGAAGGATATGAAGCCTATCTCCTTCCTAGGGCAGAAACACCGGACGGCATTTTTAGCTATTGGGTCGTGGCTAGTCGTAAAAAAGCATTAAAATCCCATTCTAATGGGTGTTGACAGCAGACTCCTTTTTTAACTGGTATTTCTCTAATCGGTTGCTCACGAATGAATATTGAGTGGAAATCGTTCTTCCCCACTGTTGTACGAATGTATTACAAGGTTTAGGGATGTAGGGGCAGCCCCTCGCGATTTAGGTGGGGAATAATACCAAATCCTGGTTGACTACCCCTTTTTGCAGAAAGCTGGGAGAGAATCATCCCAAAATCGAAAGGCGGTTATGGGAACGGAGTTGGTATAAACCATCATCCATAAGAGTTGTCAGTTTAAAGCTCACTTGAATTAAATATTTGTTGCGAGACTAGTGGCGCAAACTCTCTAAGGCGTCCTTATTTCAATCCTATGTTGAAAAAGGTGGGTTTCCACCCCTTCTAAAAATACGCTCCTCCTCCCAGTCCCTATTTTCAGGTGAGGAATTATCCGGTTGAATAGGTTTAGGTGGGGAATTTGAGCTAAAGAGGCTCTAAAAAGAGCCGCTACCTTAATAAAAGTGTACTCGGCGCTCGAATCAAGGGAAAATGCCGAAGACTTATCGCTCTTCGTAGGATTCTCATAAACCCGCAACTGTGCAGCAATGTACTACCATAATCAACGCCCCTGGGCGACGCTCTTTTGCCTAGCTCTCGTGTGAGTCCTTAGAATCTGAACGTGGACATGTCAGGTCAAACTGTAACCCCGAAAAAATTTCCCCAACCCATTGACCGTGTTGCTTTGGGTCTAATGGTAGTACTAAGTTTGTTGATTGGGATTTTGCTGTTGAGTGGTGAACATGCTGTCCCACGAGTGCGCAATTTTAGCTGGCAGGATAAACAAGTCAGTGCCGAAGATACGGCTTTTATCCTGGGTTTTAGTCGCCCTATGAACCATGCGAGTGTGGAATCGAACCTGAAAATTACTCCACCTGTTCCTGGAAAAATTAGCTGGGCAGGGCGTCGCATGGCCTACACTCCACTTTTCCCCGTACCCTACGGCAACAAGTATCAAGTGGAACTCAAGGGGGCACAAGACCAACTCTATGGCAGGGAGAACAAAGGGAAGCTGATTGAGCCATTTACGGCAGCATTCCGTACCCGCGATCGCGCTTTTGCCTATGTGGGGGTTGAGGGACAAGAACAAGGTCGATTAATTGTGTACAACCTCACCACTCAGAAAAAAAGTATCCTAACCCCCCCCGATCTGGTGGTGATGGACTTTAAGCCTTACCCAGATGGGGACAAACTTTTGTTTTCGGCTAGCGATCGCAAAAGTCAGGAACAAGGCTTACTGACTCAACAGTTGTACACTGTAACAACAGGACTCTCGTTTCAATCCACCGATTCCTCATCCAACGAACCACAACCCGAAGGCAGATTGGATTTAGTGTTGGATGGGAAAGACTACCAAATTCTGAAATTTGACTTGTCTGCTGATGGGAAGACGATTGTAGCCCAGCGATTGAATCGACGCAATCCCGCTGATTTTGGTTTGTGGATCATCCAGCCAGAAGCCAAACCTCGCTCCTTGGGAAACCAGCAGGGCGGAGATTTTGTCATTGCTCCGGATAGTGCCTCTGTGGCAGTGGCTCAGGGACAGGGAATCGGAATTTTACCCTTGAAACCTGGGGCAAAGCCCTTAGACTTTCTCCCCAAGTTCGGAGTACTTCTGAGCTTTGCTCAGGATGGTTCAGCCGCAGCGATGGTGAAATTTAATACCGACTATACGCGATCGCTGTACTGGGTCACCAACCAAGGCGCACAGAAAGAACTGCTACGCACAACCGGTTCAATTCAAAGCTGTGAGTTTGCGCCCAAACGAGATAGACTGTACTGCTTACTCACCCAACTGATTAAAGGGGAACAATACCAGGAAGAACCATTTCTTGCTGCCATTGACCTAAAGCCAGACCCCAACAGTAAGGAATCGGCGGTTAAACCCTTGGTTGTCTTACCCAATCAACGGGATATTCAAATGAGTTTGTCTCCTGATGGCTTAGCATTGCTGTTCGATCAGATCGGGACTCGACCCCCCGCCGCAACAGATACCTTGAGAGCCAATGATGGGCAAGCGATCGCAGCGGGTATGCTTTGGTTACTACCCCTAGTGGATACGACTGCCGCCACTCCTCCCACTCAGGTGAAACCTGAGCAGTTAGTCCCAGGTTTCCATCCTCATTGGTTGCCCTAAGAGAAAATGACGTTCTCCCCGGCAGTGCGGAATGTGGGTTTAAGCCTCGCCCCCAACGACTACATTGCGAATTCGCAAACTGGGGCCTCCACAACCTACAGGTAAGCCACTCTGCCCTGCTTTGCCACATCCCCCGGATTCATCCCAGTAGAAGTCATCGCCAATCCCTTCAATATCGTCCAACGTTTTGAAGACATTACCAGAGAGCGTAACATCTCGCATAGGCTCAGTAATCTCGCCATTCTCAATCATCCAAGCTTCCCCAGCGCTGAAGGTGAACATTTCACCATTCGTCATGCCGCCAATCCAGTTTCGGGCGTAAACTCCCTCTTTAATTCCCTGGAATAAATCGGCGACTGGCGTTTTTCCTCGCTCAATCCAAGTATTGGTCATGCGGACGATGGGGGGATAGTGGTAGTTGAGGCAACGGGCGTTACCGGTTGGCGTTTCATCTAACTTCCCTGCCGTTTCTCGTGAGTGGAGACGCCCGACTAGAATGCCATCTTTAATTAGCTGAGTTGTGGTGGCAGGTGTGCCCTCATCATCGTAGAAATAACTGCCACGATGCCCTAGCGGTGCAGCCCCGTCAAAAATTTGTAACTCTTCCGGGCCAAACCGACGACCGATACTCATGACTTCGAGCAAGTCGGGGTTTTCGTAGGCCATGTCGGCTTCGGAAAGATGCCCAAAGGCTTCATGGACGAATAACCCGGTGAGGATGGGGTCAATTACGACTGTGTAGATACCTCCCCTGACTGGTGGCAAGGAGAGGGCAGTGACAGCACGTTGAGCAGCACTATGCACCTGTTCATCAAGATGCGTTAGGTCTTCATACGCTTTGCGAGAGCCAGTGGTTTCCCTGCCTGTTTGGACAATATCGCCACTCCGGGCAGTCGCGGAAAAGCGCATTTCCATATCGACCCAGGATTGCTCAATCAGGGTACCTTCAGAGGTGGCAAGGATAATTCGCTGGTTACTATCGCCATACCGCACCGAGGTTGTGGTGACTTGGGAACCAACGCTTTTGAGAATCTCGTTGTAGCGATCGCACAAGGCTTTTTTCTGCGCCAAAGTGACGTTGCGGGGATCAGTGCCACTTAGGGGGAGTTGACATACTGCTTGCACGGCCTCAATGGGAGCCAGTATGGTTTCGTCATCACCCACAATTCGGGCTGCTGCGATCGCTTCCTCCACCCGCGCTTGTAGGGTTGAAAGTTGATTGAAACTGGCAAAGCCCCAGCCCCCTTTATAGCAAGCCCGTACTTGCCCACCAATGGAAAGCCCTTCGCTCAAGGTTTCTATCTTATCCCCTCGCAATAAAATGCTAGTTCCTTCCGATTCCTCAAGGCGAATCGCTAGGTAATCAACGCGGGAGCGATAGCGATTAACCAGGTCAGACAGCAAATTTTTGGCATCAGCAAGTAAAGTCGGCATAGAAGGCAGCTAGAACAACGCTCTGACCCTATTTTGCAACGACTCTGGCCTAGAATGCCATTTCAATCTTTTTGCTGTTGCTCAGATAACGTTTTCAATTCTTCTAAGGTACATAGTAGACGTGGCTTCTCAGGATTCGTCAAATCCAACTTATCCCACGGCACCCGATACCCGTCGTATATCTTATGTGCTCCCAGGCTATGCAAAATTTTCAGTCCAATCGTCCAAGCGGATAGCCGTTCCAACAAGGCAGGGATTCCAATTAGATATTCCTGAATCACCCATTCATCTCCTTGCTGCTGAGCTTGTACCTCCTCAATCCGTCCCACCGATCGACCCCTTGAGTCCATTACACATCTGCCCAGCAGCAATTCAAGATGAAGTTCATGGGTTGCCATAATTTTTAGCCTCAGATCATCCTAATTGTAGGGTGACAAACCTTTCTTATAAGCTAATCCTGTTTTTGCTAGTAGTTTAACTGCTCAAATACTATCTGACTATTTATCTTGATATATATTCCTTTTTCATAAGCTAGTTAAAAACCTCTATCTCAAGAAGGATAAATTTATTTGTCAATTTTACTACATGATTGCTTTTGAGTTATTTTTATCTTTTTAGTCTTAATCTATAAAATTTTCTACTAACAGTCTAAATAATTGATAATCTTTGAGCTAAATTCTGCCTGTTTTCTTTGTATATATAGCTACTAAATAAATTAGCGATTGGATAGTTCCTAAGATAGACGGTATAAGGATTCATCAAAATTAGCTTTAAATAACAAGTTCAATTCCTATAGCTCTCAGTTTTGAGCTAACTAGCTGAACTCGCTCAGAATAAGCTGCTGTGCATCTATCTCATTTGCATGATTGGGGCGGGCAATCTGCCCATCTCACAATAACTATGTTAAGCATCAACTTGCATATTAAATGTGCAACAGCTTAATTAATCAGCAGTGGTTTCCGTTTTAACAAAGTTACTGAAAAGTTCATAAAGCATTCCATTTCAACAAAGGAGATTTCCAATGAGCGCACATAATAAAAACCTGTCAGTCAAAAAACTGTTAAGTATGGCAGGAGTCGTTAGTGCTAGTGCTTTACTGAGTCTACTAAGCTTCCCCGTCATGGCTCAAACTACTGGCTCTCAAGGATACGGTGGTAGCGGAACTACTGGCTCTCAAGGCTATGGTGGTAGCGGAATTACTGGTTCTCAAGGCTATGGTAATAACGGAACTACTGGTTCTCAAGGCTATGGTAATAACGGAACTACTGGCTCTCAAGGATACGGTAATAGCGAAACTACTGGCTCTCAAGGCTATAGTGCTACTGACACTACTGGTGGTCAAAGATACGGTGGTAGTGGTTCTACTGGTAGCCAAGGCTATGGTGGTGATACCACTGGTGGTCAAGGATATGGTGGTGGTGTAAGAGGTATGTGGTAAATTTCAAACAGTCTTTTAGTTCTCAAAAGACTGTTAAACAGGTCAAACCTCTTACTTTTTTCCGCTCAAATGTTTAATATCACTTCTCTTTAATCACTGCACTTGTCATCTTCTCTTTTTCGTTTTGATGAAGATAAATAACCGTGAGTTTGACGGAGGTTAAAACACCTCTTCCCTGCGGGGAGAAGAGCTTCAAAACCTAATCATTTCGTAACTTCATCCTCGCCGCATCGAAGAGAGGGGTGGGGGAAGAGTTTCATCGAACTCACGTTAAACAATAGAAAAATGAGAGAAAGATCAGGATTCAAGGAGAAGTGATATTGACCTTTACTCATCTAATTTCTTGAGAGAGAATTTCAGCTAATTTTAAAGATGCTAAAACCATCATTAACTTGGTTTGGGTTGATATTAACAATCGGCCTATATACTAGTCCGCAATTGACCTTAGCGGCTGAACCATCGGGAGTAGTTCCAAATAGTCCCCAAGATTTAGTTACTCAACCCAAGCGCTTAGAAATTAGTCTCAGTCGCCGTAAAGTTACCCTATATGAGGGAAACACGCCAATTAAAAGTTATCCGGTGGCAGTAGGTCGGAAAGGATGGGAAACACCAACGGGTAGTTTTCAAGTGATTCAGATGGTTAAAAATCCCACCTGGATACACCCTTTCACAGACAAGGGTATTCCCGGAGGTGACCCAGAAAATCCTCTCGGTCGTTATTGGATTGGGTTTTGGACTAATGGGAAAGATTGGGTTGGCTTACATGGTACGCCTAATCCTGAGTCAGTGGGAAAAGCTGTATCTCACGGTTGTATTCGTATGTACAACAAAGATGTTGAGGAATTATTTCATCAAGTGGGTGTGGGAACACCAGTAACGGTAGTCCCATAGCAGAGAACAGTTTATCCTCCTCCTGGAATCCGTTTAATGATGTTCTCACGCAACCATTGTTCATAGGCTAATGCTGGCGTTTCTTCTGCTTCGAGATCAACTTCGACATCAATGCCAACATCGCGCACTTTTGACCAGGGAATCCGAAATGACTTATTTTGTTTCGCCCCCCACTTTTGTATGATTGCTGTTACCCAGCGCTGCAAGCGGGGATGCAATCGTCGGGCAAGGGTGGGCATACCGATTTCGATATAGGCTAATCTAGGTGGTTCCCCATCGCGCAACTCGATGACAATTCCATCCACTTTGCCCATTTTGCGCTGATTGCGGTCAACAAGTTGATTGTCCAGAACATCGCGAATTAAATCCATCTCAGCTGCCTGCCAGGAATTCCAATGGGATTGCCACAATCGCTAAAACAAACGCTAGGGCGATCGTAAAGATAACAACACTGTTACTAATCCAGTGGTTGCGATGTTTGCCGACATAATGTTCATCATTCATCAAGACTAAGAACGGCACAATCACGAACGGTAAGATTACAGCGGTGAGTGCCATAGAAAATAGTGTCAGCTGCAAGGGATCAATTCCAAACACCATCAGCAGAGAAGCCAGAAAGACAAACACGGTGTAAACCAAACTAAACCGTGCTGCATCCTTTGGCTTGAGATTTTCGCCCCAATTCCACCCCAACGCTTGAGCCACGATATAAGCGGTGTCTAGGGTAACCTCTAGTGCTGCACCAAAGCAGGCGATACCCAGTGACGCGGCAAAAAGGACGAATCCCCAATAGCCCAAGGGTTGTGTCAGCATCAGTGCCGCTTGTTCGTAACTATCCACCTGGATGCCTTTGGGGTTCAGCACAAGCGCCGCCACAATCAGCACCCCCAAGGAAACAATACTGCCAAAGCCCATGCCTAAACCTGCGACGGCGCGATTAATACCGACATGCCCTTCATCCCACTTGTCTTCTACAGCACCGGATGAGTAGAAGTAAAACAGGTAGGGACTAATTAAAGCTCCCAGAATACTAACCGCAATAAATAAATAATGAGGCGCATCATTTTTGGGTAGAGTTGGCAATAAACCTTTACCAACTTCAGTTAGGGATGGGTGCAGTTTAAAGGTGGCAAAGACAAAGACTAATGTAACTAGTCCTAAGACTGTAACGCCATTTTCAATGAGCTCGAAATTGCCTTTCCAAATCAGTAACCAAATAGCAAAAGCGACGGGGAGAGCCCACCACTGAAAGCTAATTCCTGTAACGAGTTGTAGAGCAATACAAACGCCACCAATTTCAGCACCCAAAACTAGAAAATCAACAACAATTTCAGCTATCAAGGGAATAATAAAAAAGTTAAATCCCAGGCGTTCTCTCACCGCAGCGGCTAAAGTATGTTTGCTCACCGCGGCTAACCGTCCGGACATTTCGACTAAAAAAATGACGCAAATTGTACCCAGGACAATCACCCAAATCAGTTGAAAACCGAAGGATGAACCGGCTTCTGCGGCGGTTGCGATCGCGCCCACATCTAGAAAGCCGCCAATACTTGTAATGATACCCAGAGCAATTTCCAGAATTTTATTCATGGCTGCACACCAGCCGTTTTTGCCAACGTACTAACACTCTGTTCTTGTGCCGATAATTGCTGAAGTTCTTGGCTCATGGCCTGAGAGTTCTTCTCTTCTACCGCTTCTGACATATGAGCCACTGTTGCTTGCAAATGCTGCACCTGCGCTATGAACATTGCTCGACTTTGGGGAGGAGCTTTTTGGGATAAATTATCCTGTTCTTTTTGTAATTCTTGTTGCGCTTTAGATAGGGTTTGTTTAGCGTAAGCGGTTGGTACATCTTTGCGTATCCAACTATCACCAACTAGGTGAGCTGTTGCTGCCCAAGATTTTACCGATTGCAACTCTTTGGTTACTTCATCAGCAGAGGATTTACTGCTGCAAGCACTCAGGATTGTCAGCACTAGTAAAAGACTTGCTGAACGTATCCCGTTCATAGGGCTTGAGATTCCTCCTCTGACTCAGCGGTGACAACATTATTGTCCACCAATGATGTGATATAAAGCACCTTCCCTAGGAATGAACAAGAAGATGCGAGGAGGGGGGAGTGAGCTGTACCACCGTAGGGGGAGTGGGGGAGATTTTCTACTCTTACTCAGGAACTGTCCAACAAACCGTCCCCCCTTTCCCCCCCTCCTCTTCTTACCCCGTCTCCTTCGAT
This sequence comes from Waterburya sp., assembly GCA_036703055.1. Lineage (GTDB taxonomy): Bacteria > Cyanobacteriota > Cyanobacteriia > Cyanobacteriales > Coleofasciculaceae > DATNPV01. The sequence goes on from DATNPV010000109.1 coordinate 11,189, forward strand.
CAAGTTAGGGTAAGGTGCTTTGCGCGATCGTAGCGAGTTGGAAGCCTGGAGGATAGCTGTTTTCTGCTTTAATTCGCTTAATATCGGCGTCGGTAATGGGCAGTTCCAACTTTTTGGCAACGGCGCGAACAATGTCACCCCGGTCAATTACACCCGATACGGCGTCCGCAGGCGAGAGAACGGTCAAGTGATGAACTTGGCAGGCTTCCAGGCGATTAATCACCTCTGCTAAGGGGGTCTTCTCTTCGACAGAGGCAATTTCTGATAAGGGGCGCACGATACTATCTAGAGTCTGTGCTTCCCACTGACTGCGCTCGATCACCTGCAAATTCTCAATCGCCACAAAACCACGATAACGTCCGTTAGCTGCTGCATAATAGGGCACTGGTGTGTGAATATCGGCCAAGATATACTCGTCGGCAAAAGCGCGCAGGGTTTGGTGGGCATCCACAACTCGGAACTCGCGAGTCATGGTATCTGCGGCGGTAATTTTCAGTAATGCTTCTTGCAGAGTCGTCAATCGGTCGTAGGCAGACGCATTGCGCCAAACGAACCAGCCAATTAAGCTAATCCAAAGCCCGCTAAACAGCCCACCGGACTGACGGCTGAGTACCAGTCCTAGTCCCAGCGCGATCGCTACCCCACCGATGGCTTTTCCCGTTTTCGCAGCCCAACGTACTCCCTGAAAGCGGTTTCCTGTAAACTTCCACAAGGCCGCTTTCAAAACTTGTCCACCATCCAGAGGCAAACCAGGAATTAAGTTGAACAAAGCCAAGATTAAGTTGAGGCTAGCCACGTAGGAGACAATCTCCTGTCCCAAGCCAGAAGCGGGTACCACCTGAGAAAGTAGGAAAAACAGGACAAACAGCCCTAAGCTGACGGCAGGGCCTGCGATCGCCACTTGAAAGGCTTGACCGGGCGTTTTCGATTCCCGGTCAATGGATGCTACCCCACCAAAAATAAATAAAGTGATGGAGTTAACTTTAATGCCTTGCGATCGCGCCACTAAACTATGACCCAGTTCATGAAACAGGACTGAGGCAAACAATAACAATGCCATCACTAACCCAGCACCCCACGCCCAAACCAACCCAAAGGAGTAGTAGTGCCTAGCATTAATAAAGGTCACAAATACTAAAATGAAAAACCACGATGGGTCTAAAAATAGTGGGATTCCGAATAAAGAGCCAATACGCCAACCTGCCTGCATCCGCTTTTCTCCCAGCTTCTATATTTGGCTCGATTTTAGATTTGAGTTTTTGGGCGATTGTATCCCAAGCCTGCACCTAGAGCAGGGGTGGGGGCCATCCAAAATCGAAACAGTGCCAAGAGTGTTCTTAGCCAATCCAAAATCGTTTGATGCCTCTAATTATCAGGATAAAGGATGGCTTCAATTAAAAAAAAACGCCCAGGTTGAGCAGCAAACTGCTTAAGTTTCTGGGCGTTACTTGGAGACTACTCAGTCTTTACCAGGAATGGTTGTTACAGAGCACCGATGTTGGTTAACCCTAGAATGCTACCGACTCCCAATATATGACCAAAGCTGATACCTGCAAGTAATTCAGGGAGGCCAAAGTTTCTACCGAGAAAGGGCTGTAATAAAGGTAGGGAGGGGCCTTTTCCTTTGTTCTGAACCCCCACACGGGCAATGGTGATGCCAAGGATAATACAAATACTCATCACCAGTAACTCTCTCATGCCCCAACCCGGTGTGTCGGGGACGGTTGACTGTACTGCCAGTAAAATTGAATGAATCAACTTTTCTTCTCCTGTCGTGACGCACTTCAACACAAGTTAGATATTTGAAGGCTACCGAGAAACGGTACTTCTCCCTTCCCTCTTGCGAAGGATTGCAACAGACTCTCAGGACGTTTCAGGCAACCTTCACCCGCCAGAGAGAACTCTTAAAGAGCTCCTGCGTTACTGAGTCCTAAAATGACGCCAGCGCCCAAGATGTGACCAAAGCTTGCAGTTGCCAAGAGTTCAGGAATACCGAATTTATCTAAAATGGCAGGTTTGGAAACGGGTAAATCTGGCCCCACGCCTTTCTTCTGAATGGCGAAGCGACCAATGGCAAAAGCCAGCAGGTTGCACAAAATCATCACCAGCCCTATCGTAGGACTCCACTCGGGCGTTTGAGGTGTAGTCGCTTGGACAGCGGCTAATAAAATTGAGTTAATAAACATGATTTTCTCCTCGGTTGATATACCAATACAAACAAAAGAATCATAAGAAGCTTTGGTAAAAAATTCACAACTTGTTTGAAGAATTAACACTTTGCCCTGATTTTTTGATATAAAACTAAACAAAAATCAAAAAAAGTAAAGATTAATGAAGGATGTCCATGCGGGTTAAAATTTGCGGTATCACAAAACCAGAGCAAGGTCAAGCGATCGCGCAACTGGGAGCAACAGCACTGGGTTTTATTTGTGTGTCCGCCTCCCCCCGTTACGTGACACCCAAGCAAATCCGAGCGGTAATTGAGCAGTTGTTAGTACCGATTGACTGCATTGGTGTCTTTGTTGATGCGGCTTGTGAGGAAATTTGCCAAATTGTTGCCTCGTCGGGGTTGAGTGCCGTCCAACTACATGGCAATGAATCCCCGGAATATTGTCAGCAGCTACGTTTGTCTCTGCCTGACATTGAAATTCTCAAAGCGTTGAGAGTGAAAACGGCAGAGTGTTTAAATCAAACGGCTATTTATGCTAGTTGTGTGGATACACTGCTGTTGGATGCTTACCACCCTCAACTGCTCGGTGGCACGGGTAAAACTTTAAACTGGAAAACTCTGCAAAACTTTTGCCCTAGTATTCCTTGGTTCCTAGCGGGCGGCTTGACACCAGAGAATGTGTTAGATGCATTGAGTCAGTTACAACCGAGTGGCATTGATTTATCTAGTGGAGTAGAGCGAACACCTGGAGATAAAGATTTGGATAAAGTGGCTCAACTGTTTGAGCAGTTGAGCTGTCTACCCGCTAAGACTCCCACCTCCATGCCGTCTTAGCTCTAGATCTACACAGCAACTCTACGGGTAGGGTGTGCTAATTGACGCACCCTACTACCTTAAATTCAGTCAATTGGATACAAGAGTGCGATCGCATCAGCCGCTACAGAGAGAGTTGACCCAAAAGACGCTAAAATGTTCGCTATGAACTAATAAGCCCATCTAATAGCTTCTTCACTTCATATACGTTTCTTTTTGTAAATAAGTTTTAAAGTACTTAAATTACTCTGCTTCAGATAGAACTCACTAATTTCTTGTGACTAAGCAGAAAATTTTACTGACCCACAAAATCGGGCTTCATCTTGTGGACACTACGTGTTGATGAACAGTGAAAGCATGAACAAAACCCTATCTTTTTGGGTTGTCCTACTCCTCGCCATCATTACCTTAACTAGCTGTGGCTTTAGGAATTCGCACGAGGGGATTACAGTAACGCTGAGTGGTTGGCAAAGCAATCCCACGGAAAAGCAACTCCTAGCACAAGTTTTACATCAATTTGAAATTCAGCATCCCCAGATTAAGGTCAAACATGAAACCATCAATGACCAGTATATGGATGTGATTAAAACTCGCCTAATTGGTGATGCAGCACCCGACGTTTTTTATTTAGATTCGTTTGAAGCGCCGTTACTGATGAAATATGGAGTTCTTGAACCTCTCAACTCCTATATTACACCTCAATTTGAGATAGGTGATTTTGAGGCGGCTATGCTCCAAGCATTTCAGCTAGACGGGCAAACTTATGGGTTACCTAAAGATTTTTCTACTTTAGCTCTCCTTTACAACAAAAAAGCCTTCAAAGAGGCAGAAATTGATGCAGCACCTCAAACTTGGGAAGAGTTACGATACGATTCAATAAAACTGACGAGCGACAAAAATCACGATGGTAGAAACGAGCAATATGGATTTGGAATTGCTCCAGACCTTTCCCGACAATATTTCATGATGACAGCATTTGGAGGCCGTTTAATCGATCGGCAGGAAAATGCCGCATTTTTTACTTCAGGAAGTTTAAAAGGTTTGCAATTAATCATTGACCAATATCGTCAAGATAAGTCTTCGGCTCAACCTTCCGATGTCGGTGCTAGTTCGGGAAGTGAAATGTTTGGTCAAGGTAAAGCGGCAATGGTGATTGAAGGAACTTGGGCAATTCCCTACTTGCAAGAGACATTTCCCAAACTTGAATTTGCCACCGCTGAAGTCCCCACCGTTAATGACAAAAAAGGAACAATGGCCTATACCGTAGCTTATGTTATGAATAAAAAAACAAAACATAAGGAGGCCGCTTGGCAACTCATTTCTTATTTAACTAGTAAAGAAGGCATGAAAGCCTGGGCAAAAGAAGGACTTGCCCTACCAACGCGCCAATCCGTTTTAAAAGAACTTGGATATATTGACAATCTTCTCTATGCTCCCTTTGTAAAGGGGGCTGCCTATGCCACAATCTGGCAGGCGGGAGAAACTTTACCAACAATTCTAACTAACTTTAATAACCAGTTTATCAGCGCATTAATTGGGGAGCAATCGTTACGAGAGGCGATGAAAAAAGCTCAGCGTTCCGCGAATCAGGAAATTCAAGCAGCTAAGTAATCCAGAAATCAACTAACTAGTAAGGAGTCAGTTATGAGGGTGGTTTGGAAAAAGCAAAGCGTTAGAGAAACCCTAACTGGCTACTCATTCATGGTTCCAACAATTCTCGTGATGGGTACTTTTGTGGTTTTACCCATTCTTTATGCTTTATTTCTTGCCTTTAATAAGGTACGTATCCTAGGAGACTTAAGCTATCGATTCATTGGCTTAAAAAACTTCATTCGGATGGCGTCTGATGAACGAGTTTGGATTGCCTTAAAAAATACAGCAGAATATGTAATTATTGTTGTTCCTATTCAAACGATAATAGCTTTGGCTTTGGCATTAATGCTTAACTCTAGTATTAAAGGGAAAAATATTTTTCGGATTATTTTCTTTCTGCCTACAGTCACATCATCTGCCGTTTTAACGTTAATTTTTATGTGGATTTATAATTCCAATGGATTGTTGAATAATGTTCTCAGTTTTTTAGGTTTACCAACTTACAACTGGATTGGTGACCCAGCCGTTGCACTGAAATCGATTATGTTGATGAATATTTGGTCAACAGCACCGTTTTTTATGGTGATTTACTTAGCGGCGTTGCAAGATATTCCAGAATCCCTCTATGAAGCGGCAACCATTGATGGAGCGAATCGCTTTGATCAGTTAATCTCAATTACCCTGCCTTTACTCAAACCCGTTACGTTTTTTATTGTTGTTATGGGTATTATTGGCACCTTCCAGCTATTTGACCAGTCTTACATTTTTTCCGGTGGTTCCGGCGGCCCCAATAACTCAACATTGACAGTAGTTTTGCTGATTTACCAATATGCTTTTAAGAATCTAGATATGGGTTATGCTGCTGCACTTGCATTGATGTTGGCAGGGGTGATTATGGGAGTAACTCTCATCCAGCGTTATTTCTTTAAAGAAGAGAACTAAACGGCATCTAAGGAGGTCGAAACATGAAATCCCTTGCTTGGGTAAAAAGCTTGCTTTACCTTGGGTTAATTTTATATGCCCTGATTACATTTTTGCCGTTTGCCTGGGCACTCGCGGCTTCGTTTAAACCGCTTGCGGAAATTATAGCGGGAGGCATGAGTTTCATCCCTCAAAACTTTACTTGGGATAACTACAAAACTATTTTCTTTCGAGAACCTTTGTTTGGGCGGTGGTTGCTTAATAGTATAGTTGTTGCCATTTTTACAACTGGATTTAATCTTTTATTTAATTCCATGGCAGGGTATGCGTTAGCCCGGATACAGTTTCTCGGTAATCGATTATTCTTTGTTGTGATTCTGGCAGTGTTGATGGTTCCAGGACAAATTACCTTAATTCCTAGCTATTTGATTCTCAAAAACTTGGGATGGCTGAATTCTTATCAGGGTTTAGTGATTCCTAATGTCGTTAACGCTACTTTTATCTTCATGATGCGGCAATTTTTTATCAATTTCCCCAAGGAACTAGAGGAAGCTGCTGCTTTGGATGGGTTGAGCCGCTGGGAAGTTTTCTTATCGATTGTTCTACCTTTAGCTAAACCGGCTTTAGCCGCACAAGCTATTTTTATTTTTATGGGGGCTTGGAATAATTTTTTAATGCCTTTGATTATTTTATCTGACCCTGAAATGTTTACGCTTCCTTTGGGATTGAATACCTTTAAAGGACAATATATTAGCTATTGGAACTACATTATGGCAGCGTCTATGGTTTTAACTCTGCCTGCACTGGCAATTTATGCATTTTTCAATCGTTACTTTATACAAGGGGTGACGTTTACGGGAAGTAAAGAGTAACTATTAAATCAAGGAGTTAGGAGTCGGGGGGCGAAAAGCCGTATAGGCTGCGGCATGGCTTTGCTAACGCCTGTACAGGAGTCAGAAGGAATTAGGAGAAGCAAAGCGGTTAATGTTTAATTTTCCTGATGGAATGAGTTAGACGCTTGCTAACTATTGCATTCTCCTTTCTTGGTAGAGCTTAAAAAAACTTTACGTATTTAAAAGTTTGGGATAGGATAAGGCTGCTGAACACTAAAGCTCATTCTATTAGCTGAGGTTAATTAGAGGACAATCTGCAACACTTGACCGAACAGCCGCTCACAAGTTGAGTGTTAGGAAAGTTCTGGGATTAGGAGGCAGTTGAGTTGAACACAATTCCCAAGCCGCGCATAACTGTTTTCCTGGCTAATTTGCTGCTTATTGTCGTTACTGGCTTAGTACTGGTTTTACTGTGGGAACTGCGAAGCTTGCTCGTTGCCCTGATGATTGCCATCGTCATTGCAGCAACGCTTGCTCCCATTATTGAAAGAATCCAAAGCTTGCGGATGCCCCGATGGCTGGCGGTAATTACAGTTTATCTGGGCTTAATTGGGATTTTGACAGGTGTGGGACTTGTTATCGGTCCTACAGTCGTCCAACAAATTGAACGGCTCATTGAGAGACTGCCAACTTTTTTGGAAATTTTGCGATCGCTCGTCGAGAGTCTAGCCATTCGTCTGGGGATGGCTGATCCGGAATCGATTAGTCCCATTAGTCAGCTATTTGACACTCAAGCGTTTACGGGTTGGGTGATTCGGACGAGTCAACAGTTGCTGATGCGCTCTTATGACGTGACAAAAGGTATCCTTGGGGGCTTTTTGACCTTAATTCTCGCCCTATTGTTTTCAGGCTACATGTTAGCTGGTTCTGACAGCTTGATTAAAGGGTTGGTGAGCTTACTCCCTTATCCTTGGAATGAGCGGCTAGAAGCGCAAGTTCAGCCAGTCAGCCAACGTATCGGAGGTTACATCCAGGGGCGAGTGCTGGTTTCTGCAACTTTAGGGGTTGTGGTGACTATTGGTTTGCAATTTTTGGGTCTTTCAGAATTGGCACTGGGTTTAGGAGTGATTGCTGGACTGACAGACTTAATTCCCTTTGTCGGGCCAATTCTGGGAGCAGTTCCAGCTTTAATTGCGGCGATCGCACAAGGTGGGCTAACCTTCTGGTGGGTACTGCTGTTGTTTGTGATTATCCAAAATCTGGAAACTTACGTACTTGACCCCCTGCTGGTAGGTACTTCTGTGAATATTCATCCGTTGTATCATCTGTTGGCGGTACTGGGAGGAACGCAAGTTTTAGGTCTTGTGGGAGCGCTGATTATCCCACCTTGGGTTGCGGGTGCTGCCGTACTTTTAGAGAATCTTTACCTGAAACCCAAACAACTGGCAGAACAAGCTGCCGTCAGTACACCCCTGGCAACGGCTCAACCCCCCAATCCTTTGCCAGTTAACCACTGATACACTCCTTGTTAGCCACCGTTTAGTACCAAGTTGCGCTGCTTATAGTCTGAGTGCAACTTGAGATAACAGAAATTCGACTGTTTAGTTTTAACTTTTTTTATATGAATCGCTTTTTCCGCTTCCCGTCTCTAGTTACTCTAGTTGTCCGGATTGCTGCGGTGGCGATTGCCATCGGGTGCCTACTCTCTACCTCCCTTGTTGTCGCGCAAATTAAAGAAAATCCGACGGCGCCTATTGTCCTCGATGGACGGCGACTATTTGCTGTCAGCCAGTCCGGGCGATATAGTGCACAGGAACGAGCTGATGATGCTAATCATGTGCTTCACGATAAGGTCAAAAAAGCTGAACCGACGGTACCAGTAATTCTCGATTACTCGCAAAATTTACCGATTATTAAGGTTGATGGCGCTCACCTGCTAACCGTAACCCCAGAAGATGCCCCACCTGGACGATCCGCCAAGGAGCAAGCGGAAATTTGGGCGGGACTGTTGGAACGGGCGATTCAAGAGGCACAACAACAGCGAAGCCCTGCCTATATCCGCAACGCGATTCTGCTTTCAGTCGGGTCTATACTCTTAGCGATCGCGTGCAGTTACGCACTGGGTTTGATTTGGCATCGTTGGCTACAGCCAAGGCTTCCCAGAGAGATGAGCGAGCAGGCAGATTCTCATCCACGCTTCAATGCCGAGGTGGGAGTACGCATTATCCTCGCGGGTATCCGACTGGCGCTGCTGGTATCTACAGTTTTGTACATCACGAATTTATTTCCCGAAACGCGGGAACTCAGCGGCAAGATTACCCAAACGATCATTAGCAGTTTGGTTTCCAAGCTGATTCCTCTGGGAAATACATCCTACTCCGTTTTAGATTTATTCATTCTGTTTGGACTATTTACAGGCGTCGTACTTTCGGCAGGAACAGTCAAAAAGCTGTTGCGATCGCGTGTTCTTCGATTAACCGGCTTAAGTCGTGCAGCACAAGAAACCGTTGCCCAAGTAGCCACCTACGGGATGATTTTCCTCGGTACAGTTATCGTGTTGCAACTGTGGGGACTTGACCTCAGTTCCCTGACTATCCTTGCCAGTGTGATCGGTGTGGGTGTTGGCTTAGGTTTGCAGGGAATTGCCAAGGAATTTATCAGCGGTTTAGTCCTAATTTTTGAGCGTCCCATTCGTGTGGGTGACTTTGTCAATGTTGGGGAGTTGATGGGGACAGTGGAACGCATCAGCGTCCGCAGCACAGAAATTCGGACATTGGATGAGGTTTCAATTATTATTCCCAATTCCCGCTTTCTGGAAGCCGAAGTGGTGAACTGGACTCATCACAGTCCTGTGTCGCGATTATGCGTGCCCGTGTGTGTAGCTTATAACTCAAACCTGAGTGTAGTGCGCAGTGCGTTAATTGATGCCGCGAAAGAACACGCTGACGTTCTCTCTGAACCGGCCCCCAAAGTGTTTTTTAAAGGATTTGGCGATAACTCCCTGCATTTTGAGTTGTTAATTTGGATTGCAGAACCCCCAAAGCAGTTCCGCATTAAGAGTGATATTTACTTTCGCATTGAGGCGATTTTGCGGCATCGCCATATTGAAATTCCCTTTCCTCAGCGAGATTTGCACATCCGCTCTGGTAGCTTGCCCTTAGAAATACCCCCCCAACTTACAGACTCCCTCGCCCAACTTTCGCAAAGTCTAGCCAAGTGGCTCGAACATCAGTCAACCCTTAGGAGTCAGGATGAGCATAACCATAACGGCACAGCGGATAAAGAACAGTATCGTCATCACCAATAACCCTAATCTTCAAAATACTGTGCGATCATTTCACGAATACGTCTGTGTTCTGGCACCCAATAACTCACCTCATGCCGCCCATTACCATTGAAATGACCAGGCACGGTTAGCATTTGCACGTTTGAACGGTTTGTTTTTACAGCAAACCCTGCCAGTGCTAGGAGTTCCTCGACGCTTAAATTGCTATCCAGGTGGGATTGAATCACGGAGATGATTTGGGGGAATCGCGCCAGTGTTGTCGGGTTGAGCGATTGTTCCATCAAAGCACGCATGACCATCTGCTGCCGCTCAATCCGACCCAAATCCCCCTCCGAATCATGACGATAGCGCAGCAATTGTAAGGTTTGATCGCCATTCAGATGCTGTCTGCCTTGCTTCAAGTCGATAAACAGGTGCTGAGTTTCGTCCGTATACTTCATGTTCTTAGGCACATTCACCGTAACGCCGCCTAAAGCATCGATCAGTTTTTGCACACCTCCAATGTTCACTCGCACATAACGGTCAATCTGAACCCCGTTAAGCAACTCACTGACTAACCTTGCACTAGCTGCTGGTCCACCGTTGATATTGGCTGCATTAATCTTAATCACACCGAACCCATCCATCGTTACCTGAGTATCGCGAGGAATCGAAAGAACCGTAACTCTTTCGGTTTGAGGGTCAAAGCGTACCAACAGCATCACATCGGATAACCCGTCAAAGGAGTTAACCTGCGCTTCATAACTAAGATGTTGGGCTTCTGGCGGCGGATTGCGCAGATCTGTTGTCAGCACACTCATCCCCATCACTAAAACATTGACGGGTCGCGTTAACTCTGGCAATCGTAGATTGCCACTGGTGAGGCTACCCCCTTTCCCAAACATGGCGGCTTCCTGCGGCGTTAAATGCCTTTGCAGTAAAGGCGTTGAAGAAAACGATACTGCCAACAAGGCACCTGCCGTTGCTGACACCATCGCCACCCCAGACAAGCCAAACCCCAGCCAGAACCAATTTCGGGAACGAGCCATTTTTAGCGATCGAGAGCGGTTATGGTCAATCCTACGACTTGTCACTGATTTCCTCACACAAAAACGAGCAGTTGGGTTCTTATGTTGTATTCCCTAGTTGGGATTGGCACGCTGATTATGTCAACGAAGTATACGCTAGGACGCTCCTGCGTTCTACTTCACTATCCATTAATGGCTATCGCTAAGCAGGAATGAATAGCAGTTTCCCATAGAATCGAGAGGTCTGATCTAAGGGCTGGGACATAATTAGCTTGCCAATCCTGACTGCGCCATCGGTTTAGGCCACACGACGAAAGATACTCTCAAAGGTGCCATCCCAAGACCGTTAGAGAGCGACTGCTAATCCGTGAACGTAAAGTTATTAAACATTTGCTTGCAGGAGCAAATTAATTTCTGTAGCCTTAGATACAGAAATAATTTTAATAAGTCTTTTTCTATCAGGCGCTGGCATGAGCAAAGCAGCGTGTGACGACAGCTCGTAGAGTGTGCGCGCTCTTTAGCTGAAGCTTTCGCCTGACCGAAGGATAGCGTAAGGACATATGCCGATGAAACTCAAATCCTATCAACCAGGAATTAGCCTACAACCGCGCCTGCATCCCCAGAAGTGGTTTAGCCAGCCTGAGTTGAATGCAGCTAAGCCAGAACAGCCATCTTTGACATGGGTCAAGCTTCAAGAACCCCCCAGTCTCTACAGTCATGATGAAGCGTTGCTGCTCTGTCAATCGTCTGAAAGCGAATGGCTAGCTTGGGTTCCCGACTATGGTGAAGTTGTTCTCTCTCGGCATCAGTTTACCGAGATGACATAAATTGCCTGCAAGTTAACCTGGATGCAAAGCGGTCTTGTTAGTGAAACAAGACCGTTGTTTCTTGGTCATATCATGTCCGCTTGATTAGACTCAATACAAGAAGAACCCCACCCCCAGCCCCTCCCCGCGCACGAAGAGGGGAGCTAAAGCCTCAGTGTAAGGTGAGGTGGGGTTCTCTTATTTGGGGTAATTGGCCGGACATAATATCACCCATTGCCTCAATCGAAAGCGAATCAGCTTTTCTACATATGAAGCATGGAGAACAGTACGTAATGCCCCATACTCAGTCTCCACAGCGTCATCAAAGGTGGAATAGCTTACTAGTCATCTTTTCGGATTTGTGCGCCTTGTACATCGATTTGTAGCACTTTCTCCTCAACGCTCACTCCCTGAATTCTCCAGGCTTTCGCCATAGCTTCAGCGACAGCCGCCGCTTGGGCTGTATTGACCAATGCAATCAGCGTAGGGCCGGCACCACTGATGACCATTCCGTAAGCGCCAGCCGTCAAAGCTGCTGAGTTGACAGCATCAAACGCGGGAATTAAGGCTTTACGATAAGGTTGGTGCAACTTGTCTTGCAATGCTGTACGCAACCAATCTCCCCGCCCCGTTTCTAATCCTCGCAACAGCAAACCGAGATGAGCGATATTAAAAATGGCCGTCTCGCGACTGACTTGAGTGGGTACTACACTCCGCGCCTGCTGAGTTGAAAGTTCAAAATCTGGAATCACGACGACGGGTAAAATATCGCTGTGCCAGGGAATTTCGCAGATTTCCCAAGCCTTTAGAGCCTCGTCAGCCGTTGCTGCCAGACGACACCCTCCCAGCAGTGCAGGAACCACATTATCCGGGTGTCCTTCCATGGCGATCGCTAATTTCATCACCTCTTCTCGATCCAGCGGTGCCCCTGCCAGTTGATTCGCACCCACCAGTCCACCCACGATTGCCGTTGCTGAACTGCCAAGTCCCCTCGCCAAAGGCACACCCAACTCAATTTGGATTTGTACGGAGGGCGGTGTCTGATCAATGTGCTGGTAAAACTTGAGAAAGGCTTGGTAGACGAGATTATCAGCACTGGTATCAACGCGATCGGCTTCTGTCCCCGCGACTTCGATACTCACTACCCCAGTCTCTTTCCCTCGCCAAGCGGGAGATAGATCGAGACGAGTGAATTTGAAGTGATTGTATAAGGTTAAAGCCGCTCCAATGCAGTCAAACCCCGGCCCCAAATTCGCCGTTGTAGCAGGAACAGTAACAGTAACGCTGGAAATAACAGACATCCAAAATCCCCGAAATCAATAATTTTTTTGATCACACCCTGGGTGTACATCAACTACTAGAATTTGATGCAGGTAGATACTGAGCAATTTTTGCCGCAAGATTTGACAAAGGTAGACTTTGTAACCAAATTCGACCCGGACCCGCCAACTTTGCTAAGAAAAGACCTTCACCACTAAACAGGATATTCCTCAATCCCTTCACCATAGAAATGTCAAAGCTGACTGTCGGCTCAAATAAGGCAATGTGACCAGGGTCTACTTGCATAATCTCACCTGCATTCAGAGTGTACTCCCTTACCTCCCCAGGTATTTCCAGAAAAACGACACCTGGCCCTGTGATCCTTTGCAGGATAAACCCTTCACCCCCAAAAAAGCCTGCTCCCAGCTTCTTACGGAAGTGCATCTCCAACTTAACGGAACTTTCCGCACACATGAACGCATCTTTTTGGCAGATTAAGCTTTGACCGGGAGCAAGTTGAAAGTCTAGCACCTTACCAGGTGCTTCTGGTGTAAACACAACCATTCCTTTCGGACTCCGACAGGTGTAGGTAGTCATAAACAGCGACTCACCCGAGAAGGCTCTACCTAAGCCCGCCATCAAGCCACCTTTGGTGTTGGTCGTCATCTCAATCTCGCCCTTCATCCAAGCCATGCCACCGGACTCGGTGTAAATTGATTCTCCTGAGTTCAAGTAGGCTTCAACCATCTGCATTGTTGTGCCGTAAATTTTATATTGCATACCTTATTAGGACGATAAAAACTTTTGAAGGTTGGGACTATTCCATCTTCTAAGTTAGCTTAGTGCTCCTCTTCAAACACTTCACCTAAAAGGCTCATCCAATCGGGTGATTTTATTGCAATTATTTTGTCTCCTAGATTTTAATTAATATTAAAAAAATTATGTATTCCTAAAATCTAATATTTATAAATTGAATTTACAGCAATCCTCAATAATTTGTGAAGTCCAATCCTCTCTTCTCTTTCTCGGTGTTCTCTGTGGCCTCTGGGGTTGGTTATTTTTCACCCATCAAACCCAGATAAAATTCTTTAAACTAAATGGGGGATAAGAAAGGGAATCGCTCATGAAAATTGAAACACGGGCAGTACATGCAGGCCATCGTATCGATCCGGCAACAGGAGCCGTTGCCCCTCCAATTCATCTATCCACTACCTTTGAACGTCAGGCAGATGGTAGCTATCCTCAAGGCTATAACTACATTCGTGATAACAATCCAAACCGGAGAGCATTGGAGGAATGCCTGTGTGAGATAGAAGGAGGAGTCGCCGCAGCGGCTTTCTCTTCAGGTTCAGCCGCAACGATGAGTATCTTCCAAGCGCTCTCACCTGGAAGCCATGTGATTGCCCCCTTAGACGCCTACTCTGGAACCACCTCTGTGTTGCGAGAACTCTTTATCCCCTGGAATTTGTCTGTCACGTTTGTTGATATGACAAATCCTGCGGCTGTCGAGCAAGCAGTTCAACTCAACACTAAGCTGATTTGGGTCGAAACGCCCTCCAATCCCATGCTCAAGATTACTGATATTGGAAAGGTAGCGGACATTGCTCATCAGGCCAATGCCTTCTGTGTATGTGATAACACCTGGGCAACACCAATGGGTCAAAATCCGTTCAAACACGGTGCGGACTTAGTGGTTCATTCCACAACTAAGTATCTGGGTGGACACAGTGATGTTATGGGAGGTGTAGCAATTACCAAGGTGGAAGATGACTTTTTTCAAAGAATTCGGAAAATTCAAACCACTGGCGGTGCTGTAGCGTCTCCCTTTGACTGTTGGTTAGTACTCCGAGGCATTCAGACGTTACCTTACCGGATGAGAGCCCATGCGGAAAATGCGTTAAAAGTGGCAACATTTTTAAGTGAACATCCCCAAGTCGAGGCCGTTCATTATCCCGGACTCTCGCAACATCCAGGACATGAGATTGCTAAACAACAGATGGAACTGTTTGGTGGAATGCTTTCGTTCCAGCTTAAGGGAGGACAGGAGAAGGCTTTTGCCGTAGCTGCAAAGGTGAAAATTTTTACACGGGCAACCAGTTTAGGGGGTGTGGAAAGTTTAATCGAACACCGTGCCTCAATTGAAGGAAGAGGTACAAAAACTCCGGAGAATCTACTGCGTGTTTCTGTGGGTCTTGAGCATCCAGACGATTTGATTGATGATCTAGCTCAAGCATTGGAATGAAGCGGGCTCAGCATGTACGGTGGGCACGGCTTATCAACGGATTTCATTGCTATTTAAACTTCTGTAAGCCTTGCCCACCCTACGGTTATTAAGAATATACAATGTGTTAGCCCCTACACTCAGTTTATTTTTGACTTTTGACCTACTTAAGAGGGTGGCTTGGGTTGGGCGTTGATTTGTCTGCGGATAGCCGCTGTAGCGGCTTGGTGTTCGGCTAGCGTTTTGCTAAAAACGTGAGAGCCATCGTACCGGGCGACGAAATATAGAAAATCAGTTTTTTCCGGATAAAGAGCTGCTTTTAAACTAGCTAAACCTGGACTAGCAATGGGGGTGGGTGGCAGTCCAGGGTTGAGATAAGTGTTGTAAGGAGAGGGTGTTTTTACTTGAGCGAACGTCAGGGGTTGGTTAACGGTTTGTCGAATACCGAGCCCATACTCGACGGTTGGATCGGTTTCGAGTTTCATCCCCTTACGCAATCGGGCGGTAAAAACACCTGAAATGCGAGGTCGTTCCGCAGGCATTACCGCCTCTTTTTCTACAATGCTGGCTAAGGTAACCCACTGGAGAAGGCTGAGTTGGGTTTGCTTTTGTCCTTGTTGATACAAGGGCAGCGCCGTTTGCTCAAAGCGGCTGAGCATTTGTTGGACGACTTGTTGGGGCGACATGCGATCGCTCGGCAACTGATAGGTATCTGGGTACAAAAACCCTTCCAGGTGAGGCAAGTTATTGGGTAACCAGGGGTACTTATCTTTAGGAATTTGGCTGGCAGCAGTAAGAAAGTCTTGAGCTTTGAAATACCCAAGCGATTCAAAATAGGTTGCCATCTGCTGAAGTGACCAACCTTCGGGAATGGTGAAGGAGAGTTGCATCACCTCACCCGCCCAAATTTTGTCTGCGATCGCAGGTAGGGGCTGGGCAGGTGACAACTTATAGGTTCCTGCTTTAAAGCCTCCCTGACGGTCATGAAACCTGAGCCAATACGTCCACAGTCTCCAGGCATGAGACGAACGAATCAAGCCCGCCGCCTCCAAATCTTTCCCAATTTGCTGAGCTGCTGTGCCTGGGGGGATTTGAATTTGTACAGTTTTATCCGCTTTTAGATTTACAGATGGATTGAGCACGGGTGACTGTGCCCAACTCCACCATGACCATCCTTGCCATCCACAAAATCCCAAGGTCACTGGCAAGAGGGCGAGATAAAAAAACCATTTGAAGACGCTACTGACAGCTTTCATACCGGGTGCCCTAACGATAAGGGGGATAGGAGGGGTTTCTCCGGAAAACGTTCAAGTGCCTTGGAGAGACTAGCATCTAGTACATCGCGGCGGAAATGAGCTTACCCTGTGCAAGAAGGCCAAAAGTCTAGAAATCAAGCTTTGTTTTTGACGTTCGGTTCGACTTTTACCTTTTGACTTCCGCGTAGCGGTACTAGTCTGGTTCATCAAACATTTCCTCTTCCAGCTCATCTAGCAAAGGCTCCAGCAGTGGCTCCAGCAGGGGCTGCACTTTCTGAAATTCCTCGGGAGAAAGCAGGTGAACTTCACCCGCTTGACTTCTCTGAGCTAAGAATAGCGATTGCAAGGGGTCGAGTGGAGTGTAGATTCCATACTCCTGCTCTTCATGGTAGAAGCTCGCGAGAAGTTGAAACTGCACAGGTTCTAGTTCTCCATCGTCCTCCTCTATTTCAATCGTGAGAATATCTTCCTCAACCAAAGGAGGCAGGTCACCTGTAACCGTTAAGGTGTAGGCCGTACGCTTTAGGGTGAGATTTTGTTCAGCGAGAACGGCTTGGGCATCTGAGAAGATCAGGTCAAGCTCAGCGTCATCTTCGATGAGAGTAGCATCGGCTTCGTCTTCATCTTCGTCTTCGTCTTCGTCCCAAGCCACAATCTCTACAGGTGAGTCCACGGGCAATAGAAGAAGGTATTCACCACCTTCGACTTTAAGGGAGTGCTTGATGTAACAACTGAGCGATCGCCCAGCTTCATCCGTCAGTGTGACTCTACCGTTATCGGATGACCCATTCGCTTGGGGAAATTCAGATGAGAACATGGCAGGTATGCTGCTATAACAGGCTCGAAGGGGATAGGGAAACCGCCAACCTCCGTTGTGACAAGACGCTGGGGAGCAGGTTGCAAACATCAGGATATCACGACGTAAGAGTCTGAAATCATAACTTTGCCGTCTTGTTCTGCTGGACGGAGCAAGTATTTTTACTTGGTAGTATCAAGTTTTTATTCTTATCTTCATAATATCTTTACTTTTTTAGGGTCAAATTTATGATCACTGTACTAAAACTTTTGCCTCATACTCACCCATATCAATGGTGAGACCATCTTCTCCACCTTCTAGGTCATCGTCACCGATCAATTCGTGCCAAGCTCCAACTGCCGGAAAATTAGGGACAAGATAATCCTTTAGGAAGATGTCAGAGAAATTCACCACAACAACCACACGAGACCCTTCCTCATTCCATCGAACATAAGCTAGCACTTTCGCCTCTGGATTTTCGTGGAAAAACTCAATTTTATCGCCTTGAAGCGCAGGATTTTGCTTACGTAAAGCAATTAGCTTTTTGTAATACTCAAACAAATCCTGATTGAATTCTCTTTCTAACAAAGGCCAAGCAATTTTCTTGGGTTGAGTTGTTTTTTCACTTTTGCGCTTATGTTCACCAAACTCTTCGCCCATCCAGAGCATTGGCACACCCATCGCTGTCATGAGCAGAACAACTCCTAACTTAGCCCGCCGAAATGCATCTTCGTCAAAAATACCGCGATTGCCCAATTCTCGGAAAACACGTTCGTGATCGTGAGTTGACAAATAATTGATTACATTCGTAGTAGCTCCATAGCCCTGAATTCTGGGATCTAAAACCTCCTTTAACTTTTCTAAGTCAAATATTTCGCCACAAATATGAGGAATAACGAAGTAGCGAAAACTTTCATGCCAACATGCATCCAACGGGCCTTCCGGACTAACAACGGTGCTGGTATCGGGAATATGCTCAGCAATAGTATAAAACGGCTTAGGTGCAGCACTTTTCTTCGCTTGCTTGGCTAGCCAGTCCAAAAATTCATAATTCGCCAATTGGCGCACTGCATCAAAGCGAATTCCATCAATGTGATATTCCTGAACCCAGTAACGCACTACATCCCCAACATATTTCCAAGCCGGTTTAACATCTAACGTTTCGTCGTAGTTATCGTAGTTAAACTCTGGTCCCCAGTAGTTGCTAGGGTCTTCCGGATAGTGCATATGTTCGTAGTACCAGTAATTCCGGTCAATCAGCAGTAACGGGCATTCTTCATCGGTGTGGTTATAAATGCCATCAATAAAGACGCGGATACCCCTAGCATGGCACTCGTCAATAAAGCACTTCAATTCTTCGGTTGAACCATAGCTAGATTCTGTAGCGAAATAGTGGCGAACTTTATAGCCCCATCTATAATCACCTGGATACTCATTGACGGGCATCAATTCGATCGCATTAATGCCGAGTTCGCTCAAGTAATCTAATTTCGCGATCGCATCTACGTATTTTCCTCGCTTGTGGGGGTTATCCTCTCCACCAGTAAAATCGGCAACATGCATTTCATAGATGACGATTTCATGATTATTCGGTAACAGCGTATCATCATGTTGCCAGACGTAAGTATCAACAATTCGTTCGCCCTCTTTAATTCGTAATATGCCGTAATCATTTACCTCATCCACATCCGTCGCATAAGGGTCAATGACCTCTACCCATTGATCGGGCTCAAAATTCGGGCTTTGAGTTTGAACACGGAATTTATATTGATAAATGCCATCTTCTAGCTCTACTGAAGTGGAGAAGTAACCCTCTTTATCCTTTTGCATGGGAATATCTTCCCAGTTAGAGAAAGAGCCAATTAAAGCTGCATTTTTGTTACGAGGTGCAAATAATTTAAATTCAATTGAGCTAGCCATTAAGTCTTTATATTCTATCCTTTTTATAGAAGAGCAACCCATCTTATTAGCCTTAAAGCAATTCATGTCTCTAGCTAAAGATATAAAATTCCTGGTCTAACTGATAATGGCTAGGCTAGCTAAGGCAGATTTCTGTTACACCCATGCATTAATCAGAGGACGCCTAAAACGCTAGGGTTTATTGTATCCAGGACAACAAGTTAATCTGCCTAACACTTGACCAAAGACAGACGTAACGCATTACATCTCAGTTTTAGATATTAGTAAGCTCTGATCGGATGAAATGATACGTTACGATTATGGTCAGAAAAATTATCTTGTTTTTGATTTGGGTAGGATTCGTCGCTTACACCCTACGGCTTGCTCCACTTGATCAACCCGATACCTGGCCTCTGGTCAAAAAGCTATTAACGTTTCAGTGGGGAGAGGTTAACGCCATTCTTGTGGCTATATTCTGGTTGATGGGAGTTTGGCCCATGATCTATGCCTGCCTGATGTTTGCTGATGGCAGAATGCAAAACTTCCGAGCTTGGCCTTATTTCCTGGGGTCGAACTTTACGGGAGTGATGTGCCTCTTGCCCTATTTAATTCTCCGTAAACCCAATCAAGAATTCTTTGGAAAAAAAGATAAATGGTTGAGGATTTTAGACCAACGCTCAACTGGTGTTTTTCTTTTATTAAGTACAATTGTCTTAGTCAGCTATGCAATTGTTGCTGGAGATTGGGAAAATTACGTTCAACAGTTCCAAACTATACATTTTGTTCATCTAATTAGTCTAGATTTTTGCTGTATGGGACTGATATTTCCCTTGACCTCCTTGTTTGATGATGATATGGCAAGGCGAGGTGTTCAAGATTCTCGTATCTTTTGGTCGGTGGCGCTAGTTCCTTTATTTGGCCCTCTTGTTTATCTGTGCCTGCGTCCGTCTTTACTAGAAACGAGCCCTGCACGTCAGGAAATGAAGTTTTCCCGTCTGACAACCTAATAAGCTATTCCACGTTTAACGACGCTGTAGAGACAGGTATTGCCATATCCTTAAAACTCTTAGTCCCAGTAAAAAAGTTTATGTAAAGTTAAGCTCGTTCCTAGATGACGCTAGATTTATAACTTCTAATTATCAATCGAGCGAGTTTGTGTAATTCTACCTAAATAAAGTATTTAGTACTTTATATTTACTTAATATTATTTCATAGTTGTGAAAAGATTGGCTTTCGTTCACTGCCTTAATAGCAGAATTAATCAGCGATTTCAAACTCATTCTATGAAAAATTCTGTAATAGTTCTTTACACCTATAAGTTGTTACATAAATATACTTTATGTTTTTTTGATAAAGCCTACGTAGAACTACTAGTAATTCACCAAATAGGGATAGTAGGATGCTTCAAGAGACGTAAATTGATGAACCAATCTAACTTTTATGCGTAGGGAGATAGAAACAAATCGACTGCTATTAAGGCATTTCACCCCTAATGATATAGAGGAATTGTATCAAATTTACAGTAATCCTGAACTCTTTAAATACATGGTGAATGAAATTTCGTCTGATAAATTTTTGCTTTGGAAGCAGACGATAGCTATCATTAATTCCATCATGTTAAATTGGCAAAAATATCATTTCGGGGTGTGGGCGGTAGTTGATAAAAAGCATCAAAATCTCATTGGTCATTGTGGGTTTAAGTTTCTTGAAAACACGACAGAAGTTCAAATTGGTTACTTACTCAAAAAGTCTTACTGGGGTAAGGGTTTAGCTACAGAAGCTGCCTCAGCCGCGTTGAAGTATGGGTTTGAGATAGCCCACCTGGAAAAGGTTGTTGCGGTTGCAAAGCCGGACAATATTGCGTCGCGTCGTGTGATGGAGAAGCTGGGGATGAACTATGAAAAAGACGCCTACTTCTATAAAAATCATGTAGTCTACTATTCCATGACGCGATCGCAGTTTGCGCAGCTCTCTCAAAAGACGATTTTTCCTCTCAGTTGCGTAGTCAATGCTTGCACGCTAGAGCTAGCTAAGCCTCTTTCGCTTGCTTGTCCACTTGGCTAATGCAGAGGCTTGTCCTACAACCTGATGCCAAGACTTGAGAGTCGAGATTAGGGAGAGTGTCATGATGTGACTGCCACTGATGCAGCGACACTCTCAGTATGTTCATGATTGTGTTGAATCGGAATTTCAATCAAAAACTCCGTGCCTTCCCCCAGTACTGACTCACACCGCAGATTTCCTCGATGCTTTTCCACGACAATTTGATAGCTGATGGATAGTCCTAAACCTGTTCCTTTCCCAATGGGTTTTGTGGTGAAGAACGGGTCAAAAAGTTGTCGCTTGGCATCTTCTGTCATGCCTGCACCATTGTCGGCAATACGCACCGTCACCTGATTAACAGATGTAATTTTCGTGCTAATCCAAATCGTGGGTAAGAACTTCGATTTACCATTTTCTGGATTCTTCAATACTTCTTCTAAAGCATCAATGGCATTGCCCAAAAGATTCATAAAAACTTGATTGAGCTGTGAGGGATAGCAATCTACTAGTGGCAGTTCGCCATACTCTTTAACCAGAGTAATCGCGGGACGGTCACTATTGGCTTTGAGCCGATTATTTAAAATTAATAGGGTACTCTCCATCCCTTCATGAATATTGACGGGTTGTACCTGAGCTTGGTCACGGCGCGAGAAGTTGCGTAAACTCATTACCAGATGACGGATTCGCTCGGCTCCGGTTTCCATTGAGGCGAGAACTTTTGGTAAATCCTCGATTAAAAAGTCGAGTTCAACCGCCCTCATGTGAGCCTGAATTTCTGGAGCCGGGTGAGGATAATACTTGTGGTAAAGGCGGACTAATTCAAGTAAGTCCCTGATATATTCGCTGGCGTAGTGCAAATTGCCGTAGATAAAGCTGGTGGGATTGTTAATTTCATGAGCCACCCCAGCCACCAGTGTGCCCAAGGTAGACATTTTTTCAGTTTGCACCAATTGCGCTTGGGATAAGTGCAGTTCATGGAGCGTTTTTTTCAGTTGTTCCGCTTGAGCTGTCGCTAAGGTTGCTGCTGTGCGGGTTTGAGCGTAGAGTGCTGCTTGGTCGA
Source organism: Waterburya sp. (assembly GCA_036703055.1). Classification (GTDB taxonomy): domain Bacteria; phylum Cyanobacteriota; class Cyanobacteriia; order Cyanobacteriales; family Coleofasciculaceae; genus DATNPV01. The sequence goes on from DATNPV010000109.1 coordinate 33,153, forward strand.
TCGCGATCGCAACTTGGTCAACAACGGCAGTAATTAATTCTACTTCGTGATTATTCCAAGGACGCTGTTCCCGGAAGTGTTCGCAAACAATGACTCCCTTTTGATGGGAGCGTGTTTGTACGGGAGCAACGAGTAGTGCCTTCAATCCTATTGCTTGCAGGCGTTCGCGACTAGTGGCTTCTAGCTGCTCATCGCTGGGAATATGATCAATGCGCAGCAACTCCTGCTCATGCAACGGTTCATTTAACGTCTTCACCTGCTCGATTGTACTAGGCCAATGCAACTCGACGGGCAATTCTGGATTGTAAGCGGCGTGCATCAGCTCAAAACGATGAATATCCGTTGTGTTGTGATACCACAAAAACTGGCAACGGTCGATCTCCAGCAACGCCCGGACTTCTTGCACCGCTGTTTTCAAAATCTCATCTAATTCTAAAGAGCTGCGGATTTGGCTGGATAAGCGACGTTTGAGAAGTTCTTCCCGCGCTTGCACTTCTCGAAATCGCGCTTCTGAGCGTAACAACTCTTGTTGCGTTCTTTGTAGCTGTTCATTCGTCGCGATTAATTGAGCCATCGCCGCTTGAACTTCACGGGACTTTTGCTCCAGCAGGCAACTGTATTGAATCGACTGCGAAACTTCAGCCAGCATATCAAAGACGACTGGCGAGACACTATCCGTTAACTCTTCGAGTCCTAACCAAGGCTGGGGTTGGATAGTACCGGCACTCGTAAATACAACTTGAAATTGACCGTTGGGCAAAATCTTACCAATGCGGCAATGCTTGCACACATGATGGTTTGTTTCAATGCTGACTCGGCCTCCAGGTGCCTCAAACGTTTGTCCATAAGCTGCTTCACGCAGCAAATCGACATTAAATGAACCAGCTTTTTGTGCCGCTTGCTTCCAGAGGTAGACTTGGGTATAAGCCGCTTCGATGGGGTCGCTCGTGACGCGATTGCTACCATACCTTTGTTGAAAATTCTGGACGAACCTTTGATTTTCAGGCCTGTTGATACTCTGAAAGTAGCTCCAACTGGCATAATGACCGACAGCCGTTTCACCGCCAATCCGGCGAAGTTCCTCTTCAGAAATACTAGTCGCCACGATGGGAATATCTTCGGCGCTAATTCCAGCCTCTTTGTACTGTTGGTAGAACGCCAGATTGCTGTCCCCATTCAGGGTATTGAAAACGACATCAGGTCTAGCTTGCTTGATTTTCGCAATCACATCGCCAAATTCTGTCGTTCCCAAGGGCACGTATTCTTCACCAATCATGGTGCCGCTTTGGCGTTTGAGGTGGGCTTTGATAATCTTGTTCGCTGTGCGGGGAAAGACGTAGTCAGACCCTAATAAATAAAAGCGTTTACCTTTATTGTGAATTAACCAGTCAACGGCGGGTCCGACTTGTTGGTTGGGACAGATGCCAGTGTAAAAAATGTGAGGTGAACACTCTAACCCTTCATACTCAACCGGATACCATAACAGGGCGTTGAGGTCTTCCAAGACTGGCAAAACCGCTTTACGACAGGCTGAAGTCCAACCGCCGAAAATCGTCACGACTTGGTCTTGCTCGATGAGCGATCGCGCTTTTCGGGCAAAAATGCTAGGCTCAGAAGCCCCATCTTCAATGACGGGTTCGATGATTTTGCCCAAAACACCACCAGCCTCGTTAATTTCCGCGATCGCCATCAACTCAGCATCTTTTAAAGATGCTTCACTAATCGCCATCGTTCCACTCAGCGAGTGGAGAATTCCGACGCGCACCGTGGCACTCGGTTGAACACATGGCTGGCTTACTTCACTCATCTCTAGACTGTTCCGAACTATTTTATTCTTCCTTGAGAGCGCACCAAAAGCGTACTTTAAGAGCAGATGGGTTCAATCATACACTTGCTTCGAGTTTCAATGGCTCTAGGCCAAAATTCTCACCATTGAGTCCCTCACCTGTTAAACTTTAGAAAAGGTTTCTCCTTCACTTTAATTTTGGTAACAGTCTCGGCGCTAAACTGTAGAAATCGTAGCTGTCTTCTCCGGATTAAATTGTAATATTTTTTACCCTTAATGAAATCTTGTTCCTTCAGGGCGCTAAGCCCAAAAAAAATGGCAGAAATTGATGCAATAAAACCATGAGTATTACCTCTTTATGGTCTTTTTGCATGATCAACATCATCAGAAAAATTCTGATTAACTCCTTGCTTCAGGTACACATAAAAACCTATCCCAGCTTGCTGGCTCCTACCTTCTGTGAAGAGTTGATTCTGACCGAGGCTAACACTTAAGCCAGAGCGATCGCAGCCGCTGAGGTAGAACTAACGCAAGGGGACCCTAGACCCAGAAAAATTTTTAATCCGTCCCTCTCTCATTCGGTGCTTAAACTCGTTATTTCTCGTTATATGTTTAGAATTGTATCTTCATCAGTTTAGGAAATTTTGAGCAATGAAGCGATTGATTCAAGGGCTGCATGAATTCCAGACCAATTACTTTAGTACTCACCGGGAGCTATTTGAGCTGTTGTCTCAGGGGCAGCAGCCGAGAGTTCTGTTCATCACCTGCTCTGATTCCCGGATTGACCCGAATCTGATCACCCAAACCGAACCGGGAGAAATGTTTATCATCCGCAATGCGGGTAATATTATCCCGGCTTATGGTGCCACAAATGGAGGCGAAGGGGCGGCTGTGGAGTATGCCGTTCATGCCTTAGGCATTCAAGATGTGATTGTCTGCGGTCACTCCCACTGTGGAGCAATGAAGGGATTGCTGAAAATCAATAAGCTAGCCGAGGACATGCCTGCGGTTTACGAATGGCTCAAGCACGCCGAAGCCACTCGCCGAACCATTAAAGAACATTATCAAAACTACGAGGGTGAAGAGCTGCTCAATGCAGCTATTCAAGAAAACGTTCTCACCCAACTGGAAAATCTACGCACCTACCCGGTGATTCACTCTCGACTCAAGAGTGGCCAAATCCAGCTTCATGGTTGGATTTATGAGATCGAAACGGGACAGGTATTAGAATATAGCCCTAGCGCAGGTCAGTTTATGCCGCCTCACACTCAGTTTTCCAGAGCGGCATGGATTACGCCGGAGCAGCAAGAGAGAATTTACAAAGGGTCATATAGCTCAAATGGTCATTAAGTTATGAAGTATGAAAAAATCTTCATCCTTCTTAGGGTGTCATAGCCATCGCTGTTGATTCGGCGTTGGATGGGCTGTCACTGAGTCTCAGTGGAATTTCTATGCGAAACTCTGTGCCTTTACCAGGTGCCGACTCATACTGAAAGCTCCCCTTGTGCTTCTCTACGATGATTTGATGACTAATGAATAATCCGAGTCCAGTCCCTTTGCCCAGCGGTTTGGTTGTGAAAAACGGGTCAAACAGTTTCGCCTTTACCTCTGAGGACATACCGGGTCCGTTGTCAGCAATCTGAATGGTGACGCTAGAGTGGTCAGCGTTCAGCCTTGTGCGAATGGTGATGCGACCGATTTGATTCGGTACTTCATCGAGCGCATCAATCGCGTTGCTCAAAAGGTTCATAAATACCTGGTTGAGCTGTCCAGCATAGCACTCTACTCCTGGCAGCTCACCGTATTCTCTAATCACTTCAATGGCGGGACGATTGCAGTGTGCTTTGAGACGATTTTGCAAGATGAGGAGAGTACTATCAATTCCCTCATGCAGATCCATCGCTTCTGTGAGAATCTGATCGCTACGAGAGAAGTTTCGTAATGACACAACAATCTCACGAACACGCTCGGCTCCCACTTGCATCGACTCTAGAACTTTGGGCAGGTCTTTGAGCAAAAAATTTAGGTCTATTGCCTTAATTTTGGCCTGAACGGGTGGGTGGTGGTTCCCGTAGTACTCTTGATACAAATTGATTAAATCTAGTAAATCTTGAACATAATCACTGGCGTAGCGCAAATTGCCGTAAATAAAGCTCACTGGATTATTAATTTCATGAGCCACACCAGCCACCATCTGACCGATACTAGAAAGTTTTTCGGTTTGGATCAACTGAGCTTGAGTCCGTTGCAAATCTTGTAGCGTTTTTTCTAGCTGCTGAGCGTGAGCTTGGGCAGTAGCCGTAGCCGCACAACTTTGTTGATAGAGTTGAGCTTTTTGGAGCTCTATGTTAATTTGAGCGACATCACTTTCTTTTTGATACTGAGAAACTAAAGCTTCCAAGGCTTGCAGAAGGTCTTTTTCTGACGCCTGTACAATCGCTTTTAAATGAGGATTTTCTCGGGTCAGTAACCTACGAGGCTCTTTTGCCAAGGCTTTAACATGAGTAATGTAATCATGGATTTGCCGATCCAGATAAAACGGCGCCTCAAAGTAAATGGATTGAATCTCACAAGAGGGCTGTCCTGGCAATTTCATGATAGTATCGCCTTGGAGCAGACCGTTGTGCGACTCTTCCATTAATTCAATCGCTGCTAACATTTCCTGACGGAGCTTTTCCTGCTCTAAGCGTTCTCCAGTACAAACCAGTCTTAAAGCAAACAAAGCCGCTCGTTGGGATAGCATCCGCTGACGACCACTAATATTGATGACAGCCGCGTTGATTTCCTGTACAGAGATAATCTCTTCAATTGAGAAATAAGTCGCCAAAGTAATTATTGGTAGTAGTTTCAAATAACATAAATTTCCGAAAATCCTAGCACGCCTTAATGTTTTCTGCATAGCTTTTCCCTGGAAAAATTTGATGGAAGAATTGGGTTCCATAAGTCGATAGGGCTTGCTGCCGCAAAAATATTCAATTATCTTTTACTTTTAGACTAAACATGAATCGGTTTGAACGTTATTCAGTTAATAATCTAATTGACCAAAATTTTGCGTGAGATAGTCTCCTATCGTTGTACTACTTTATACAAAGAGCTATGAGGAAATCCTATAAGGTCATGCATTTCAGCTTTGAGCCATTTAATCCGTATTTCCCAATTAAAGGGAAGGCTGATGCTTTGATAGGGAAAATATTAAGCTCAAGAGCTTTGCTGAATGGGAATCTCGATCCAAAACTCAGTCCCTTTACCGGGTGTGGAGGTACAGGTCAAAATGCCATGATGATGTTCTACGATAATCTGGTAACTGATAGATAATCCCAAGCCACTACCTTGTCCAATAGGTTTGGTGGTAAAGAAGGGGTCAAACAGCCGTGACTTGACTGACTCGCTCATTCCGGGGCCATTATCCGCAATTTGGATCACGATCCTTTGAGTACTGCTTGGAGCAAGTGCCTGTGTTCCTGCCTTGATATAGGGCTGGTCTTCCCTTAGGAAAGCTAGGGAGGTATCTGTTGCGTGACGAGATTCACAACACTCTAAAAGCCGAGTACGGATGGTAATGGCTGGAGAAGGGTTAGGAACGAACAGAGCCGCCTGTTCCTGTATGCCAATATCGGCGGGTTTGAGCGCTTCAATGGCATTGATCAAGATGTTCATAAACACTTGATTCAGTTCTCCGGGATAGCACTCAATGGTAGGTAGGTTGCCATATTCTTTGTAAACGATGATTTCGGGCTGTTTCCCTTTAGCCTTGAACCGATGCTGCAAAATCATGAGCGTGCTTTCAATCCCTTCATGCACGTCAACTTGCTTCATGTGAGCTTCGTCCAGCCGGGAGAAGTTTCGCAAACTCTGCACAATGGAGCGAATTCGGTCAGTTCCACGCTGCATTGAACCGAGAAGTTTGGGAAGGTCGGTGGCGATAAAGTCGATGTTAATCACTTCCGCTTGCTCGGCAATAGTAGGAACGGGCTTGGGGTAGTGTTCCCGATAAAGGCGCAACAGATTGAGTAGGTCGTAAATGTAAGCGCCAGCGTAGGCCAAGTTGCCGTGAATGAAGTTGACAGGGTTGTTAATTTCGTGAGCTACACCCGCAACCAACTGCCCTAAGCTCGACATTTTTTCGCTCTGCACGAGTTGGGCTTGAGTGGTTCGTAGTTGTCTGAGTGTTTGCTCCAGTTGTTGGGCTTGGGCTTGAGCCTCTGAGGCCGCTTGACGGGCTTGGGCATAAAGTTCTGCCTGATCGAGGGCGATCGCTAATTGGGCAACGACGGCTTGCAGCAGTTCAACCTCGCTCTCATCCCAAGGCCGTGGCCCTGTACAATGACCGCAGCTAATCACGCCAATGGCTCCACCTGGGGTCTTCATGGGAATTGACAAAACCGAGGTGTAGCCCATTTTCAGTAAGAACTTGCGCAGGCGGGGGTTTTGTAGCGTCTCAACGGCGTCAATTTGAATGATTTGCCGATTTAAAAGACGCTTAGCCGACAGTCTCACCTGAGCTATGGTGTATTGACCAATATGGCTAGGAAGATCGAGATTTCTGGCTTCGTTGACGATCTCCCAATAGGGTTTATTTTCATGGTTTAAATACCATAAAAAATGACATCTGTCAATTTGAAATAAATTACGGATTGACTGAACCGCCGTTTGCAGGATGGTATCCAGCTCTAAGGAGTTGCGGATTTGATTGGCTAGCCCGAACAACAGCGATTCTCGGCGTGTCAGGAGTTCGGAGCGTGCCCAGTAGCGGTCGATCGCTACGGCGATCGCATTGGCAACCCAACTGAGGGTGTTACAAGCTTCTTCAGAAAGGGGTTGATTGCCCAACACCGTCATCACCCCCATCAGTCGGTCTTCTACGATGAGCGGGTAACCCGAAAAATGATGGGGTAATGGGGTTAGGGGCTGATGGGGTAATAGTTTCCCACTTTCCCACTCTCTCACTCTCCCACTCTGCTCATTTTTTTGGGTACTCCAGTGAGGCTGACGGGTTTGTGCCACTAAATCGATCAGGTCAGGTTGTAGGGGGAAGTGCTGACCGGAAGCCGCTTTTTGTTCTAGCTTTTGCGAAGCAGGGTTTAAAGTCCATATTGTGGCGCTGGCGGCGTGAAGCTGTTGTACCATGGCCTCAGTGCAATGTTGCAAGATGGTTAGTAGTGCCCCGCCATTAACGAGAGCCACCCCCACTTCTGCAGCTAGGGTCGAGAGGCGCGATCGCTCCAAAAGTCCGGCTTCTGCCTGTTTCCGTTCTGTGATATCACTAAAGTAAACTGACAAGCCTCCTTCGTAAGGATAAGCCCGCACAAGCAGCCAGATCTGGAAAGGTGAGTAAAATTCTTCAAATTTGACGCTGACTTGCTCAGCCACAGCTCGACGACACTGCGCCTCAAATTGAGAACCGAGAGCATACGGAAACTCTTCCCACAAACTCTTCCCTAGCAGTTCCTCAGCCTGACGTGATAACAAATTCTCCGTTTTCGAGTTGATGTAAGTGAAGTGCCACTGATGATCGACCGCGAAGAAGGCTTCCGTAAGGCTTTCAAAAATATTGCTTTGGTCGCGGTTGACTTTGTATAATTCAGCCTCAGCTTGTTTGCGCTCTGAGATATCGACTACCATTCCATCCCAGAGAATATCGCCACTGACTTGTAAATCAGGTCGGGCAGTAACTTGAATCCATTTCGTTTGAGAAGAGGCTAGAAGAATCCGTCCCTCCCATTTCCAAGTCTGTAGAGCCTCGGCTGAGCTAGCGAGTGAGCGCCTAAAGCTGAAACGGTCATCGCTGTGAATTAAATTGAGCAAAGCCTGGGAATCTTGCAGAATTTGGGCAGGCTCTAATCCACAGATTTCTTGCACACCGTTACTGACGAACAGAAAGGATAGAGAACCATCTGTTCGGAGCAAACATTCATATAGAATTCCTGGCACATTAGCCGCTAGTTTCTGGAACTGACGTTCACTCTCCGGTAAAGTTTCCTCTGTCTGTTTAAGCTGGGTAATATCACTGGAAACGGTAATCGCTTCTAAGGCTGACGGAGGGGTTGGAGAGGAAGGAAACCCGTTTGTAATACTTGATAGGGCGGCATGGCTATGGCTGTTGCTATCGGACTCTATGGTGATGCTATGGTTTGAAGCGTAGCCATCGCTAACCATCAGGGAATCGCTTGGCTGTTCCCCCAAGGCTAGAGTGAGAGCGATTAAATTCGCGATCGCACCAGCAAAGTTTTCATCCTGAGAAGCCCAGTGTGAGGCTGTTGATTTCAGGTGTTCATAACAAACCACACCCACTATCTTCTCATTGAGCCAAATGGGTGCATCCAAGCGATTGGCAATCGCCAAGGGTTGGGGATGATGAGGTGAGGGGGTGAGAGGGCGAGTGGGTGAAGCAGAACGACCGTCTGAAAAGACGTGGTGATGGGGAAAGTGAAGCATTGCCCGTGTCTTCTCCTGCTCTTGCTCGCTCTCCTGCAATAAATTGTTGGCACGTTGTTCACATACCTCAACGCACTCAAGCTGAGAGCGGTCCTTTTTGTAGAGCCAAACACTAACTCGCTCTACCTCAAGAGCATCAGCAGCCACGGCTATAATCTGCCGAACTAAGGCTTTGGAATTTCCACTGTTGATCATTTGCGGTTGAGCCAAAGCCATTAGTACCTGGCTTTGCTTTTCCAGGCGTCTGTGGCTTACTGTTTGGGTCTTTTGGCCTGATTCGCTTGAATTCGTAAGTGGTTTCACCGTAGTGCCACGCTTCCATAGCAGAAACATTGATGCTAGTCCTAAAAGTAGCACTGTCAACCATACATCAGTCAGCTGAATACTCCAGCTTTCTTGGGGGATCAAATTCATTAACCCGATCGAACTCCCAATAATCACACTCCCTCTCAGCAGCCAAACATAATGAGAAGAATATCTGTTTTGGATGCCGCTGAATTTCTCCACCAGATAAATTATGCCGTCGTATCTCTTGTTTATTATGTCTACCGTAATAGTACATGCCAGTTTTAGCGAGGCAAGAGGCTGCTGTTTTTTACTAATTGTTCGCATCCTTGCTCCTCATTCCTGACCTCTGTGAGTTGTAGGTTCCGAGTATTAGTACTCAGCCGTCGTTCGACACATTGAACATGCCCCTGTGTTCAGGAGTTAACCTCACTTCAAGAGCTGCTGTACTAATACAGTTCAAATCAGCATGAGGAAGTTTTTTCTCTGTTGGGTGTAACTACTTTTTACTTTTGTTTGTCTCAATAGGTGGTAACGCCCCTAAACGGTTGCTCTCGGAAGCTAACGTCCAAAAGCCGCCAGGTATAAATTGCTATCTGCGAAACAAAAGTGATAAGCAAGCGAACATCGAACGACTAAGTCGGTAGATGCCCTGATTTTTTACCCCAGCCCTTGCCTGTAGCGAAAATAGGAAAGTATCTAGGCTACTGTTTGTTCAACAGCGTTAATGCTGCTGCACCCCCCCGTTGGGCTATATAAATACCATAAACGTTACTCAACAAGCAAATCACCGTAAACATACGGAATATAGGTATTACGTTTAAAAACTTAACGACTTTAAGCCTACGGATAGTATTACGGTAAGTTACTCAGCCGTTGTTAACCCTCTTCCCTCGACCCAAGCCCCTAATCCCTAACCCCTATGTTCAATCTAGTGGGCATGTCTTGCCGATTGCGACAACTCAGGATTACATGGACAGACTTAATTGAGAACCGTGCTGAGTCTTACTCACTTCAATTCGGGTCTGAAACGCTTCTTTAAACTGAGGCATGTGCGTCACCGTCAGAATACAAGAAAAATCAGACGAGATTGCATTAATCGCCGCAATTAAGCGATCGCACCCTTCCGAATCCTGAGTCCCAAACCCTTCATCCACAATTAGCATTTGTAACGATGTCCCTGCCCGTTGCGCCAACAGTCGCGCTAAGGCAAGACGAATGGAAAAGTTAATCCGAAATGCCTCCCCACCGGAATAGGTTTCATAAGGTCGAGTCCCATTTGCATCAGCAATTAAAATATCGAGTGTATCAATCAGTTTTGTGGTTTTCTTCGATGCCCGACGCCCTGCTTTTTGGGTGACAAATTGCACATGCAATTGATTACCGGTGAGTCGGGCAAGAATATGATTAGTTTCTGCCTCCAGTTGAGGCAAAATATTCTCAATCATCAGCGCTTGGATGCCATTTTTCCCAAATGCGATCGCTAATTCCTGGTGAACGCGATACTGCCGCTGAAGGTCTTGTAGCTGTTTTTGCTGCTCGTTATATTGAGATTCCAGCAATTCCAGCTGGGTAAAGCGCTGTTCGAGACGCCCCTGCTGAGAAAGTTGTTCATCCAGTTGTCGCCGTCGTTGTTGTATCCGCAGATCTAGAGCTTGGATTTCGTTGCTGGCGTCGGGATACTGTTCAAGTTGCTTGACAATTTCAGTAAGTTGTGAATCTATCTCTTCCTGGTCAGCGCGTCGCCCTTGCCATGTTTGAGTCAGCGATTCCAAGCGTTGGCAAACTTGAGGGTACTGCTGCTGAGCAGAAACTAACTCCTGATAACGTAACTGCCAAGATTGCGCTTTACGCAGGGTTCCTCTTAGAGCATTGTGTTCAGCTAAGTTGTAGCCGATTTGGGCCATCTGCTGATCGAGGGCGTCCAGCTTTCGCTTCAGTTCTGAACTCGTTTGTAGTTCATGCAGCGCCGTGTGCAAGGCTTGAAGCTGTGCTTGGAGTTGCGGTTTCTTTTCGTCAATTTGACGCAGGCGCTTAGTGGCTTCTTCCAACTTCGCTTGCTTGATTTCTGCCCAGCGCCAACGATCTACCTCACCCCGTGCTAAGGCGTGAGTTTGTTCGTTGTAGTTCAGTTGTTGCAACTGAGCCTCAATTCGCCGCAACTCGGTCTGTAAATCCTCGGCGTACGCCCCTGCACTGAGCGATCGCTCCAATTGTTCCTTTTCCTCAGAAATTTCATAGAGTCGGTCGTACACTTCATCTGTTGCTTCGAGTCGCGCCTCCAGTTGCCCTCGTTGTTCGAGCAACTTCTCATAAGGAGCCAGTTCTTGAGAAAGTTGCGCGTACTCGCCGCGTAAAACCTGAAGTTCTCGTTCGCAAACCGCTAACTGCTCTCGCACAATCCAGAATTGCTCTTGCACCGTCTTTTGCTCGGCAAGCGTTTTCTGAATGACGTGTTGACCGTGGGCTTCATCTAGGGGGCGATCGCACAACGGGCAAACTGCATTCTGGGCTTGCAGCATCTCGATTTTTTGCATCAGTTCTGCGATCTGTTTTTCATACCGACGCTGATTTTCTTGCAACCGTTCCTGAAAACTGCGGCGTTCCAGTCCTTTTTCCTGTACACGCTGTTGGTAAACTCGTTTTTTCTCTAGTTGTCCAATTTCGACACCCACTTGCAATACCGTTTGTCGCAATTGAGGCGTGGCTGCAATTTGAGTATTCAGCTGACTTTCTGAGGAGCGCAATTCGTCCAAGCGTGCCGAAAGTCGGGCTTGGGCACGATCCAGTTCGGTTTGAACAGCACTGCGGCGTTGCAGGAGGGGAGACACTCGAAGTTGCAACTTGTCCAACTCACTCAGCCGACGACGAGCGAGGTTAAGTTGCTCTAAGGCAGTAGCCACTTCTGTTGAACGAGAGAGCGTTTCTTGAATCTCTTGCTCTTGAGGGCGCAACGCTTCGAGTTGGGCTTGGGCATCGCGAATTTTTAAATTAATTTCGTTAACGTGTTGCGTTAGTTGCTGTTGCAGTTGCTGTTTGTGCTGTTGGGCTTCCTGGTAAGCTTGGAATTTGCTGTTAAGACTCTCTTCGTCTTGTTGCAGGGTGATGTATTGGGAATAGCCTGCTTTGATTTGGTCTTCTTGAGTGAGGAGAGTGGTAAGTTGCCGTTGTTGGGCTTCGGTGGCGGCGATGTCTTGAGTGAGGCGATCGCAATCCTTACTCAGATTTTGATATTGTTGTCTAACAAAGGTCAGCTGCTGTTGCCAATTGCTGCGTTGGTGTTGAACCACTTGCAGTTGTTGCAGTTGGTTTTGGTCAGTACTTTGAGTTTCTTGCAGTTGATGGAGAGTCGTTTCCAGAAGCGATTGTTGTTGAGTGATAGCCTCTCGTTCCTGTAACTGTTGCTTGATAACTTGCAAACTTTGCTCTACCTGTTCAGCTTGACCTTTAAACTGCCGAGACAAATCCTTGGCCTGTTCTGCGAGGGCTTCGTACTGGTCGAGTTTCAGCAAGTCAGCGAGAATTTGTTTCCGCTCACTCGGACGCCGCAGCATAAACTCATCGGCTCGACCTTGGCGTAGGTAAGCTGAATTAATAAACGTGTCGTAATCCAGCTTGAGATGATGCAAAATTAGCTGCTGTGTTGCCCGTACCCCTTTCTCAGTTAAAGACCGAAATCCACCTGAACTCTCGATTTGAAATTCTAGAGAACTACTTTGCCCCCGGTGACGAGTCCGAATAATGCGATGAATTTGCTGGTTATTTTGAAAGATGAAATCCACCCGGACATCTTGAGCCCCAGCTTGAATAATATCGTCTTCCGATTCGGCACGACTTTGCCCCCAAATCACCCAGGTAATCGCTTCGAGGAGGGACGATTTCCCCGCTCCATTGGGGCCGCAGATACAAGCGGTATGCAGACCCCGAAAGTCGAGGGTGGCTTGGCGGTAGCTGAGGAAGTTTTTGAGTGTTAGTTGTAGCGGAATCATTTAGGCTTTAACGCCTCACACTTTTCATTGATTACTATCAGTACATTTGCACCGTTGCCTAGTTTATCTACGTTACACCGAACTTTCGGTACTTGAAGCCTTGATTTTTACAATTATTAATAATTAGGATAAGGGTGATAAGTAGGTGGGCTTAAATAAACCCGACATAGTTGTCGGGTGGGTATTGACTAGAAACGGATTGTTGCCAGGGGTGGAGGGGTTATCCTCTGCAATGCCCACCTGACGATTAATTAAAGCCCTCTACTTAATTCCTAGTGGATAGAATTGGTGGCGATAAAAACCAATGCTCCCATTCCCCATTCCCCATTAATTGAATCTTTCTTGAGGAGGACAGGATAAAAATCTATAAGCTGGCAAAATTTTTATAGTAAATTTATTATTTCCTACAGGAGAAGTCAATTATGCTACAGGGAATTCAAGAGCATAGCTTTTTAGAGGGATTTGCGATCGGTGAACTCACAGGTCGCCTCAAACATGAAGCACCTTCCCAGCTCAAGCAATGGATTCCTCTTGCTAGCTTAAGTGACTTCAAAGGGGTATTACGGAAATACAACTACAGCATCGTCGGCCTATCCGCTCATCCATCCGATCCAAACCAGATTTTAATCGCCGCCCAGAAGATGGCTGAGGGGACAAATCGCCAGTTGATTCAAGCTTTTACCAAGGATAAGCGCTTTATCGACGGTTGGGAGGCTGGTTGTTTAGCCAGTTTCTTGCGTTATGGACAGCCTCAGCAACTAGAGCAGTGGGTACAAATTCATAACCTAGATGTCCTGCAACAAATTATTGACGAGTACCAATATGTCATCACATCTATGCGTGTCCATCCTGGAGATAAACGATGGATGATGCTCATCGCCAGTGCCCGCTGATGCCCTCTGAGGGATGGAACTGTAGGAAATTGGGATTGGGGGTGACAGGAGAGTACAACACGAGCCGCCCAGGACGGGTTAGGCAAGGCAACGGTCAAGACCACTTGCAAGAAGAACGATCATACCCTGACCTTGCATGTTGACAAAAATTCACTGAGTACTGAGCGATTGTACCAACTGGCTGCTACGCTGCGAATCGGCGTCACCAATTGCCCCGCCTTGGTGAATGGCTTCATCGAAGGCGGCGCGATCGAAATGTACAATCCGTAATTTCGGTTGTCGCTGACACAATGGTCTTTTCTCCACTGATCTACTCTAAGTGGAGTTGACTCTTAACCCACCTATATCGCAAAGATATGGCTGGCAGGGACTATTGATACCTGCCAGTTTTCCTATTTTCCCCAAGTGACAGAAGAAAATCGATTAACGCTGCTCATTACTGTGGATATTCGTGAGTCAAGAACGGGACATCTACGACTTCGCCCTCCACATCTCCGATTTGCACGTTTAATCCCTTTCCACCTGATTTAGTGCGAATATAGGCTAAACCAAATAGGCCTTTGTCCGTTTCGATAACACTAGTCAGCTTGCCGATTTTTTCTTCTCCCAACATCACCACAGTTCCAGGTTCAACTGGTGCTTGGAGGCGGACACCCCAAAGTTGTTGCTTAACGCCTTTGTAGGTATTTAATCGGGCAATGGTTTCTTGTCCGATATAGCAACCTTTATTAAAAGAAATAGTCTGCCATAAACCTGCTTCCAGGGGATTATAATCTTCTGTGAGTTCATGGTCAGGCATGGGACGCCCTTGCTGAATTCGCAGTTGTTCCCAGACGCGATCGCCCATGGGAATGGCTCCGGCTTGCGTCAGCGCTTGCCAAAGCTTGGCGGCATTACTAGCAGAGACAATCAGGGTATATCCTGGCAATGCCAAGCCGTTCCCTATCGCCACACGTACCTTAAGGCCATCTAACACCAATTCTGTGTGACTCCCATAATCCTCTTCCAGGGTTAGCTCATCACTCATCTTTTGCAACAACGCAGCACTTTCTGGCCCAATTAAACTGAAGGTGGCATTCTCGCTGGACACATCTTTCAATTCCACCCGATCCATCGGAAAGATGTATCGATCTAGCCATGCCATCAGTTGTTGACGGCGATTGGGAGAAACGAGGAGTAGCACTGCATTCTCTGTTACATACGCCGTTGTCAAGTCAATAGTACGAGCGGTAGAGGTAACAAAAACAGTATCACAGCCCTGTCCGGGTTTGAGTTGCTGAAAGTCATTCGTGCTTTGGTTGTGTAAGTAGCGCAGTCGCTCATCACCAGAGATTTTCAGTAGTCCCCAGTGGGATAGATCAACCAGAGCAACACCTTGGCGTACTGCCTGAATCGCAGCGGCATCGTTATTGAAACTTACTGGAACCAATATATTATCAACTGATTCAAAGGTCGCCCCAGCACTGTGCTGAACATCATGTAATTCTTGAATCATTTTCTTCCTGCTTGTCTCTCCAATTAGCAATCTTCCTACAACAGCACATCGCTAACACCAAAAGCTACGTAGAAGGCAAGCTGGCAAAGACTTGCGCTACCAAACGTTCGGCTTTGGTGTCTAGAGACTGCCAATCCACATCCCCGTCTTCGTCAATTAAGCTGGTGTCAATCTCGACGTCTTGGCTTTCTTGCGGCGTGTGAGTTGGCGTGTAGTTGCGAAAACAGACTTGATAACACAGCTCCCACAGATCGACACAGACTGAAGTCCCATTACCTTCCAGACATAACTCATAGCCAGGTATTGGGGTTTGGACATCCTTGTAAGTTGCCTTCCAAGGTGTATCTTCTAGCTGTTTGCGAACTTGATCGATGATACGGATTAAAGCCGGTTGCATCAGGAGTTCAGCCTGTTGCCACGCAACCATGTTTTTAAAGGTAGGTTTCATAAATCCAAGTTAAAAGCTTTTATCAGCAGCAAAATTATTATGACGCTTTGCGCTAAGACGTGTCTTCTTGGGAGGATTGGCTCTCGACTCTCTAGAGGTGCATCTCAGGACAAGATGGTAGAAGAGTCTGGACAACGTGCAGACTCTTACATTCGGCAACGTGTCACCGACGTAGGGACGATTCATGAATCACCCCTACAGGAGTAGAGGTTCTGTCTCCGGGGGAGGAAAGGCGAAACCGTGAGTTGAAGTTAAAGTTGTACTCAGTTCAAGGAGTCCGAGAATACTGGATTTGCGATCGACAGCACAAAAAGGTAGAAGTTTATCGCCGGGAAAATGCCCTTTTGAAACTCGTCGCAACGTTCTTCAAAGAAGATAATTTAACCAACCCTCTCCTACCTGGATTTAGTTGTCCTGTGCAGCTATTTCTTTGCCTAATCGCTATTCGTTATTTTCCAAGCTAACGCAGAATAATACGATTTCAAAACCGCACCACGTACAAATCAAACAACTCTCCAGATTGCCGCTTCACCACCTTAGCCTCCGTCGCTTTAATCATCTTTTCCCACGCAGATATTGGCTCTAAAAACACCTCAGCCCCTAGATACGTTTCCAAAACAGCCCAATCTTCAGCAAGCGGTTTCTCTGGATTAAGTACATCAAAAACAAATTGACCCTCAGACTTAAGCACCCGCTTGACTTCAGCCATCACCCCAGACCAATAATCAAGTGGGTAATAACAACTCCAGCCCGTTGCGATCGCCAAATCAAACTGCCTAGACTCATAATTCAACTGCTGTGCTGAGCCAAACGAGACACCCTTAAATAGCTTCGAGTTGAGCTGTGAACCACGAGTATTGAGCGCCTCTCGTGCCACCGTACTAATTTCCTGACCATAAAAAAATGCATCCCAATCCCGCCAAGGATAAATCAAGAAACTGACACCACAGCCAATATCCAAACAGCGCTGATTCTTCTTTGGCTGAGCAATTTCCCAGAAATTCGAGGTAACTTTGCTGGCAAGCGTTCCCCTCACCCACTCCTGAAAAATTGGCATCGCCTCCACTTCTTCGGGCAGTTCAAAGGGTTCACTCTGATACTGCCGATTAAAGCGAGATGCCACTTGTGCCTCCGTTTGAGTCATTTGGTAATTTGAGGGACGATCACCAGCATCTTGGGGGCGGCGTGAGGCTGTGCTAGCACTCGGAAACGGCTCATCGCGTTTTTTAGACATCGGGACAATATGGCTCATTATCTATTTGCCACTATAACGAGTCTGAGGGGGCACGGCTCTCAGGGCGCACGTCGGTGCGCCCCTACGTAATCTATTGACTCGACTTTTACGTAAGCATCTCACGGGGAATTCTATGGCTCACAATAAAGCCAAGGGGTCAGGTTACACTCAACATGGAGAAACCTGCTTCTTGTCAAGCGCAATTGCACAATATGGAAACTACACTGGCAGGTCATTATCAGGTCGTTCAACCGTTAGGGATAGGAGGATTTGGTCAAACGTTTCTGGCGAAAGACACTCATCTACCCGGTAAACCCTTATGTGTCGTTAAACAACTCAAGCTTAGAGATAGCGATTCAGAAACAATCGCAACAGCCAAACGCTTATTTGAGCGTGAGGCAGAAATTTTATATCGCTTGGGCGAACATGAGCAAATTCCTCGCCTCTTGGCTCACTTTGAACAAGACGAAAAGTTTTATTTAGTTCAAGAATTTATTGATGGTCAACCGTTAGATAAAGAACTGGCTTGCCGACGACAGTTAAGCGAAGGCTGTATTATTCGGTTATTACAAGATATTTTGCAGGTATTGGCATTTGTACATCAACAAAATGTCATCCATCGTGACATCAAACCTGCTAATTTAATTCGTCGGAGTAAAGATGGCAAAATCGTTCTGATTGATTTTGGAGCCGTTAAACAAGTCCGTAACCAAGCCCGTCACAGCCTCAAACAAACAAGCCAAACCGTTGCTATTGGCTCTCCTGGGTATATGCCGTGCGAACAACGCGCCTCCAATCCTCACTTCAGCAGTGATATCTATGCGGTTGGCATGGTTTGTCTACAAGCCTTAACGGGGTTATCACCAAAAAAGCTTCCTAAAGATTCTCAAACGGGTGAATATGGTTGTGCTTTATTGAGCGATCGCGTCTGCATTAGCCCTGGATTAGTCGCAATTTTAGATAAGATGGTGCGCTATGACTATCGCCAACGCTACAAAAACGCCACCGAAGCCTTACAAGCTCTCTCAGAATTGCTCCATCAACGGGAACCAGAACCTTGTGAAGGCTCAACTTTAATCGCGCCCGTTGCATCTTCCCTATCTTCGAGTCTAGATGAACCAGAAACTCAGGGTGTGCCCCTCCCGTTCCAATCCCTGATTACTGATAAAACTGAAGGATTTGTTGGGCGAGACTATGTCTTTGAAGCGATTGAGGAGTTCTTGCAGCATCAATCCTGCGGCTACTTTATCATTGAGGCTGACCCTGGTGTAGGAAAAAGTGCAATTATCGCGGAGTATGTGAAGCGAACAGGATGCGTAGCGCATTTCAACGTGCGATCGCAAGGCATTAACCGTGCTGAAGAATTCCTTAAATGTGTCTGTACTCAGCTAATTGAACGCTACAAGCTGCCGTATTCGCTGCCATTTCATCCTGAACACACCCGTGACGGCAATTTCTTAGCACGGCTTTTGAACGAAATTAGCACGCTGGATGCGAGTACTGGGGATAGCTATGCCACAACTACCTTGAGTGCAGAACCGAAATTTGAACAAAAAGTCGTGATTGCTGTCGATGCTTTAGATGAGGTCGATCTCAGTAGTCAGACTCCCGGTGCCAACGTCCTGTATCTACCTGCTTGTTTACCGCACGGCGTCTATTTTATCGTAACCAAACGCATGACCCCTGTGCCGTTAGTAGTCAACCATCAGCGTGTTTTTGAGTTGATGCAGTACGCAACCGAGAGTTTGCAAGACGTCAAGACTTACATTCGCGGCTGTGTCAACCAGAGTGAGGTGTTACAGACGTGGCTTGCCAATCAGGGATTGACGGTTGATGAGTTTGTTACCACGTTAGCGGAGAAAAGCGATCGCAACTTCATGTACTTACGTTACGTCTTGCCCGCAATTGAGAGTGGTGCGTACCAAGATTTGAGTATTGAAAATTTACCTGAGGGTTTGGAGCAATACTACTACCAGCATTGGCAAAATATGGGTATGACCGCCAAACCGCTACCTCGCACCAAAATTAAAATTGTCTACGTCTTAGCAGAAGCTCGCAAGCCTGTTTCTCGTCAACTCATTTCCGAGTTTTCTGGAGAAGATGCTTTGACGGTACAAGAGGTACTCGATGAGTGGCAGCAGTTTTTGCGCGAACAACGGATTGATGGACAAACGGGCTATAGCATTTATCACGTTAGCTTCCAAGAGTTTCTGCATCAGCAGGATATTGTACAGGCGGCTGGAGTAACGATTCAGGGAATTAATGCGTTAATTGCTGATAGCCTTGCGGAAGAGTTGGGGTTGTAATTGGAGTGGGTGAATTAGGCGATCGCTTGGCTAAAATGTCACTAGAACGGCGGCAATACGCCCTGGAAACTCTACCGAGTCATCTGGCGAAAGCATCTCAGTTCGAGCGATTGCAGCGCTTACTCACAGATTTTGATTTTATTGAAGCCAAGCTGGCTGCCTTGGGGGTTCAACTACTCGTTGAAGATTACGACTTAGCGATTAGTTGTGCTCTCCCCCTTTGTCAGGAGGGGCAACAGGATGTTACTCACTGCTTCCTTTCTCACAAGAGTCTTGACGAGAAAACGAACAGCTTGAAATTAATTCATGGGGCACTGCGCCTCTCTGCACACATCCTGGCAAAAGACAAGACCCAATTGGCAGGACAATTGCTGGGGCGTCTCTTGTCGTTTGATGTACCAGAAATTCAGGCGTTGTTACAGCAGGCCAAACAGCAGGAAAGCCCTTGGTTGCGTCCTTTGACCCCCAGTTTGATGCCTCCAGGTGGGGCGTTACTATGCACCCTGACGGGTCATACCGACGCGGTTGTTGCGGTTGCCGTGACACCGGATGGCAAATGGGTGGTTTCTGGGTCGAACGATACAACGATTAAAGCCTGGAATTTGGCAACGGGTGAAGAACTATTTACCCTTACGGGTCATACTAAAGCGGTTAAAGCCCTCGCCATCACACCCAATGGTCAGTACCTGATTTCAGGTTCCAGTGATAAAACGCTCAAAGTCTGGAATTTGGAAACCGGAAAAGAACAGTTTACGCTGAAGGGTCATATTGGTAAAGTTGTAGCGATCGCGGTGACTCCTGATGGTCAACGAGTGGTTTCCGGTGCGGATGACACCACGCTCAAAGTCTGGGATTTGGCAACGGGAGAGGAGTTGTTCGTCCTCGCAGGTCATAGTGATTCTATCCAAGCGGTTGCCATCACACCCAATAGCAAGCGGGTGATTTCCGGTTCTGATGACACTACCCTGAAAGTTTGGAATCTGAGAGCGAAAAAGAAGGAACGTTTGACCTTAATGGGTCACACCGAATCAATCCAAGCGATCGCCGTGACACCGAATGGCAAGTGGATAATTTCCGGTTCTGATGATACTACCCTCAAAGTCTGGAATCTGAAAACAGCGAAGGAACTGTTTACCCTCACGGGTCATACTCAACTCATTCGTGCGATCGCCGTAACCCCTAATGGCAAACGCTTAATTTCTGGGTCGTATGACAAGACGATTAAAGTTTGGAATTTGGCAACAAGGGAGGAACTGTTTACCCTCAAGGGTCATACCGGTCGGATAAACGCGTTAACCGCGACTCCCGATGGCAAGCGGGTCGTTTCGGGAGCGAATGACAAGACGATTAAAATCTGGAATCTAGATATTAAAACACAGGAACGATTGACTCTCGCAGGTCATGTTGGTGGGGCAAAAGCGGTAGTAGTGACAGGAAATTGGGCCGTTTCCGGTTCTGATGACACAACGCTCAAAGTCTGGAACTTGGAAACGGGAGAGGAATGCTTTACCCTCACGGGTCATACCAGCAAAATCCACGCCCTTGCTGCCATAGGCAATTGGATTATTTCGGGTTCAGAGGACGCTACACTCAACCTCTGGAATTTGGAAACAAGAGAGAAGTTTTTTACCTTCACCGGTCATACCGGTCGAGTGAATACGGTAGCAGTAACTCCCGATGGCAAATGGGTGATTTCCGGTTCCTACGATAAGACACTTAAAGTTTGGGATTTAGCAACGGGCGAGGAACTGTTTACCCTCGTGGGTCATACTAGGGGGATTGATGCGGTAGTGGTGACACCCGATGGTCAGCGAGTAATTTCCGGTTCTTATGACAATACCCTCAAAGTCTGGGATTTGAAAAGCAGGCGGGAATTATTTACCCTCATCGGTCATGGAAGTGGGGTGAATTGTATCGCCCTGACCCCAGATGGCAAAGGTATGATTTCGGGTTCCTATGACAAAACGCTTAAAGTTTGGGATTTGAAAAAACGGAAACCTCTATTTACTCTAAGGGGTCATACTGACCCCGTTTTAACCGTGGCACTCACCCCGGACGGCAAGCAAGTGCTTTCGGGTTCGTGGGATAAAACGTTCAAAGTTTGGGATTTAGAGACTCAGAAACTGATTACCAGTTTTATGGGAGACGGTGCATTTTTATCTTGCGCCATTGCGCTAGATGGAGTGACAATTGTGGCGGGTGAGGCGTCAGGACGATTACATTTTTTGCGATTGGCAGGTGAGGAGTAGCTAAGCTGATGAAAAGTATGCTCTCTTAAATGTGGAGCAGCCTATCACAGTATCAGGCTTGTGAAATCTAAAATCTAAAATCCAGAATAGTACACAATTGCATCTTCGCTTTTCTCTGGCTAGTGACATTTAGCCCTCTAAAAGTGAACTGGCATAAACCTGGCACACATTCCTAGTGTACCTATGCCAAGATGGTCAAATAAACTCTCCAAGCGTGTCATCCCATGTTAGGCAAG
>DATNPV010000110.1:0-11529 GCA_036703055.1 Waterburya sp.
GTGTAGCGGTCAATCTGGGCGTCAGGGAACTTGTAATAGAGTCGGATTTGTTGCAGCTGACGATTTGTTTGCAGAAGCGGGCGCGTATCCCACAGGCGAATATTGCGAATAGTTAGATCATTTTCTGCCAGGTTGGTTCTGGTGAGTCCGCCTTCGGGGTTAAAGGTTTCAACATCGATCCCCTCTAGATCAAACGCTGCTCTGGTTAAGGCAATACTGTGTTGAATATAAGGTCGTTCTCGCACGAGTTCGTTGGGTTGGACGCTGAGGCGTTGTACAGCTTCTGGTAGGACTACACCTCCCCCTTCTACCGCCGCTAGGTACACTCCCAACGCAATCAATGCCCCTTGAGCGTTTGATGGGCGATGTCTCGACCAAAAAATTGTCCTCAGTAGCAGAAACAGTGCTATCGCTCCCGCTAAAAGGCTCAAACCTGTATTGATTGGCAACTGGACAGTTACGTCGGTATAGCTAGCCCCGTAAGCCACGCCACGAGGGGAATATAGTAATTCATAGCGCTTAAGCCAAACATGAAAGGCGATGGTGGCGGCAACCGCTGTACCTAACCCGTATAAGTGGCGTAGTTGGTTTTGAGAAAAGCCCGGAAATTTTCCTTCAGAGAGGCTATCTCCCGACAGGAGATAAATCAGCGTTACCGCTACCAGCGCCCAGAGACACAGTCCCCCCAGCCAAAAGTCCAATAGCTGCCCCACGGGAAAGCTAAAGATATAGAAGCTTATATCTCGTCCAAATAGGGGATCGACCGTGCTAAAGGGAGTGGGATAGAAATATCGTAAAATTCTGCCCCACTGTGCGGATAAAACTAGCGCAAAGAATAACGAGAGGGCTGAAGTGATCGCACTTAACCAAAACTGGGGCTTGATAATCAGCGCGATCGCAATAACCAACAGGGCAACTAATTGCCAAATTTGCAGGGGCAACAGCTGCCCAAGCGACGCCCAATCAAAAGGCAGGGGCAACGGCGGCGTTACATTGGGCAGGCTCAAATTGCGATGCCAGAGTGAGAGCGCGATTTTGCTGTAGTACAGCAGCATTACTCCCACAAGGATGCTGAGTAAGATGACTAACACAAGGAGCGATCGCAAACTCAAGGCAGGTGTTTGCCCGGTCGGGTGTTGCGTTTGTGAGGGCGCTGCCTGCATTCCTCCTCTCAGGGTTCGGGGTGTTGTCTCATACCCTACCCGCAACCTTGCCGCCACAACCTCAGTGTCTGGATTCGATATGCCTAAACTCTGTCTTTGGACTGATGACTGTTTACGTGGTTTGGAATGCTTAAATCGATTAGCTAATCCTAAGTTGCTCAAGCCATACCCAGCTGATAGGCTGCACACAAGGCTCCATACACCTATCTGAGTTTGTACACGCCTGAGGAAGACGGGAAGATAACCAACTTCCTGAAACCACAAAGTCTCTGCTACCAGGTGAGACAGCAAATCCCACATCAGCCACAGCCCTAGTAGCAAAGACATCAATCGAAAAATTTTGGTCATTGGTCATAGGGTTGAAGGTTAGAAGGTTGAAGGCTAAAAGGTTAGAACTTTCAACTTTCAACCTACCAACTTTTAAACCCTGTTAAGGCTAATAACTACTGACTAATAACTAACTAAATTGCTCTTCAGTATCCAAGTTAAAGAGAATTTGCAACGATTGCATGGCTCGGCGGCGGCGTTCAATATCCTGCTCTGCCCGTAACTGTACCATTGGGTCATGAAGGATTTTATTCACAATCCCCCGTGTTAAAGCTTCGATGATTTCTTGATGCTTTTCTGCAAATTCTGAACCTAGACGGGATAGGGCTTTTTCTAACTCTTGTTCGCGGATGGTTTCTATTTTATCGCGCAGACAGCTAATCGTACTGACAGTATCGAGCGATCGCCACCACACTTCAAACGCTTCGACTTCTTCGTCCAAAAGTACCTCGGCTTCCATCGCCATCTTGCGGCGGCTTTCTTGGTTTTGTGCCACAACAGCTTTCAAGTCGTCCACATTAAAGGCTTGTACGTGTTTTAGTTCATTCACATCTGCCGCCACGTTGCGAGGTACGGAGATATCAACCAGGATCAAAGGTTGATGGGGTTCCAGAATGGTTTCTAGTTTGGCGCGATCGAGTAACGGTTCAGTAGAAGCCGTGCTGGTAAAGACTAAATCCGATGCCGCAATTACCTGCATCATGTCCGAGAGGGGACACAGTTCTAACTTGGCATCTGTAAACTGACGGGCTAACTCCTCCGATCTCGCTTGAGAGCGATTTAGAATCGAGATGCTCGTCGCCCCTTTTGCCAGCAGGTGTTGCACCAGCAATCGCGACATCTTACCGGCACCGACAATCGCGACGCGGCAAGCCGCTAAATTTTCAGCTTTCATCTGAGCCAATTCCACCGCCGCCGAACTAATGGAGACAGCACCTGTACCAATGCTGGTTTCCGTGCGGACACGTTTACCGGCTGTAATCGCCTGTTTAAACAGTCGGTTGAGTAGGCGTCCGATGCCTTTGTACTGCTGACCAATTTTGTGGGTATTTTTGACCTGCGCCAAAATTTGCCCTTCTCCCAGCACTAAGCTATCCAGTCCGGCAGCCACTCGCATCAGGTGCATTACGGCATCTTGATGCAACAACATAAATAGGTGTTGCCGCAACTGGCGCAGGGGAATTTGAGCCAATTCAGAGAGAAATTGGCTGACTTCTTGAACTCCTTGTCCAGTTTCTGTAGCAACGATATAAATTTCCAGGCGATTGCAAGTGCTGAGTATCGCTACTTCTTCGATGTGGGGGTAGCTAAGCAGCTCTTGCGTCACGCTTTCTACTTTCGCTTCTGGAATGCTCAGTTTTTCTCGAATTTCAACCGATGCTGTCTTGTGGCTTAGACCTACGACTGCGATATTCATATTCCTCCAAATATTTGTCGTCTTTGCGGTCAGATGTCACTTAGTTTGTCAATAGATAATAAAGAGAGCTGAGATTTATTTAATCCCAAAAATCTTATCTAACCATCAAAATGGTGTGCTTGGAAAAAAAGATTTATGCAAACCCGTGTATGAAGGGTAAAGGATGAAGTGTTTTCTTCTTCATCCTTATCCTGTCTACTGCCTACTTTTGAACAGCCGTTGTATTTACCTCAGTTGAATGTACTTCGGCTCTTCCCACATATGGACTGTGTCCACAAATCGCGCTGTCCGTGACTGGCTGGAAATGACCAAGCTTTCAGTCCTTGCCCCGCCCTGGAAGAATCGGACGCCGTCCATTAGGGTTCCCGGTGTAATGCCACAAGCTGCAAACAGCACGGTTTGACCAGAAGCTAGTTCGTTGGCGTTATAGACCTTGTCAGGATCGTTAATACCCATTGAGCTGAGTCGCTCAAGGTTGCCCTGTTTGCTTTCGCCAATCAAACCCGTTTTTACGACTTCTGGGTCATAGATGAGTTGACCTTGGAAGTGTCCACCCAAGCAGCGCATTGCCGCCGCTGAAATGACGCCCTCTGGCGCCGCACCAATTCCCATTAAGGCATGAATGTTAGTTCCCGCAAACGCACAGGAGATAGCTGCTGACACATCCCCATCCGAGATTAGGCGCACTCTGGCACCCGCTTCACGGATTTCTTTAATCAGTTCATTATGGCGCTCGCGCTTCATGACGACGACCACGAGTTCCTCAATAGAGCGATTCAAGCACTCGGAGAGAATTTTTAGGTTTTCGGTCGCCGACTTGTTGATATCGACATGCCCTGCCGCCTGCGGGGGTGCAGCTAGCTTTTTCATGTAGAAGTCAGGGGCGGCAAACAGACCCCCTTTCTCAGAAATTGCCAGCACAGCCATTGAACCGGGTTGTCCGTAAGCCACCAAGTTGGTGCCTTCGCAGGGGTCAACAGCAATGTCGATTTCAACCAGTTCGTCTGGGTTGCAGAAGGTTTTGGCATCTTCGCGAGTACAGATGCCGACTTCTTCGCCAATGTAGAGCATGGGCGCGTCATCTCGCTCCCCTTCCCCAATCACGATGCGACCGCGCATGTAAATTTTGTTCATCCGCTCCCGCATGGCTTCCACCGCTACTTGGTCAGCAGTGTTTTTCTCGCCTTTACCCATCCATCTGGCAGATGCGATCGCGGCTTGTTCAACAACTTCAATAATCTCTAAACCTAGTGTGTTTTCCACGACACCCGTTCTCCCAACTGCTTGATTTTGCGATGTTTTATCTGGCTGTTCCAGTTTTCAAGTCTATCAGAGGGGGTACCCCTAGGGGTAGTTTAGTCTGAGAGTCGTGTAAAGTTTTGCAGAAATTCACCGTGTATTCTTCAGATGTATGACGGAAAAAGCGTGACATTGTAGCTGAAATCCTGAGAAATCTTAAGCTTTTGTAAGCACCAGAGCCGAGAAGAAGACTCTTATGTATGACGTGTATAACCATGACAATAGTGATTTAAGGAGTAAAAAATAAAGGATAAGCTTGTGTCTGAGAATTGCTCTAGGCTAGAGGTAAAGTACTAAAAGTTCGCACCCCAAAAATGCTTGACTTTCTCAATCCTCTTTTTGGACGCCATCCAGAACGGGTTAAAGCAAACGTTGAAATTTACACTTGGCAGACTTGCCCATTCTGTATTCGAGCCAAGATGCTCCTTTGGTGGAAGGGAGTCAACTACACAGAGTACAAAATTGATGGCGATGAAGCTGCCAGAAACGAAATGGCTGAACGTGCTAATGGACGTCGGACAGTGCCGCAAATTTTCATCAACGACCACCATATCGGCGGCTGTGATGACATTTATGCCTTAGATGCCAAAGGTCAATTAGACCCCTTGCTAGTACAGCCAGCTACCTGAAGCCTTGAATTTTGAAAGTCCTCCACCGCCCATTGATGACCCAGTTTATCTCATCCATCGCCAGTGGATGAGTCATGCGATCGCACTCGCCCAGTCAGCCGGTGAGGCGGGTGAAGTGCCAGTCGGTGCTGTTATCATTGACGCCGATCATCACTTGATTGCCACAGCTGAGAACCGCCGGGAGCGCGACAAAGACCCAACCGCCCATGCTGAAGTTCTTGCTCTTCGAGCGGCGGGCCAAGCCTTACAAACCTGGCATCTGAACGATTGCACCCTCTACGTTACCCTGGAGCCTTGCCCCATGTGTACAGGTGCAATTATTTTGGCGCGTGTTGGTCTTCTCGTCTATGGAGCCGATGACCCAAAAACCGGTGCAATTCGCACGGTTACCAATCTTCCCGACAGCGCTTGCTCAAATCACCGCTTGCCCGTAGTTGCCGGAATCATGGAATCTTTTTGTCGCCGCCAGTTACAATCCTGGTTTGAAAAGCGGCGTCATCCTTGAGAGGTATCAGTACCGCTTCGCCCAATTCACGCATTCACGCATTCAAAATGCTTATAGGGCAGGCCTTTCAGGGATATGTGAAGAGTGGCTTTATTTTCACTCCTAATCCCTAACCCCTACGCTCTAATCCCTTTTTCTCACTCATGACACCAACAGAACTGTCCCTTGAGTAGGAGACAGAACTTGGTAACAAACCCTAAGGTAAGAGTGAAGATAAGGATGCATAAAACCCTGATGATTCAACTCGACTCCCGCGAACACACCCACGTAATGACCAAACCGGAAGAATACACTCTAGAGAAATTTACTCCGGCAAAGGCCGCTCCTGTGACATCTCGTGTTTGCCGCTGGTTAACTCCTATCCTCTACCCCTTGGCTCGTCGAGTTCTCATGCCGTTTTACTTCCGCCACTTGAAAGTGACGGGACAAGAAAATATTCCCAGGACAGGGCCAGTAATCTTGGCTCCGACTCATCGCTCTCGTTGGGATGCATTGCTTATCCCCTATGCGGCAGGGAAACCCATTACCGGACGTGATCTGCGGTACATGGTGACTGAGGATGAAATGAAAGGGCTACAAGGTTGGTTCATCCGCCGGATGGGAGGATTTCCAGTCAACACCAGGCAGCCAGGAGTGGCTAGTCTCCGCCATAGCGTTGAACTTTTGCGCAATGGGGAAGCACTAGTGATGTTTCCTGAAGGTGATATCTTTCGGGATGGTCATGTTCAGCCCCTTAAACCCGGTATGGCTCGTATTGCCTTGCAAGTCGAGGCGAGTAAACGGGATATGGGCTTGGTCATTGTTCCAATCAGCATCCGTTACAGTGACCCTATCCCACACTGGCGATGTGATGCCACACTGACCATCGGAACTCCGATAAGAGTGGCAAATTACTCTAGTAAATCCGCTAAGAAAAGTGCTGAACAGTTAACGCATGACCTGGAAATGTCATTGAGAAACCTCGATGCAGAAAATGTGTTGCCCGATTTCCTACCAGTCCCAACTCCTTAAACAACATCAGCACTCGAGGTAATAATTCTTGAGAAAAGTTGTCTACCAAGTTGCGAGAGCGCTCCACCCCCAGTGGTGGTGCGAACTCCTCAAATGCTAACGAGTTGTGCTGGGTTATCCAAGCTGGATTGAAGGCGTGATGGGCTTTTCTATAGCTAATTCAGTAAGCAACAGTAATTCATGCCTCATTCCTCATGCCCAGACAAACATCGGCAAGTTGTGGAATAGCTTAAGACGTTTTTAAAGCCAGAAGTCTATTAATTTCCTGCAAAATATCTTCAATCCCACAATCTTTCGCTAAAAAACCATCGGCTAAAGGGCAAATTTGTCTACCTTCTTCCCGAGGATTTCTACTAATCCATCCTGTAAATAAAACGAGTAAAGGTGGATTAGTTAAGGTGCTTTTTAAATAGTCAATTAGTTCGCACCCATTATTAATTTTCTGATTTTTACTAGGAACAATACTTAAGTCAATCAATACTAAATCATAATGAGTTGATGGAATATTCTCCAAAAAATTTTGAGTTTCTGTAAAAGTCGAAACTTCAAAATAGCTGCTTAAAAAGCATTGCATGACTTGGCAAAAGCCGCTATTGTCATCTAATATAGCGATATTTGACATTTGATTATCCTTTTTACATAATTATAATAATTCTCTTCAGGGCATGAGCTATTAATTTCAATTCATTTACTGAGATTTTTCGACAAGTTGAGTAAGCCCTTCTAAAAAAGATTCAAAATCCAAAATGGGTTTAGCATAACAACTATCTGCTTTTGAGGCTTCTAAGAGATAATCCTGTTCATTCACTAAGGCATAGGCTGTCACCAAAACAATGGGAATGTGAGCGGTTTGCGGTTGAGATTTGAGCAAGCGAGATAAGTCTGCCCCGCTGACGGATTGACCCTCCCACCGTGCTCCAGGTAAATTCACATCCATCATCACCACGTCTACAGTTCCCGATTGGCACTTCTGGAACACTTCCGTCGGTTCCTCTGTGATATAAACCTGGTGCTCTCCGATACACTCAATCAATGTAGCGGTAGTCTGGGCAACCATGCTATCGTCTTCTACAAGTAAAATCTTCAAGTTGTACCTCCTTCTAGGCACTAGGTACGAAAGGTTTGGAGTTTGCCGTGTAAGGGCTTGGGATGAATCGTCAATGCGAAGTAACGACCCCTATACCTTGTCTTGGGTTGAGTTGAGAGGGTAAGGTAGCGTGAACCTCACGGTTGTGCCCTGATTTTTGCCAGGACTGTCCAACTGAATCTTGCCACCCATCAGCTCTACCAAGCGTTGGCAAATGGCTAAACCAAGCCCAGTGCCGCCGTAGCGCCGTTTAATCGAGCCATCTTCTTGAACAAACGGCTCAAATAAGAGTTCTCGCTGGTTGATATCAATCCCAATACCAGTGTCTGTCACGGTAAATTCAACTACCGGCTGATCTTTGGGCTTGGTAACCTTAATTCGGACTTCTCCTGTTTCGGTAAATTTGAAAGCGTTAGAGAGGAGATTGGTTAGAACTTGTCTGAGCTTATCTTTGTCGGCATCAATACTATCAATTTCACTCTCAATAATCAGCGCAACAGCTTTGCGTTGGCTTTCTAGGCTAAAGACGTCACGCAGCTCTTGCAGTAGAGACTGGAGGCTGATTGGCTCCAAATCAACGGTAATACGGCCTGCCTCAATTTTAGCAATGTCCAAAACATCATTAATCAAACTAACAACATTTCTCGTCGATTGCTCCGCTAATTGGATGTATTTGTTTAACTCCGTTTCATTTTTATAGAATCCTTTCCTTAGGATTTGTAGGCAGTTGAGTGTAGAAGCTAGGGGAGTTCGCAATTCATGGCTAGTAGAGGCGAGAAAGTGGGATTTTAGGCGACTAGATTCCTCAGCCACGGCACGGGCAACCTCAAGCTCTAGGTTACGCTTTTCTAACTGGTAAAGCCGATATTGCATAACAGCCATCGCCAAGTGAATCGAGAGCGACTCAATGAGTTCAATGTCTTCACTAGTCCATTTAGCAGGTTGGTTCTGCTTCAATTCTCGCCAGATTTCAAAGGATTTCCGAGGTTGCTGCTGGCGCTCATCCTGCTCCCAATATCCTGCCCAACGGGTTTCGACAGCTACCGAGTTGCGAAAAATGCTGAGGCAGCCTAGAGATTCTTGACCATACTGGAGAGGCATCACGAGAAACCCTCGGATGCGGGTTGGTTGAAAAGCCTGGATTAGAGATTCTAGTTGGGGTTCTTGGTAGACGTCAGGAATAAGTCTTAGACGAAGGTTATTGTCAGATGGCGAAGGATCAGCTTCCGGTTGCATCAACTGTTGCCAGAACGAGTTTTCTTCTAGCACAGTTGGTTTTTCTAGCTCAGACAATACTGGCTGAGTGCCATAGGTATACAGAGAGCTGTTATCGCTTGCCTTGAGGTAGAGCCTGCCACCGGAAGCGGAAACCGCTCTAACAATTCTGCCTAGTACCAGTTGCAGGATTTCTCGTTGGTTGCGCGGCGAGTGCAGTAGGGTGGTGATCTGATTGATGATGGTTTCCTGCCGGACTTGCTCTCGGGTGTGGCTGAGGAGCTGAGATTGGGCGATCGCGATCGAAAGTTGATTCGCCACTAGTTCGATAAGCCGTAAATCTTCCTCCCTAAAAGCTTGCGGTTGAGAGTGATGCGATACCAACAGACCCCAGAGTTGCTCTTGGTGGAGAATGGGTATCACCAGGGAAGATTGCACTCCCATGGCTGTGAGATAGTCCACATGACAAGGGTCTACCGGACGCTGAAGGATATCTTCAATAGGATGTTGGTGGAGGTCTTCAATTGTAAGCTCTCCTGTCGATAGAGGAGCATCCCCGCGACTCAGGAGGATTGTCTGAGCGGCTACATCAACGATGGAACGCTGGCGGGCTTGGACAAACATCTCACGCGCTTGGGGAGGAATATCTCCAGCTGGAAAGTTCAGACCCATTAGAGATGGCAGGCGATTGTGAGCAATAGACTCGGCAATGACTTGTCCGGTCCCATCAGGATGAAATCGATAGACTTTGACTCGGTCAGTTTGCAACAGCGAGCGTATTTCTGCCACGGTCGCTGACAAGATTTCCTGTAACTCCAGCGACTGACGAATGTGATTCGTTATGCGATGCAGTAATCCTCCGTAACCCAGAATGTCCGCCACGTTCTTGGTTCTTTTAGGAGGACTCATAATTATAAGATAATCTAATATAGTTTGTAATTCGACTTACTATCTCATAGTAGAATCTATGCTATATTGCAAGCTGAATTTTTAGATAAGTTTAATAAAGCTACGGAGCCAAGTGAACTCTGAATCCTAGCTGCGAAAATAACCGTTACTTATAGCAGAAGGCTTCAAGGCAGAAGGCTTATTACTAGTAAGTAATCATTTGGGCCGTTGAATCTGTCCTAACCTTTATGGCGGCAGCTATAACTCTTTAATTTTTGAGGGTTCATGAGAGTTTAACCTCACAAAAAAGCTCCTGCTTGTGGGCAGGAGCTTGCTCGTATTTAATAGTTAGCTTTCTATCGAACTAGGCGACCTAGTCGAGGTCAGGCATTGACAGAACCGGCTCAGTAGCGCGGTCAATACCTTTCTCAAATCCAGCCACCGCTGCACGGGCGCGACCCGCGTGCCACAGGTGACCTACTAGGAAGAAGAAGCCCATTACAAAGTGGAAACAAGCCAACCAAGAACGGGGAGACACGTAGTTGAAGGAGTTAATCTCCGTAGCTACGCCACCCACCGAGTTCAGAGAACCCAGAGGAGCATGGGTCATGTACTCAGCCGCACGACGAGCTTGCCAAGGCTGAATGTCATTGTTGATCTTGTTGAGGTCAAGACCATTGGGTCCACGCAGAGGCTCTAACCAAGGGCCTTGGAAATCCCAGAAGCGCATCGTTTCACCACCGAAGATGATTTCGCCAGTGGGAGAGCGCATCAGATATTTACCCAGACCAGTGGGGCCTTGAGCAGAACCGACATTAGCACCTAGACGTTGGTCACGAATCAAGAAGGTCAGCGCTTGAGCTTGAGAAGCCTCAGGGCCAGTTGGGCCGTAGAATTCGCTAGGGTAAGCGGTATTGTTAAACCAGACAAAGCAAGCGGCAATGAAACCCATCATGGACAAAGCGCCCAAGCTGTAGGAGAGGTAAGCTTCTCCAGACCAGATGGAGGCGCGACGAGACCAAGCAAATGGCTTGGTGAGGATGTGCCAAATGCCACCAGCGATACAGATCAGACCGATCCAAATGTGACCGCCGATGATGTCTTCCATGTTGTTGACGCCAACAATCCAGCCGTCGCCACCGAAGGGGGACTTCGTGAGGTAACCGAAGATCACGGCAGGATTCAGCGTTGGGTTAGTAATAACACGCACATCACCACCACCGGGTGCCCAAGTGTCATACACACCGCCAAAGAACATCGCCTTAGCCACTAACAGGAGAGCGCCCAATCCCAACATAATCAGGTGGAATCCCAAGATGGTGGTCATCTTGTTCTTGTCTTTCCAGTCGTAGCCGAAGAAGGAAGAGTACTCTTCAAGCGTTTCAGGGCCACGAATGGCGTGATAGATGCCACCAATCCCCAGCACCGCAGAAGAAATTAGGTGTAGCACACCGACTACGAAGTAAGGGAAGGTGTCGATGACTTCACCGCCCGGACCAACACCCCAGCCTAAAGTGGCAAGGTGAGGCAGTAGAATTAAGCCCTGTTCGTACATGGGCTTTTCGGGAACGAAGTGAGCGACCTCAAACAAGGTCATTGCACCAGCCCAGAAGACGATGAGTCCAGAGTGGGCAACATGAGCACCCAGCAATTTACCGGAGAGGTTGATTAAACGGGCGTTACCAGCCCACCAGGCAAAACCTGATGATTCTTGGTCACGATTCCCCGCAACTATTGAGCTACCAGAGAGTGTTACCACAGGGTATTACCTTTTCAAACTGACGAATGATTTGATTGAAGGCGATGAATGCTGAGAATTCAGCATTCATCTTTTAACATTTTTTTACAGAGCGTTACCGCGAGGCAGAACTTCCTCAGGGAATTCAAAGCGCTCGTGAGGCTGGTCTTGAGGAGCCATCCAAGCTCTTAAGCCCTCATTGAGCAGAATGTTCTTAGTGTAGAACGTCTCAAACTCTGGGTCTTCTGCT
>DATNPV010000111.1:0-10715 GCA_036703055.1 Waterburya sp.
TAGCTTACTAAATGACACCTGATGTTCAATTTCTACTCGACTTGAGACTAACACGTTCAGGCTCAACTAGTTAGTTTTTTTTGAGATTCGGTATGTCAAACCTAATACCGCTACATATAGCGTACCTGCGTAAGTCCTGAAATGTTGTTTCTGGGTTTTGTATGCTTTCTGCTCCTCATCTAACTGCTTGTTATATATTGCTGCCGTAAGCCGATCTTGTAGAGCGCGGAAAATTAAAGCGCCTGACGAACCAGCAACCACTGACGTCGCCAGCATGGCAAAGACAGAACTTGACCCTACAGCAGCTATTGTAACGGGAGCAGAGAAGGCACCAATGAATAGCCGCGCCAAATAGCCTAGATCATATAGATTCTCAGGGGTGGCATAAGCAAACTTGGCAGCTAACTCATCTTTCGTCGGTCCATGCGGCCATTCAATATTACCCTTTAAGTTAAGCAACTCAAAGACTAGACCACCTGCGGCTCCAGCACTCATAATCACAACAAGCGTTGTCCAGAGTTTTGGGTCGTTCAAATCACACTGATTTAAATCCCTAATGAAATCAGATTCGCGGTCTTTGGCAGTGTCTGATGCAGATTTCTCACCACAAGCTTTATTGCCTATGCTTTGGATAGAGAAGATTGATATAGAAATTAAGCCAAAAGTTAGTAAAACTCCAAAAACAATATTTTTTATTAATAGGATTTTCTTTCTCTGTTTTTCACTCTTGATTTTGTCCTCTAGATTCCTGTTTTGTCTGTCTGCCATATTAGTTATTTTTTATCTCCCGTTTTAATATTTTTATCAAGGATGTGACTACTCTCAAATCATTGCCATGCTGCTTACTTTATTTGAGTATTTTTTCAAATGAAAGTGCGAGTCTATTTTAGCCAAGGTACTTATTTTTTACTTTCTCACTTGTTGTTCTTTAAGCAATTACACAAGTTAAGAACTCGTTTCCAGACCAATTAGCATTTTTTAACATGCGAAAGTTGACTGGATGTACCAGTGATACCAAATCCGGGTCAGCTATCCCCTTTTTCGGCAACCCATAAAACTTTGTAGAGACGTTACGGCGGAACGTCTCTACGACTAGAACTGCTCGTCTAGTGAAATTCAACACCGGAGATCCCCCTCAATCCCCCTTAAAAAGGTGGACTTATATTCCCCCCTTTTTAAGCCCTGCTAGGGGGGATCGCTCTTATCCAAGCAGTGTTGATACCCTAGCAATTTACGTTACGATACAGTCTCTAGCAGATTATGCCCCTGATTAATTTTGTTGTAAGCCAAGTTTCGCAAAATATTGGCGTGTTGATTGGTAATTGAACTGTGCAAACTTCGCAGAGTCATCCGCACCAACATATTCTTCTGATTGGGTTGAATGCCCAAACGTTGAATTACTTTTTGAGGAAGTTGCTGATAGTAAGTTTCGCTGAGGATATCCACTGACTCTAAAAGTTCAGCTTCATCTCCCAACACTTCCACTATCTCAGCGCAAATATCCTCTAACTCCGTATCACTGCCAGTCACAATCGATATATCCCGGCTGATATTGGGTTGATTCGATACGGGATGGTAGGGTTCGAGGTTCGTCATTTGCGCAGCAATCTGGGGATGAGAACTTCGCAGCAAGCGAATATCATCGATCCCCTTAACCAGCATTGCTAGACGATCCAATCCCCAACCCGTTGCTAATCCAGTATGACCCGATGGCAGTAAGCCAGGATGAGCTTCACCACATTCTCCCACCTCTATCCAGTTACCATCCGCTAACACCTCAATTTCTAAACCGTTGAGAGTGTAAGGGTGAGAGACTTCATTCAGACGGTACGATACGCTAGGAAGAACGGCATTGAGAATGATGTAAATTAGTTTAACTAAAGCGTCTCGACCAAGGTGTTGGCTTTTGCTAATTAGCCATATATCCATTTGGTGTGGTTCACCCACATGGCGCTTATCCACCACATCTCGGCGATAACAAATACCAGGGTGTATGAGCAGTTGTTCTCCTCTTAGTTGAGGGAGTAACTCTGGGATAATCGCAGTGGTGTGAGTTCTGAGCAGTCTACCGTCACTAAGGTAGCGCGTGTACTTGGGCGATCGCGACAAGCTATCTGGAGGGAAATAAAGCTTGTCGAAGTTATTAACAACCGTCGTGATGGGGTGCGATCGCCAAATTGTGGCTTCTGGATAACCGGATACTTGAAGAGCCTCGGCTATGGTGTAGACGATTAAGTTGATGGCATGAACACCATGACACGGGTTCGTCAAGTCCGGCTTTAAAAGTCCAGGTAGTTCATTTTTTACCTCTGGTTATGAGTTATTTATACTACAAATGTAACACAATGGAAGTTGGGCATCAAGGTAGCCTTCACCCACTTTGCTCTAACCAGAGTGACGCGATAAGTCGCTTACTTCTATTTCGTTGGAATAGGTGGATAAGTCAGATTAGCTTCCCAGAAATAAACGCGATCGCAATATGATGAACTCGAACAGACTGTTTCTATAGCCACGTTACTCGTGGGAGTGACATCCAGCGATACAGACGCTTGTCTCCCTGGAGCAACAGTCCTGCTTTCAGCCTTTTGCCCATCCTTATAAACGTTAACCTCAACCGAAGGGCTACCCTTGTCGTTGTCGCGCATCCCGAAGGACAAATTCAGCCGTTGAAAAATCACTCCTGCCCCATTCGGCTGAAGTCT
The DNA here is from genome assembly GCA_036703055.1 of Waterburya sp. Taxonomy (GTDB): domain Bacteria; phylum Cyanobacteriota; class Cyanobacteriia; order Cyanobacteriales; family Coleofasciculaceae; genus DATNPV01. The sequence goes on from DATNPV010000111.1 coordinate 2,703, forward strand.
ACAAGTCATTGAGGCAGAACGATTGCCTGGCCCCATAAACAGCCTTGATGTGTAAACGGCTCTACCTACAGAAACATCTTCAGTCCGACGTGACCAGTTGCCGACTCCTGTACTCACACACGGGCGTCTCAGGAGAAAGATGGATAGCATTGGTGCTTCCTGAGCAATTGGCTTGCCTTGCGGAGCAAGAGCCAGAAACAGCATCGTGCTGGCAATGGTTGTGCTAATCAACTGAATCTTTTTTCGCATTGAGAGACTGCAAACGCCAATGGATGTCAACGTACATCATGCCACATGGGAGTTCTACAGAGTGCGATTTGACCTGCGCGAAAAGATGAACTATAAATTTATCGTCGAAAGCGCTTTTTGATAAGCCTGGACTTGCAGGTCAATGCCCGTGATGGCTGTACCCACAACAACGGCATAAGCTCCCAACTTGAGAGCGGTTTGAGCCATTGACGGAGAAGCAATGCCGCCTTCACAAATAATCGGCACATCCAACTGTTCGACCATCTGGCTCAGGAGGTCAAAACCAGGAGGAGAGAGGTGTTGAGTGTGAGCTGTGTAGCCATAGAGGGTAGTACCCACTAAATCAGCACCCGCTTTTTGAGATGCGATCGCACTCTCAATCGTATCGACATCTGCCATTACCAACTTGCCCAGTTCTTGATGAATTCGGGCAATCAAAGTCTCAATGGTTTCCCCACCAGGACGTTCCCGTAAGGTGGCATCCATGGCAATAATGTCAGCTCCCGCAGCGGAGATCGCCTCTGCATGATGAAACTGGGGTGTAATGTAAACTTCAGACCCTGGTAACTGCTGTTTCCACAATCCAATAATTGGAGTTGTCGGAATTTGCTGCCGTACAGCCTTAACATGCGCTGGTGTATCAAGACGAACACCAACAGCTCCCTGATTCACTGAGGCTTGTGCCATTGCAGCAATTACCAGTGGCTCGTGCAGTGGTGAGTGAGCAGGAGCTTGACAAGAGACAATTAAACCATGCCGTAAAGCCTGAATTAAACTGTGGGAATTCGTTACCATACTAATCCGCTCGGACGATTGGCATAATCTATCACTTCTTAGACATTCTCAAAGCTCAACAAAGAAGGTACAGATGAGTTGCACGCTTTTGCACAGGTTGTCGGGCAGAGTTTAGTAGTTCTCCAAGGCTTGAGATAGTTGTGAAAAAACTTTAGTCCAATCTCCAGGGAAATCTTGGCGAAATAGCCGCATTGTTGGATACCAGGGACTATCACAACGAGATAGTAACCATCGCCAGTCGGGAACGAAGGGTAAAATAACCCAGGTTGGCTTACCAAGTGCTCCAGCTAGATGCGCCACAGAGGTGTCGATGGTAATGACTAAGTCAAGCTGCGCGATCGCGGCTGCCGTATCGGTAAATGATTGCAGTTGCGGACTCAAGTCCTGCACTCGGATACTAGGAGGTAGGGTTGCCAAATCTTGCGATCGCTGCCCCACTTGAAGGCTGTAAAATTCAATTCCCGGCGTTTCTAGTAGCGGCAAAAAGGCTTGTAGTCCACAGGAACGTCTGCGATTATGCACGTTATCAAGATTGCCTGTCCAAACAATTCCCACTTTTAATCGTGTTCCTGGTGGAGCTTCCAGCCTCAACGGATGCGATCTTGAAGGGAAAATATAGGGAATTGGGGCGGGAATCGTGTCTAATGTTGTCCCCATTAAGTAAGGTAAACTCATCAGGGGAGCTTGAGTGTCAATTTCTGGAATCTCATCTTCAAGGGCAATGACTCGTTCGACGCCAGGGACATTCTTGAGGAGTTCGACTTGAGACGAGAGGCAAGCCACAATGACACAACCCCCTAGTTCTTTTAATAAGGGTGTATAGCGGACAAACTGAAACGTGTCCCCTAGCCCTTGTTCAGCGTAGAGGAGGATGGTTTTGCCTTCGAGGGGGGAACCGTCCCAAGTGGGTGTAGAGAAGTGAGGGAGTTGTTCGGGTTGATAGCGTCGCCAGCGCCACTCGTACTCGGCAAAGCCTCGGTTGTAGTCACCCAGCAGCAAAAGAGCTTCGGCTCGGTTTACGTGGGCTTCTACGAAGTCGGGCTTTAAGTCCAGGACTTGAGTATAGCAAGCGATCGCCTCTTCTATTTGCCCCTGTAGGTTTAAAATACAACCAAGATTGTGATGAGCTTCAGCATGATTGGGTTGAAGGGCAATCGCTTGGCGATAGGAATCCTGAGCCTCTTCCAGCTTATTTTGAGACTGAAGAATAAAGCCTAGATTGAAATGAAACTGAGCATTGTTAGGCTGAAGGACAACGGCTTGCTGGTAATGCCATGTTGCTTGTTCAATCTGTCCCTGGGTTCTAAGGACAATGCCCAGGTTACTGTGAACTGGAGCTAGGTTAGGATCGAGGGCTAGGGCTTGCCGGTAGTAAGCGATCGCTTCGTCACAATTGCCATTCTGAAAAGCAATCACACCCAAAAGTTGCAACGCTTCAACCTGCTCAGGCTCTTGTTGAAGAACTTGGTGATATAGCTGTTTTGCCTCAGATAAGCGTCCCGTTTGATGGTGCTGGAGAGCAAGGGCTAACAGTTCGGAGCTGCTATGCATAGAACACCTCTACTCTCGTGCCACAAAACATGCCAAAAATCAATTTCACCTGACTCCTGTACTGGCGTTAGCGAAACCATGTCGAACGCTATACGGCGCTTCGCCCTACGACTATTTTCAGAATAGACAAGCAACGGGAAAGATTAAATATTCCAGAAAAAACAGTTTCCAGATGAATTGATAAAACCGCGCAATTTCCATCTTATCCTGCAAATCGACACGATGACTCCGCCACCATAGGACGCCTAGCAATACCCAATGGCTGATACCCAGAAAGACTGGATTCACGGCGGCAGATAACCCGAACACTCCCGCAAAAATCATCCCCAGATAACAGATGGTTATCACCCATCGCGCGAGATTAAATACGGCTCGCTGACCGAGTTGAATAGTAAATGTGGTGATGTTGTACTGCTTGTCGCCTTCCATGTCGGGGATGTCTTTGAAAATGGCGATCGCAAACGTAAACACTAAAATAAACAACGTCAGTGCCCATACAGGTGCAGGGGGAACGGAAACAGCCCCAGATAAGCGGTCACTAAAGTGCAAAAATAGCCCTAAATTAACAATGGCTCCTCGTACCGAAAAAATACACAGTGCCGCCCAAAAGGGAAATCGCTTCAACCGTACAGGTGGTAAGGAATAAGCGGTGCCAATAGCTAAACTCGTGCCTACCATCAAGAGCAACCATCGCCCTAAAAATCCTGCCACTAGGAGGGCTAGTATACCCGTGACAGCAACAATCACTTGAGCCTGTCGCGGCGAAAATTCCCCAGCAGCAACGGGAAGATGGGGTTTATTAATCTGGTCAATCTCTACATCTTCTAATTGATTGAGTCCAACAATATAGACATTGCCACATAAACAAGCAAGTACTGCCCCCAAGAATTGCTCTATACTCCCTAGCGTGATAGGGCTGTTAGCCGTTGCTAAGGTAATCACATACAGGGAAAACACACTCAGCGTTGTGCCAATAATTGTGTGAGGGCGTGAGAATTTCCAAAACGAATAGAGCCACTTACTAGGCTGCTCAAACAGGTTAATTTGGGAATCTGTCGATGTTGATGGAGAAATGTGGCTCATTATGACAAATTAGAGGTTAGAAACCAGAAAGATCTTACTCTCTGAGGGGGAGCCTTTGTACTTACTCAGGACTGACGCCGTTAGATCCACTTTGCGCTCTAAAATGGCAACGGCATCTTTGAGCAGATAAACGGTGAACGATGGAACTGAGCCTGTGCATGATTGTCAAAAATGAGGAAGCATCTTTGCCTCCATGTTTGAGTAGTGTCAAGGACGTGGTGGATGAAATGGTTATTCTAGACACAGGTTCCACCGATCGCACCATTGAAATCGCTAGAGAATTTGGAGCCAGGGTGTATCACTTTGAGTGGTGCAATGATTTCTCTGTCGCTCGCAACCAGGCTCTAAACTATGTCCAGGGGAAGTGGGTTTTAGTTCTAGATGCAGATGAGGTGCTGACGCGAGAGATTGTGTCTCAGATTAAGCGAGCCATCAAGAATAAGCAATACCTTGTCATTAACCTGGTACGCAAAGAAGTAGGGGCGTCACAATCTCCTTATTCCCTGGTTTCTCGGTTATTTCGTCGTCACCCAGAGATTCGCTTTTCTCGTCCTTATCATGCCCTAATCGATGATAGTGTCCAAGCCTTGTTGCAACGAGAATCACAATGGCAAGTTATTTCTTTGCCTACCGTAGCCATTGAGCACTACGGCTATCAACCGGGAGCGATCGCGGCATTGGATAAATACAGTAGAGCAAGGCAAGCGATGGAAGGTTTTCTCAAAACTCATCCCAATGACGCCTATGTATGCAGTAAATTGGGAGCGCTCTACATTCAAATCAATCAAGTGAGTGAAGGCATCGAACTGTTGGAACGTGGGTTGAAGGCAACTCAGGTAGAGGCTCCGGTATTATTCGAATTGCACTACCATCTGGGCAATGCTTACACACGCCTACAAAGGCTTGAGTCAGCCTTGGAGCATTATCAAGTGGCAATCGGGCAACCGATTCTCCTTTCCTTGAAACTCGGTGCTTACAACAACTTGGGCAACTTGCTGCTGAATGTGGGTGATTTAAGCAATGCGAAAAAGGCTTATGAAACTACATTGAAGATTGACCCCAGTTTTGCAGCCGGACACAATAACCTGGGGATGGTGTTCAAGGCATTAGGACAGTTGGAGGGTGCGATCGCTGCTTACCAGAAAGCCATTGAACTCAACCCCGACTATGCCGACGCCTACCAAAACTTGGGAGTCGTGCTGCTGAAACTTGGTAAAGTACTAGAGAGTTTAGCTGCATTTAGGAAAGCGATCAAGCTCCACGAGTCACAGAATAACCTAGCGGAAGCTCAACGCCTCCGCCAGGGACTGCAAGAAATGGGATTTCAAGTCTGAAGAAGAGTTGGAAGTTAGCAAGGTACATATTATCAGGTAAACTTTCAACCCATTCCCTAGAGTCACGATTACAAGGCTGACTGTTTACATGTCATCATCCAGATCATCGTCTAAGTCGTCATCATCATCGTCAAACCCACCATCATCACCGCCCATCAGTTCGACAATTTCCTCCTCATCATCCAGGTAAGAGTCATCGACAACATCACGGGCGACTAGACGACCATTGGCTTCTAGCCAATCCAACAGTGAAGACTCTTGCTTCACAGGAATGACATCAGCAAGTTGTTCGCGAGGTTCTTCACGTAAAGAAGGATTGTACATGAGAAAATTTGGAGACTAAATTAATGAAGAATAGAGATACGTATTTTAGAGCTTAGCAGGCCGCAAGAGTGATGGATGGTAAAGAAGCCGATTGTCGGATAGAGAAAACCGTCAACTGAAGGCTGAAGTATGAAATATGAGAACACCTCACCCACGAGTGAGATGAATTACTCTATAAAGACGCGGCATGTTGCGTCTCTACTCCCTGTCTTGCTCTTGCTGGGAGAGCCCTTTTCATCAAGCCGCCTTTGTTTCATCCTTCATCCTTACTCAATGCGCTGCTACGAAGTAGAGTTCCTGCGTCGCTATAGCTGCGCTTCACGCTAACACGCTTCAGATTTGTTCGGTCAAGAAACTTATCAAATCTACGTTAACATCTCGTGCTTTGTTTATGAATAAAGTAGAGAGGCAAAAAATAAAGTTAGCACCCATCTTCTAGCCGCTTGCTAGAACGAAGGCTGCAAGCGAAGAGATATCAAAGAGAGGTAAGGATTAAATGGTTAGCAAAGCGGAACTCCTGGAAGCGATCGCAGGGAAGAATCGTGGTCTACTAGCAACGGAAATGGATAAAACAGCTATTCTTGCAGCAGTGGCACGGCTGGAAGACCGCAACCCTACTCCTCGACCCGTTGAAGCCACCGAACTTTTAGAAGGTAACTGGCGTCTGCTCTACACAACCAGTAATGATCTATTGAATCTTGGTCGATTGCCATCTGTACCACTCGGTCAAATTTACCAGTGCGTTCGCACCGCAACGACCAGCATTTACAATATTGCTGAAGTCTCCGAGTTGCCCTTGCTGGAGGGCTTGGTTAGCGTTGTCGCCCGGTTTAATCCTGTGAACGAACGCCGAGTTAATGTCAAGTTTGAGCGGTCTATCATTGGCCTACGACGCTTAATTGACTATCAGTCTCCTAATAATTTTATCCAGCAACTTGAAGCGGGGAAGAAGTTTTTTCCAGCTCTTGATTTTGGCATCGATAACCGCCAGCAAAAAGCCTGGCTAGATATTACCTATCTCGACAGTGATTTGCGCATTGGACGAGGCAATGCGGGAAGTGTGTTTGTCCTGACAAAAGTGTCATAATGGCTAAATTGGAAATTCAACAGTCACAATGAATAAGCTTTTATTCTTTCCTTAATCTCAAATCTAAAATGGTAGTTCCTCTCACTCCCCTATCTCAGGGACAGCTAAACATGCTAGAAACCTGTCCTCGAAAGTTCCAACACACCTATTTAGAGCAGTTGGGAACACCGATTTCACCAGAGCAACAAGAGCGCCTTGCTTGGGGTAGCCGCTTTCACCTGTTGATGCAACAACGAGAACTGGGATTACCTGTAGAATCCTTAGTCGAGGAAGATGCTCAACTCCAACATTGGGTAACCGCCTTAGTAAATGCTGCATCCGATGTTTTGACTCCAAACCCAAAAACCTTTCGGGAATCCGAACACTGTCGCACTCTGTATTTTCAAGATTATGTGCTGACCGTTATCTACGACTTGTTAATTGAAGACGAAACAAACGCTCAAATTCTCGACTGGAAAACCTATCCTGTACCGCAAAAAAAAACTCGCTAGCGAAAGATTGGCAAACACGCCTATATCTTTTTGTTTTAGCTGAAACTAGCGGTTATTTGCCTGAACAGATATCGATGGCTTACTGGTTTGTCAAATCTCAGCCGCAGCCACAAAGCCTTAGATTTACCTACAACAGAACACAGCACGAGAAAACCCGCCAACAGTTAAATCACCTGTTGACTCAGCTTAATGCATGGTTGAAAGACTACTATCACAGAGGAATTGCCTTTCCTCAGGTCTCTCAGGCAAGGGAATATTGTCACAACTGTAATTTCGCCGTTCGCTGTCAACGGATATCGGAAGGTCTGATGAGTAGTAGCAGGGACTTGCTCCCAAATTTCGCTGATATCCAGGAAGTGTCAATTTGATCAAACGAGGAGTTACAGCAGAGTTTCAGAAGTTGGCATGTTAGCAAGGCAAGCAAGGTAGCAAGAGAAGACCTTCAACCTCCCTGTAAAACATTCAGGACAAACACCAATTGACCGTCCATCCATATGAATTAATGCTTTAGCCGCTTGCTCTTTTACCACTACAACTGCTAACCCAGGAGGATTACAAGAGCCAAAAAAAAAATTTGAGAAAAGAACTTGCCAAATCAGTGCTTATGCCCTACATTGGTAAATGCGCTTGAAACGGGCACAACGCCTCCAAGCGACCGAACCTAGACAAAGCAATAGTTTGAAAGCCTAAAAGCACCAAAGCTCGTCAACAAAAAATCGGCTCACTGGGAAACCAGTAAGCTTCAAGAAACGATAACGAAGGAACCGAAACAGAAGTTTCTGTTTCGGAGCCAGAGAACGCTTCAGAACAACATGGAGAGTTTGATCCTGGCTCAGGATGAACGCTGGCGGTCTGCTTAACACATGCAAGTCGAACGGAACTCTTTGGAGTTCAGTGGCGGACGGGTGAGTAACGCGTGAGAATCTGCCAAAAGGACTGGGATAACAGGAGGAAACTCCTGCTAATACCGGATGTGCCGCAACGTGAAAGGAGAAATCCGCCTTTTGAAGAGCTCGCGTCTGATTAGCTAGTTGGTGAGGTAAAAGCTCACCAAGGCGACGATCAGTAGCTGGTCTGAGAGGATGACCAGCCACACTGG
>DATNPV010000112.1:0-26811 GCA_036703055.1 Waterburya sp.
TATACTCTGCCATAGCTGACGAATTGTTGGTTGCGTTCGGAGAACCAATCGAAGGAGCAACAAAAGGCTGAAGCCTTTATCCGACAAGCATTTCAATCCCTACTTTGCGGCTGGTGTCAGCTTCGCTATATTTGCGCCTACAGGGCTGAAATTGGGCCGTGAAAGCTGATACTCTCCAGGTGCAATTCATCTCCTTCTTTGTAGCGGTAGAGTACCCAGTGTCCTTCTGCGTCCCGGCGAAACCGTTCCACCCGCATCCGTTTTTGATTAATTAGGACGTATTCTTGTAGCGTTTCTAATTCACTGTAGTCTGTGAATTTATCACCTCGGTCAAACGCTTCAGTTTTATCTGAAAGTACCTCAATAATTAAGCAAGGGTAGCGTTTGAAGTAGTCAAAGTTTCTATCCCGTTCGTCACAAGTCACCATCACGTCGGGATAGTAAAAGCTATTAAGCGATTCAATTCGTGCTTTCATGTCTGTCACATAAAGGCGACAGCCAGTTCCCCGAATGTGATTTCTCAGCAAGGCGACTAGGTTCGCCGTGATGGTCACATGAGCATCGCTGGCTCCTGCCATTGCATAGATTTGCCCTTGAATGTATTCGTGTTTGATTGGGCTATCTTTTTCGGCTTCTAGGTAGGCTTCTGGAGAAAGATAGGGGTGATATTGGCTAGCCGTCATCGGTGAAAAACAGTCTTTAAAATTTAACGTATCATTCTCTCAAAACAAGAACGTTGCTGTTTTAAGGGAGAATGTTGGGGTTGCGATCGCTCATTGACACTCCTTAAGTACTTATTCTGCCTCGCCAATCAGCGTAAATGCCGCCCAATCTTTGGGGTTAGGATGTTGTTTCATAATCGTCCGCATCGCCTGACGCAGCGCTTGAGCTTTATCGGGGTTTTTCTGAAGATTTTGGTAAAATTCGGTCATTAACTGGGCTGTCGGGGCGTCTGGCACTGACCAGAGGGATACTAAAACACTGGGTACACCTGCACTGATTAGGGAGCGAGATAAGCCAATTACGCCATCCCCTGTGATTTTGCCTCTGCCAGTATTACAGGCACTCAGGACTACTAATTCGGCATTGAGTTTTAAGTCGAGGATTTCTTCAGCGGTGAGTAAGCCGTTAACTTTGCCGATTTCTTCTTTATAAGATGAGTCAGGTGCAAGGGCTATGGCACTTCCTAATCCTCTCACATCATCCAATAAGCCATGCGTTGCGAGATGGATGATTCGGGCTTTAGACATCAGTTGCTCAACGGTTGATTTAGTAGCTTTGTTTCCGATGAGAGGTTTGGTGTGAAGGACTTCAGCGATTGCCTTGGCTTCCGTTTCAGCACCGGGTAAACTGGGCAGTTGTTGCGGCTTCTCTCCTGGGGCTGATGGCACAAAAGGCATGGAAGGATTTCCTACAACGAGGGCAACCCCCCCTGCCCCACCCTTGGTAAGGGTGGGTAAATTTTCCCGTTGCTTGTGGGTTAAATCTAGTACCTGAATTGAAGGTGCAGTGAGGATGGTATGTTTTTCAATCAGGTATTTGCCGTCTTTATCTTGCAGGGCGGGGAAGGGAACCAGGAATAGGGATGATTGCGAAATGAAGATGACGCGATCATTAGGATCGGTTGGCAACAAGTCAGCAATGGGTTCAATGAGCAGTTGATCGAGTTGCTGTAAACGGGTAGTTGGATTGGCAGCATCTGCTCTGGCTACGACTTCTAAACCACGCCCTCTCACGCCAATCGAGTCACGGCTGCTCGTCACAAGTTCGGCTAGTGAGGTATTTTGTTTCTGCCACAGAGGTTTGAGGTCACTACGACGAAAGGTTACTTCACCTGTGGGTTTGATGACCCAAATATAGAGTTCTGATTCATGGGTTTGTTGTTTACCTTGAACTTTGAAATTATCGTAAATAATTGAATATTGAACCAGGGTAGAATTTTCAGTCTTGGCAATTTGTTTAATCTGCTCAATTGTAGGTGGAGTAATGGGAGTAGCTTCTGTTGGGTTGGGAGATAACCGCCTTGCTACTAACTCGACAAAAGCTCTTGCCCTTCCCCGTTCGGCAATTTCTAGTGCTGCACCTGTTTTATTCTCTTGGATGAGGACTTGTTGTAAAGTGTGGTAGGTGCGAGCTTGCTCCTCGAAAATTGAGACTTTATTGGCATCGTTACTACCTAATCCGGCTCGTAAAGATTCCCAAACGTTAATTCCCTCAATTAGTGTCTTCTCGGCTTCTGCGAGATTGCCAGATTGGCGGAGAGCAAGTCCTAAATTGTTCAGCGCCAACCCCTCACTCTGGCGGTCATGGATCTCACGAGTGATCGCCAAGGACTGCTTTAGGTAATCAATCGCCTGGGCATAGTCCCCCAGAAAATGGTAAGCAATACCCAGATTGCCCAGCGCCTTGCCCTCACCTTGGCGGTCACGAATCTCACGAGCGATCACCAACCGTTGCTTTAGGTAATCAATCGCCTGGGCATAGTCCCCCAGGAAATTGTAAGCACGTCCCAGATTGCCCAGCGCCTTGCCCTCACCTTGGCGGTCATGAATCTCACGAGTGATCGCCAAGGACTGCTTGTGATAATCAATTGCCTGGGCATAGTCCCCCAGGGGATAGTAAGCAAGTCCCAGATTACCCAGCGCCGCCCCCTCACTTTGACGGTCATGAATCTGTTGTGCGATCGCCAACCACTGCTTTTGGTAATCAATCGCCTGGGCATAGTCTCCTAGAGAATAGTAAGCAAGTCCCAGATTACCCAGCGCCTTGCCCTCATCTTGGCGGTTATGAATCTGTTTTGCGATTGCCAAGGACTGCTGTTCATACTCAATCGCCTGGGCATAGTCTCCCAAGTTAAGGTAAGCAATACCCACAAGGCCCAGCGCCTTGCCCTCCTTTTGGCGGTCATGAATCTGTTGTGCGATCACTAAGGACTGCTTTAGGTAATCAATCGCCTGGGCATACTCCCCCAGGGAAGTGTAAGCTCCTCCCAGATTGCCCAGCGCCGCCCCCTCACTTTGGCGGTCATGAATCTGTTGTGCGATCACCAAGGACTGCTTTAGGTAATCAATCGCCTGGGCATAGTCTCCTAGGTAATAGTAAGCGATACCCAGATTGCCCAGCGCCTTGCCCTCCTTTTGGCGGTCATGAATCTGTTGTGCGATCACTAAGGACTGCTTTAGGTAATCAATCGCCTGGGCATAGTCTCCCAAGTTAAGGTAAGCAATACCCAGATTGCCCAGCGCCGCCCCCTCACTTTGGCGGTCATGAATCTGTTGTGCGATCGCCAAGTGCTGCTTTTCATAATCAATCGCCTGGGCATACTCCCCCAAGTTAAGGTAAGTAAGACCCAGATTGCCCAGCGCCGCCCCCTCACCTTGGCGGTCATGAATCTGTTGTGCGATCGTCAAGTGCTGCTTTTCATAATCAATCGCCTGGGCATACTCCCCCAAGTTAAGGTAAGCAATACCCAGATTACCCAGCGCCTTGCCCTCACTTTGGCGGTCATGAATCTCACGAGTGATCGCCAAGGACTGCTGTTCATACTCAATCGCCTGGGCATACTCCCCCAAGTTAAGGTAAGCAATACCCAGAAGGCCCAGCGCCTTGCCCTCATTTTGGCGGTCATGAATCTCACGAGTGATCGCCAAGGACTGCTTTAGGTAATCAATCGCCTGGGCATACTCCCCCAAGTTAAGGTAAGCAATACCCAGATTGCCCAGCGCCCATCCCTCTCCTTGGCGATTTTTGATTTCCCTGTAGATTGTTAATGCTTGTCGGAAAGACTGTAATGCCGCTTCAAATTGACTAGTCTCAAGCTGCTGATTACCTTGCTGAATCAGTCGGTCAGCTTCCGCTTTCCGGGCATCCGGGGTTTGAGCCAGCACCTGTGGCACTCTTAACGGTATAGGAAACTTGAAACTAAAAGGAGCCAGGGACGTTAGGACAGCAATCAATACACCAAGACTAAGCCTGTGAAGACGCATGGGTTGATATCTAAATACCATCAGGGCTGACTATTGACCTGTATTTCCCAAATTTTTGACCTTATGCAGAAAAAATACTGGCAGGCGTTGACTTGATAACAGTTGCTACCACAATTCGTAACAATCACGACCTGAAGCGCGATCAACGTTAACTGTATTTCATTCCTAATATTCTGCAATTCACTAAAAACCGCTCTGGTATTGGGTCAGAGCGGTTTTTTAATTTTCATGAGTTGCTTGAGTCACTACCTGAAGGTATCAAGCCCTCACGCTGTAAACCTTCCTCAATGAGAGTGACCATCGCCGTACTCAAAGACCACTTCCTAGCATCGGCATACTTCTTCAGTTGCTCTTTCAAGTCAAGAGGAATAACGGCTGTAACATGAGCTTTGCCCTCTGCTTTAGGCATACATTACTTTCCTTGAGTGGGAGACTTATCCTCTAACTCAAACAAACCTGGCGGGGTATTTTCTTCGAGCCATTTCTCAATAAGCTCTCCTGCAACCTGGCTCATGCTGACCTCTTTCCAACTACAAACGATGTCAAACCGTCGTTTTAGGTCTTTGTCCATTGATAAGGTCAACCGTTCCGTTCGAGTAATTCTAGGCATTGGTGCATACGAGTTTATCTCTATACTCACACTCACCTAATCACAGTTCAAATCTTTACAACTTTCATAATTTTGACTTTCATGTTTTCGTATGTGTGACTGTGTGATAGACTTCAATTATGCACAAAGCTTAAATCGCTAAAACACTCACTGCTCCTACATCTGCGCCACCTGCGAGGGGAATCAGGCGAAAAAATTCCCACTAGATGCAAGGTGACAGCAGCCGCATCAAGCAGATGCAGTGTGACAGTAAGCGCATACAAGGCAACATTAACGACGCTGCGAGGTGATTGATAGTAACCAAACCACACGCATAGACGCAAACAAATTGTTTAGGAGGGTCGAATGTGACAGAGCAAATTGAAAAAGCACGATTAGCTTATGAAGTGGTCGCAGGCAAACGGGTATCAGACAATCACTGGTATCGCACTCGCAAGCTGCTCGAACGGCACAAGCTAGAGGTTAACGTCAAAAACTGCCAGTTTTTCGCTGAGCTACGCAAGGCGATTCCTAGGAGTGCAATCGGCATCGAGGGATTGCTGGACTGCTACAAGAAAGCCGATGAAATCCTGAATCAATCAACTAAGCCGCTTACTGGTTCTGAAGTTCTCCGGATACTCGCTCAGTACGGGGTGCATCCTCACCAGACGACGGTTAGCCGTTGGTTCAGGGGAATCGGTGGATACCGGAAAAACAGAGAGTATTCCCCGGCTCAGCTCAAGAGTATTTTCGCCAATGCCTTCCTCTACAAAGCTCACTACTCGACTAAGTTACCGGGGGAGGTGAAGTGTGGGTAACTGGGAGGATTGGGCAGACCAATTAAGAGGAGAACTGGAAGACCAAGCTTCGACGCGTGCTGGCATCCTAGAGAATCTGTTTTTCTCTGGGGATTATGAAGCCATCACCGACTGGCTAACAGAGTGGAAGCAGGAAGACACTGCTTTGAATTCCCTGAGAAAGCGCTATCAGCAAGCGGTTTCAATGATGCATTTAGAGCGGCAATTGAATCAGCGCCGGAGAATGGACAGCCCTGGCGCTGAACTCTTAGACCGCACCCATTAAGTACAAATCTAAGAAGGTATATCGATCATGACACATCCAAGCATCGACAAACACATCAAGCGCATTCAATCTCAATTAACTCGGTTGGGCGTTCGACTTTCCAAAGACCAAATTCGTGAGGTTTACCGGGAAGTGGTAGGCGACTTTGCCAACCCAACTGATGAAGAAAGAGCGCTTGTTGTGGAGAAACTCTCCCAGGTTCAAGAGGTGAGTGAGCTGGCGACTGTCGAAGCCCCGGCGATTGCTGTAGCAGATGACAAACCACAAGCGATCGCCCCGGTGGCTGATGAGTGCTCATCTGCTGGAAGAGTAGAGGCCGAGCCGCTCCCAACACACGATGGCAGCTCGACCTCCACAGCAGAGACTGGAATCATTCTACAGTCTCCGGAAAAACAAGCGCTAATCGTCCAGCAAGCCTCAGCCTTGAATGTTCAACTGGATGCCAACGAACTCCAGGTAGTAACGGCTAATGTAGCGGATACTTACTCCAACTTTGAGGAAGCTTGCCGCCGGATAAAAGAAGTTCTTCTCGCTGTTCTTAACCAACGCCATGACCGAGCAACAGGAGTCCTGAACGACACACTCCTAACGATTATTAATACCGCCTCTCATGACTTCCAAGATTTAAGCCAAAAAGCCTCAACTGGCTTTAATTTAATCGCTGAGCAATTGGGAGGAATGAACACCGACTTTAAAAGTCGAACCGACCAAATCGAAGCCAGTCTTAAACAATTCCTTCTCTACTAATGAATCGAGGGAGATTCCCGATGTATCTCCCGGTAATCCCCCTCAATTTATCAGCCTATTTATCCCTAATTGGATGATTAATACCCTTGGCTTTGGTCTAGCCGTCATCTTAACCTATACCGCCTTATCAATGGCGATTAATCATCTGCCTCAGGGAACTTGGAATCAACCGCTCGAACACTCTAATCCTTTAAAACCGTGACTACTACCAGTGACTATCTCAAAACCCTGTTAGACCTGCAAACTCAGTCTTATCAACAAGTCTTAGCCCTAGCTGAAACCCTGCGACAAGACCTAAGCGAAGACACTCAATTACTCCGAGAGAGCCTAAATTCCCAACTGGAAACGTTTCGATTAGTTTTGGATGTGATTGTTGAGGATTATGCCGAAAAGCGGCAAAAACTCCTTGAAGAAGCCCAAGCCAGAATTGACGCGATAAATCAGGGGAAATATCCCACTTCAGACGTTAAGTATAAAACCCATTAAGGGGCATCATGAATCCATCTAAATTCCCAATCAAAAACCACGTCTCCAAGAAAGGGAAGCGTATTTCCCAAGTACTCAAGGGCAAATTTGGCTTTGGCCTAGACACCTTAGATAAAGCCCTCCAAGGTGACCAAGCCGCCCTGCAAGCGATTGGCGAAGCGGCAAGGCAAGGGCGACAAGTACAAGAGTTAATGCCCCTTTTGACTGAAGCCTATACAACCTTAATCAAAGGGACTGAGGAATACAACAAAGGGGTAGCCACCATCCTCAAACAGGGCGCTACCTCTGCCATTAACATCGACAAGGCTGTATCCCAAACTATCTTAGCTAACCAAAAATATGGCAATCAGCGCCAGGAATTAGCCGCTGAATTTGCCACCGCCAAGGAAGCTGAGAAAGTACGGCATCAATACGCGATCGATTACATCCAGCTCAAAGCGTATATCGACACGTATCTGACCAAAGTTGATAACGACGCCAAGCTAATAGACCAATCCAACCGACCAGAGGTTAAACAACTGGAGGAATCTACCCGCTATGAATTAGCTGCCGCTAAGCACCTAATCCAGCACGGCAATAATGCACGGCTCGACTTACTGCCTCAACGAGAATACTTACCCATTGAGGGGGGTCAATCTACTCGTAAACCCTCACGAGGAGTGATGGAATCAGTCGGGCGAATCCTCAGCGCTTTTGGTCTAAGTTTGCAGCAGTAGCACAAGAAAATCCCCCTAGCCCAAAGTTGGAAAGAAGCTAGGGGGAATAAACTTTTCAGATAGGCTTATGTTACACGAAGAATCGGACGAAAACCCAGCCCAAACGAATAGTTTCTCTGACTCATTCATTGAGGAATTCCTTCTCACTCAAAAAGCCAAAATCGAGACACGGAAACTGATTCAAGAAATGCTCTTATTTATTTCTTGTCAGGTAGCCAGTGCATCCTTGGCTACTATCCTGTTTCAATTTGCCGTCCAAGTAGTGTTTACGACTTGGCTCTGCCTATTCGTGGCCTGGATTCCTTCATTAAGTAGTTTGAGTGAGGTTCATTTTCAGAAAACCGAGGAGGGATGGACGCTCCATATTATGAATCGCCCTGTGACGACAATTATCAAGTTTGTGTCAGCCGTAGGAATAGTTACCGCCTCGATTTACTCAACGGCTAACGAAATCAACCAAACTAACCAAGCGATTACCTCTGTTTATCGTGAAATTACTCAGTATGAGAAACCACAAACTCAAAACTTTTTACCCCCCTATTTAGGACAAATTCTCTTAGCTTCTGTGGCTATCGTTTGCTTGGTGGCCTTTGTCCGCAGTATCCGGAATGGGAACCCATTCGATTAGAGATATGCCAGAGAAATATTTAGAGAGTTTAGGTAAACAAATTGACCAGCAATTAAGGCGAAATACCTTGATTGCTGGTTTGTGTACAGCTACAGCATTCGGCTTACTTATTCCAGCGTTCTCGGTCGAGGGGACAAAGCTCGATTACTACACCTTCTGCTTCAATCCCAAGGTGGTTTATTCTCAAGAACACGAATATTGCACCGGGCCTAACCTTAGAAAAGGGATTGCTTGGAGAGTCGCTCTAGAAGCCACCAATAACCAGGAATTCAAAAGCAAGGTAAGCATCCTGGGACTCATCCCAGCTCAAAATCCTAACGCTGGCTTAGTCGGGTTGTGTGGAGCCGCCTTCTTTGGGGCGGCATTTTTCCTATGCAAAGATGCGACCGAGAAACTGGCGGATAATCTAGATGTGATTGTCGCCAACAAGCAAGCCTTGGTGGCAGAGCGCCAGTTTGACCAAACTAAGCACTTGAGCATCCAAGCGCTTAAGGCCCAGCAAGAGGAAGAATTTATCAGGGAGATTATGAGCCGGGAACACGGGGCCGCGCTACTCGAACTGATGAGTGATGGTGAGCGTGAACTGGCGGCTGAGCGCTATGCCAAAGGGGAACGATTGGATGAGGCTAATTTTGAACTTCACTTAGCCACACTCAAGGCTCAAGCGGCTGAGCAAACCGAGAAAGAGGCCAAGCACCGGGTTGAGACAGAGAAACTCAACAGACCAGCCAAGAAAAAAGACAGCGGGGCTGAGCCAACCGAAAATGAGGCAGCAAAAGCTGAGCTGATTGAGAAACTCAAGACTCACGAGGATGGGTGGCTCTATGAATTGTGTACTGGATTTAAGCCACTTTGGATTTTGGGGGATATGGGCAGCTGGAAAAGCTACTGTGCTGCCACTATCGCGCTTACCCGGTATCACTTAGAAGGATGGAAGATTGAAAGCTTAACAGACCCCCACCTTCACCAGAACCGCTCTAAAGCTTGGAAACAGTTAATCCCCCTAGAACCTGAACTATTTGGGACGGGGCAAAATTGGGAGAGCGTCAACGACGGCTTACAAGCAGCCTTTGACCGCTGGGCCAGCCGGGAGGAAGACAAAGACCCCATCATCACCAGTATCTGGGATGAGATGACCAACTACGCCAAGCATGAGGAATGCGCCAAGGCCGCGAGTGAGTTTTCAGGCCGCGCCGTGAGTGACCCTCGCAAGGCATCTGAGGGAATTATCCTCATCGCTCACGCTTTCACCAACAAAACCACCGGTGGCAGTGAGGGCTATGCCGAGGCGAGAGAGGGAAACTCCATCCAGCTGAGATTGACCTCTACCAACAAAATGAAACCGACGTTTAAGGGCAAATTGACGGGCTTTAAAAACAGTGATGGGGAAGTGCTTGAGGAGATGCCTATCACTATCCCAGTGGATTGGTTCAACCCAGAAGCGATCGCAAAAATGTTTAACCGGGGTTGAGTGCTGCAACTCAGCCCCGGCATCGAAATGAGAATTGCTGGATGAACTGACATCAACATTATAGGGAAAAGGAAATGATTAAAGGCCAACCGTACCAAGCCCCGCCCCCAACCTTTCAACCGGGAGATCGCGTTCGCTATGAGGGTCACACCTACACAGTACTTGCCTCTTCACATACCCACTCCCAGCTGGAGGGGTTGAGATGGGCTGTCGCCAACTGGCAGCTCCAGCGAGTGAAGAGCCGCCGCCAGTCGCCTACCCCTAAAAAATAGCCCTCTACTCCCAGAGGGCTATCTCCATTGAAATCCTCAGCACATCAATGAACAGACAAAAATCAGTCAATCTCTCAGCCTATCCAGTACACAAATATTTTGCCTCCGTAGGATTACGGATGATCGGGCTGAGTCTGCACAGTACGATCAACCATGCATTGTTGTTAACGGTTTTACGGGCCAATGAAGGAAGTTTTTGTGAGCTCTCGCCCTACGGGCGAGAGCTTCGCCATATTTTTGAAAATCGCTCATAGAGCGTATTCCACGCTCTGGTACAGTTGGAAAAATTCAGAAAAAGCTCGTCTCCCCCCTTTCAGAAAAGTTTGTTTTTCCCCCATCCAGGGAAAAGACGAACAACCAAATAAAGCACCTAAAATTTAACAATTTCACGAGCAAAAGCGATCGACAGTCGCAAAATCTTTAAAGAAAGGGGAGACGAGTAGTACAGGAAAACTACTCAATGCTCTACCTCACCCTCCTCCCCCACCTCTATTTAGCTGAATGCATTCTCGATCGCTTCACTGTGAGAATTCATTCCAGGATTGCGGAAAAGGGGAATAGCTGGGCAAGGCTGTGGTACTGGTTGAGAGCATTAGACCTTAAGGGGTCAGGGCATATCAGCATCCCACTTGCTGAAATTTGTACAACTTTCAACGTTGCCAGCCCAACAGTGCGCCAATGGCTTAGAGAGGGACAAGCCATTGGCGCTTTTCGTCGCTGGAAATGTCGGGGGGGAATTTTGCGATCGCATCTGGGAAGCCTCTTTGCTGTTTGCCGCCGCTTGGGCTTGAAGGCTGAAAAAAGCCAGCGGGGGAAGAAAGGGAAAAAGGAAATAGGAATTCCCGCTTGGGGGGCCGTCGCAGATGTCCCGCTATTCAAAATTTTGGATTTACAAAGTCTAAGAGCGCTGGCAACCGCCGCAATAACCCAGCGTCTTCAACAGCTTTCTCGCTATGCCGCTTGGGCCAATCTTCCCAAAGAGGCGAGAAAGACACACAAGCTTCCTCAACCCGATAGCTTCTTCCCAGATGAGGAGCAGCAAAGGCTCTCACATAATAATGCCCTTGGGAGCATCCCTTGCTGTCTGCACATCGGCAAGCATCGGATATGGGTGTCAAAGGGGTTTATCCCCTTTGGCACCTGTCAAAATGCGATCGCCAAAGAGAGGGGGGTTTGCGATCGAACTGTCCGCCGTCATCTAGAAGTCGCCGGCATTGAGTCTCGCCAAATCGTGCAGACCAAGGCCGCTTACCGCCAAATTGTCCGAGGGCTGGAGTGGGATGTATCGACCGCGCCGGAACCGGACATCAGCTTGCGCTGGAAGCGCGATAAGAGCTCGCTCATCCGGCAGGGGAGTTATTTCCTCACCGAACCTTCAGGCCGTGTGGGAAACCCACACACCGTTGAGGTAACGAAAGAGCGATTCTTCGAGTACGGCGACCATTTTTATATCTACCGGACAAACCTCTACAACCCATCGCTGAAGCTGTGCACCATGACGGCATCCCGCCGCCAGTTTGCGAAGTACAGCATACTACAAAAAGGCCAAAAATCAGGCCGCCGCGCTTGTAGTATAGAGAGTTTAAAGGTAAGTACGCCTGAGTTAAAAAATTCGGAAATCAGGCAGAAATAGAAGGACATTTTTCATAAATTTATTTTTTGACAAATCCGGGTTTTCAACTGATTTGTCAAAGAGGATTTGTGCTATGAAGGCTTTTTGAGTGGTACTAACCTTTTGGTTTCGCTCTCGTTATCACTACGGGGAATCCGTTTGAGAACCGGACGACAGTTGACCGGAGGTTGCCACGTTTCATGAGGAGTAACCGTGGGGGCAATAGCCATGAGTTGAACCTGCCCCTTCGCATTAATTATCCACCCGTTGGCTTCTAGAAGCGGTTTGGGAGTGGAACTCTTAGGAGTTGTGGGAGTTGGAGGAGTGTGATTTTTGGCTTGAGAGTCAAGAGCGACCCAATTGGGTGTGAGCGGTTCCTCATTTTGCAAGGGGTCATCAGGGCTGAGTGGTATCCCCCCACGTCCGGTGATAATAAACTTGTTTTCTTCCTGTCCTTCTGCCGTGACAGCTCGACAATTCTGGACAATCTGCCGAGAAGCATCAGCAATTTCAGTGGGCAAGTTAGCCAAGCTTTGCGTCGGTTCAACAAAAGGTGTGTTCAGTTGAAACGTCCCATTCAAGCCGAAGTCTGAAGTTACGGTGATGTCGTTTTTAGGAGTAAGTCGGGGTCGGAATTGGATGCCATAAAGTCCTTGAGTGGTCACATTGACCGCACCGCCATTACCTTTACCGGCATTAGCTGTGATGTCGCTACCATTGGGGCCAGTGGGAGGTGTAGCAACAATAAAAGTAGAGTCAATGGTGACGTTACCGCCGTTGGCTTGGTCGAGAGCATTGGCGGAAATCAGGCTTTCGTTGTCCATGCGTAGCAAGTCTAAGCCAGAAAGGGTGATGTTCGCCCCACCTTGGGCGTCACTTTTCGCCGTTTCAGCGATAAGTAAGCCTTGGTTGAGGTGTACTGAATTGGCTCGGATGGTCATGTTGCCTGCTTGCCCTTGATAACTACGTACCGAAACTCTTGCTCCATCTCGCACTAGCAGGGTGTCCGTGTTAATCGTCAAATCTCCCGCTTTACCGTTTGTGCCTCGATTGGCAGAAGCAAACAGGCCACTGGAAGACCGACCATCAGCAGAGCGCCCAATTAGTTGCACTTCTTGGGAGGCATTAACGGTCAAATTCCCTCCATCCCCTTGACCAAACGTGCCAGCATTAACCTGTGCCCCATCTCGCACCAGCAAAATATCGGTGTTAATCGTCAAATCTCCCGCTTTGCCACTCGCGTCTCGTTGGGTTGAAGCAAACAAGCCGCTGAGATACCGACCATCGGCAGTAGTACCAATTAATTGCACTCCTCGGGAGGCATTAACGGTTAAATTCCCTCCATTCCCTTGACCAAACGTGCTAGCACTAACCCCTGCCCCATCTCGCACCAGCAGGGTGCCAGTGTTAATCGTCAAATCTCCCGCTTTGCCACTTGCGCCTGGATTGGCTTGAGCAAACAGGCCGCTGGAGACTCGACCATCGGCAGTAGTACCAATTAATTGCACTCCTCGGGAGGCATTGACCGTTAAATTCCCCCCATTCCCTTGACCAAACGTGCTAGCACTAACCTGTGCCCCATCTCGCACAAGCATTGTGTCGGTGTTAATCGTCAAATCTCCCGCTTTGCCGTTTGCACCTGGTCCGGCTGAAGCAGACAAGCCGCTGGCAACTCGACCATCGGCAGAAGTACCAATTAGTTGCACTCCTTGGGAGGCATTGACGGTCAAATTTCCCCCATTCCCTTGACCAAACGTGCTAGCACTCACCTGTGCTCCATCTCGCACCAGCAGGGTATCGGCGTTAATGGTCAAATCTCCCGCTTTGCCGCTTGCGCCTGCTGCGGCTTGAGCATACAAGCCGCTGGAGACTCGACCATCGGCAGAAGTACCAATCAGTTGTATTCCTTGGGAGGCATTAACGGTCAAATTTCCTCCGTCCCCTTGACCAAACGTGCCAGCATTAACCTGTGCCCCATCTCGCACCAGCATTGTATCGGTGTTAATCGTCAAATCTCCCGCTTTGCCGCTTGCGCCTGGATTGGCTTGAGCATACAAGCCGCTGGCATACTGACCATCGGCAGTAGTACCAATCAGTTGCACACTTTGGGAGGCATTGACGGTTAAATTCCCCCCATCCCCTTGACCAAACGTGCTAGCACTAACCTTGGCCCCATCTCGCACTAGCAGGGTATCAGTGTTAATTGTCAAATCTCCCGCTTTGCCACTTGCGCCTGGTTCGGCTGAAGCAGACAAGCTGCTGGGATACCGACCATCGGCAGTAGTACCAATTAGTTGCACTCCTTGGGAGGCATTGACCGTTAAATTCCCTCCATTCCCTTGACCAAACGTACCAGCACTAACCTGTGCCCCATTTCGCACCAGCAAGGTACCAGTATTAATCGTCAAATCTCCCGCTTTGCCACTTGCGCCTGAATTGGCTTGAGCATACAAGCCGCTGGAGGCTCGACCATCGGCAGTAGTACCAATCAGTTGCACTCCTTGGGAGGCATTGACGGTCAAATTCCCTCCGTCCCCTTGACCAAACGTAGTTGCACTAACCTGTGCCCCACCAGAGACGCGCAACTGAGACGTTCTAATGTTGACATCACCGCCCCGACCTTGCGCTCTTGGGAGTACAGCATTGAGGATTCTGCTTCCATCAGCCAGGTCGATCACTCCTGTAGCATTAATCTCAATATTCCCCGCCATAGCGTCCACAGAACCTCTCCTTGATGCTATCCCTGCCAGCAGTTGACTTCCTTGGGTCATCGTCAAGTTGCTGGCATCGATGCCAATACTCCCGCCGCCGCCTGCGGTTACATCCACGACAGCACCATTACTCAGTAATACATTCCCTCCTGCCAATCCTCTCAACTCCACACGCCCTCCAGGTGCTAGCAACTGCCCACCCTTCAGACTCACATCACCGCCCAACAGTGCTAAGGTCTGACCTATACCCACCTTTAGAGTTGCTCCCTGAACCTGAATGCTTCCAAGATTGCCCTCATATTGCAAGCCAAGCGGTACACTGATCGTTAGCAACGGTGGGGTAGAAGTATTTGGTTTGGCACTAAAAACTGTGTCATCGGCAAACACTAAACTATTGGCTGTAGAGGCAAAAAACGAACCCCCAAGGATTAAAGATGCATTCTTACCAAAACTAATTCCATTGGGATTGAGCAAAAATAGATTCGCCGTCCCGTAGGCGAAAATCAACCCGTCAATATTAGAAACCTCTTTCCCTGTCACGCGAGTGAGAATATTCTGAATCTGCAAACCATTATTAAAAAACGCCAATCCACCTGTTGGAACAGAAAACGATTGAAAGCTGTGGAATAAGTTAGTTCCTCGAATTGTTCCTCCGTTAATCACACAAATTGTGCATCCTGGCGTAACGCTAGAGTTGACGGGCAAAGTGTTATCCGGAACGATTTGTTGCGCTGTTGTAGGGCTGAGAGGGACTAGACAGCCGAGGGCGATGCTGCTAGCAATGCAGAGGTGGGTGGCAACTTGTTTCATGACAGCTTTCTTTGAGTTGCAGATAAAGGAAGTTTAAGGCAGTTGAGTTCGCTTTCCGAAAAGACGCGGTGATGCGTAGAGTTTTGTAAAGACATCCCCGCGTTACCCTATCTCCGTGGCCTCAGCTTCAATCACTGCCTCTGTGACGAAATCTTTTACCTCATCAACCTGTTGATATCCATCAAACAAATGGCAATAAATTAATGACAAGAAGGCTATTTCTTGGTCTACTAATCGATTGGGAACCATCTCACTATTTAAGTGCCTACCACACGAAGATTGTAGTTAATAAAATCACCCACGCGGGTACTGTAGGGGGCTGTGGATGTTGGCCTAGAGTTAATCCAAAGCCTTTTTAGTGACAAGGAGATAATTATGTCTACATGGCAAAATTGCAGTACTGATGGTCGTCTTTGTTATGTTTGTAGCAACGATGGTGGAGTATGTATTTGCAACTGGTTTTATGATGGAAACTGGATGGCAACAACTGATTGTGGAAGCGGCTTTAACAGTCAAAGTTTGATAGAACATTACAGCAATGGCAATCTTCAATTGGGATGTGATATAGGAGGAGCTAAAGAGTGAACCAATGGCAGTTCATGCACAAATCAGCGAAGACTGCTGTATTGGTAGATGTCTTGTGTTTTATCAGCTCACTGTCTCCTTATCGTCTCCCAATTCGTCATGGATTGAGTAATCTGGCGATAGCTCCTTGTAAGTCATTTGGGTATCGGGACTTAAATTAATGCGGTCGCCATGCTTCAAAGGACAGTAAGCCCGTTGAGCGATTCGCTTTTTATTGAGAACTACCCCGTTGGTTGAAGGGACGTATAAACTCAGATTATTAAAGGGAAAATGACCATCGAGGATAGACCACCTATCCTCATTTTTTTTGAGCGTGGCGTGATTTCGGCTGGCTTTGGCATCATTGATTAAAATTATCCCTCCTTCAGATAAACTTTCTTTCGGCTTCCTGCCGATGAAATATTTATTCCGATAAAGATACATTTGCCGTCTCGAATTCTTGGTTTTAATTTCTAAGACAGCATTTAAACTGATGCCTGTACTGATTCCGTGAGGAGATTCTAAAGTTTCAATGAGGAGATTTCTCCCTTTGTCGAAATCCGAAAAACTTATCCAATTTAATTCTCTAATGGGATAAGGAATCACGTCCATCGTCAGGGGAGAAGCCAATACAGGAATGATTCGTTTATTGTGACCTAGGGCGTGGTTAAGCTCCCATTCACAGTATTCTGAAGTTACTGAATTGGGAGAAATAACATAAATGAAGTTGTGGCAAGCTTGAACCGCGATTAGTATCTCTTGCTGCCATTGAACCGCTGGGCGGATATCTTCAAGGTCAAACCAAGGATTAATCCCTTGGGCCTTAAGGGAGTCAACGAGATTTTGAACGAATTTTAAATCTTTCCGGGAATAAGAAATAAAAATTTCATTCATCTTACAAGATTAAATACATAATTTGATTTAAAAATACATAGCTATTGTTAGTCGTGTAGACGGTAAGGTTGCCCGATGTATCGATGGATACGTAAGCATTTATATCCGATGCCAATATCTTGAAATATAAGACAGAACTAGGAGCTAAAGAAGTAGGGATTTGAGCGAAAATGCCATTAGCTCCTCCCTTGATTACGCCTCTTAAAAATAAAATCTTCAAAAAAATGGCATAGGAAGAAGCCAGGTAAGGAGCACCATAATCCTGCCAGCCTCCTTGCAGCGTTAAAGGTGTCCAAGTCGGAGTTACGAATGGCAAATTAAGAGCATTTTGTTTAGTCATATCACGTCGATATTTCCTATCGAGCTAATCACTTGCCAAGTCGTATCAGCCGTGATGCAAACTAAGCGAATACAATCCCGTTGATGGGTGCTATTCAGTTGTCCGCCAGCGCCAGCGGTATTGCTGATATTTCCAAACACGATTTGCTGGTTAGCACCCTGACCCAAGCGCCAACCACCAGCGCCGACGCCGACGATTTCCAATAAGCTGCCGACCGCTGCGGTCGCTGGGAGGGTGATGGTGCACACAGAGGCAGCATTAATGATGTACCCGGTGTTAACCGCCGCCGCTTGGCTGGTGCCGGTGATGAGTGACCAATTGAGGGCCGATTGGTTAGCCCAACCCGGAAGCCCAGCATTCACCACTAACACTTGCCCATTGGAGCCAATGCCCAACCGAGCTAGTGGGCCGGAAGCGGAGCGAAAGTAAAGGTCTCCAGGGCTGTCATTCCCTAAAATAAACTGGATGCCTGACCGCAGCGCGTTACCAATGGAATTTTGGATGGTCATGGTTTTTATTAACGAGAGAGGGAGAAATCTGATAATATGGGCGAAAAAACCATCCAGTATTAACGAAATCGATTACTGGATGCATTCCACATAGGATAGATAAGCGATATCAGGAGCGATCGCCGATACCGCCCCCAGATACAAATTGACTTGAGTGATTTCATAAGA
Organism: Waterburya sp.; assembly: GCA_036703055.1. Taxonomy (GTDB): domain Bacteria; phylum Cyanobacteriota; class Cyanobacteriia; order Cyanobacteriales; family Coleofasciculaceae; genus DATNPV01. The sequence goes on from DATNPV010000112.1 coordinate 17,587, forward strand.
GCCGCCATAAGCCCTGAGCAGAATCCCGGCTCCAATCCGAGCCACCAAAATCGAACCCAAAACTAGGGTGATATCAACCCCGGAATTATTCACGAATGCAGCATAAAGCCGTTGGTCGTTGAAGTCTAAAACTGGTAGAGGCTCAAACGGTTCTAGGGGATGCCCAAAGTTTTGACATTGGGCAAATGGCTGAAAAGCTGGGTTGCTGTTGTTAACAACCGTGGTGGTAGATTGTTGAGTCTGACCTGCCCCGACATCACTAGAAACGTTACTGTAGCGACCGAGCCGGATGGAAATTGGTTCATAAGCCATTAGGGGTTCAGCCTGGATTCGATACGGTCGAGTGATTGCTGATATTGATCAGAAATAATTCCGCTGTAGTACCAAACTTCAATACTCAGGTTTGATATCCACTTGGGGACGGAAAGCGCCAAGACATACGGCTGAGGTTGATATTCTGGAAACCGTAGCAAGGTGAGATTGTCTAGCCGACAGTTCTTTCTGTAAATCTCGACCAAGGCCGTGTACTCCGAGGTGGAACTGGGGCTAATCCTTAAGGAAACTGAAGCACGACAGCCCAGCCACCACCACGGCAAAGCACCATCACTTTTGCAGCCAACCAAAGCAATCGAACTGGGCAACAATAGCGCGATTTCTGGAATAGGTGCATAGCCAGAGCGATGAATATCAGACTTAATGCCTTGATAAGTGGCCCGTCTAAGTAAATCCCAATTTAGGTTATCCCCAAAATCAAGGATGGGTTTTTCCATGCCCTACAGCTGGAGTGCCCCAGCAATTCCCTCTACATAATTAGCGGCATCAATACCATGTTCTTGCAGCACATCCAGAAGCACATCAGGCGGCAAAATCCCATCTAATAAGCATTGAACTGCTCTTTGCCGCTGAAACAATCGATTTATCTCTTGCATCCTATCTTCTTCACTGAAATCAGGATGCTCAAAAAGATAGGTATCAAACGGATTAATCATAGAGTCAAGGTAGCAAACTTTTCAGGCTTTAAAGTTACCCGAATCCCCGTTGTGTTGGCCCCACGTACCGCCGCTGAGATAGCGGCAAAAGTTGCTTCCTCCGTTTCTGCTGCGGCTTCACTAGCCTTACCAAAAGGTAGAGAGGTAGATGTACCGCCGTGGCTCATATACTTCCTACCTGTAATGTGAGAAGTCTTTTGTGTTCCGGTTGCACTTCTCCCAGAAACAATGATGATTCTGGCAGCAGAATACCGCTCAAGCCTTACAGCGTTTTTAACATTCCCCGCTGTTAGTTCAACGGTATGAGTTCCTAATTCAGCCCGGTAAGTTTCCCACGTTGGAAGTGCGCCAGATTCATAAGCTAGCTGTCCAGCCAAAAGCGGCACATTAAAGGGAACTACCCCTAATTTTTTAGAGGGTTTTCTTGCGCCTCTTTTGCCGATGTTGGGCTGTCTGTTTTCAGCCGAAGTCATCCACTTTATGTAATTTTCGAGGTACGGAAGGTCACGGGATGCCTTAAGAATGTCGGAGTATCTACGGCTCATGAACAGGGTTCCTTACGTTGTGATTTTTTCCAACGTATCATGTAAAATTTTAAAATATTCGGGAAAGAAACCCTTAAAGGTTTCTCCAAAATTTTAAGACATCTTATCTAGATACAAGCTTTTTTGATGTTTATGGGGTTGACACTAATCCTACGGTTGGGTTACGCAAATCCACTAAGGTTATGGGATGACCTAAACCCCATACGTCTAATTCAGCCTTACGGAACCTAACGCGAGTAGTAGGGCGTTTCCTTGGTTTTCTTTTCTGCCTTCCGTAAACTTCTTGAAAACCCGGAACTTGAGGATAGTTATCGCGAGATTGTTTAATTTTTACGAAACGTTCGTTAAACGAAACTTGGGCTACTTCAAGCACTCGCTCAATAACCCTTACCCCTTCAGCTTCACTAATTACAGCCAAAATAAAATTAATTCCGTTAGCTTTATCAATATAAGTCACCTTTATAGTGCCTTTTTCAAAGGTGAAGCCATTGCCGCTAGCCAAGAATTCTTTGATTCTTAGAGCTATAGCTTCAGCTTTACCATGATTTATAGTAGCGGCGCTTTCATGCATTAGCCGGAAGCTAATTTCAGCCGTTGCCCGATTTAAACCATTTTCCATCAGGAAAGCGCTCCAGTCTTCTTTAAAAATCAATTTAACCTGAGGTTTATAAACGAACTGAATATCATAATCGGGCACAGGAATCCCATAGACAGGCGTTGGTAAGTTGCCTTGGAATACGAAATAGTACAAAAACATCCGTAGTAGAAACATATCTACGGTGTCATCATCTTGCAGAAGACACGCTAGTTTCATCCCACTTTGGGTATTTTGCAAATCATCGTGAGGAACGCCGAAAAATGTCCGTTCCACATTCCGATTGTGGGAAGCTATCAACATTTCTCTGAGATGTTGCCAGGGTGAGAAATCGTCGGGTAACGGCATATTACAAATTTAAAGTTTTGATATCGTCATCACTGGGAGAAGGAGATTTACTGTTTCGCTCACTGTCATCAGCCGCACCTTTAATTTTCTTGTTCTCAGGTGGCTTTTTACCTCCATCTCCATCAGCCAATGTTTTTTCAATTTCCTCTGCTTGTTTACCTATATCATCAATGGCTTGTCTTCCTTGGAGGATAGATTGAGCCACCATGTCCAAACTGCTCACTACATTGATGGCATTAAAGGTAGCCGTGAAGAATTTGTTGTGGAAATTGGGTGAGGTGTTCATCCAGCCAAAGGCTAGGTGTCCAACTACCCCATATTTCTTCAGCGCGTTACCGATTTGAGCATTCCAAGAGCCGATTACATTAAGGGCATTCAGCACACTCCAAATCATATTCTGCATCGCAAACATGATGTTAGTGGCAGCTTGATAAATCCGGTTTAACGCTTTCCATTCTTTCTTAAAGCCTTCAAAGGTTTCTACACCCAAAACTTTTTTAAATAGTTCCTCAACCTCGTGGTTGAGGATATGATGCAGGTTGAGAGGGTTGCCATCTTTATCATTGATGCCAACTATCGATAGAAAGTCAGAAATCATTTGCAAAGTGATTACTTCTAAGCCTTCTGCTAAAAAATAGGCATTTTGCAAGGTCAAGATAAAAGTAAGAAGATTCAAGGCTCTATCCAAATGCAGCCATTTGGATAATTTATCTAACCCTTCGGAGATACCTGTAACAACTTTGCCAATTCCCCCAGGAATTTGAGGGCCAAGCTTATTGTTAATTGTGCCCAACAAGGTTAAGTCAGCACCTTGTAAAGCTCTAGATAAACCGTCAACTTTTCCATCAGTTTGATTCAAACTGTTACCTAATCCATCAAACTGTTTACGCATACAACCACCGGGCTGAGTAGTCCGACAAGTGCCCTCAGCTACTCCAGCTTTAAACGCTTCAGTATTAGGTAGTTGGTTAAGCCCATTGGAAATATTTTTATTCAGCCCATTAACGGCTACGGTAAACATAGCAATTGGGACAACCTTACTATTAATGTCGCCCAACGCTTGTTTAATTGCAGCAACATCCTTTTCATCCACGTCCTTACCGTCCTTACCGTCTTGACCATCCCGCCCTGGTTTACCATCCCTACCTGGTGCACCATCTTTACCTGGTGTTCCTGCTATCCCTGGTTTACCATCTCTACCTGGTGCACCATCTTTACCCGGTGCTCCTGCTAATCCCGGTATTCCCGCTGGCCCTCTTAGCCCGGTTGCTCCTGGTGCTCCAGTTGCCCCAGTTGCTCCCGCTGGCCCTCGTTCTCCCGCTGGCCCTCGTTCACCGCGATCGCCTTTTTCTCCCTTTGGCCCCGGCTGAGCTTTTTGCTGTAGCGCTTGATTGGCTGTAGTAAAGGCTCTACTGGCATTGCTGTTAGCTTGGGCTGCTACATCATTGAGATTCCTCAGTTTTGGCTCTAAGGTATTCACTCCCACTAGAGCTCTACTCGCGTTTGACCTCGCTTCAGCCGTTGCATCGTTTAAACCAGCCAACTTCAACAGAGCTTTACTCGCGTTTGACCTCGCTTCAGCCGCCACATCGTTTAAGCTACCCAATTTCACGAGAGCCTTACTCGCGTTTGACCGGGCTTCAGCCGCTACATCGTTCAATTTCTGAACTCTAGGCTCTAGACTTCCCAATTTCAGGAGAGCCTTACTCGCGTTTGACCGGGCTTCAGCGGCAATATCGTTAAGTGCCTTAACTTTAGGCTCTAGAACAGTAACCTTTGATAGACCTTTACTAGCATTGCTTTTAGCTTCAGCGGCAGTATCGTTTAAGCTTCTAAGTTTCCGCTGTACCTCATCTAATCCTTTTAGGGATTTAGAGGCATTTGACCGGGCTTCAGCCGCAATATCATTTAAATTCTTAGTTTTGGCTTTATTCTCCTTAACTTGAGCATCTAGTTCTCTGATTCTCTGGATAACTTTTATATTGAGGTCGGCCTGCTGAGAGGGAGGAACATAATCCTTGAAACTTTTTCCAGCTAAAAAGCGGTTGAGTTCGTCCCCTAAATCCATTAAGCCGTCTAAGGCTTTTTTCCCTTGAGAAATAAAGTCAACGGCAAATATAATTTTTCCGACTATTGAGGCCAAGGGGCTTAGTTTCCTCAATATTCCTTCATTTTTAATCGCTGCTTTTTCAACTTTGGTTGCTACACTTTCAGCCTGGCTGGCTACTTTTTCAACTTTAGCTGTGCTTTTCTCGACTGTTCCTACTCGTTTAGAGTTTTCATAAACCTTAGCTTTAATGGCCCTGAATTCTTCTTCTAGGCTTGTTGTGGCTTTCTTGGGTTGCTTAAATAAACTGTCTTCTAAGCCTTTTCGTCGCAGAATTGCTGATAATTCATCCTCAAACTTCCCCGTCTTTACCAATCCCACAAAAGCAGCAGATACCAAGCCAGCTATCTCGGTCTTGCGGACAAAACCCTCATCAGGCTTAGGCTTCTGGGCTTCACCCTTTTGGCCTTGAGTCTGGAGCATCCGCTTAATTTCTTCCAGCTCACGGCGTAAGTCTTGACAACAATCAGCCATTGCTATGCCTCAGCAAAGTTTTAATCACATTGATAGGTTCTTTCAATTCATCGGATTTAACACAGCAGAATCCTTGAGAATTATTGAGCTTGCACATTCCCGGTGGGCACTCATCTTTTGAGCAAGCCACCTCATAATCTAAAGGGGGTTCACCCGTCTTAGACCAAATTAATTTGCTATCGTAAAAGACTTTGAGCTTTACTTGAGCTTTAGTATCTGGTGAGGGAGAAGATGAAGGAGGAGGAGGCGGTGGTGGGGGTGAATCTGGAGGTGAATCTGAGCAAGTTAACGGGTCGCCTCCATTGGGAAAACAACTATCAGAAGCAATTCCCCAATTATTTAAAAATAGTCCGTTCCCGTCACTTACATATTCATCATAATTAGTGGGAGGATTGGGACGGGCAACGGACTTTTGATAACGATAGGTGGTTGTTGCTCTTAAACTCCAAACAAACGCGAAATCCTCATAACGAAATTCAGCATCATCGTTGCCATCGTAGAAGGAGTATAAATAGCATTCAAGGATGCTGAATCCTTCAGACGAGTAGCTATTACATTGCCCTGGTTCAAATCCATAATTGTCGCCGTAGCGAAATTGGGCCGTGTAAACCAATGTGCAAACACTGCTTGATGGAGGGCAAGGATAATAGGGGCTACCTGCGTTATCGGGATTGGGGTCAGGGCCACTGCCATCTGACCCACTAGACGAGGATGTATTCTCAATTGAGATGTCAATGGGGGCCATCGTTGCAAAGGTCACTTTCGCGTAATTGGATTGACCTTTGAATTTGTAATAAACGGTAGGGCTGTCGCCAATCTGGCAGTAACTCATTAGTAGTCATCCGCGTCTACCGCTTCGGCGGGTACTGGCTTGTGAAGGGTGATGGTATACGAGTGCTGGCTCTCGTTTTTTCCCCCGCTGCCGGGATACACAGTCTGACCGCCATACACAATGCTCACCCTCTGATCATCGTTATTCGCTCGGTTGGCGTCGGTCAATTTGGCGGCGGCGGCAAGGATGACTGCCACTAGGAGCTGCTCACCGTTGTTATCAGCCTTCGGGGTCAGGGTGGGGAGGTCAGATTTGGTGATCGTGAATCGGTCAGCGGTTTGCGTCGCGTTGGCGCCGAAGATGTCATTGATGCTCAATACAGCCATATCAACGAACGGATAGTAACGGTGTACTATCCCGTTCTACCCCGTACCACAGAAATTTCCTTCAACAGTACCGATAAAATATGAAGTCGGAACAGTATCCCCTATTCTTAAAAGTAATAATGGCTTTTAGAGAGGGTAGTACGTTGGCTAGTACTTCTCGTGAAAACGGCACAGTTAAAAACCCGCCGCCCGTGAAAAGACCCAACATTGAACTTCGTTGCCGTGAACACCTCCTGCCCCATGAGGTGGAAGCCCTCATTAAAGCTGCCAAGGATACGCGCTATCCTGAACGAAATTCGGCCCTCATATTAATAATGTACCGCCACGGGTTACGGGTCGGTGAAACCATCGCGCTGCGCTGGGCACAATTCGATCTAGGCATGGGCCTAGTACACATCAATCGCCTGAAAAAAGGAGTTCCTAGCACCCATCCCATCAGCGCCAGAGAGTCCAGGGCGCTACACACGCTCAAGCGAGCCAATCACACCAATAGTCCCTTTGTTTTCCTGAGCGAGAGGGGAGCTCCCTTTAGCGATCGCGGAATCCGCAAAATTATTTTTGAAGCCGGCGAGAGGGCAAAGCTAGATTTCCCGGTACACCCTCACATGCTGCGTCATGCCTGCGGGTATTACTTGGCTTTGCATGGGCATGATACCAGGGCGATTCAGGCATATCTGGGTCACAGAAGTATCGAGCATACGGTGCGTTACACCGCCTTAGCCCCTGATCGCTTTAAAAACTTCTGGCAAGATTAATTCCCAACGGCATCTTGGAAAAGAAAACCCTAATTTTAATTCGGCAGTCCCCACACCCGACACCCTACCCCCTACACCCCTTTCATTCACTCATCCTACTCACCAGTAAGTGACGAGTAACTTACTCAATGGGATCAGCCTCGATTAGGCCGACCCTATATACCGCTGGCGACTGGCATCGTAACTCCACGCGATCGCGTCTGGGTCACGCGCTTTTGTCCATTCCCCAAAATCAGCCTTCTTGCTCTTTTTGCTGATCGTGCCGTGGTTGACACCCAGCCGTCGAGCTAACTGTGAACAACTCAGGGTTAGTGACTCACTAGGTAACTCACTAGATAGCTCACTGGATAGCTCACCCGGTAACTTATTGGCTTCTAGCAATGCTAGTCGAGCTTCTAATTCATTGATTTTTGCTCTTAACTCCTTAATCTCATCTTTTTGCTCAAGGGCTTGCCAGTTAAAATCTCTTCTTCCTGAATCTTGAAGTTCTTCTTGAATCAGCATCCTCAAACGCTCATCACTCAATCCCCCAGAGTTAAAGTCCTTCTCCAGCTTGCCCAAGTATCTCTTAAGTAACTCATTTAAAGCGGCTGAATCCTTATCGATTCCTCGCTCTGTCTTCCATTCGATAAAGGCTTGATAAAGCTTTGGTTCTACGTATGCTTGGATTCTGGGGCGTTCTGTGCCCATAGTTACTAGTGAGTTTTTAGCGAGTTACTGTATTAAACTTAATGATAACTTGCCCGTAACTTACTTAGGCAATTGGCCTCGACTTGAAAAAAAATTATTAATAAAAATGTCACCCAGTCAGGCCAGTGAGTCTTGGGGTATGAGTAGCAACCGAACAGAAAGTAACGCTAAGCCCAACTTTGCCGAAAAAAGAAGTGAGTTAACGCTTCTAAAAACGGTTCAACCCTCATAAATCCGTAGAGACGGCTATATAACTTTGCCTACTTGAGGGCTTTCTCAGCAATGTTTCAACAAGAAGGCCATCTCCCCCGAAAAAATCGCTCTCCTTCTACAGAGCAGGGAACGGGAGAGAGTATCCCCGCACTCAGATTTTGACGGTTGAGGATTTACTGAGCAGACGGAAGCGTCCTGAATACTGGGATATGGACATGGGAGAGCTGACTTTCAAGAAAGCTCAAAGGGAAAGCACAAATGTAGCAGTTCAGGGGGAACTGTTCTGATGCGGTCATTCCTTAGTCCTTCTCACTGAAAATGCACTCGACTCACAAAGACTATGGAAAGTAATATCTTTCATACACCATACGGAGAAGCCGTCGTCACAGAACGGGGGGTATTCCACAATCCGTATACAAATGTCACCTCTATCGAGTATGACTGTTTTGTAATCAAGAACGATGGCATTGCCAAAGGGCAAACAATCGCGGTGCGCCCTGGCGAACAACTAACCCAACAGTTGGTAGAAAGTGCAGCGTCCTGTACCACACCAGAGGGTAGAGCCGCCAACCGTCGCCACAACGATGAAATCCGTCAATTTATCCGTAAGCTAAAAGGATTACCAGGTACTGAGCCAGATCAATGAGCCATTGGGACACACCCCTTTGTCCTCTAAGCCGATTCAGCTCTTCCAGCAATGATCGCTAGTTATCTCTGTTTCCTTGACTATTCCCTCGGAACTGGGCATATTCAGTTCATGTTCTGAGGGAGAGAGAAGTGGTTAGTGTTGCTCCAACTGCTGCCTGATCCAATTGCGGAAATTCCGCGTGCAGGTTATTTCCCCAACGTTGCGACTCTCTTTGATAAACCTAGGAATCTCTGTGACGGGAATGGGGGTAAAAGTTGGGCTATAACTGGACTCTACATATTGCCCTGACTCAAGTCTGTAGACTCGCAAAACGCTCCCGTTGTAGCGCCAAAATTCAGGAATCCCCATCAATGCATAAAGCTGAAGCTTATCAATCTTAGACCTAGAGTATTCCACCTCTAGTACCAAGTCTGGAGGTGGGTCAGTAGCTAGATCGATGCTTACTTTATCTCGAACTAGAGACTCATTCTGAATATAGTAGCTGCTGTCTGGTTCGCCTCCACGCTCCAAATCATCTCGTGTCAGGGTCAATGAGCCAGTCCGTTTAACCTCCAATCCCAGCTCTTCGCAGAGTACAATAACCAAACCTTCAATGAATCGGTTAGAGTTCTCGTGCGGCATTAGTGGGGTCATGATTTCGACTATTCCAGAGTCATAGGCTAATCGGGTTACTCGTTCAGACCCCATCTCAGCCAGCATGGT
>DATNPV010000114.1:0-12548 GCA_036703055.1 Waterburya sp.
ATTAAGCGAGTAGACTTAACAGGTAAGGCTCATCAAGGAGTAGCAACTCCTCACGTTGTTGAATACCAACATCACCAGAATCCAACAACAGGAGACATTCACGTCCGTGGCGAGAAAACAGCTCGACCTGCAAGATCAGAGAAGATACCTTACAGACTATGGCAACCCAACCAATAGCTTTAAATACAGATTTAAAGACAGATGAGATGAGCGACTTCCAGCAGTGGAAAAAAGCCAATGGCGATGATTTTTCCATCTGGGACTATCTTTCTGGAGTCGCTAATGTTGAAGTTGCTTTAGCATTCACCAAATTATTCTGTCCTGATTTGGTTGAGCATGATGGCGGTATCTTTTTGTCTGAAGCCTTCAATCAAGAAATATACGAACAGTGGAAAGCCGAACTGAGGAATGATATCGCTGCAATTGAGCGAGTAATGAACCATCAGCACATTGATGATCTTCTTCCTGGAGCAGAGAGTGTAGGAATTGATAACTTGCTTTATTTAGGGCAAGTGATACGACAGATGTGGGACAATCATCTGAAAGCACGTTATCCTGAGCGAGATTTTCAAGTCTCTTGTAATCAGGATGAATATACTGTCGTTGTGACTTTTTGCCAGACTTCACCTTACCAGGATTTACCAACTCAGGTATCGGTGAGAGAGAAGAAGGAGAAACAGTATAGAAATATAAAAGGAAATATAAAAGTCACAGAAGAATATATAAGATTCTAAATGAGTCGGGAAGGTTAGTCTGTCGGAAAATTCCGAGTTCCACTTTACCTGATTACACAACTCAGGTATTTTCTTCAGTGAGTTCTCCCCGAATCACCGCTCAATCCAAAATCTAAAATCCAATTAAGGAATTTCCCCAAATTTAACATCAAGAATCGCATAATCTTCCCACCCTGGTGCATCAAAATGCCACCATTCTGTCTCTAGGGGAATAAAGCCATATTTGCTCATTACATCTTCAAGTAATTTGCTATTTTTCTTCGCTTGGGCGCTTGCCCCTCTGTAATCTCGATGCGCTCGTTCTGTAAAATCATCGAACCCTGTAGGCATTTCCAATTCTTTGCCATTGCGGTCAACTAATGTTAAATCTACAGCGGCTCCGCGATTGTGTCGAGAACCTTTCGCCGGATTCGCTACATAGTTAGGATCGGGTTTAATTTGCCACATTAACTTTTGTACAGAAAGGGGTCTGTAACAGTCATAAACCTTCAACCCCAATCCTTTTTTTTCTAATTCTTGTTGAACTTGTGAAAGCCTTCTTGCTGCTGCACCTCTCAGCACACATCGCGCTACTGGGTACAGTTGTCGTTTCAAAAAATTATTAGTTGTTGCATAGCGGATGTCAAGGGCAATCTTCGGATTCACGGCACGAATATCAATCAGTCGTGCATCGTAAGGGAGTGAAGATTGAGCCAATTGTTGAGGTGAAGTAGTATGAGACTGCGATCGCACCCATTCAGATTGAGTCATACGAGGGGTAGCCAAGGCGAAAGCTTCTGACTTGTGTTCCATAACCCGTGAAGTTAGTACAACACTAGCGCAGCCTGCTGTTAGGCTGAGTGCTAGGAATTTTACCCAGTTGTTGATCATTCGTTATCGGTTTCAAACACTTTCGCTTTTTTACCACTTTATGCAGTTGTTTAATACCAAGAGGGTAGATTTTATCGGCTGATCCACCTCTAAAAAATTGCCGTAAATGCTACATACGAAAGCCAACCACTCACCAGCACCATGACTGGAACCAATAGCGCCGCCGTTTTCTCTGACAAGTTGGCAATTTGAGTGCAACCACTGTAAAGCATCAGAATGGTGTAGCAACTGGCAAACACGGTAATCACTCCCATAACTTGGCTACCTAAAAAGGGAGAAACACCGCTAGCCAGTGCCAAGAAACCTACAGGCAAAAGAGAAGCGCCAGCAAGGAAAACATCACCTGCCAAACTACCCCGACGACGAGTAATTAAACGGGCAACCCCAGCAATCAGCATTAGTGTTACAAACGGTACTAAACCCACCAGAAGCAAGTCGAACAGGGAAAAGTTCAATTGATCGCGCCATCCCAGATAAGTCCCGCCGATAAAGCAGAAATTAGCGATCGCTGCCAACAAAATCCCTACTGCCATGACTCGTGGCTTTTCCAGAGACAGCATTCCCGGCAGCAATCCTCCAGTAGGATTTAGTGCTAAGGACAAAATAGTTCTCAGAGTATCTCCTAAAACTGTTACCACAAATGTAATAGGATTAGCCTTGGAAGCAATTCTCAGTTTTACAGGAGTCCCGGTTATCGTACTCAGGGTATCTTGCGCTAGTCGAAAACCTGTCCGATCGCCTTGCTCATTAAACAGTTCTGCGGCTTTTTGTAAATCCTCCGCCGCGCTGACGAATTCTTTCAAGTCATTGTTGGCTAACCCTCGGTGATAGTACGCTTGGGCACAATCCGGTTCACGCGCGATCGCCTGAGTATACGCTTCAATCGCCGCCTGGGTATACCCCAATCGATAACGCGCCCTTCCCTGGTAATAGTAAGCTTCAGACAAGTTAGGATTAAGGCGCAAAGCTTGGTTGCAATCTGTCAGTGCCCCCCGTGCATCGCCCATTTTGTAGCGCGTTGCCCCTCGCTTGACATAAGCTTCGACCAAGTCAGAATTGAGTTCGATCGCTTTAGTATAGTCCTCGATCGCCCCTTGATAATCTTTCTCCAAGGCTTTGGTAACCGCCTGAACATAGTAGTCTTGAGGACTTTTCCCTGGTTTTTGACTTTGTCTTTGGGTAGGATTTAGCTGTTGGTCGTACTCGGTTCGTTGTACTGAGTCACAAAGGACTTCGTATGCTTCGCAAATTTCTTTAAATCTCGCTTCTGCCGCTGGATTCCCTGGATGCAAGTCAGGGTGATACTCGCGGGCAAGTCGCCGATATGCGTCTTTAATTTCTTCAAGAGTAGCGTTTCTTTTTACTTCCAGAATTTTGTAGTAGTCGCGAGAGTCCTGCATGTGACTTAGACGAAGGGTCGCTTTACATACAAGGGTGTCACATCCGAGCGAAAATCGGCAAAGGCGTTTGCTTTAAGCTGTAGAAGTATAAACTTTCGAGCCTTGACAAATTACATCATTTATGGATTTTATTGATACAGTAACCCCCTGACTAGGCCACAATTCCAACTCACACTATTTTTCATAGAGTTCTAGAGGTAAATTATCGGGGTCTTTAAAGAAGGTGAATTTCTTACCTGTAATCTCATCAACTCTGATATCTTCGACTGCTATACCCTTGGCTTGTAACTGAGCAACGGATTCATCGATATCGTTGACTTCAAAGGCTAAGTGTCTCAAGCCACACGCTTCAGGAGTGCTAGGTCTTTGAGGTGGGTTCGGGAAGGAGAAAAGCTCGATGCGAGCGGTTTCACCGACTTGAAGATCGAGTTTATAGGACTTTCTTTCTTTCCTATAGGTTTCTGCAATAATCGGAAGTCCTAAAACATTGACATAAAAGTGTTTGGATCTTTCATAGTCAGAGCAAATGATTGCTACATGATGGATTCGCATGGCTTTTTCTCATTCTCTACAGTCCAGTCTAATGGGAGTGAAAGAGCGATCGCACAGCCAAGAAATCCAGACTGTGTCTCTTCACCCAGCATCGACTCTTTGACCGCTTGCACTAGTTCTTCTTTTGTACATTGATACCCAACAAATTACGCAGGCGTGTGCGCTGGTAGAGTTACCGTTGGGTGAGTTGCGATCGCAAAAAAAAACCGGCTTTTGTGCCGGTTGGAATTCTAGGCTTAGAGGAGGAAGAAAGCCTTAGTCACTCATTAGCTTAAAGCTTCCAAATAATCCCGCACTCGGTTGCGGCGCTTGGGCTGGCGTAACTTTTGCAGGGCTTTTGCTTCAATTTGGCGCACACGTTCACGAGACAGTTCTAAAGCGCGACCAATTTCAGCCAGAGAATAAGGATGACCATCTCCCAATCCAAACCGCATCCGAATCACATCTCGTTCGCGACTGGTTAGATCGGCTAACAACTGCTGCAAATCCCGTTGCAGTGCTTCGCGCATCAAAACTTCTTCGGGAGACGTTTCCTCTGTTTCGAGTAAGTCGCCCAATTCGGTGTCTTTTTCCTTACCCACTTTAATTTCTAGGGAAACTGAGCGAGGTACGCGCAGAAGGACTTCCCGGACTTGAGGAGGAGTCATTTCTAGCTCGGTAGCAATATCCTCAATGGTGGCAGTGCGGCCTTTTTCCTGAGAAATTTTGCGTTGGGCTTTTTTGATTTTGTTGAGTTTTTCAGTGATGTGAACTGGCAAGCGGATGGTACGGCTTTGTGTTGCGATCGCCCGAGTGATACCTTGACGAATCCACCAATAGGCGTAGGTGCTAAAGCGGTAACCTTTCGTTGGGTCAAACTTCTCAACCGCACGCTCCAATCCCAGAGTGCCTTCCTGAATTAAATCTAGAAGTTCCAAACCGCGATTTTGGTATTTTTTCGCGACTGACACCACTAGGCGCAAGTTCGCTTTAATCATGTGTTCTTTGGCGCGGTTGCCCTGAGATTGTATTTGTTCTAGCTCTTTGACCGAAAAGCCAGCTAACTCAGCCCAGCGCTGTTTTCCGGATGCCAAACTTGGCCTCAAGTTGGAAATGTCCACATCGGCAGTAGCTGCCCACCGCTCTAAAGAGGGACGGTGGCCGAGTTGAGATACTAGGCGATCGTGAGCATCAATCAAAGCGACAAAGCGCTCAATCACTTCATCTGACTTAGCAAAGTCAGCTCGCAAGTCCAACAGCCGCATGTAGCGCTGAACTTTTTGGGCTTCCGAGACTTCCTCATCTCGCCTCAGTAAACGAACCCGACCAATTTCCTGGAGGTATAACCGAACGAGATCAGTAGTGCGGCGGTTAGTATTTTTGGTGAAGCTGGCAGAGTCTGTACCCTCAATCTCCAGATCAACCAAATCATCTTCTACCGATGATGCTGCATCTTCGTTTGTACCGTTGGACTCAAAGCTGTAAGGAAGCAGCTCTTGGTCGAAGTCTGTGTCGGCATAGAAAGGAGTGGCTGGCATAGTATTCTCTTAATTACGACCGATGACGGCACTGAATGACAGGTGCGTCACAACTTATTACTAGAGTTCCCACCCTTGATGACCGGAGAACAGCGCTTATCTTTTTTTTACGGATAAGGATGATGCTTTAGAACTGCGAGTCCTTGTCCATAACTAGTGCTGAGGTGTCGCCTCAGTCTCACCGCTAGATACATGTCGGCATTTCGCCTAACCTCTGTCTTTAGGGTGTTGACTGCGCTTCTCTTCTAACAGTTCTAGTATAAGCGTCTCACTACTATAGGAATAGTGACCTTGGTCAAAGGCTATGTTAATCTTCATCACCAGTCGGGCAGATTCCTGAAAGATTACTAATATTAAGAAAAAATTTTTCAAAAAAAGTTCCCTAGCCTCGCTCCCCATCACTCTGGCTTAGTGTCTCGCAGCATTAATGCCTCAACAGCGGCTTGCGGTGTCACTTCACCTTGGAGTAAGCGATACACCTGATAAGTAATGGGTACGTAAAGTTTTTGTCGGTTCGCCCGTTCAATCAAAACTGAAGTGGTGTTTACCCCTTCGGCTGTCCCTTCCAAGTGCGCCAGAATTTCTGAGAGGGTTTTGCCTTGAGCAAGTTGATAACCCACTTGATAATTACGGCTGAGGTTGCTGTTGCAAGTGGCGAGTAAGTCTCCTAGTCCTGATAAACCATAGAATGTTTCTGCTTGAGCGCCCCAATCTGTGCCCACCCGGATAATCTCCGCCAGTCCCCGCGTCAGAAGGGCGGCTTTGGCATTCGTGCCCAACTGCAAGCCATCACAAGCACCGGATGCGATCGCCATCACATTTTTGAGCGTACCACCCAGTTCCACACCGAGGGGGTCAGGATTCGTGTAAACGCGGAATTTTGGCGAAGAGAATGCTTTCTGCACGAACTCAGCGGCTTGAGTGTCGGTACTGGACACAACTGTAGCTGCCGGAAGTCCCTGTTGAATTTCTTTAGAAAGATTAGGCCCAGAAAGAACAACCACTGGAATTGAGGGAAACGCAGTTTGCCAGATTTGGGAGGGTGTACAAGTGGTTGTGGTGTCTAAGCCTTTGGTCGATGTGATAATAATCGTCTCAGGAGAGAGTGATAATGATTTTAATTGGGTGACTACAGGGTTGACCCCTGACATAGACACCGCTGATAGGATAATGCTGGCTTTTTGTAGGACATCCTCTAACCGTTCTGCACTGCGACGCGACCAAAAACGCACGTCATGACCGTTCTGAGACGCCAGGTAACCGAGGGTTGTCCCCCAAACACCAGTTCCGATGATGGCAATTTCAGTCATTAGATTAAAAGTTGGACGGTTAGAAGGTTGAAGGTTGAACGTTGGAAGGTTGAAGGTTGAACGTTGGAAGCTGAAGCTTTGGCAGACATCTAGCAAGGTGTTAACCTGCAATCTGCCAACATTCAACTTGTTAACTTGCTAACCTCTTTACCCTTTATCGGGGATAACGCTCCATTAACTCTCTAACTTGCTCCGCGTGATAGGAACTGCGGGTGAGAGGAGAGGAGACGACTTGCAAAAAACCTAGCGATTCACCAAATTCTCTCCAAGCTTCAAACTGGGCGGGTGTGACAAATTCAGCAACATTTAAGTGCTTTTGGCTGGGTTGGAGATATTGTCCGATGGTGAGGATATCACAATGTACCGATCGCAAATCCTGCATGACTTCTCGGATTTCAGCATCAGTTTCTCCCAATCCCACCATTAAGCCAGATTTGGTGTAAATCCTTGGGGCTAATTCATGGGTTCGCTCGAACAGTTCAAGCGATCGCTGATAATTTCCTTGAGGACGTACCCGGCGATAAAGCCGAGGCACGGTTTCTGTGTTGTGGTTGAGTACTTCGGGTTTGGTTTGGAGAATTGCCTCTAGAGCGTCCCAGTTACCGCATAAGTCAGGAATCAGCACCTCAATAGTTGTCTGAGGCGAGAGGGTACGAATGGCTTCAATGCAGCGCCCAAACTGAGAAGCGCCCCCATCCGGTAAATCATCCCGGTTCACGGAGGTAATGACGACGTGATTTAAGCTCATACGCCGCACAGCTTCGGCTAAGCGGGTTGGTTCTGTCGGGTCAAGGGCTTTAGGCTTTTTCTCAAAATCAATATCACAGTAAGGACAAGCGCGTGTGCAAGCCGGCCCCATAATCAGAAATGTAGCGGTTCCTGCCTTAAAGCATTCCCCGATATTGGGGCAAGAGGCTTCTTCACAGACGGTATTCAACGCCAAATCCCGTAAAATTTCTTTAACGTTGCCCACCCGCTCCCATTGAGGCGCTTTAACACGCAACCATTCTGGCTTAACGACCACTCCTAGCCCAGCTCCCACTCAAGTTACAGTGATAATCCTAGCAAGCAAGGAGCGGATTGCCGATACAACGTGGTAGCATAGGTAAGTTAACGTTTGATATTTATCGGGATGTAGCGCAGCTTGGTAGCGCACTTCGTTCGGGACGAAGGGGTCGCAGGTTCAAATCCTGTCATCCCGATTTGTGCTATTGTACATTCACAAATTGGATTGGCCTGTTAAGATTTATGGTGGTCTCCTGACCGTTTAAGGCGGTTCAGGGGAACTAGTTCTGTAAGTCCTACTTATGGCAGTCTAGGAGGAGCATTTGTATCCAGGTGTAACCGTGTGGTTTACCGGCTTAAGTGGTGCTGGCAAAACGACAATTAGCCACGCTGTAGGAAATCAACTCCAAAGTTATGGACACAAAGTTGAAATCTTAGATGGCGATGTTGTGCGACAAAACTTATGCAAAGGGTTAGGATTTAGCAAAGAAGACCGGGATGAAAATATTCGCCGTGTCGGCTTTGTAGCAGGTCTATTGACCCGTCATCAAGTGATAGTTTTGGTTTCAGCTATTTCCCCGTATCGAGACATTCGACAAGAAGTGCGCGAGCGAATTGGCAATTTTGTTGAGGTATACGTGAATGCACCGCTTGCGGTTTGTGAACAACGAGATGTGAAAGGGTTGTATAAGAAAGTTCGCGCTGGGGAAATTAAAAACTTTACAGGAATTGACGCTCCCTATGAATCACCGCTCAATCCGGAAGTAGAATGTAGAACGGATTTGGAGACTATAGAACAGAGTTCTTTCAGGGTTGTTGCCAAGCTAAAAGAATTAGGGTATGTCGGTTGAGAGTGGCATAGCGAAATCTATAAGACGTTGTCGGCAGCAAAGGTGTGACGCCAGATGAATTGCAACAGGAGCTACTTCAAAATCTCTTAGTAAGGAAAATTATCTGGGGTGAGTAACTTCCATGAGAATTTAGTAGAGACGTTTTAGCGTAACATCTCTACTAACTTCCCCAAGACCACTTGTTCCAGGAATGATTATTAAGGGTAAATGCATTCTCTCTAATGAGATAGCAGATGCATCCAAATTGTTGTGACGCGAGATGCACTCTATTTATTGAGATAAAATTTATTTGGTCTTGAGATGCACCCTTTTTTATTGAAAATACATGCATCCTGATAACGATTTAATCCTACCTAACCACCTCGAAAAAGTTCTCTTCCTTAAGTTGCATATTTTGAGTGCGCGTCCAGACTATCCACTCGCTGCAAAATAGGAAGTAAGGACGGGAGACGGGGAGAAAAATTTTCATTCTTACTCCTGCGGATAATTTTTTGCCACCCGCCTAGGCTAATGCTAATCTAACTTCGTAGGGTTGAAGGAGAGAGTCATGAAACGCTTTGGTAAGCAACCTCCCCGCCACAAATTTTTCTTGAACCCCTATCAAGATGCAAGGTTTACCTCGTGTCCCAAATGCGATGGCAAGACCAAACTGCGGAAGTTACCATTGTTTATTCACGTTCAACCCCTACAGCCCATCGTACTGAATAAAACCTGCCGTTATTGTCCCTACTGCGACTTAGTCATTACTCATCAAGATGAGATTGAACAACAACTAACTGTCTTGTTCGCCCAGCTACAGCCAGACATGATTGGCAACGATTACTTAGTAATCGGCACCATTGATCAGGCTGACTGGCGGCGTAATAAAAAGAAACCGCTCAGCTTTGATGAGTTCCGAGCCTGTCTTCATGACTTCAAGAAAGTAATGCATTTTGAGCCAAGTCGCTACGTGTGGGTGAAGGATGATTCTGAGTAGTGTGATGGAGCGATTCGCGCCAGCAGTGCAGTTGCGCGGTATTTCTTGTAAGGAGATACATTACTGGTTAGGACTGGATGGGTCATTACAGGCAGTACAACGGTTGTTAGAGGGATGATAACTTGAGTAAAAGCCTATGAACACGCAACTGGTCAATTCACTGGTGCAGATTATCGAATCCCTCACCCCACAGGAACGCGCCTTGCTCTTTGAGCGACTAAGCAGCAAGCCGATCCAAGTGACGGCAGGTGTGTGTGGTGGACAACCCCGCATTCGCAACACGCGCATCCCCGTATGGACATTGGTTGCTTTCCGAAAGCAGGGGGCACACGATGAGGAATTACTGCGAAACTATCCTACTCTTACGCCTGGTGACTTATCTGCTGCCTGGGCATACTACGAGCAGCACCGAGAAGCAGTAGATAGCGCTATTGCTGCCCTTGATGAGGATGGGGATGGTTAAGTTCTACTCCAATGAAAACTTTCCAATGGATATCGTGAGGGAACTGGGCAGACTGGGCTATGATGTCCTCACTTCCTACGATGCAGGGCAAGCCAATCAAGGCATTCCTGATGAAGAGGTTCTCACCTTTGCCACCCAACAAGAACGAGTTGTCATCACTCTCAATCGTGAGGACTTCATCACATTGCACCGTAGTGGCATCTCTCACAACGGCATCATTATCTGCAAAACCGATCGGGACTATGTAGGGCAGGCACAAACTCTACACGCCTACCTGCAAGAAGAACTAAACAAAAATCCTGTCGCAACGTTTGGTAATCGCTTAATTCGCGTGAAAAAGCAGAACCAGCCCCAATCCAGCCGTCAAGTGTTTGTTATTCAGGAATACACGAGGTAAGTACTTGTGTGCTAACCGATGACATAAACACTCGTAATGTTTACAACAGATAAGGGAGTGCGATCGCACTTCTCAATCTCCCCGACTGGTTGTTAGCGGGTGGTGCGGTGCGAAGTACGGTTTAGCTTTGGCGATCGCTATTTGGCAATGACTGTCAGTTAGTCATCATTTATGTATTCAACGTCTTCACCATAAGCTGTTCGAGCAATTGCCAGTGTGTTAGCGAGACCAGAATGAGACAGCTTTTTGTCCAGTAAGTCAACTCGTCCTGCTCCTTCTATTTCAAGGAAATGTCCGCTAACTAATTCAAGAGAATGCTGTTTCCCCGCCGTTAAAAATGAAGTTGGGTTAGGAACGGTGACCCCTTGTAAGGATTTAATAAGAATTCTCCAGTCTTGCTTGTCAATTGCCTTAGCAAGCTCTCCTGAATTCACATATTTATTACCTCTATTCCCTAGACTAAATGAATATGCACCCTGTTCAAGGAAAGACAGCTCCCAAGCTTTTTCATCTGGTAAAGCTGCAATATAACAATCAAATGGATAGACTTTTAGACTGTTTTGAGCCTGTACTAAAACATCTATTAGAAAGCGACTTGAATAGCATGAATCAAGAACAATATCAAGATGCAGCGTGGAGCTTGAGTCTTTGTAGCTACTGGTAACGATGTCATAAAACTCAGAACCTTCTAGTACCTCATCTCTAAGGTGTAAAGCTCCGTTCAATGGAAGTCCATGTCCAATAAATATAAGATTCAATAATTTTTTGCCATTATTATTAATAGGAGTATGACTTAATTTTTGAACTAATTTGTGAATACAATCTATAACATGAGCTTTTTTGGGGTTAGAGAAATATTCTACTTTATAATCTGATACATTTTCTATCCAAGTAAACTCCTCTGAATAATGTTGGACATACATTTGAGCATCATTTTCTGTAAATTGAAGTGTTGCCCCATCTCTGGAACGCATTTCACCAAATCGTGTGGAAATAACTTCTCCCTGCTCTGGTCCAGGACAAGAAATTACAAGTGTAGCAGCAGCTTGATAGTTTTGCATTATTCTTGAAAAGTGAGTCGGAGTATATAAACTAGGCTAATCCAAACCTATTTAGACGGTTTGACGAACAGTTCGTTCATTGACTGTTGATTGCTGATTTTTCTTGGATATTTTAGCCAATATTAGATATATTGCAGTTAAGCGATCGCCACATTAATTCCCCTCTTGACGAGGGTTCTTCTCCATAGCTGCAACCAGTTCATCAAGACTGCATTGAAGGATTTCCATCAGACGCTTAGTTTGAGTAAAGCTGAGGCGTGGCTCATCTTCCCCTAGTGAAGATTGCTTACCCGTTGCGGCAATCAGTTCATCAAGAGAGCATTGCAAGCCATCGACCAGCTTTTTAGTCTGAATCAAGGTCAAATATGGCTCGTGTTCTCCTCTTTCCCAAGCACTAACAGTCTTCACCGTCACGTCAAGAATATCAGCTAGCTTGCGCTGTGTTAGATTAGCACGCTGTCTGAGCTGTGCCAGCGTCAATTGCTCATGGTTATTTTTTGATTGATCATCTTTATTTTTTACCATATTATAGATACGTGTACACGGTACGTGTATACAGCCCATTTACCACAGATACACTCAAGAAGCAGGCTGCTCAGAAAACCACTGTCTGAGCCGTCACCTGTCTGATTGTTGTTTGACCCGAACAAAAAAAGCAATTGCCTAGAGCGCAAACCGCTTGCTGGGCAATCGCTGTCGTATCTACTAATAGATTACCAATGAAAAAATCAAAAGCGACTGAAGCACGAAAAGTCGCCACAGACATTGCTGCCATCAAAGCAGCACTGCACAAACGCGGCTACCGACTTCGTAAACAACCCAAACAGCCCGTCTGGAAAGTCATCATCACCCCCGATCGCTTCTACACGTTGACTTATCAACCTGCCCCGATCAGCGCCTGGGTACTCCACCCGCAAGACAACGACATCAGACGCCAAACTATCGAAACCATCATTCAAAGCGCCCTAAAAAAGCAACCCACAAACCAGATTAGGAGGGCATCATGACTTACTTACAACGGCTCAATCCCTGGTGCATCATTCGTCCCTTCCCCAATATGCGAACCCTCATCGTCGGACGCTTTCGCCGCCGAGTTGACGCGGAGGGGCATCTGCGAGTTCTCAAGCAAATCATGCCCAGCGTTCGCTTTGAGATTGTTTTTGACGTAATGCCAGATGAGGTAGAAACCTGCATGCCAAAGTCAAGTCCCCGGAATCACCCCCCTAGCCCCCCTTGTTAAGGGGGGAATACAAGGAAAGATTTTATCCTTAAGCGCATCAGAACACTCTTACTCCCTCCCCTTACCAAGGGGAGGGCTGGGGAGGGGTTCTTCCCAGATTCAGCACAGACTGCACCTACTCCCAAACAGCCATGAACGTCCTGCGCCGTCGCATCAACCCCGAAACCTTTGT
>DATNPV010000121.1:0-15337 GCA_036703055.1 Waterburya sp.
ATCCCTACGGGCATGGGCGCTGTTCGAGATTGCCAAAGCTCAGCCAACAGCAGAACACTTCGCCGCCGCCCCCGACACGGCACGGCTGATTGACGATTCATCCCTACTGGCATGGGCGCTGCTCGAGATTGCCAAAGCTCAGGCAAAGGCAGAACACTTCGCTGCCGCCCTCGACACGGCACGGCTGATTGACGATTCATCCCTACGGGCATGGGCGCTGTTCGAGATTGCCAAAGCTCAGCCAACAGCAGAAAACTTCGCCGCCGCCCTCGACACGGCACGGCTGATTAACGATTCATCCGACCGGGCATTGGCACTCATCGAGATTGCCAAAGCACAGGCACAGGCAGAACACTTCGCTGCCGCCCTCGACACAGCATGGCTGATTGACGGTTCATCCGACCAGGCAAGGGCGCTCTACCGGGCATGGGCGCTGCTTGAGATTGCCAAAGCACAGGCACAGGCAGAACACTTCGCTGCCGCCCTCGACACGGCACGGCTGATTGACATTTTATACTACCGGGCATTGGCGCTGCTTGAGATTGCCAAAGCTCAGCCAACAGCAGAACACTTCGCTGCCGTCCTCGACACGGCACGGCTGATTGACGGTTCATCCCTACGGGCATGGGCGCTCTACCGGGCACGGGTGCTCATCGAGATTGCCAAAGCACAGGCGCAGGCAGAACACTTCGCCGCCGTCCTCGACACGGCACGGCTGATTGATGGTTCATCCCGACGGGCATGGGCGCTGCTTGAGATTGCCAAAGCTCAGCCAACAGCAGAACACTTCGCCGCTGCCATCGAGACGGCACGGCAGATTGAATATTCAGGCGACCGGGCACGGGTGCTCATCGAGATTGCCAAAGCACAGGCGCAGGCAGAACACTTCGCTGCTGCCATCGACACGGCACGGCTGATTGACGATTCATCCAGGCGGGCATGGGCGCTGCTTGAGATTGCCAAAGCACAGGCACAGGCAGAACACTTCGCTGCTGCCATCGACACAGCACGGCTGATTGACGATTCATCCAGGCGGGCAGAGGCGCTGCTTGAGATTGCCAAAGCACAGGCACAGGCAGAACACTTCGCCGCCGCCCTCGACACGGCACGGCTGATTGACAGTTTATACTACCGAGCATTGGCGCTGCTTGAGATTGCCAAAGCTCAGCCAACAGCAGAACACTTCGTCGCCGCCCTCGACACGGCACGGCTGATTGACGATTCATCCGACCAGGCAAGGGCGCTCTACCGGGCATGGGCACTCATCGAGATTGCCAAAGCACAGGCACAGGCAGAACACTTCGCTGCTGCCCTCGACACGGCACGGCTGATTGATGGTTCATTCTGGCGGGCAGAGGCGCTGCTTGAGATTGCCAAAGCACAGGCGCAGGCAGAACACTTCGCTGCTGCCCTCGACACGGCACGGCTGATTGACGATTCATCCTACCAGGCAAGGGCGCTGCTTGAGATTGCCAAAGCACAGGCACAGGCAGAACACTTCGCTGCCGCCCTCGACACGGCACGGCTGATTGACGATTCATCCTACCGGGCAATGGCGCTCGTCGAGATTGCCAAAGCACAGGTACAAGCCAAACTCAGCGAACAGGCACTCTTAACAGCAGAGAAAATTCTCATCAACCGCAACAAACACCTTTCCGATATCGCTGCTGCCTTTGTCGAGAAAGGTGATAAGAAAAACTTCAAGCGTCTGTTGATTCTCTGTGCCTACTACCTAGATGCTGCCTATAAAATGTGCGGACATCTAGCAAAACTGTATCCCGCTCAAGCAACAGCAGTGGCAAAGGTAGTGAGTAATATAAACAAAGTAAACGAATAGACTAATGCCAAAACAAGACCCGGCAAAATTAAAAAAAGTATCTGTAAACCTTCCCTTTGGCATCGGCGGCGCAGAATGGGAAGCGGATGTCACAGAACGAAAAGCCGCTTGGTCGCTCTACCTTGAACTTGTCACCCGCATCACCGTACAATCCCTAGAAGCAGACCAAGGACTCCTGCGAGAAGCCCTCAACTCACTCCATAGTATGTTTGCCATCACCCGCCAAATCCTCAGAGATGCGGGTCCCGACGTAGGCATCTCATCGGCATCTGTTGGTGGAATAGCTATTGCTGCCCTCAACAAAGGATTGCGCCCTTTTCTCTCCAAATGGCATCCCTTATTATAAACCTGGGAAGCCCAGAAACCTCCCACTACCAGTCCCAAAGACCATGAAAAAAACTGGTCTTTAGAACCTCAAATGCGTCAGGAACTGCTATTGCTTGGCAAAGAATTAGAGCAATATGCTGAAGCACTGGCAGAAATCGTGGGAGTAGAGGAATGAGTAGCTTGGCGACTGAAGTCGCAGCTACAAAAAAAACCGCCTGCGCGGGTTTCAACAGTCTGCATAGGCGGACTTAGTTTATATAGCCGCGATTTCTAATCGCCCGGAATATTTCTATAAAAGAATATCTTTTAATCTAAAATACCCAATCTGGCAAGCCGCATAATTACATTGATTCAAGTAGTCCAAAAGATACCATTCATTTTTACTAATTGATTCAAAATAGCTGCCATCCTGCTGTGCAATCTCCGGCTCTATACCCGTTACATCAGCATAATACATATAGCAAATTTCATTAGTCTGAGTGCCAACAATATACTTACCTAGCGGCAAAACCTCAACTGAAAGCCCAGCTTCTTCATACACTTCTCTAACTGCTGCTTCCTCCGGCGACTCCCCTTCATCTATCCCCCCAGTGATTGGGCAAGGATAGAGCCGATGTTCTTCGTTAATATCAGGAACATCGATACAAAGAGGCTGCTGCCTAATCAGAACTTCATACTCTCCTCTGTTAACAGAGCTTTTTCTAACGAGAAAGATTGCCACCGAATCTCTTCCTTTTCTTTCCAGGTAATGATATCCCCTAGCCGTTTCCTTAATAGAAATCCAGTTAGTACTAAAAATAGTTTTTTCGTTGCTCATCGTGCTGACTGTCAACATTATATTTCCGAGGGTTTCCCAATTTGTACTCTCTCGCATTTGCCCCCGAAGAGAGTCTGCTTCGCT
Source organism: Waterburya sp. (assembly GCA_036703055.1). Classification (GTDB taxonomy): domain Bacteria; phylum Cyanobacteriota; class Cyanobacteriia; order Cyanobacteriales; family Coleofasciculaceae; genus DATNPV01. The sequence goes on from DATNPV010000121.1 coordinate 3,066, forward strand.
CGCGTGAAGGTTTTTTTCAGATTAACTCCAATCTTTGTAAAAGACAGCACATCGCGGGGACGCTGACTTTAAGCCCAGTTTTTTCTTCACTTCCGGAAACTGGTTAGAGCAATTAGCTAGCGCTAGCGCGACCCTGCGGGAATGGCTACGCCCAACACTTCACGCGCTACTCTGTTAGTGTTCCCACTAACCGAGCATAAATCACTGCTAACTAGTTTGGCATTACAGTTGATTTTTTGCAGACAATATGCATACCTGTTCTCTGTCAAAACCTATGGGGAGGGAACGATGCCCCACTCATTCGCTAATGAGCTTTTCATCGATGTCCTGTGCTAGTTCTTTAACGGTGTTAGCCCAGTGCCAACTTGTATCGCCTCCCATCAGAAGCCAGCGAATCCAGTCCACAGAAGGATACTGTTTATTGCCCCACCCTGGCTTTTCCTGATCTATTTCGGCATTTTCAAAAAAATCCAGTATCTCATCAATATCTTCGGACGTGACTCGCTTGCCATCTGCAAGGGCTTGGGGCAACCTTAATTTTTCGCTCCCTCCATATCGCTCATAGAGACTAAGACCTAACTTCGCCGCACTTTGCACTGAAACTGGCGCAATCACGCTACGTTCTTCCTCCTGGCCGCTGGCGATTAGGATAGACAAGGAGAGGGCTGCAATTTGGATGGGAATAATACTAGATGCAAGCATTTTCAGTTGCCAGGATGGAGGACAGGAAAAGCAGTAGGCAAATTTGTTGTAGTACACCCACTATAAAACTAGGCTAGACGCTTTTCGAGTCAGACCTAGTGTCTAATCTCTTTGCCTTTTCCTGCTTCGCTATTTCTTGCCGCTTTTTCATGGAGGTAAATTTCATGCCACAGCGCTTACAGCTACCCTTTTCCCACTCAGATGGCAGCGCGAATTTTTCATCACAGGCAGGACATCTCGATATCAGTGGTAGTTGGTGTTTCTCGCAGCCTTCCGTTGATTGAAACTGCCAATGAATGCGGTGATAGGGAGCTTCACGGTAACACAGTGCACATAATCGAGTTGAACGATGCACCATTGCCTCACCTTTTGGTGGACACAAGGCTTCAAGCTTACTGACTTCTACACCAATCAGCTTACTCATCGCCTGTAATTCTAAAAGAGTCGGGCGCGGATTAAAGCGAAACTTCTCCCAGCGAGATAGAGCCGTCCCAATCCCTGCTGCCTTGCCTAAACTACTAGGACTAGATGCACTGATAATTTCCTGGCGGCGAAAGCGTCCGAAGTAGTGGCTGATGCTTTCTCCTTCAAACGGCTCTAGATACCAGGGTGGATGTTGGGGCGCTTGTGTTTCCATAAACAACAACACAATCAGGCTTTAAGCACAGACGCATTAATGGGTGGTCTTCTCGTTGCCAGTATCACCACATCGAGACTAGACGAATTCAACTGAGTATCAGAATTCTCCAACATATAAATCGCGATTTTGCGAAGGCACTCGTAAAGCGGCTCAGCTTGTCCATTACACTTGTCATGGAGAGAGTCGCACAAACGAGGGACGGATGCTAAATTGAGTCGCCGCTCTAAAGGCACAAGCACTTGCTCCTCCCAACTGGCAACCACTTGGACTGTCTCCTGCTTGGAGAAAGCAACAAATTCATGACAATCGAGAAACGTATTGTAAATATCCGTATATCTTTTACTTTGGCGAGTGAGAATCTCATCTAAGTACAATGAACCTGCTGGAATTACGGCAATCTTTGAGGCGCGAGCCATCTCAACCAGCTCATTGAAAGATTTGTAGGACAGATAGTGCGCGTTTCCAACAATGAGTAACTTCACACCAAACGCCTTGAGCGTTCCCCAAGTGCGTGATCGCAAATCTCTAAGAGGACCGACTCCAGCCAGAGGATGCCCTAATGCGGCGAGTATTGACAGGAATAAGTCAGTTGGGGCACCGTATTGCTTGACTTCTGCATAAACCACTGGCATGGGAATGGCTTGCAAAATTCCCCGCCTTTTTGCCTCCTTCATTCGATAAAATTGACAAGCTTTCTGCAAATCCGCACCATTGAGTGCTTTAATATAGCCACTACATCTGGCATCTCGTTGCTGTTGAACCACTTGAACAGAGCTTCATCTCGTTGCACAGGGCAATAGATGTCGCTATTACGAATATGGTCAATCTCCTGTGCGGGCGAGCGCTTAGAGTTAACCTCTAGTTCCTGTGCGGGCGAGCGCTGTAATTGGTTATCGATTGGCTCTGATGCTGGGTTAGGTTGTGCCATCTCGAATTACCAGTTCTCCTCCATCAGTTGATTCCAGTCGTAGGCAACAATCTTGGTTGGTGGGGTGTACTCGTTAGATGATTCATCTAATGACTCTACAGCGATGAGCTGAGCCTGCTCCACAGTTGAGTCCGATGCCATTGGTGGTACTGGAGTATCACTAACAGTAGCATTTTGAGGAAATAGTTCAAATACTTTAGATTGATTAGTCTGCTGCTCATGCCGTTTTTGGGCATTCTTGCCGCGCTGCCGCTTAGATTGACGCTTCTGTTCCACAAATTCATACAACTTTAGACGCTCGTTGAAGATTGAACTATTGTCAATCTCTTTAGCTTGCTCGCGTAATTTCTGCTTGCGCCACTTCAACTCCTCCAGAGACATCTGCTTTTCTTTAGCATCTCTAGCAGGAACCACTCCAATAAACTCTCCCGGTTGACCATCTTTTGGGCGAGTATAAGCCAGAAGGACAAGGATGTTACGCTGGTCGTATCTTAAGGAAATCGGCTCACCCTGGTAGTCTATTAAGCAGTCCGCCCGGTAAATCAAGCCCTCAAACCTAACACAACCATACTTTTCCACCTTACGATGAGCCACCTTCATCAAGCAGATGTCTAGCTCACGTTCATCCAGAACTTCTGGTTCTATCAGCAATCCTGACTGCCATCGTTGAGTTCGCTTCTGGTTAGCCACCCTCGGATAATCATGCTGATTGTAGTGATCGACGAAATATCTCACCAATACCTTCTCTAGCTCATTAAGTGTCAGACAGGCGTGTTTCTCACAATTGTCTGGACGCTTTTCCACACTTGAGCCTGTATAGCCTGGAAGGATTGATAAAACTTCTTTGTTGATTTTGTCGAAAATCGATTCAATTAGCCCGCCTGCTGAGGGAAACGCTCGTAGACGACGCTTGAAATCTAGCTGCCTTGAAATCTGTTTCAAGTGATTGCACTTGAACTCCTTAGCACGGTCAGTTACCCAATACTCTAGTTGTCCGAAAACATCCCATTGGTTCTGGAGTTCGTACTCTGGTCCATATTGCTTTGGCAAAATTGCATGACGTAACGCCAGACCCACCTCATGCGACCCGGCTGCTTCCAATCCCAGGTGAAAGCCTGCAACACAGCCAGAGTAGCTGTCCATGATTAGCGTGATGTAGGGACGACCAATGACCTCTTCACCTTTATCGTTTAACTGAAAAATCACTTCACCTTTATCGTCAACCAGAAAGATATCCAGTTTCGTGTGGTCACACTGCCAAATTTGATTACTATGAGTGATTTCTAAAATCCCTTCAGTGGTTTGGATGATTTGCCCTTGGGCCGGAGAACCCGGATGACGAACCTTCTTATTTTTTTGAGCCAGATGAAAATTAATCACTTTGTAGACAGTGGGATGGGATGGATATTTCCCCGCTACTAAGTCGGACAATACCTCTGGGTAATTCTTGAACCGCTCCGCATATTGTTTCCCTCGCAGTGCTTCTCCCTTGGAGGCAAGAGTCATGAGATGCACATGAACTTGGTTGTGATTCATCCGAGAACCATCTTGCTGCCCCCAATCATGGGTGGCAGTAATAAATTTGGACCACTGCTCGGAAATACGAAACTGTCCCTTGTCCTTACGACCAACCCCAAGAGTGGCAACTCCCTCACTTTCTACCCTCTTTACCATGAGGCGAATCATGCGGGGAGTTCTGCCCAGTACCTCAGACGCTTTTTGAATCGCTTCACTTCGGCTTTTTTTATCAGGTGCTTGGACTATAGCGTCAATTAGGTCTATCTTTTGCTGAACCTCTGGCGTCATCTCGTTCAGGAGAGTGAGCGGCTTGGCAGTCCGTTCCTGTAAGTCTTCTGTCTCTTGACTGGAAGAACTGTTTTCCAACACCCCATCCTGTGTAAACATAGTGAGCCTCCAACGATTGTTCTAAAAAAGTGAAGCCTTTCACTTTAAAGAATATTCTGGCGTTTATAAATTTTGGAAGTGGTTTACTTTAAAAGTCGGATTAGGGGCATTGGCGATCAAAAAAGGCTATAAACCTTATCTGAAAAGGTTTATAGCCTTTTTAGGGTTGAACAGCGAAAGGGAAATTAATTCTTTAAAGTGGAAATTAATTATTTAATGGACAAGATTATTTGTCCGTGGCGACAGATTGTTGTCGCTGGTACAAATTAACAGAGCTAATGCGGCTGAAGACAGAACTGGAGCAGGAGGGCTTTCATATCGACCCACGCTCCTGGGTTCGCAGTTTGTTTGCCCTGACCAATCCATGCCGTGCCCGACCGGATACAATAGTTCCTTTGTCGTTTTTCAGGGTGAGAAATCAAGGGGTTGCACTGAAACAGTTGTATTGGCCTATTCAAGCAGAGTCGATACTTCTTTATGTCGGTTCATAGCGGCCCAATCAATTTCATAATCAATGTTACAAACACGCTCACCCGTGAGTGTGCTTGGCAGGGGATGCTACTTGAGAGGAAAATCACACAATGAAAGCTCAGGATTTGACAGGAAAAACTATTGCATTTGCTGGCTCTGGTGGTCTAGATAGCTGCACAATAACCCGTTGGCTTGCCGATCAGGGGGTACGGGTTATTTGTTTTACAGCTGACTTGGGGCAACCTGATGAGGACGATACAGAAGCCATCCGCCAGCGGATGCTCTTAGCTGGGGCAGAGGATTTTGTCTTGTTACCTGCACGAGAAGCGATCGCACAAGCTGGTATAAGCGTGATTCAATCTCAAGCCTGCTATGAAGGGCGTTACTGGAACACCACAGGAATCGCTAGATGTGTTCTTGCCCAAGCCATGATCCAAGAGATGAAAAAAAGGGATTTAACCATCTTCAGTCATGGTGCAACAGGACGGGGTAACGATCAAGTCCGTTTTCAACTGATTACCAATATGCTCGCTCCAGAGTTTGAAGTGTATGCTCCCTGGCGTGATGAAAAGTTTCTAGCACGTTTTCCGGGTCGCAGCGAAATGATTGACTTTTGTCAAGAAAAAGGACTTTCTGTCGCAGCTACGAAAGATAAACCCTACTCCACGGATGCGAATTTGCTAGGGCTAACGCACGAATCAGGACTCTTGGAAGCCTTGACAACTCCGGCTCATTTTGTGAAGCCGATTATGGGTTGCTATCCTGCCGATGCTCCAGACGAAGCGGAGGAGTTCACCGTACATTTTGAGCAAGGTCGTCCGGTTTCGATTAATGGCTCTCCTGTAAACTTAGTCGAGGCATTTGTGCAAACGAATGAGATCGGGGGACGCCATGGTATCGGCATAGGTACTCATTTAGTTGAGAATCGCTTTGTAGGCATTAAATCGCGAGGGGTCTACGAAAGCCCTGGTGTAGAACTACTGGGGACTTGCTATGCTCTCTTGCTGCAACTAATTTTGGATCGCCGTGCTCGTGAGTTCTTTGACCAGCTATCTTTAGTGATTGCCAAGCAGATTTATCAGGGGTATTGGTTTGACTTAGCCACTCAGATGGCACTTCAAGCGATTCAACCTACGGCAGCACTGGCGACAGGGACGATTACAGTTTCTGTTTACAAAGGGAATATTTCGTTTGTTTCTGCCAGTAATACGCCGCATTCTCTGTATTCAGAAGAAAATGCCTCAATGGAAGGGATCGGTACTTATAATCATGCCGACTCCGAGGGACTGCTGCGTGTATTGGGTGTAAGTGCACGTGTCCTGGCTACAAGTGGTCAAATCAAGGGCTAGAGGATAGAATTTTCGCTCTCACACCATGCCCTAGTTCTTAGTTGAGTTGGTGCGTTACGCTGTCACTAACGCACCACTACGGTGATTTGCCCGCCACGAATGCATAGCAGTCGCCAAGGCAATTAGGACTCTCGCCAAATACAGAAACCAAGACCCGTCAATCTTCTCTCTTCTGCCTTTTGCTATACTTCACCCAAGCTGCAAACTGCTGTATAAAACCTACAACTCGAATAAAGTAGTTAAGAGATTTGAATTGAGGAAGCAGCGTCTATGAACCAAGACAAGCCTTATCGTCGCATTGAGAAACCCAAGCGTATTGAACCTAAGCCGCTCATAATACTTGAAAGCGCTACTAATCAAGCGCAAGATGTGTTCAATGCCGGAGACAAAATCCAGGTTACGCCGCCTTGGGGTGGGAAAGCGAAAGCAGAGATTACGGGTTTCTATCAGGATGATGCTGGTCAAGCCTGGGCACAGTACACTCCCAATGAATTTCGTGATGGCTGGGATTGGGCGGGTGGATGTGTCCTGGCAGCCTTATTAATGAAGGCTGACTAACTATTAGTTAGAAAGCTAAAGAGAGTGTAAAGAAAATACGAGAAATGCACAAAAACCTGATAAAAATTAATAGTAGTTCAAATGGAGCCAGCCAAATAAAGGCTCTAAATATAAATAACTCTGATTAATTTTTTTTGAGAGACAGCTCCTAGTTTCAGGGGCTGGTTTTAATATTTAATTCAACTCACTACAAGTTCTTGCCTTAAATATGGGGTGCTGATGTAACCCCATTGCCAAGCCTGTCGCTAGCAGTACAAACGCGATCGCGAGAGTCAAACCCACCCAACGACATCTCTGATTTGAGAAATTGCCAGTTCCCGGTCAATATGTGCTTTGGCTTTGGCAACAGCTGTGTCTGGATGCTTGTACCATCTTTGCGATCGCAAGCAGAAGCCTTGCACTGTGATGGCTTCCCATGTGTAGCGAGTGCGGTCAACGACGACCCAAAGCTCGTAAGTGCGATAATTTTCTTGGGGAAATTTGAGGACACCAATCTCAGTCAGGATGCTCAGCTTCATGCGTGAACGTTCTAACCGCTTCATCAGTTCGAGGAAACAGTAGGCTGCTCGTTTGGCATCGTCGTGACTAGGATAACAGTAGCGATCTCGAGGTTCAAATTTAAAATCCTTACCACACAGCAGAAAACGGAACTTACCAGAGGCGTCCTCAACAAAGCTGACACGCCATTGAGTTTTTGGATACTGTACGCTAAAGCCAGTTGGCTGAATTCTGACCGCTGCTGTCATTGGGGAAGTGTTTTAATTGAGCGAACAACATCTTAACCCTTCTTAAGGCATCCGTCGTCTTTCCAGTAGATCACCCAGTAGAAGGGTGTTCCGTTGCGTTGACAAAACTAGGGTAGAGATGTATAGATAAGTTGGTTTAACAGACATGTTTGCTCACATAAGAATCCTTGCAGGTGGGCTAGGCGTATTGGGCTTTAGTGCTTTAATCGCCTTGCCTGCTTATGCACAAAATTACCCCTTCAATAGAGGCAACACAAGAGACAACACAATCCTTAATCGGACTCTCTCTAATGAACCGATTATCCGCATTAATCCAGGTGTGCAAAACCAGAACGGTAGTACCACTTCGTATCCTTATAGCTCAAGGATTAGGAGTTCAGGCGCGATTACCACACCACGGGGTCAGGTAATCTACCCTAATGTGGGGGTAACCAATGGCGACGGTTCCACGACTTATTATTACCCAAACGGCACGAGCATTACCGTTGACAAAACGAGACTCCCTGCCACTGGAGGATTTCTTAGATAGATAGTAGACTTTTGCACCCTTTCAAGAAACTGGAGGCGGAGAGGCAAAGAGGGGGGGGAGGGGAGGAAGTTATAGTCGTGCTTCTTCTACGGGTAGCCGGTGCTATTGGGTTCGTGAAAGGCTTTCATCCGAACCCATTCTCAATCCCTACTCACCTGGTGCAGACGGCTGATCGGTAACGGATGACTGCTTGAGTTTGCGTGACTCCAACCAGCCGGGAACCACCAACCAAGCAATCACTAGGATGAGCGCTACGATCGCAAATTTAGCGACCCAGGAGATTAATTGTTCCAAGGGGATGAGGCGTCCCAGAAAGAAGGATAAACTTACCATCACTGATGCCCAGACAGCGCCACCAGCAAGGTTGAATAACATAAATTTTGGAAAGGGCATTTCAGCAATTCCTGCCATCGGACTCGCTAAAATTCGCAAGAACGCCACGAATCGCCCAAAAAATACGGCTCTAACAGCATTTTCGCTAAATTGCTGTTTAGTTTCTATCAGTTGCTGTTCTGTGATGCGGAACAGACGCCCCGCTCGCTGTAATAACGCCCAGCCGCCCAGCTTCCCAATCCAGTAACCAATGCTACCACCTAGTACAGTACCGCCAGCCGCAGAACCCAGTACTAACCAATAATCGAGTTCACCACTACCTGCCAGGAAACCGCCCACCAGGGTAATTGTTTCCCCTGGTAAGGGAATTCCTATGCTTTCTAGGGCAATTCCCAAAAAAACGGCTAAGTAGCCGTATTGTTTTGCAATTTCTTGGATCGTCTCCAGGGATAAAAACTCAAAAGACATCCAGTTTAGCCTTTACAAAAATTTATCACTTCTCTCATCTTGGCTCGATCTCCGGAATTGTGTCAATGAATTAACATTAAGCCGATTCTGGGTTGCTAGGGATGTTGTGAGATGAAGGGTGAGCCTGAGAATAACCTGCATCTACCCACGCAAACAACAAAAGACGCGGAACTAACTAAATAACTAGAGCTGAAGAAATTCCGCGCTATACCGACTTGCGGGTTAATGCTGGTAGTCGTTCAGGTGGGTATTAGTTCACCCGGACGTAGCTTCGCCCACTTCCCAGCTTCCTGCTTAAAGCTTTGGCAACCCACTACATCCCACTCCATCTCCACGTAATCTTGGCGAGGACGGATATTGACATTAATAGTAGGTTCAATGGCGTCAAAATCCGGGGTTTCTGTCAAGTGAGGCACTTGATGCTGCGTTTCCACCGCATGATAGGTGGTACAGCGGTCTACATAGTGGCAGTTAACGCAAATACACATTGCACAAACTCCAAGTCTTTCTTGTCACTCTAGCTCAGGCAAGACCTCCATTGACTAGAAGTTGGGTTGATTTTTGTGTAGTCTTGCTTAAACACGGGAGTTGGTAAATGTTTGTAGAGCTTGCCACTACGTATGACCGAGCGCAAAGCTCTGTTTATAGTTTACCTAATTCGTTGAGGCTACGCCTGCCGAGTTTCCGTAAACTATCAGAATTGATCACTCGTCCTAGAGAATCACTCTATCCATACTTGGCTTTATAGAGTGTTTTGCCTAAATAAAACGGCGTCGATTGTAAAGCTGCCAAATGAAGATAGCAACTAGTGCGCCTAAAACAGCCAGGATAATCCCTGGAAGACTCAACGTTGTGGCTCCCAATGCCAATCTTCCTGTCGTGAGCATGATTGCTAAAGTCCCACCGACAAAAGCACCAACAATACCTAATAAGATGGTTGAAAGAATGCCACCGCCTTGATGGCCTGGGTATATGGCTTTAGCGATCGCGCCAGCAATCAGACCTAAAACGATCCAAGCAAGAAGGTTCATATCTGTCCACCTTTGTGATTTTTAAAACGTCCTTATTTACATTTACAAACTATCAAGCTCTCCAGGCGTATCCCATCTATCTCATGAAATAATCTTGGATTTTCTTCGGAAATAATCTCAAAGTATTATTCACTTAGATGGACTAGCAAGGATGAATAATACTTTTGCACCTACTAAACTGGGTCAATTTGACAATTGTTTCTAGCTTGACGGTTCAAAATTGATTCTTAACTGTTAGGGAAAAAGAAATCAGCATTCAGTAGAGCGTAATTTTTCTTCTTAGTGGTGGCCATTGGAGCCATGAGAGACTATCGTCAAAAGTGTCAATTGTTTTAAATCCGGAAACTAATGACACCGTGAAGTAGTTTGGCTTAAATTTGACGCATCGATTGAGACAGCTTGAAATGAACTGGCAAAATGTAGAAATCGCATCCTCTGTCCTCTCTCCCGAAACATGGCCTTTTAGTTGGGAGTGGCTACCACCAGAAGCTTGCTTAGTGGGCGGGGCGATACGAGATGCATTGCTGGGGCGACGTCGCGAGTATCTGGATTTAGATTTTGTTTTACCCAGCGACGCTGTACAGACAGCACGCAATCTAGCTAAGCATTACAAGGCTGGGTTTGTAGTACTGGATGCACAGCGCCAGATTGCTAGAGTTGTATTCGATCAAGCCACCGTTGATTTAGCTCAACAAGAAGGCGACAGCGTGGAAATAGATTTGCGACGGCGGGACTTTACCGTCAATGCGATCGCTTACAATCCCTACACTAAAGAACTCATTGACCCGCTTCAAGGCTATGAAGATTTGCGACAAAACCTGATTCGGATGGTGTCGCCGGAGAATCTTAAAGATGACCCCTTACGATTACTGCGAGCCTATCGCCAAGCCGCTCAACTGAACTTTACGATTGAATCGACAACTCAGTCAGTGATTCGCCAACTCGCCCCCTTACTCCAGCAGGTAGCAGCAGAACGGGTGCAAGTCGAGTTAAGTCATCTGCTCAAGTCACCTCAAGGCACGCCTTGGTTACAAGCGGCTTGGGATGATAATTTGCTAAAAGGGTGGTTTCCCGATGCGACAGTTCAAGGGTTAGCCGTCGTAGCAGCAGTTGACCATGCAGCTGACGTGTTAGAAGAAACTTGGCCTCAGTTTGGGCAAGAACTTCAAGCAGCCGTTAGCGGCAAGTCAGCCTCTTTACTAAGTCTGACAAAACTCACCTGTTTGCTGCCATCAGTACCGGAATCAGCTGAGGAACAGATGTTGGGTTTAAAGTATAGTCGCGCTGAAATTCGGACGGTGGTTACGGTGCTCAAGCACTTGCCCCAACTGTTAGCTCATGCCACCTCGCCGATGCCTGTCAAGGAACAGTATTTTTTCTTTCAGGGTGTTGGGTTTGTTTTTCCCGCATTAGTCGTTTTGGCTGTGGCGTCGGGAGCAGCAATTCAGGAGATAACTCCCCTCATTCACCGTTATCTTACCCCCGATGATCAAGTGGCTCATCCAACTCCACTGGTAACAGGAAAAGACTTGATGCGATCGCTCAAGCTCAAAGCTGGGCCACTTGTGGGTGAACTCCTCACTGCCATTGGGGTAGCACGCGCTGAGGGTCAAATCTCCACCCCAGAAGCAGCCTTAGCCTTAGCGGCTCAGATGATTGACAGTGATTGTTAGATACAACATTAATGGGACAAAGGATAAAGGATATTTCCTGAAAAAGAGGAGGAAAGATTTGATGAAATTTACTGACTCAGCCTTTACATCAATGGTCATCGTAACCACCTTAATGACTGCTTCTCTTCCTCTCTCTCTTTCAGCCGCAATGGCTGACTCTCCTGCTATAAACATTACCGAATACGAACTAAACACCAACACAGTAGAGGAGTGCATTAATACGGCTGAAACGGTGATGAAACAAGAAGGTTTTCAGAACCTCAATATCGGCACAAGAGATGTGTTTGGAGTTGCCAACAACATTTCGGTTGAAATGTACTGTGTCCGGGATGGGAAGACAATGGTTTTAGTTCTTTCTGGTTCCAACCCTGATAAGCTGCAAAAGTTGCAAGCCAAGCTGGATAAAAGGCTTTTGCCGTAATCCTAGCCAGTCTGATTCATTGGTGAAAGTCGTACCCTTTGAGAATTGGGATTGGAACATCTTCCCTATTTACGATGACCCATTACCCATTACCCAAATCGATCACCAGTCATAACAACATCTAAAAACCTAGCTCCTGGAAGTGATCGCTGTTGCAGTTGTTGATTAATTTGCGTAGCAGCAGCTAATCCAGACTGCAAGGCACTTTCTATCAACTTACCTCCACACCAATCCCCACAGCAGACTAGAGGCACCACTGTTGCTGCCTCAAGGCAGTCTTGATTTAAAGGATGGCTAGGAAAGGCATAACGCCAACGGTGAACTTGAAACCATGCTGGAGTATCAAGCCAAGGCATGAGTAACTGGGCGGCACGGGCTAATAGCTGCTGTCCTGCTGGTTTTAAATCCTCAACATCTAAGTAACGTTTGGCAAATTCAGCGGTACTTTGTAGGACAAAAATAGGCAGTTTAGGGTCTAAGCGTTTGCTGCTATCTAAGCCAATCCAGGCTAAATCAAA
>DATNPV010000144.1:0-42164 GCA_036703055.1 Waterburya sp.
ACGGCAAAATCAGTCGCATCCGAAGTGCCAAATATTCCTTCAAACTGCCTTACCAAGAGGTGATGGCCTGACTTAGACCAGGAAATGGGTATCAAAATTCTGATCGTCCCTGCCATATCCATGTCTTGGGGGCTGGCTAGAGGATGATCGACCCAAGGCGAAGAGGCGGTGAGCGTTCGTAAATCCCCCGTCTGTAAATTTTCTACAAAAACGACACTCGTGATATGACTTTCGTATATTTCTGGCTGTCCATCCATTTGGATGCGACTATAAGCGGCGTACTGACCATCAGGAGAAACAAGGGACTGGCTGCGATAGTACCGTACTCCCGTACTATTACTAATACTCAGTTCTGCCTGGGTAGCCAACACCCAATTCCAGGGAATGGGATGCGGACTATCCAGGGGGTCTATTTGCACTCCTGGTTGAGTCATGTCTTGGGCTATTTCTTCAGACACGTCCATCGAAGGCTGGGAGAATGGCTGTGATGATGAGTTTGCGACCATAGGGAGATTGAGCAGATAAGCCTGAACAGGTAGGCTAGACGCCATTAGTAGTAGGATGGCTAAAAGCATAAATTAGGGTTGCTTACGAAACCCTCCTACTAAACACAATGTTCGGTTGAACATTAGAGATTGGGGTTGCTAGAGTGCTTTTTTGATGTGAGGAGCAACACCCGAGTAACTGTGGCTACTTCACCATATGTTATGTATACCAAGTTAAGAATTTATTCAGTTACTCTTTTACGAAAGTTTTCATTTTGAGTGAGCGAACTTTGTGCCCTCCTTGATTTGGAGGTTAGGTTCAACTTTCATCCTGACAATGGCATGATCGAAATCACCGAATGTCTCTATTATTCTTCTATGGTCTGAATGGAATTCAGGAAAATCGGTGACTCAACCCAATAATTCAGCCGCTAAAACTTCTCGTGACCAATCAACCCCCAGACCTTGGTGGTTACTAATTTTAATTTTCCGATTGCTACTGTTGGTCGTAGGTGGGGGGTTAGCCTTGATGTTGGGCATGGTCTTCGCCAACTACTATCCCGACCCCAATCCGGAGAAGCCCCTCATGCTCAAGATGATGGAAGGTCTTGACAAAAAGACATCCACCATCTCTCCCAATGACAGTTCTGACACGGTACGAACATCTACTAGTTCTCCCCCGTCGCTAACACCTGTGCAAAAACAGCAAGCACAGGCCAAGCTAAACCAGTTGCAGGGGCAGTTGAAGTCAATGGATGAAGCGGTGGAGGCTTTAGAAATCCAACTGGGAACCAGTCATCCTAACGAACCGCTAGAAGCACGGATGCAAGCGATCGCGCTGCAACTGCAAGGAGTACCGTCATCTAACTCGGATGTCCAAGTAATGGACAATAGCAGTGCAAATCAACTCATGCCCGTTTCCTCCTCTCGCCTGCCCGCCGACAAATTGAAAGTGACTTTGCCCAGTGACCTCTTATTCGAGCAGAACAACAGCATTTTACGTCCAGAAGCGGGCTTGATTTTAGACAAAATCATTACGGATTTGCGTAGCTACCCTTCCAGCACCATCCGTATTGCTGTCCATACAGACGTGGATAGTGACCTCGATACCAGCCGAGAACTGTCATTTCGTCGTGCTAAAGCCGTTCAGCAATACCTTGCTAGTGCCTTAGGTGAGCAATATCGCTGGCTCGTGGTTGGCTATGGCGGAACTCGTCCCTTGGTCGCTAATGATAATGATCTTGATGGCAACCAACAGCGCAACCGTCGAGTTGAAATTGCGGTTGAGTAACTGTTTCTTGTCTATGCCCCATGCCCCATGCCCCATGCCCTCTGCCTAGTCCTCACCGTAATGTTTAATTTCACCGACCTACAAGCGTGAGAATGGCTGATCCGGGGTAGGGGGTCAGACCCATACACCCCCCTTTGAGGAAATGAATAATGATAGAATAAAAGGTTAACCATTATCAGGTATAATGCAAATTCAACTGCGTCTACTTCCTGGTGCTATCTCCGATTTATTCGCTCAAGTCAGCCAGTCTGGCATAATTACACTCGCTGATCGATACGGACTATTAGCCGCTATGTTAGAGGATGCACTTACTGACGAAGAGAGAGAGGCGATTGATAGGCTACTCTATGGGTTGTACCGGGGACGAATGAAAATAGTCAGTGAGATTTCCGTGGTGTCTGCTTAACCAGACACATCTCCGAATTGCCGATAATTATAGAGGTTTTTGGTCTGTGGTTGGTCATTTTTCTTCCGCAGTAGCAAAAACCATTTGAGGAGCAAGCAAGGGCTGAGTTTCAGAGTTAAGGATTTGACCTATCCCCAAAAAATCACCGGTTGCGTTGTGAACTCGTAAAGCGTTGGTTGACGAAAGAGGATGAGCTAAAGTGTCATTCCAGGGAAGACGTTGTCCCAAACACCAGCGATGGGCGTCTTCTACGGGTAAGGTAACGGCGGGTAACTGTGCCAAAGCCGCGGCTGGCGGTAGCGGCTGAAACGTTTTTTGTTGAGTCTGTGCTTCTAGTTCCTCTAACGTCAGGCTATCTGAGAGTTCTAAGCCACAACTGCGGGTACGAGTCAAAGCAGCGAGAGTGCCGCCTGTATTGAGTAATTCCCCCAAATCTCTGGCGATCGCACGAATATAGGTTCCCGAACCACAAGCGATCGCCACATCCAGTTCTGCCAACTCTCCCGGACGCCAATCTAATACTTGGATTTGATAGATTTCCACCGTCCGCACAGGGATTTCAGCCGTCTCACCGGCTCTGGCTAAATCATACAGGCGTTTTCCCTGAACCTGAATCGCACTGTACATAGGTGGCACTTGCTGAATCTTGCCCTGAAACTGCTCAAGCAATGGATGCACCTTGTCCAACGTCAATCCAGCGGCTGATGCAGTGGTGAGAACCTCCCCTTCCAAGTCATCCGTGGTTGTCTTTATCCCCAGTCGAATTGTTGCGCGGTACGCCTTATCCTGAGGCATATAGGGTAATAAGCGGGTTGCTTTACCGAGTGCAATAGGTAAGACACCCGTAGCGGCTGGATCTAAGGTTCCCCCATGCCCTACCCGTTTCAGATGCACTAGCCGTCGCACTTGGGCAACGCAGTCATGGGAAGTCAATCCGGCTGGCTTGTTTAAATTCAAAAAACCTTGCACAGTTCTCCTTGGGGAACCCTAAGTTTTGGGGTGAGTAAGAATTTTGTTACTCAAGCAAATTGGTATAGAAACGAACCACTCCAGGCACAAAGAACACTAAGGAACAGAGGAGAGGATGTTACAGGTTATTTAGATTGGCTATATGAGCCGATTTTAGACTTGTTGCAACTCTCGCAAGGTTTTCAGTGCTTCTTCAATGTGGCCTTTAAAGTTGAACTGGGAGTTAAAAATGTGTCGCACAATCCCATTCTTGTCAATGACGTAAGTCACTCGACCGGGGAGAAGTCCAAGAGTTGAGGGAACGCCATATAGCTTGCGTATTTGCTTGCCAGTATCGCTGACTAGGATGAATGGCAAACGGTACTTGCTGGCAAAGTTTTGATGAGAAGCTGATGAGTCATCGCTGACGCCAATCACCTCCGCGCCGACTTCTTGAAACACTTCGTAGCTATCGCGAAAGGCACAAGCTTCTGCTGTACATCCGGGAGTATCGTCTTTGGGATAGAAGTACAAGACTACGCTTTTTTTACCGATGAAATCTTTGAGACTGACTGGCTCTCCTGATTGAGAAGGTAGAGTGAACTCAGGAGCGGTATCTCCAACCTGGACGGACATATGTTTACATTTGTTAAAAATCTAAGTTCAATCTTAACTTTTTTGGCGATAAAAATCAGGGAACGGTCACTCGGGTGCTGCTGAGTGCAAGATTTACGTTCTATCGGCAACAACTGGTAAAGTAAGAAACCGTCCCAGATTCCTGATCAAAATCCAACTTTATGAACACAGTTGATGACAAAACCGTTGTCCAAGACTATTTCAATACCACAGGGTTTGACCGCTGGCGGCGGATTTACGGCGATGGCGAGGTGAACAAAGTTCAGCTAGATATCCGCACCGGACATCAGCAAACGGTTGATACCGTCCTCAGTTGGCTGGAGGCTGACGGGAATCTAGCAGGTTTGTCCATCTGTGACGCGGGCTGTGGGGTTGGTAGCCTCAGCATTCCCCTGGCTCAAGCGGGTGCTAAAGTCTTCGCTAGCGATATCTCGGAAAAAATGGTAGGTGAAGCGAAGGAACGGGCAAAACAGAATCTGGGCAATACGACTAATCCTACCTTTGCCGTACAGGATTTGGAAGCATTGAGCGGCAGCTACCATACCGTGATTTGTCTGGATGTGTTGATTCACTATCCCCAAGATAAAGCGGGGCAAATGATTAGCCACCTTGCCTCTCTTGCTGAGTCTCGCCTCATTCTCAGCTTTGCCCCCAAAACCCTTGCCCTAAGTTTACTCAAAAAAATTGGTGAGTTGTTTCCAGGGCCGAGTAAAACGACTCGTGCTTACCAGCATCGCGAAGCCGATATTATCAAAATTTTAGAGAGTAATGGCTTTTCCATTCAGCGCCAAGCCATGACCAGCACTCGCTTTTACTTTTCTCGTCTTCTGGAAGCGACTCGTACCTCAGGCTAGAATCTGGGTAACATTCATGCATCAACTGGGCGATGAAGCGCATCAAAAAAGTAGCTGCCGGAACGCTACTGACCTTAAGTGGTTTTTTCTTGTTGCTTGCTGTTTATCAACCGTTTAATGACTACGCCAAGCCAGATGAAAAACTCAGCAATGCTCTCGCTTATCTCGTTGCTGGTCTACCTCTGGCTGGCGCAGGTGGCTGGATAGCTTGGCGGTTGCAACAGCAAGCTAAGAAACAAAAACGCGATCGCCTGCAATCTACCTTTTATCGGCTGCTCAAAAAAGGCAATGCTCAACTCACGCTCTTGGGCTTCGCGATGGAGGCAGACTTATCAGCAGAAGCCGCAAAGCAATATTTAGATCAAAAGGCTAGAGAGTTCAATGCCACGTTTGATGTTTGTGATGGAGGTGGAGTTGTTTATGTGTTCCATGAGCTTTCTAGCTTGCCTCCATCAAAGCCTGGTGTTTCACCCTCAGTTTCCATCTCCAGTGACTATTGGACTTTAGGCTCTACGAAGGATGATGTGCTTAGAGTACAAGGCACACCTACTCACATTAAGCTGTGGTCCGATCACGAAGACTTCCATTATGGTAGGAGCAAAGTTGTTTTTAAAAAGGGACGTGTAGCTGCATATGATAACGATGACAAAAATCTCAAAGTAGTTGTTAAGCCCAGTTCTTAAAGAAAGTTTTAGGGTGGGCAGTGCCCACCCTAAAGTTAGTGAGATTTTTTAATTTTCATCCGCTACTTAGCTTTCGCTTCGAGATTTTCTAAGCGGCTTTTGAGTTCCTGATTTTCTTTTTTCAACTGGTCGAACTCTTCTCGTAGCTGTTTTACGGCTTGATCAGCACCCGCATTCTTCTGTACTTTTTGAATCGCTTCCTCTGCCATGCGGCGGACTCGTCCATCCGGCGTTTGCTGCGAAAGCGATTGAAGCACTCCAATTGCTCTAGTGGTTTCCATTTGCCCCAATGCTACAACCACAGACACTTGTGTGAGGAAGAACGCTTCTCCCGCCAGTTGCCCTAATTGTTCAATAATCCTCTCCACCTGGTTTGGAGTCTGACCTGTAGAGATAGCGCCCAACGCCCGAATCGCACTCAGTCGTAAGGGTTGTGGTACACCAGGAGCGGTGTATTCTAGAATAATTTCCAGTGCTTGGGGTGAGGATTTCATTTGGCTCAATCCTGCGATCGCACCACTACGCACTACTTCGTTCCATCCCGCCCGTTCTTTCAGAATGTGGGTGAGTAATTGTAGAACGTCCTCTTCCTTATCTTTGAGGGTAGCTGACACCATTTTGCCAAGGGCACTAGCAGCTGACGCTTCCACGTAGTAGCTGGCATCTCCTTGCGAGAGCAACTGTTTCAGCGCATCGTAGCTTTCTGGAGTCTTAACTTGACTCAAACCATCCACCACCGCCCGACGCACACGGGCATCTTTATCCTGTAACCCGACAATTAACGCCTCCAGCGCCTGATCCAGTTTTACCTGTGCCAGTTGTTTGGCGACTTCTACTCGAACACCCCAGAACGCATCACCCGTTAGGGCATCCGACAGTGCCTTCACGGCTTCTAAACTTCCCTTCTTCGCCAACGCTTGGGCTGCGTAGATGCGGGAAATGGGGTCAGGGTCAGATTTTAACTGAGCTTTTAGTTCGGGTATGGAGTATTCTAGAGCAACCGTTTTCAGGTAGTTATTCCCACAATCAAAGCTAATAAAATCAGGCTTTTTCTCTAAGGGGAAATAGAAACTTTGTTCCCGTTCATGAATTCTGACGGTGAATGTTTTTAATTCCGGAGGATTACCACTGTCTTGAACGTAACCAAAAGCAATGGGGATTTTCAAATCAAATAATTCGCTGCTACTACCATTGTTGTTGTTGTTCTTAGCCTGAGTTTGGGTAACAGTAAGTTTCGCTAACTGGCTATCCCCATCCCAGGAATAGGCTACTTTGTAGTCAGGATGTCCACCTCGAAGGACATACTGATCGAATAGGAATAAGAGATTACGACCGGTTGCTTTTTCAATCGCCCTTAAAAGGTCAACGGTTTCTACTGTATTGTGGGCGTTGTCTTGCACAAAGGTGTGAATGGCTTTCCAGAATAACTCCTCGCCCAACTCCGTGCGAATCATGTGATAGACGCAAGCACCTTTTTCATATAGGTGCCGGTCATACAGTTCGATCGCTTCCCGGTAAACGTGGGTGACAATAGGCCGGCGATAGCGAGAACTGTCTTCCATTAAGTAGCTGCGCGCCTCACCGAGTAAGTAGTAAGCGGCATCCTCTTTACCATACTCATCCTCTGTCCAAAATACTTCGGAATAGGACGCCATGCCTTCCTTAATCCAAGCATGAGACCAGTGCTTAATGACCACTAAGTCTCCAAACCACTGGTGAGCGAGTTCGTGGGCAACTAAGCTTTCTGTGCGATCATTATCCAAGGCGGCGCGTTCGTCTAACAAGCAACGGTCAGTGAGCAGGGTAGTGGAGGTGTTCTCCATCCCACCAAAGATAAAGTCATCCACGCAAACTTGCGCGTACTTGGGATAAGGGTAGGGATAGCCAAACTTCTCGCTAAAAAACTCAATCATCCGAGGCGTTTTGCCCATGCTGCGACGGGCATCTTCTTCATGACCCTTTTCTACATAGTAGGTGACGGGTTTGCCGTTCCACTCATCCCGAATTTCGGCAAAATCACCCACTGCCAAGGTCATTAAATAGGTGGGATGGACTTGCTGTTGCAACCAGTGATAAATCTTGGAATCGCCGTCATCTTCGGTGGCGATCAGTTCACCGTTGGAAATGGCGATGAATGGTTTTGGGACTTTTACCCGAATTTCCGAGGTTGCCAACTGACCAGGATAATCGAAGCAGGGGAACCAAAAGCGAGAGTCCTCATCTTCGCCCTGTGTCCAGATTTGGGTGGGTTTGTTGGGGTAATGTTTATCGGGTGCGATGAAGTAAAGGCCACGCTGGGGTTTTTCGACATGATAGGCGATCGCAATCTTAATTTGTTTCCCCACTTCTGTAGGCGTTTGTAGCTGAATATGTAGCTGTTCACCGTCATATTCAAAGCGTTGAGGCGTCCCCTCTACTTGCACCGACTGGATTGTCAAGTTAACGGCATCTAAGGTTAGTTGGTTAATTTGGTTACGTATCGGTTCAAGGGTAATAGTACAACTCCCACCAAAACTTTGGTTGGGAATATCAAGCGCTAAATCTAGGAAAATATGCTTAACTTGGCCAGGTCGGTCGGGGTTGTAATGCGGTCTTGCTCCTGGTAACTCAAATGACCGATGACCATTATTGTTGGAATCAAAATAGAAATGCGACATTAGTAAACCTGTAAAAGTAATCGGCATAGCGGGCAAAGTGAAGTTTCGGCTTGGGAACGTCTTGGAAAAATTAGGTTGAGGGTAGATTTATCGCCCGAGCTGACCTGTTAATTTAGGTCCAGCTTCTTTAACATTATAGGAATTGGATGTGAAGTCCTGGCAAGGATTTGGAGAATTTCTTAAAAAGAACTATGTTTTGAGAAAAACTCAAGAGTTAATCAGCATAAAATAGAAATCAATATAGAAATATTGTTAAATATTAATGAAGACTGCGATTCACCATGTATTCAGAATTTCCCGAAGTTCTTCCCGAGCTAGATGCTCAAAAGCAAAGGCTTTGCGGAGGAGATTATTAGGAATGAATTCATCATATTTTTGTAATTTAGGAGATTCTTCAGAACTTACAAGGTCATATTCCGTCAACTCTCTTTCACAAAAAGAGACAATTTCTGTCCTTAATTCTTGAGGATTACTTTTCCCTAATTTAACCGTCAGAAAGTACGGAGACCCGCCACTCAGACTTTGGATATCCAGAGAATATCGAACAAAAAAATTGAGAAAACGTTCCAATGTGCGGTAAGCAACGGTTCCCATCCAAGGAAATATGTAGTAGGTGTTGTCATCCAAAGAAATGATATTATCTCGATCTAATCGATGAATTCGAGCTAGTTGCCTAACTGCTTTCAGCCGCTCTTGAGCTTGAGGTTGCAAGTAAGGGTACTCGGTACTTTCTACCAAAACTCGTTTCATTCTTTCGAGGATTTTAGTGTGAATATTAATGCTCCCACCTCGCCAAGAACTAGTGCCAATCCCTTCCACTTGCTTGACCCATATGATCTTTCTTTTTAAATCCACTTCCAACACTTCCCACGTTCTTCCCGCCAAGGCCAATCGATTTCCCGGTGTGGGGGGTATAACAATACTACCAAGTTCCTGAAATTCGTCCCGGACACTATAGTCTACAGAGTCAGGAAAGACCGCATAAAACTGAAAGTTACGGGCTATTTTTTCTCCTGTTAATCCAACGATTAACCCACCTTTTTCAGTTAGTTGAATATGGTCAATATCCCTGAGGTAGCGTAGCAATTGCCGAAAATCTTCCGGTGAGATGGCGGCAAACGGAGGTAAGGTTAAAACTTGTTGAGCAAGGGCAGCCGGGGAGAGTTCGCCCATCGCGGCTAAGATACTCATTGTTTGGTGATACAACAAGCTAAAAGGGTATTGCATCGGCTTGATTGGCTCAATCCAACGTTCTTCTAAATACAGTTGGATGATGGCAATGCACTGTAACAGTTGCCAAGGAATTTGTTCAGGTAAAGATTCTTCGTCGGATGGTTCATCTTCCGTGCAAACAAATCGCATATCCGCAGGATTACCACGCCTTCCAGTACGTCCTAAGCGCTGCAAGAAGCTAGCCACGGAATAGGGGGCATTGAGCTGAATTACCCGTTCTAACTGCCCAATATCAATGCCTAATTCTAAGGTTACCGTTGCGGCAGTAACAGCCGGGGTAGTACCACGCATCGCTTTTTCCGCTGCTTCCCGGAGTGGGGCAGAAATGCTGCCATGATGAACGTGATAAATATCGGGGAAGCCTTCTGCTTGAGCAATTTGCCGCAGGTTAGCAATGACGGCTTCGGATTGGGTACGATTGTTGGCAAATATGAGGCATTTACAGGATTTGCTGCAATTGAAGATGTAGTGATAATAGGGGGTATATTCTCTCCTTGATGTTTGTCGCTTTCCCCCTCGCCCCCCCTGAAACAGGTGAGGGGGAGTTTCTTCGAGTTGGTAAAAATGTTCCACAGACAGACGGACTTGCCGTTGCCCTCCCTGGATTTGAGGTGTAATGACGGAGGTTTGGGTGCCCGATCGCAACCAGTCCTCCGCCAGTGAGTAATCCCCCAATGTGGCGGATAAGCCAATCCGACGCGGTGGCTTTTCCATAAATCGAGAGAGGCGTGCCAGTTGGCAGAGAATTTGCCCTCCACGTTCTGAACCCATAAACGCATGGATTTCGTCGATAATGACAAATCGCATATCCCCAAATAAACGGCTAAGTTCGGACGTTTTATTCAGTAATAAACTTTCCAAAGATTCGGGAGTAATTTGTAGCACGCCTTGGGGATTTTTGAGTAGCTTTTGTTTGCGGCTAGCAGAGATATCACCATGCCAAGCCCATACAGGAATATCGGCGGCTTTCAGTAGGTCGTTGAGGCGTTCAAATTGGTCGTTTATCAGTGCTTTAATGGGGCCGATGTAGAGAACTCCAAGGGTGGCAGATGGGTTTTGATGCAGTAAGGTTAAAACTGGGAGAAAGGCCGCTTCTGTTTTTCCGGAGGCGGTACCTGCTGCAATCAAGAGGTGGGCATCGGTATCGAAAATAACTTGACAGGCTTCAACTTGAACTTGCCTCAATTCTGTCCAGCCGTTGGTGTAGATATAGTTTTGGATGAATGGGGCAAGTTGGGAAAATAGTTGTTGGCTCATGTCGAATTCGGGTTGTAGGGATAGGGTTTTAGAGGGTAAGGTCTATGGCTTTTCAATTTGAGTTGTGAGAGTGAGTTTTTTAACGAACCACAGAAGCACAGAGAAGCAAGAGAACAGTGAGAGGTATTTCTATGTAATTGATTTAGGAATAAGTAGGTAGGCACAAATAAACGAAGGTATCTGAATAAACGTTAAGAACTCGAAACCCTTTTCCCTTCTGCCTACTCCTGCGGAGAACGCTGCGCGAACTGCCCTCTGCCTTGTCTCCACTACAAATATTAATGCCTACCTACTTAGGACTAGCGGTGCTTGTGGAAGGTGGCTCTTGATTGATTTAATATTGCTGCCATCTCGGCATATGGCAGGTTTTGCCGTTACTTCCTTTACAGTCCGATTTTTGAGATCAAGTGATTATGTCTTCCTCTCCTGCTGAATTGTCTGATAAGAGTGCAGCTACGCAGATGCCGAATATCGGTGTAGCCGTTGTGGGTACTGGGTTTGGGCAGAAAATCCATATTCCTGGTTTTCAGGAACATCCACGGACTCAAGTGGTGGCGGTTTATCACCGCGAACTGGATAAGGCGAAGGCAATAGCCCAATCCCACAATATTCCTCGGGCTTGCGATCGCATCGAAGATATCTTAGCCTTACCAGAGGTTGCAGCCGTTAGCATCTCGTCGCCACCGTTTCTGCATTATGAAATGGCGAAGAAAGCCCTGCAAGCGGGAAAGCATGTGTTACTCGAAAAACCGATGACGCTGACAGCAACGCAGGCGCGAGAACTTTACCAACTCGCGACAGCAGAAGGTGTCGTCGCTATGATGGATTTTGAATTTCGCTTCATCCCTGCATGGCAACTGTTTGCAGACTACCTAGCAGAGGGCTATGTGGGGAACAAGCGTCTGATCAAAATTGATTGGTTGGTATCAAGTCGTGCTGACGCCTCACGTCCTTGGAACTGGTATGCTCAAAAAGATAAGGGAGGAGGTGCTTTAGGGGCTGTTGGCTCTCACGCCTTTGATTACATTAGTTGGTTGTTTGGCCCAGTACAGCGACTATGTGCCCAATTAAGTACAGCTATTCCAGAGCGTCCTGACCCGACAGATGGCGGTAGACTCAAGCGAGTGGATGCGGATGATACCTGCCTCATCATGCTGGAATTGGAGGATGGAACACCCTGCCAGCTTTGCATTAGTTCCATGACGTATCAGGGACGAGGGCACTTTGTTGAGGTGTATGGCGATCGCGGTACTTTAGTTTTAGGGAGCGACAATCAGAAAGATTATGTACACGGCTTCCATCTGAAGGCAGCACCCGCGGGTAAATCTCTGACGGATGTAGAAATTCCTCATCGCCTCGCCTTTGCTCAAGAGTATACCGATGGACGGATAGCACCGTTTATCCGAGTAGTTGATCAGTGGGTACGAGGCATCGATGCAGGACAAGTTATGATTCCCTCATTTAAAGAAGGCGTGTACTCACAGTTGTTGATGGATTTAACCCATCAATCTCAGGAAACCGGTAACTGGGTAAAAGTGCCAAGTTTGGAAGCCTTTCTGGCTACAGGTACGTATTTGGCGTAATCCCTATTCACTAGGTAATGGCCTGAAATATCATCTTTAGGGGCACGTATAGTATCGTCCCCTACCATTTTTGTTCGGTTAATTCATCCAATAGGGTCACCCCAGTACAGGAAGCTGTTCGCTAGGATAAAAGTAATCCTATAAAAAAGGCTATTTAAGTACGGTTACCATCTACGGAGAATTAAACCATGAATGAACCAGTAGATCGCCCCGAAGACCTTATTGAACGGATTGAAATTGGTGGAACAAGTAACAATGAGAGAGTGACCACTGTCGAAGTAGAAACAACTCCGACTGCTACAGGAGTCGTTACAGAGGAAAGAGTGCGGGTCGAGGAGTTTAGTATTAGTGGTGATGACCTAGTCACCAAAGTTAGGGAACTGATTCATCAAGGAAACATCCGTCGAATTATTATCAAAAATGAAGAAGGACGCCCCTTGATTGAAATTCCTTTGACAATCGGCGTGGTTGGCGGAGTGATTGGTGCTACCGTATTCCCCATCGTTGCAGCACTGGGAGCCATTGGTGCGTTAGTGGCTCATTTGAAAATAGCCATCGAGAAAGTAGAATAATGGAGTAAAAAACTGCTAAAAACTTCAATGCCTGCCCCGAATAACTAGGGCAGGTTTTTTACAATTTAGGGGGAGTTATACCATTTAGCTCTGGATTTGCCACATTTGAATACCTCAAACTCCCTCCAAGTGATGCTTTGAAAATCCAAAACCTAAAATCCAAAATGGTATTAGTGTGCGGCAGCCAAAGGATTCCCCTCAGCTTCTATTCCTTGACCTTTATCCATTAAATGTGAGAGAAAAACTTAAAGCTAGGGTTACGGTAGAAGCCTAAAACCTTTTGCGTATAGTCCGCGATCGCACCACTATTGTATTGATTAGGGTCGCCTGTCATCCACCAAGATGCAGCACGTTGCACCGCCAGAGATTCATTGTTCCCACTAGCTTTGTATTGTTCACTGAACACATCACGCATCACACAGACTAAAATCGCACGAGCTGTTACAGGGCTGTCTTGAAACTGCGTTGGGGATAGTTCCTTGCCAAGGCATTGTTGAGACCAACCCGGAATATTTTGCGCTTTGACTTGCCAAGCACCGTAGAGGTCGTCACTCGGATTATCGGAATCGGGCGCTGCCTCGCGTAGCGCCTCCACCAACCTCCCAACTTGAGCATTAGAAATCCCTGTGGAAGATGAGGCACTAGCTGTAGGTTTCGCTGAAGGCTGAGGTGCAGGTTGTACGGTTTGCACTGATGGCGCAGGTTTTGAGGCTGTAGCGGCTTGCTGCTGGTAGAACCCCACAACGTTCTGCGTGTAAGCCGCCGTTGAGTCACTATTGTATTGATTAGGGTTGCCTGTCATCCACCAGGATGCAGTACGGCGCACAGCTAGAGTTTCATTGTTCCCACTAGCCTTGTACTGGTCACGCAGGACATCTCGCATTACACATACCAGAATTGCACGCGCCGTCACGGGACTGGACTCAAATTGCACGGGTGTCAGTTCTTGTGTGTGACACTGTTTAGACCAACGGGGAATATTTTCCGGCAAGATTTGCCACTCACTGACTAAACCATTGTTTCCAGGGGCGCGTTGCTGTGCGGCTAGTCGTAACGCTTCTACAAGCCTCCCAACCTGGCTATCAGAGACTTGAGCTTGCACTGGCATTGCCCAAAGCCCAACACCCAACATCACTCCACTCAGTACTAACCGTTTAGCTTGTCTCACTAATTTTGAATTCATGGGCGTTACTGGAGTGTCATCTGACTCTTTTGAAAGAATTTTTACCACAGACTCTCGCTCAGCATTCTCTGTCAAAAGGATGTCGCTCTATTGCTCACAATAGTTCCTGCGTGGAGGCACTGGGCTGGAAAATAGGACTCAGGAGCCAAAATACAGGATAAGTTAAAGAAATTTTGACAATTCAATCGTTTTATCCGGATTGAGCTGGCTTGGGCTTTAAATGGTAATTGATACCAACTCCGATCTCATAACCGCTTTCAATTTTGGGATTGTTCTCCCCCAGCTAAGAAGCTTCTCCCGCTCACCCGGCTTTTTGAAAAAAGAGGTAGTAAACCGGGATTTGCTATGATTGCCGACCATCAGCCTGTTTTTCCAAGGAAGACCTATTATTAAATACGGCAACTTATTGATTAATGCCAATACAGCCTTGCTAGAGGAGCAACAACATGCG
This sequence comes from Waterburya sp., assembly GCA_036703055.1. GTDB lineage: Bacteria > Cyanobacteriota > Cyanobacteriia > Cyanobacteriales > Coleofasciculaceae > DATNPV01. The sequence continues at coordinate 14,240 of DATNPV010000144.1, forward strand.
TGAGCAGTTTCAAAAGCATCAGATTATCGGCATCACATCTTGGCTGCTGAAAAACCTAATGCTGATGAGTACAGGCGGCATTGTGCTGATTGCATTAATTTTTGGCATTGGCATGTGGCGCTCAGGAACTCGCTTTTTCGACGGAATCCAGGCGGTTTTTAACGCTCCACCCGCAAAACCTCAGGTGGACGTACGCTCTTTGGTTGTAAGTAAAGTTCGAGGTGCGAGTGAGTTGACGACGGCTGTCTTTACGATGGAAGCGGTTGTCCCCACGCGACAGGACAGGAAATTAGCTGGATATACTGTTGGTACAACGACCCTGCTTTACATTGCTTATGGTGAGGTACGAGCTGGGGTTGATTTAAAGGATTTAAAAGCGGACAATGTAAAAGTTGTCAACAATACAATTCAGCTACAGCTACCGCCACCTCGTATTCTGGATAGCAAGATTGATGTCAATCGGTCTAGTGTATACGACTATGATCGCGGATTTTTGGGTTTGGGGCCTGATACAGCGCCCCAGTTACAGACGCTAGCTCAACAAGAAACCCTGAAGAAAATTGTAACCACTGCCTGTCAATCCAATTTACTAGCACAGGCTAACGACCGTGCTCAACTTGTTGTTGAAAAATTGTTGAATACGGCGGGATATAAACAGGTTGAAGTAAAAACACAAGCTCCACAACCGGGGACTTGTCTTTGATAACTGGTAATGGATAATGGGTGATGGGTAATGGGTTTTCATCCATGCTCTAGAACACATGACCGATAATTCATTACCGATTACCTTGGAGGCTCAGTAGGTAGAGATAAATAAACGGAAGTGTTTCTTGTCTATGCCCCATGCCCAGCCCTCACAGTAAGCTTTAATGGTATCGACCTACTTACACTTTTTTTTGTAACAAGTACTTCACAGTATCAATCAGCTCTTGATGCTGGCTGAGCTTGGAAACATAAGCATCAGCACCTTGCTTGCAGCCCCAGTAAAAGTCACATTCTTCTGATTTATTGGAGTACATGAGTACAGCTGGCTTGTTGTTTTTCTTTCGGGCTTTGAGCTGACGACAGACTTCATAGCCATTCATCCGGGGTATGACGATGTCTAAAATGACCAACGTGGGACAAAGGCTGTCTGCCAGGGACAGAGCTTCCAATCCATCACGGGCAAAAATCACGTTTAGTCCAATGCTTTTGAGGAGCTTGTCAAGTATCTGCTGCTGCGCGAAATCATCCTCCACGACTAGAACTGTACTCATAACAGCCTACCTTCAGCGCTATTGATTTATTGAATAGTAGATACAAATCGACGGAGGAAAATTCCGCAAAATTCTCACAAAATCTTCGTCACTGTTTCATTGAGTTCCATCACCGAATACCCATTCTCTATGAACTTGAATTTTATGAACCCCCTGCTGTCGCCGTCCCCCTGATTAAGAGGACTACCGACGGTAATGAATTAAATGCATTGTGGAGAGAGAAATGGTATAAGGAAGTGGTTAATAGTCGTACAAAATCGAAATTATAGGAACTGCCCATTCCTTAGCTAATTGGATGGGCAGTTTTGGTCGTTATGTTATCAGTGCGTTTTAAAGATAATTGCCAAACCCGCACTTGACAAAAATTGCGAGCTGCTAGTTGCCGCCAGTGGTAATGCCTTTATGGTGGGCGTTGGAATCTTGGGGTATTTTGTACCACTTGCCATCTTCGCCTTTGGCGTAACCTTGCTTGATGCTGTTCCAACCAACATTGATAGCAGCCTCTGGGCTCAAACCATCTTCTTGAGCGCTCTTAAAGGCAGCTTTGAAAATATTTTGAGCACCTTGAGGTAAATCGTTGACTTCTGAAGGTAAGTTTTCCAGTTGTGCTTCAGCCATAAATTTTGTCCTTCTTATTTGGTATTGGTATCATCCTAGAAACCCGGAAATACAAATTCCTCTCGTCTCGGAGGTACTTATACTCTCCCGATTTCTCTATCTGAGGCATGAGGTATTGCCAATTAGTTGTGTAGTACGAAACACAAAAGATCAAAAAAAGGTAAGGCTAACGAGTAACTCACTCCCCTCAGCCTTACCTTTTCTTAGGCGCAGGATTGGGAGAAAACAACTTCACTAGAAGCACTCTCCACTTTTTTAGAAATTTAGAAAGGTTGATGCGATTCCCGGATGTAGGAGTTCTGCTTGTAGGTTTCACTGTTAGCCGCTTCTTCGGAAACGTCTAGTGGTATCACATCTTGTTCAGGAAAGTACTGTTGATCAGAAGCTAATGTTGCTTCAGGTGCTACATAGGGAGTTGGTTCAATCACAATCCGATCTTTTAGTTCAACATCTTGAGCCTCTTGATGGTTGGATGGCTTAGCACGTTCAGCAACATCTTGAACTCTATTAGCTGTATTTTCAGCCGCCACTTTTACTTTGTCAGCTGCACTTTCGATTGAGGGTTTAGCATCTTCAGCTGCGTCTTGAACTTTGTCTGCTGCATTGAGAGCCACATTTTTTACTCTATCTGCTGCACTTTGGAGAGATGGCTTAGCCTGCTCAGCAGCATCTTGAATTTTGTCAGCGACATTTTCAGCGGCATCTTTAATTCTTTCTCCCGCATCATCAGGCGTAGCTTTAGCCGCCAAACCTCCGGCTACCGCACCTGCAACAGCACCAATGACGGCTCCCTGTTTACCAGCGATTTTGCCACCAATCACAGCACCAACGGCTGCTCCCGCTACGCCAGCAGCCAGAGTACCCATACCTGTGTCTTCTGAAGCATCCTCAACCTCAGGCGTAATGGGTTCAATATTCTCGTCGTAGTCATTCACAGGTGTAACGGGTTCAATCTTCGTGTTGTAGTCATTCAAAAATTGTTCGTTATTATTCATGTTTGCCTCCCTACTTGCATCAAAGGTGTCTAAAGCTTGTTAGTTATATGATGTTCAATCTAACAACCAAGACGAGGACTGACGCCAAGCTAAAGGAGGAGATTGTCGAACCTCTAGTCATTCGACGGACATAAATCTTAAGTTTGATTAGTTCAGCACGAATCAATTTATAGCGTTATTTACATGTAATTAAGGGTTTATGGAAAACAAAAAAGTTTGAAGCAAACTATTTTTAAGCAAGAGGGAATAAAATTTTCCCAATTCCCGACTTTCAAGATAAGTCTATTGATATCAGTTTTCTGATGGACGAGTATACCGATGCTTCACGCCAAGAGGAAAATATTCTGAGTTACCTGTTGCCAGAACTTCCACCTGCGGCAGCTGATAGTCATGAGGAACGTAGTTGGCAAACTCACTATTGAGTCGCAACAGTTGGGAGAGAATCGAAGATGCGATCGCATTCCGTTTTTCCTCACTCGCTTCTACCCCAGGCGCTAACTCCACCACAACTGACAAGAACCGATTCTTATCCTCATCTTCCTTAACTTGAAGGACAAATTTCCCCGTTACCCAATCTCGAATCGTCGCTTGTTCTAACCCTACTGCCACATTTTCTGGGTAGATATTTGCGCCGAAGTAAGAAACAGTAAAATTAGACCGCCCAAATACATAAACGAATGGTAAAGGATGAATGCCTCTTCCTCCTTGCAATGCCGCCACAGGGTCAAATCCCCATTCTGCCAGGAACTTGAGCATTGCCTCGTAAGCTATTAATCCGCCATTATCTGAAATGTGATAACGAATTAAGGGAATACCGTTATCTCCTGAAAACAGCAACGTCCCCTCATGCACCTCAAAAAAGCGACTGAGCGGGTCATACTGTACTAACGTCGGTAGACGCGACTCTCCAAAAAGTGTCTTCGCGGCATCGGGGTGTTCGGACAAGAAACGACGAATGCAAATACTCAGGGGTGTTTCATTCCCCAAAACCCCAGCATCAGCCGTTCCATACAATGAAGCGGAATCATAGCAGGAATTCGTTGAGCCAACTCTCTTCCCAACCAGACTACGCCACTCTTCACTAAACACTTCTCCCGCCATCACTAACTTAATGTGATACTGTTGCCACTCCACGCCACGAGCAATCCCAGTATCAATCACATCCTTGAGAAATGGCGGATAACCCAGCAATACCACCTGCTCAAAGGCAATCCCCAGTTCCTGAACGACTCGAAATATCTCTTCTTTATTATTGCCAGGCGTCACAACCGTAATGGGATACCCCTTACTGGCAAGGTAGCGGCAGCAATTGGTTGTGAACATCCCACCGACCCAGGTTCCCAAGGTAAAACAAATAACAGCTAAGGTAGGGCGGGTATCGGCATGAAAACTATCATGAAAAATTTGCTCGAAGCGCGTAGCAATCTGAAGTTCGTCGGTGAAAAAACGGGGCCAAAATGTCGGTTTACCTGTGGAACCGGAGGAAACGGCAATCATATCACACCGTTCCAGCTTCCCATCACGGCACAACTGTGCCAACGGGTAACGTGAGTGGTAATTACTTTTAGTAATCAGGGGAAGTTTTACGAAATCTTCAACGGTTTGGATGGAGTTATAAGGTATTCCCTGTTCTGCCAAAAAAGCTCTGTAAGCAGGTACATGCGCGACGACACTGTGAAACAATGCTAGGGCAGCGGATTCTGGAGGGAAGGTTTGATGCCGTCTGAGTTGCTCCTCAAATGGAGTGGTGAGGAACGCTTGAAACCCCGTAACTGACCGGTGAAGTTGTTCGTCCTGCATCGTCCCGATTGGTTGAGTGAAAAATTACGATTACGATACTTGAAGTCCGCTTTGTGTGGCAATTACTCCCAAATTCACTTAATTCGCTGATAGGAAGTAGCTAGGATGCTTACTGCAATTGAGTTTCTCCCGTTGACTTTTGATTTTTGACTTGTTTATGATGCCTCTCTATTGCAGTCAAGGTCACAAAAATGATGCCAAAAACCGCTTTTGTCAACAGTGCGGGCAACGACTCCCGCTTGCGTTTGGGCATGTTCTCGATAAGCGTTATCACATTGTAAGCCAGTTGGGACAGGGTGGCTTTGGACGCACCTATTTAGCCCAAGCGCTACATCGCTTCAATGAACGCTGTGTTTTGAAAGAATTTGCGCCCCAAGTTCAAGGCGCTCCGGAGTTGCAAAAAGCCAAGGAGTTGTTTGAACGAGAGGCTGGGGTGCTGCACCAACTGAACCATCCACAATTGCCGAAGTTTTGGGAGTTGTTCCAAGCCGATTTGGGTAGTGGTAGTGGTTGCTTGTTCTTAGTGCAAGACTATATTGAGGGACAAACTTATCTCGATTTGTTTGAGTCGGGGAAGCGTTTGAGTGAGGTAGAAGCGATTCAGCTGATGTGCCACATGCTACCCGTTCTTGCGTATATTCACGGCAAAGGTGTGATTCATCGCGATATTTCTCCTGATAATATTGTTTTGAGAAATTCCGACCAGTTGCCCGTACTCATTGATTTTGGCTGTGTTAAAGAGATAGCGGCAACGGCTGTTTCTCAATTGACTCAGATGGGAGTACTCCAAACTCGGTTAGGTAAAAAAGGATATGCCCCAGAGGAACAGCTACGCAATGGGCAAGTATTTATCAACAGCGACCTTTACAGTTTAGCGGTGACAACGCTAGTGTTAATCACGGGGAAAGAGCCTCAACATTTGTATGACATCCATCAAGGAACTTGGCGCTGGGGAACGGAAATTCAGGTAACGCCTCTACTGCAAACAGTGTTGCAGAAAATGCTGGCTCATAGACCGAGCGATCGCTTCTCCTCTGCCGATGCCGTCCTCCAAGTGCTTCAAGCGCAGCTCCCCTCATTTTCGCGATCGCTCACTCCCCCTAATCCCTCTCCCCCACAGACGCCAGCCATTGTTCTCAACACCAATCCAGCCCCGATTCCTAGTCCCAGTCCCCGGAGTGCCTTCATTTCCAGAATGCAGACGCTAATCTTTGCTCCGAAAGCCCTGCCCAAACTCCAACCCATTACACCCACTCCCATTACACCCAACCCCAAAAATCCAGTCATTCAGCCGCCAAAAGCTCCTTTAGTTCTCAACTGGATTGGTTTAGGGCTGCTCAAGCTGGGGGCGGGTGTGGTGTTCATTTTAGGGACTGGATATGCCGGTTGGGGGGTGATGAGTTCCGTCATGCGTTCAGTACGCTTGCCTGTTATCGAGCATTCGCGTGATGCAACGCCTAGTCAATCACCTACTGCATCCGACAACAACCGGATAGACAAACTGTTGAATCGTCGTAACGAGCTAGGAATTCCTAATGCATATTTTAATAATTTAGTCAATGATTTATTTTACGCGAAGCACCCAGAAGGACGAGGACGGACGTTAACGATGAAACCCGAAGATGCGGATTTACGCAACGCCTGGTACAACACAGCGGAGGGCTTGCTCGATAAACTAGAACAAGCTCAACTCAGTGCATCTGCTCGTCGCCAACTGGGCAGTTATACTCAGCAGACTTATCAAAGTTGGCAGCGCAAAGCCAACCAAGGCCAGTTGGGTCGCTATACAATAGACCAACTCCGTCAACAAACCGATAAAACGTTTTATCAGCTATTTCCTGAGCAACGGGGTGAGAAACTGAACTTAAAAACACTCGGTCAAATCTGGTATGCCATCTTTTCCGATCAAGTCAGCCAACTAGAAACAGGGAAGAAGCCGTAAGCAGCAAGCGGATGCACTTAACGACCTTACCTGAGTCTCACCATTTTGAAAAACGTCGATGCCGGAATCACTTCTGGCTATAGAAGACGCATCCCTTCGGGGTTTTGACTTTTGACTTTTGACCTTCTTAATCAATGGCTCCCCTTTATTGCTCTCAAGGACATGAGAATCCAAGTGGCAATCGCTTTTGCAGTCTGTGCGGCGAGAAGCTAACCCTGCCGGCGGCCCCAAGCGTTGCGCCTGCGCCCGGTATGATTATGGGTGGTCGCTATCGCATTGTCCGAGAGTTGGGGCATGGCGGCTTTGGACGGACGTATTTAGCAGAAGACTTGAATCGATTTAATGAGTCTTGTGTTTTAAAAGAATTTGCGCCCCAAGTTCAAGGAACCTACGGCTTACAAAAAGCTGAAGAGCTATTTGAGCGGGAAGCTGGAATTCTCTACAAGCTGCAACACCCGCAAATCCCCAAATTTCGAGAAATGTTCCGTGTCAAACAGGGGAACCGAGGGCTGTTGTTTCTGGTACAAGATTTTGTCGTCGGTCAAACCTACCATGCCCTCCTACAGGAACGCCAGCGTCAGGGACTGCGGTTTAATGAAGCGGAAGTGACTCAACTGCTGCTGCAAATTCTGCCGGTTTTAGAGTATATCCACTCATTGGGAGTGATTCATCGCGATATCTCTCCCGATAACCTAATTTTACGCACCACAGACGGGCTACCAGTTCTGATTGACTTTGGTGGTGTCAAACAGGTAGCGGCAACCGTCGCATCTCAATTCGTCGGCTCATCCCCAGCGGGTGGAGTCCCGGCTTATGCAACTCGGTTAGGTAAGGTAGGTTATGCTCCCCCGGAACAGATACAAGGGGGCATTGTCTATCCTCACAGCGATTTATATGCCTTAGCGGCAACGGTATTGGTGTTACTAACGGGTAAGGAACCGCAGCAATTAATTGACCCAAACACCTTAACCTGGAACTGGCGGCGAGAGCTTACGCTTAGCCCTAGTTTGGGAAGTGTGTTGGATAGAATGCTGCAATCGCTTCCCCATGAACGGATTGCTTCAGCGCCGGAAGTGCTGCAAGCACTGACTACTCAGCCAGCACCGATGAGCTACCCACCAACCCAAGCGCCTTTGTCTCAGACAGAAGCGACTATGGCAGTGGCGCCTCCTGCTGCCGCTGCTGCCAACTCACTCTCACCCATCCCTGCCGAAACCTCTTCGCCCAGTTCCACGGATAATCCGTCATCGGATTGGCTGAGAAACATTTTGCTCGTGTTGATTTTAATTCCTGTTGCGGGTAGCGTGGGCTGGTTAGCGGGTAATTGGTGGATACATTCTCAAACTGAATCTCGGCATGTTGAGCCACAACCTACCGAAACAAGTCCTGTTGCCTCCCCCAGCACAGAACCAACCCCATCGCCCTCCTCATCGTTTTCCCCCGAAGAGCAACGGCGCAAAGAAGCGCTGCAACAGCGTCGCGTGGCTCTGGATATTCGCTACAACTTTTATGCCAGTTTAGTTAATGAGGAATTTTGGAAACAGTATCCCAGTCAACAAGGTCGTACTCTGAGTAGTGAGCCGGACGATGCAGACTGGCGAGCCAAGTGGGATGCGATCGCATCTGATTTACTCGCCCAACTGAATCGTCTTAATCTAAGTGATGCTGCACGGCGGCAGTTAGGCGGCTATACAGAGGCTGACCTTAATCGTGTCAAAGCAGAAGCCAATCAACTACATGTAGGTAGTCGCAGCTTGTATGACATCGCTGATGTGAAGTTCTTGCAAGCGTTCCCCCAAGAAAAGGGTAAGAATTTTATCAGCAAACCCATCGGTCAAGTATGGCAAGCGATCGTCGCCGATACCCTGAGTGCGGTAAAAACAGGAGATGCTTTTGAGCGAATTGTCTTTGCCCCCGGAGCCATCAGCAAAGAAGTTAGCGGTACCCTCAAGCCAGGACAAGGGAAAGTGTTGATTGCAGGACTTTCTGCTAATCAGACGATGAAGGTCAACCTGCAAACTCGCGGTAAAGTGTTGCTCTCGATTTATAGTCCCAGTGGTAAGACCACACTTCTAGAGGACTCTAGCGATCGCACTTGGTCAGGGTCACTTCCAGAATCGGGTTTTTATGAGTTTGTCGTAGTTTCCACTTCCTCGGAACCCGTCAATTATCAACTGAATCTCACTGTGGAAAACGCCACACCCACTGAACCCACACCCATTGAATCACCAAGTTGATGCGACCCCAGGTAGTCTCCTCATACCAAGTTGCGGTCAAACGTAGTAGATAGGGGAGACAAGGGGGGCAAGGAAGGGGGGTACAGCTCACTCCTCGTCCTCTTCAACCCTTTAACTGTTATGTAGACCAGTCATATTCCAGTTCTCCGTTTTGAATTTTTTCCCAAATGAGTTGTCTGCACAACTCAAGTTCCTCAAACGTTACTTTGTTATCAGCCGCCATCGCCGCCCGAATCGTGTCCATCTCTTGTTTCGTAACCTTGCCATCGGCAACGGCACGAGCAAAGATAGCTTTGAGTTTTTCTAAGTCTTGAAGTTCTGATGCAGAGGGTTCGTTGGTGCTACTGCGTGAAAATTTCATAGAGCATTCTTCCTTTAGCTCTACGTTTACTTTACCTCTAGGCTACCTATTGCAGTTCACATTTAAACAAATCTTTTGGAGCCTCGCAAGTATAAAGCCCCCAACCCAATTTTTGAGTGGGTAATGCTCAGTCAGCTCATGTATCTCCCAACTAGATAGGGCAATCATTGCAAGGGTTACGGGGTGTCTGCTTCAAGAAACTTACCCAGCTCCCCCTGCTATTTTCCGAGGAGGTAGATATCAATAAATGTAACTGTTTCTTTTTGATTCTTTATGCCCTATGCCCAGCTTTTACAGTGATATTGAAGTGATATTTAATTCCACCGACTTCATCACCTACTCTAATCCTTCTTTTTTGTTACTGTTGAATCGTGAATACTGAGAAGCTGGCGACAACTCTGGCGTAATTGCTCGGCATTAAAGGGTTTGGTCAAGTACTCATTTGCCCCAGCTAACCGTCCTTGCACCTTGTCAAAAACTCGGTCTTTGCCTGTCACTAGCATAATGGGTAAATCGCGAAATTCTGGCAAGCTGCGCAGTGTACGACACAGCTCTAAACCATCAATTTCCGGCATACACACATCCAACAACAGCATCGTGATCGGCTGATGGTAGAGTAAAGACAAAGCCGCCTCTGCACTATCGGCTACCAAAACATTGTAGTCTTGCGCCAGCGCCTGTTTAATCATTTCTTGCATCACTGGACTGTCATCGACAGCAAGAATGGTCGGTTGCTGACTCTGTAACGACATACTTTATACTTTATCTATTTTCCAATCTACCGCAATTTCCGGAAAGTCAACTTAACCAGTATTTGTACTCAAGCAAGTCCGTTGAACTCGTTAGTTTAGAGATTAACAACCGATTCTCTGGTGCTGGACGTTCACTTCTACTTTTTCCCGATTTATTGGTCAGATATCTTATACCCGATTGCCTGATTTTAATCTAGCTAGATTGAAATCAAACTGACGATTGGTAGTCCTATAAGTTTTTAAAATGATTTAGATATTTTAAAAATTATCTAGCATTGATGAAGATAATAGAAGGCGTTATAAAATTAGTTAAGATTGGAATAATCAAGATTGTGGCACGGCATATAGCCTTGACCACAGGCTCTGATGAAGAAAAGTTTTACTCAACAGTCTTTAGTAACCAGTAAGCCAAGTCAGGAGTGTAACCTAATTACTGGGAGTAGCAGTTACCCACTTTTCTAGGGATTGGCTCAAAATTGAGTTAAGCTCTCGATTAGCTGCTTACTCAAGAGTCACCGCTCACTTTTGCTGGGTTAATCAAAAGAGTCTAGCCGTCAGGAAGATTAGATTAATGGAGTTTGAAGCTAAGTTGGTTCTACATCTAGCGCAAAATTATCTGGCTTTCCCAGCCACCGAATTGCTATTGACTTAAAAAGCTGTGTCCACAAACCGAGGTAACAGGCTAGCCAGTTACTAAACTAAATGTATTCAACCAAGCACTCATAACAAATCTGGCTTCGGCGAGAAGAGGAACACTACGCAATGAAGACGCTTTTATTTGGTAACGGAGTAGTCAGCCTTGATGAGGTGTACCCCTATCAAAACATTGCCTTAGCTCCCGAAGCCGCTTTTGACGATTTAACACGCTTGGCAGCGTCTATTTGCCGAACCCCGATGGCGCTAGTGTGCCTGTTTGATGCTAAACGCCAGTGGCTTAAGTCAGAATTTGGGTTGGAGCCTAGCTTAACAAAGGCTTACTTAGCCTTGTGTACTGAAACAATTCTCAAACTGGAAGGCTGGGATTCTCGTGTGTTAATGGTAGAGGATACCTTAGCCGACCAACGGTTAGCTCACTGTAATTTGATCAAATCTCAGGCTGGAGTCAGGTTTTATGCAGGTGTTCCTTTAGTCACACCTCAAGGAGTCATTCTAGGGATTTTGGCGGTGATGGATCGGGTAGTGCGATCGCTAGACGTAGCGCAACAAGAAGCACTAGTCGCCTTGAGTAAACAAGTCCTTACTCAGCTAGAGTTGCGTAAAAACGTCACTAACCTCAAGGGAACAGAGAACAAGCATCAGGGGCTTAAGGAGTTACAACCAACGTCACATCAGGAAAACACGACCATCAACTTAGCCTTAGATCAAACGTCAATTATTGCGATTACCGATTCTCGAGGCAAGATTAAATACGTTAACGATAAGTTTTGTCAAATATCCCAATATTCGAGAGAAGAACTTTTAGGACAAAGCCACCGCCTAGTTAATTCCGGTTACCACTCACCTGATTTTTTTAAGCAGATGTGGGTGACAATTCGCCAAGGAAAGGTTTGGCACAATGAAATTAAAAACCGGGCTAAAGATGGGAGTTTTTACTGGGTTAGGACTCAAATCATACCTATTTTGAATAGTCAGGGACAACCTTGTGAGTATGTGTCGATTTGCCAAGACATTACTGAACACAAGCAGATGAAGGAAGAGCACCTGAGCCAAGTCAGCGGTGAAACAGATCGCTTTTTTCTGCTCTCACCTGATCTTATGTGTATTATTGGTGTCGATGGCTATTTCAAGCAGGTAAATCCGGCCTTTTCTAACATCCTTCTGTACCATCCCAAGGAACTCCTTTCTAAGCCTTTTCTACATTTTGTTCATCCGGAAGACCAAGCCGCTACTCAAGCTGAATTAAAAAAATTAACTAGCAACACCACCACCATTCAGGTTGAAAATCGTTATCGGTGTCAAGATGGCTCTTATAAGTGGCTGACTTGGAACTTTGTTGGAGTGGTGGAAGACGACTTTGTGTATGGAATTGGGCGTGAGGACACGACAAGGAAGCATCCGAAAGCGACACTGCTGGAGCGAGGTTCTTTCAGAGCAGCTCCACTCACCCACTTTTCCACTCTAGAAGCTGACGTGGGAGTGGCACTAGGACAAAGTGATGCGTTGAGTACTCGCCTCAAGCGCTGTACTGAGGCTATGGTACAACATCTTGATGCCCTGGGTGCTGGAATTTGGCTCGTTGACCCTGCTGCCGTTGGCAGGGATGAACTGTTGCCCTTGAACTTGCAAGCCTCTGCAGGGGCACTCTTACCCGCCGATACATTCCCCGCCTATGTTCCTCCCAACCACCACCTGATTGGTGCAATTGCCCAAACCAAGCAACGCCTTAGCACTCAGTTGTCGAGCCAGGGGAGATCAACCGACTGCATTTCAGGAAATTTTAGCGGTTATCCCCTCATTGTCGAATCACGGTTAGTGGGGGTTATGGCTCTGTACAGCCGTAGCTCCTTCTCTAAAGTGGTTCACAACGTCTTAGGATGGGTAGCGAATGCGATCGCAACAGCCATTGACCGTGATTGGGCCAAAGATGAACTGCTCAGTCGCCGGGAAGCGTTACTTTGCCGATTAGCGAATCAAATTCGTAATTTCCTCGACCTTGATGTGATCTTGAATACCGCCGTTACCGAAATTCAGGCTTTGCTTTGTGTTGACTGTTGTCACTTTATGTGGTATTTCAAGGAACTCAATCAACCGAACCTGAGTGTCACTCACGAAGCCTGTAACGCCGGGTTGCCCAGTCTTTTAGGAGAAAACCTGCCACCTGGTTTGGAACCTTTAGCTGAGATCATTCGCCAGCAAAAGACGTTACGAATTGATGATCTTAGCCAATCTACCGATTTAGAACCCGAAATGCAATCGCTCCTGACTAATTGGGGCATTACGGCAGCTCTACTGCTACCCCTCAAGACCCATATAGGTCAACTTGGAGCCATTTTCTGTAGTCACTACAACGGTTCTCGTCAGTGGAGCAATGGCGAAGTCGAACTGTTGCAAGCCGTGGGCGATCAGCTAGCGATCGCCATCGAGCAAGCTGAATTATTTGCCAACTCTCGCGCTGCCACCCTTGCGGCTCAAACCCAGTCGCGTCGTCTTGAAGTCGCTTTACACAACCTGGAACAGACTGAAGCATGGCTCATTCAAACCGAGAAAATGTCCGGACTTGGTCAAATGGTCGCTGGTGTTGCTCATGAAATTAACAACCCTGTCAATTTCATCACGGGCAACTTGAGCCACGCTTACAACTACATTGAAGACTTGCTCAACTTAATTCAATACTATCAACAATACTACCCAAATCCCGACCCAGGAATTCAGGAATTTATCGAAGAAATCGACTTAGAATTCCTCATAGAAGATTTACCAAAAATCTTATCTTCTATGAAAATGGGAGCTGAACGCATCAATGAAATTGTCCTTTCTTTACGCAATTTTTCGCGGTTAGATGAGGTACAAATGAGGCCAGTCAACCTCCACGAAGGACTGGATAGTACTTTATTGATTCTCCACAACCGCTTAAAGCCCAAAGGTAAACACCTTGGTATTAAGGTAATTAAAGACTACGGTGACCTGCCTCTTGTAGTGTGCTACGCGGGCCAAATTAATCAGGTGTTTATGAATATCCTCAGCAATGCGATCGACGCTTTGGAAAATTGGGGAATTGAAGAGGTACAGCCAAGTTTGAGTGAAAAAACGCAGGCAGACACACCGACAGACAACCCAATCCCATCCTCACATACCACCTCACTACCTCAATCCATTCCCGCAGCACCAACAATTTGGATTAGCACAGAGCTGGTAGAGGGTAATCAAGCCTTGATTCGGATTCGTGACAATGGGCCGGGAATGGCAACTAGTGTTGTTAGGCGTTTATTTGACCCCTTCTTCACGACCAAACCTGTGGGTAAGGGAACCGGTTTAGGACTGTCGATTAGCCACCAAATCGTAGTAGAGAAACATGGGGGTCTGCTCCAGTGTTACTCTGAGTCAGGGCAGGGAGCTGAGTTTTGGATTCAAATTCCTATCTCCCCTCGTGCCAGAAGAGTGGAAACGGAGGACTCTTGAAACCCTGAGGTTTAAAGCAGGCAAGGCATCACCTCTTTAACAAAAATTGTTGTAAGTATTGCTGTTCAAGAGAAATAGGGCTGAAAGGTGATAAAGAGAAGCATAGCCTTAGTTCTCTAATCGGTTTTCCCATGAATAGACCGACTCTTCAGGGGTGTATGCCAGAGCAATTTAACCCATGCAAAACCAATGGCCAACACTTATCCAATCATTGAAACTCAACTGAGACTGATTAGAGCCTTGCAGAAGGGATACGTTGAAGCCCTCGAAGCGGGAGACTGGCAAGCTGCCAATTACCGATGCTTACACCTACACAAGTTATGTGAAGGATTGCATCATCTGAGTGAGTTGCTGGATAAGGAAAACCGTATTCCGGATACTGTGACACCCAAGAGTGGGAACAGTTGGGTCAGTAGTATTCACTCTACCAACCTGATTCCGTCTCTAAATCCTTCTCCTGAAACTCCCGATAAGCCTCCCGTATCCCCACCCCTACCACCGGAACCAGCCCGTTATGAATGGGGTATGGGTTTTCAAGGGGTAGAACCGCCACCCATCGATGAAGTGTGGTAAGCTGCTGTAAATCTAATTTGCATAGTCGAGACGAGCAAGATGCCCATCCCACAAGCAATTTGTTCCTCCTCAATGTGCAAGTTAAATGTGCGAAAGCTTAGTGATTTTTTTGTAAAAGACGCGGGGACGCACAGAAAGAGGACAGAGGAACACGGGGATATCCTCAGCTAATCTCTCCCCCTCTTTGCGTCTTCAACAACCACATCGCCGTGTCTCCCCTTGCCCGTATCTTCTGGGATCAGTGGTGGCAATTTAGACATAACTTACCACTACCCTTGGTAATCCTACTGACTATTGATTGATCGCTAAAGTCCTGTTCGGTTCTGTTTTCAGCAATCCCGTCAACAAAGACGTTGGATCTTGAGGGTGAGGCCAAGCAAAGGCATGTCGGAAGGCCGCATCTTGGCAGGCTTGCAACTGCTTGAAATTAATCACATCTTGCGTCAATAAGTTTTCATACTCAAATTGCAAGCGAACGTTGTGCAATCCCGCATTATCTGTACAAATGGCTATGTCCACACCAGCCTCAAAACAGCGGTCAAACACCACCTTTAGCTGCCGAATATCGTTGAGTGTGCCCGTTTTGAGGTAAGTCGTCGGACAAACTTCCAGGCACTGTCCTTGCTGTTGCAGTTCAGGTAATAACTCTGGATGTTTTAAAGGAATCTGGATTCCATGACCGATTCGCATGAGATAGGGAAGCAGTTTAGGATAACAGCCATCCGGGGTTTCATATAGGTGACCTGTCGTTTTCAACCCCAGCGATCGCGCATACTGATATAACCCAACAAATTCATCCAATCGCTCGGCATAGTGAGCATCTCCCCCAGCTAAATCTACTCCACAAACATGCTCCTGAGCTTGCGCCGCTAAGTCAACAATTGCCTTATTCACTTCATAAGGCAAGCGCGAGTGCATACACAGAATTTGGCTGGTTACCATCGGATACTCAGGCACTTGACTCGCTTTACCCACAATTTCCACAATCTGAGCCATTTGGTCAATCCGTTCAGATTGGCTTAAGGTTTCAGAGGTACGGAGATATGGTGTGTAGCGCAGCTCCAAATACGCCAAATTTTCAAAAATGTGAGCTCCACGAATTAGCCGATAGATGAAATAAGGTAAAGTTTCTAACGTTTGCACACTTTCCACCAAGGTGTGCAGTTCTAGATACTCATCCAGCGTGTTACGAGGTCGTGTGTAAAACTCCTCAAATTCCGAATATTCAGGAAACCGCTGCGCCTGTTCAGGGTTATGGCGTTGGAAATATCGCCAGAGAATACGAGGGACAACCGAACCGCCCAGATGGCGATGTAAATCAGCGTATAAACTCACAAGAACCTCTCTAAGACGATCTGGGATTGGGTAACGCTAGCGTTAATTTTGTTTAACTTTGAGTCCACGTTATGGAGGCTAATATGCCTATCGGTCAATTGAGCCTCGCCTTGCTAGAAAAGACATCCATTGGAGCAGATTTTGTCAGAACTTACGGCTAGTTGAAAGTTGACACTGGCTACAGTGGATGATAATAATTGTAGTTTGTGAAAACTTTAGAATAAAAAAACCCTTGGCTAACGTTGTTGTAATCGGTGCCCAATGGGGCGATGAAGGAAAAGGAAAAGTTACGGATTTACTCAGTCGTTCGGCAGATGTCGTCGTCCGTTACCAGGGGGGGGTCAATGCTGGGCATACTGTGGTTGTGCAGGGACAAACCTTCAAACTGCACCTAATTCCCTCAGGGATTTTGTATCCCGATACCGAATGCATTATTGGTTCTGGTACAGTCATTGACCCTGCTGTTTTAATTACAGAACTTGACCAGCTCGAAATATTGGGCATTTCTACCAAAAATCTGCTGATTTCAGAAACAGCTCATGTGACGATGCCTTACCATCGGTTAATTGACCAGGCATCAGAAGAGCGCAGAGGAACTCATAAAATCGGTACTACCGGGCGAGGGATTGGCCCAACGTATGCCGATAAGTCAGAGCGGATTGGCATTCGGGTTTTGGATCTGATGAATCCAGATGCCTTGCGTAAACAACTGCATTGGACGATTCAATATAAAAACGTCATTCTAGAAAAGCTATATAACATCCCGCCATTAGATCCAGCGGTGGTCATTGACCAGTATCTGGAGTATGCCGAGCGGTTACGTCCCCATGTTGTGGATTGCTCGTTGAAAATTTACGACGCAATTCAACAACGACGCAATATTTTGTTTGAAGGTGCGCAAGGGACACTGCTTGATTTAGATCACGGCACATATCCCTACGTCACATCATCCAACCCCGTTGCAGGAGGTGCTTGTGTTGGTGCGGGTGTGGGCCCCACCATGATTGACCGGGTGATTGGGGTGGCAAAAGCCTATACCACCCGTGTCGGAGAAGGGCCATTCCCGACCGAACTGGATGGCGAACTCGGAGAAGTGCTGTGCGATCGCGGAGCTGAATTCGGCACCACCACCGGACGTCGTCGTCGTTGCGGTTGGTTCGATGCCGTCATTGGTCGCTACGCGGTTCGCATCAATGGCATTGACTGTCTAGCCATTACCAAACTGGATGTTCTTGATACTTTAGAAGAAATCAAAGTTTGCGTGGCCTACGAAATCGATGGCCAACGCTGCGAGAACTTTCCTAGCAGTTCACGTCGGTTTTCCCAATGCCGCCCCATCTACAAAACCTTGCCGGGTTGGCAACAATCCACCGAAGACTGTAGAACCTTAGAAGATTTGCCCAAGCAGGCATTGGATTATCTCAAATTCCTAGCCGAGCTGATGGAAGTCCCAATCGCGCTTGTTTCCTTAGGAGCGAGCCGCGACCAAACTATCATCGTAGAAGACCCCATTCACGGTCCCAAGCGAGGGCTACTGCACGCTAACGGTACACCCGTAACTTCGGGAGCCTAGGAATTTTAGATTTTTCTCTGTTCAGACTGCGTTCTGTTGGTGGGTTTTGGATTCAATTCCGACCTCTAATTTTGGCCTGAGCAATCTAAAATCTAAGATCGGGCTATTGCTAACCCTTGAAAACCTATAAAAGCTACTGAGATGGAAGTTACAGTTGAATGTCAAAAGCGACCAGAAGGCAGTAAACCGGGAGCCCTGCGCCGCTCTGGTCAAATCCCTGCGGTTCTTTATGGTCACAATGGAACAGAGTCTGTTTCCCTGACTTTAGAGGCAAAAACGGCAGAAACGTTGCTGAAGAAGGCCACCATCAATAACACCTTGATTCAGGTCAATATTCCTGAGCTGCCTTGGAGTGGCAAAGCTCTGCTGCGGGAAGTCCAAGCTCATCCTTGGAAGAAGTCACTCTACCACCTCAGCTTTTTCTCCATCGCTGCTCAAGAAACCCTCGACGCCGTAGTACCACTGAACTTTGTGGGACAGCCCATTGGTATCAAATCGGGCGGAATCCTTGACCCAGTGATTACAGAACTTCAGGTACGGTGTGCCCCTGACATCATTCCCGAATCCATTGATATTGATGTTTCTAATCTGGACGTGGGAAATAGCCTGAATGCTAGCGATATCCCTCTGCCACAGGGTGTTACGGCACTGATTGAACCAGGCACCACTGTGGTGACTATCGCAACCCAAACGAGCACAGAAGCTGGAGCAGAAGAACCTGCGGCAGCGACTTGAGGTTTACCCTCATGATTAGAGTTAGACCAGGGGCATTTGTCCCTGGCTTTTTTTATTAGACCTGCCAAGAAAACCCCGCAGCCCTGTGCGTGGGGCTGTGGATTTGTTTGCTTATCTATCAGCGAGCAATCGACAACTATCGCTGTCGCCATAAAGGTTAGGACAGAGCTAACGGCTGAAAGGACGACGCACCATTAACGAACATAAAAGCCTTCTGCCTTTTGCTATATCAACAAAGCGTATCCCGCAAAATAAGGACGTGAAATGACACAGACAACTGTTCCCCCCTTGATTACGGCAATGATGCAATCGGCGTTTTATCCTCATCCTGTAACAGAGCCGATCCAGTTGATACAAACTCATGTTTCCTACGTGTTTCTTACTGGGGATTATGCTTACAAAGTCAAGAAACCTGTGAATTTTGGCTTTTTAGATTTCTCAACATTGGAACGACGGCAACATTTCTGCTTAGAAGAATTGCAGATGAATCAGCCCATTGCTCCTGAGATTTACTTGGAGGTTTTGCCGATTACAGCGGTAGGTGACCAGTTTGTTCTAGGAGGGGATGGTCACGCCGTAGAATACGCCCTAAAAATGAGCCAATTTCCTCAAGAGGCACTGTTGAGTCATCTGTTTGAGCAGGGAAAGCTGACCGAGACGCACATGGAGGAATTAGGCCATATTGTGGCTCAATTTCATGCCAAAGCCAAGACAAATGACTACATCCGTAGCTTTGGGGAAGTGGCTAAAATTCGACAAGCGTTTGATGAGAATTATCAGCAAACTCAAAAGTATATTGGCGGGCCTCAAGCTCAACCGCAATATGAGGAGACTAAAACGTTTACAGATAGATTTTTTGATCAGCGGCAGGAGCTATTGGCAACACGCCGAGAACAGAACCGAATTCGGGAATGTCATGGAGATTTGCACCTGAGGAATATTTGCCTTTGGCATGACAAAATTCAGCTATTTGACCGCATTGAATTTAATGAACCCTTCCGCTTTGTTGATGTGATGTATGATGTCGCCTTTGCCGTAATGGATTTGGAGGCGCGAGGACGCAAAGACTTAGGTAATGCATTTTTAAATACTTATATCGAGCAGACGGGGGATTGGGAAGGATTGCAGGTTTTACCGTTGTACTTGAGTCGGCAGGCGTATGTACGAGCGAAGGTGACTTCGTTCTTACTAGATGACCCAGGTATTCCGGAGGAGGCGAAGCAAGAAGCATCTGCCGTAGCGTCTAATTATTATCGACTAGCGTGGCAGTACACGAAAACGAACCAGGGACAGTTAATTTTGATGTCGGGTTTGTCGGGTTCTGGGAAAACGACAGTAGCGCGGCATTTAGCACGACGCTTGGGGGCTATTCATCTCCGTTCAGATGCAGTTCGCAAACACCTCGCTGGTATTCCCGTTGAGCAGAAGGGGGGAGATGAGCTGTACACGAGTGGGATGAGCGAAAAGACTTACGGACGTTTGTTGGAATTGGGGGTCATGTTAGCACAGCAAGGCTTCTCAGTCGTTTTGGATGCCAAGTATGATCGGCAAGCACTCCGGCAAGAGGCCACGGCTCAGGCCGAACTCCACGAGTTACCTGTAAAAATTATCCACTGTACCGCCCCAGAAGATGTGTTACGCGATCGCCTCTTATCGCGTACGGGTGATATCTCGGATGCAACCGCTGACTTACTCACTCAGCAACAAGCTACCGCTGAACCGTTCACAGCAGATGAACAATCGTTTGTCACTACAATAGACACAACCCAAGATTGGGCGTCACAGATGGAGAAAATCTGGAGTTAAATTTACATAAATAATTCACAATGAGCTATCACAGGGTTTTGATAGCGATTTAGGATAATAACTGAGATATTGCACCAGTTTCAACAAAGCTTTTGTCTGTAGGGTGGGCACAGCTTGCCAGAACTTGAAAAGCTCGCTCTATCTGGGTGTGCAGTTCCCCCCGAAGGGTTTTGAGAAGGGTGCAAGATGTCAGATAATCACGAACTCGCTGCCAACGGCTTTCTTAAGTGAGAGCGTAAGGCTTGTTCATCAGTCCCATTCACCAGCTTTTCTTGTGATGAGTGACAAAAAAGATGCTAAAAAGGGCCAAAGTAGTTTCTTTACAGGGTTTTCCACAGGAACTGCGTTGAGGCTTTGGTTATTTTTCCTCTTCTTCTTTATCTTTCTCGGCTATCCACCCCCCTTAAGTATCTTACTTGGCTTTGCTGGAGGGTTCGCCGGGGGTTGGGTAGTGGGTTGGTGGAAGAGCAAAGAAGGTCCCACACTGATGAAGTCAGAGGAGGAAGAAGAAGCAGACATTTTAGAGGACAGACCTGCTAGAGAGAGAGGTCTACGCCGTTTAGCCGAACGGCGGAAGGATACTAGAGGGAGAAAACGCCCATCAGGCTCCCTTATCCCCTTTGGCAACTTCTTGCGACGGTAAGCGCTCATCTAGTACAGCCCGGCGGAAATAAAGCTACGCTTCACGCATCAATGAAACGCTTGTATGATAAACATTTTGAATGCGTGAATTCCGCACAGCGGTACTAGGTGCGTTGCGAGCTTGCGCTAGAAAGGGTGATGGCTGCATTCAACCCTTGATTGTTGCCTAGCAGCACTAGCCCTTAGAGCAGAAAAGAATGTTTTTGTTCCTCTCCAAGCTGCTGCCGTTGTTTTTGTATCCATTAGGTCTTGTTTGCCTACTGATGGCGGTAGCTTTGATCATGTGGTGGCGGCGCTCTCGTTGGGTGCCCTTACCCGTGGCTTTGGCTTTGCTTGTGTTATTGCTAGCCGGGAATAGTTGGGTAGCCAATAGCTTAGTGCAATCCTTAGAGTGGCAGCAGCTCCCACCCAAATCATTACCGACAGCCGATGCTATTGTGATCTTGGGAGGCGCGACAAGACCGGCTTTTCCGCCACGGCCAGGAGTCGATTTGAGTGACAGGGGCGATCGCATCTTTTATGGCGCCCAATTGTATCGTGAAGGCAAGGCGCCTCTAGTGATTCCTTCGGGGGGCCGTATTTCTTGGCGAGGTGGTGGGCCATCTGAGTCAGCGGATATGGCAGAAATCTTAAACGTATTAGGTGTCCCGCCTACAGCTATTGTGCAAGACCCTACATCCCTCAACACCCACCAAAACGCCGTCAATGTGCAGCGGATTATGCAGGAGCGAGGGCTGCGCCGCATCTTGCTGGTAACATCGGCTATGCACATGCCGCGATCGCTACGAATTTTCCAACGTCTGGGAATTGACGCCATTCCAGCACCTACCGACTTCCTGGTTACCCAACAAGAACTCGAAGAGAGCAACAGCAGCCCTCAAGCGACAATCCTCAGTCTAGTGCCGGATACTGACCGCTTAGACCTGACTACCCAAGCTCTTAAGGAATATCTGGGAATGGTCGTCTACCGCCTCCGGGGATGGCTGTGAACTACCACAAACCGACCGCTTAGGCGGTACGGTGTGGGCTTCCCAATTCACGGGGAGTAGCCTCATCCTTAGTAGACTTGGTTTCAGCTAATTGGGCGATGAGACAGAAAAATTCAATAGCATGAAGGAAGTCAGTGGAAACCAAAAGAAAATTTCCTACGGCTCCACCTATTTTAGTCTCCTCGGATTACCAGGAATGCGAGAAAAATTCCAATTCATCGTCCCAGCGCCTCCACCACCTGCGGATATTTTTGCCGCTTACCAACTGGCTCACCAGTTTTATCGGGAAGCGTATCACAGGCAGGAGCATGAACGCTACTGCGAATGGTATCGGCTGACCGCTGAGGGTCACCGACAAGAATTTCAGAAATTGCAAGGGGACATCAACCTATTTGGTTGGTTGTGCCGCCGCTCACCTCGCTAAAGATGAGCAAGGTGGTGTATGACGTGAATAGAGGGGGAAGCGGGAGAGGGGAAGTCTTCACTCACCGCGTCCTCCCCATCTCCCCATCTGGAGTTCCTCCCTCATCCCCTCTTTCGATGAGGTGTTGGTTATTAGACGCTTTCTAGCTCGTCCTCCCGGAAGTGTGCACGAAATTTTTTTTCAAACTGGACTAGCACCGGCAGGTTAGCGCTTACAGGTCTGCCTTGCCACTCGACAACAATCCCAATCACTTCCCCTTCTAGCCCTTTGGCATCAAATGGCTCGTTTTTGTGAGAAGGATGGTGGTAAACAGTGACAGATTGGGTAACGCGGACTCGATCGCCAACTTTCATAGATGAAGTTCGTGTTCTCTCTAACTAACTTGAAAATAGGGGTGAGGGACTAAGGGCTGGGGGCTAAGGAAGAGGGATTTTCATTCTTTTTTTGTGCACTTCAAGCGCATGGTATTGAGTCTGAATCAAGCCGGAACTTGCCCAGACAACCTTACTATTTTTACACAGCAATGCTCCTTCCTCGAAACTACTCAACTAATCACTTGATAAGTTGTTTGAAGCATCGAGCTTTAAAGTAAGGGGGTGAGAGGGTTAGGGGTGAAGATTATACTCCAATCCAGAAGCTAGATTGGGGGACTTCTCTCACTCCCCTTCTTCCTCACTCCTTAGGTGGCTGCGTCGGAGCAGACGACGAGGGAGGGAGATTGACGCGCTCAGATTGGAACACGCGATCGCGCATCTTTTTGAACCCATCAGGATTAATTAGCCACTGAGCGGTCAATAACGCTGCACCTGCGGAAACGAGTACCAGCAATACTCCGACAACCCCCACAATCATTTTGAGCCATTCGCCCTTTGACTGGGCTGCAATGGGTTCCGGTTCTTCAGGCATCTCCGGTTCAACCGGCTCAAACTCCTGAGGCACTCCAGAAAATTCCGTATCCAGAGTGAAGGTGTATTCTTTCGTGCCGACGGGGAGTTCTCCAAGATTGAGAACCACTGGATATTGTGGAGCCACAGCACAGTAGGTAAGGACGACTGATGTGTTATCTTGACCGTTCTTTTGATTGGCTAGGTTAATCAACGATTGCACGGCGGCTTCTAGGGACAGCTTGCCGCTAAAAACGTCTTTGGGATAGTCGGCACAAAATTGCTCGATGATATTATGGTCACTCAGACCATCAGAACACAGTAGGAGTAAGCCGTCTTCTTCCAACATGAAGCGTCGTACTTTCGGACGCAATAACTCAGCATCCTTGGTTCCTACCGCTTGAGTCAGTGCTCCAGCATCAGGACGCTGTAACGCTTTACGATACAGACTGCGCCCCATCCGCACTTCCCGTGTTGCTACGTCATCGTCTACGGTTAGGCGGTGGCAGTAACGAGGCGTCAACCAATAGGCAGGGCTATCCCCAACACTAGCGATATAAAGTTCGTGAGCATTGCCCTGACCATCGGGCATCTTCACAATCTGCGGCAGTTGAAGCGCCAGTGTCAACGTGGTTGCCATACGTCGCCGTGACTCTCGTGCCTGTTCATTATTGCGAGAAGCAATTAAGTTATTAGCCACCCGGACAATGGCAGCTAGCTGCTGACTCACCAGTTCCGGCGACATGATTTCCGGGTCTTCTGCCAACTCAGCTAGGAGTGCGCGTACCTGAAGTTTAATGGACTGCACTGCTAATTGGCTGGCCACTTCCCCGCCCTCATGTCCACCAATGCCATCGCAAACAATAGATAAGTGGGGAATGAGGGGGTCACGAGGCAGCGCCAGGTCTGAAGGCAAGTCCGCTAGCGTAGGATAGCAACTGTCTTCGTTGTGGTTTTGCAGAGGGCCAGCATCTGTAGCACCGGCAACCTTTAAGCGTAAAGGCTGTCGAGCCGCTTGCTCCAGCAACAGCTTATTGAGGTCAGCGGCTATGGCTTCTAACGAAGGATTTTCAGTTTGTAGTCTCTGGGCGATCGCTTGCAACCGAGACGCCACAGGCATAGCCGCCTTGGTACACAACGACGCCCAACACTCTCCTAGCTGTTGCAGACTGGCTTTTTTGGAGCGTCTGAGGAGAGCGGAACTGACGCCCAAAAATTTTTCACTTTCCCATGTCTCTAGGGAAGAACTCGCCCCAATCCCCGTAGACGATGCCACTAATTGTTGTTGAGTGTTGTCATCAACCGCGTCAGCATACAGTTCTCGCAGCCGTACTCGCCACCCTTCAACCCGCAGATTATCAAGAACTAATAGACTCGACGCTACGCCCATTTCCTGTAATGGCGTCCATAGTTCCAAAATTTGCCAGAACCAATAAACTTGACGTACTGCCGACGCCTGTGTCCACATCGACTTGATTGAAGGATACACTTCACCACTGGCATCAATGGGTACATTCTCTAGTAAAGTCACAACTGACTCTCCTAATTGACATATCCCATACACTTGGGGGACATGAATGCTATGTGGACACAAGCGTAAGTAAGTCAAGATATCACGATTAAGCACCTCAGGAATCTCTGGTAGCTGTTCCGGTTGCGTATCCCGCCAAATTTGAGAGGCAACGACCTCATATCTGCCTTTAACAAGTTCTCCGGCAGGAATTTGCATGGCAGCTGTACCAACTGCCCAAAGATAACGATTCATCTGTAGCTCGGCACTGCTCATAAATTTAAACCAGCTTAAAGACAACCATGAAGAGAAGAAATCAAGGAGGCGGTCGGATGCTGACCAGAGAGGTCGCTCAGGAGTTCGTTCAGGGTATTCAACCTTAGTAGCAGAAAGACGAGACAATTCGTACTAAAAAAACTCAAAAATAAGTCAGCACGTTGTTCGGTGTCCAAGAACCGTATCTGAACATGGCAAACTTGTCAATTGGTACAGAATTGGTCGGCAACTCACTTTAATCCCAGCTCTTAGCCTTCCGGTTTGAGTGATTCACAACAAAACTGATTGCGGTAGAAACTGGAATTACCATATCAACCCTTGAAATTACCTATACAAACGCTTACTGTACCGGATGTGGATATGCCACCGCTAAGTCCTTCGATGCTCTGGCTACTGGCAGGGTCGATTCTTTGCTTACTGGAGCTGTTTGTGCCAACGGCTTTCGTCGCCTTCATGATGGGGCTGAGTGCTTTTGGAGTTGCGATGGTAGCGTGGCTCTTGCCAACGGCATTCCCATTACAGGTAATACTATGGCTTTTTTTTTCGACCGCACTGGTCTTTTTATCCCGTCGCTTCCTGCCCCCTGCGACGGCATCTAAGAGCCTGGATGCCAAGGAAGCCCAAACTTTGACAGAAATCCCAGCCGGACAAACAGGGCGAGTCCTTTATGAAGGGAATTCCTGGAGGGCGCGTTGTGAGGATGAAATGGAAGCGATCGCACCCAATCAAAAAGTGTACGTTGTCAGACGAGAGGGCAACACCCTAATTGTGATACCCCGAAGTCTGTTGCATTCCTAAGTCCATCACTTTTTTTTCTTACCGTTGCTATCTGTTAGCCAATCCCCTGCACAGCAGCAGCAAGTGTTTAGCTCATCCAACGATTTTAGAAACGATATCTACCACCCACTGTGGAATATTAGCCAAAACTTTTAGGAGAAATCATTCATGGAAATCTTCGGTTGGATAATTGCCTTAGTTCTGGGTGCTTCAGGACTCGCTGGTTCCGTCAAGATTGTCAATCAAGGAAATGAAGCATTAGTTGAACGATTAGGGAAATATAGCGGTCGGAAACTAGAACCCGGTATTAACTTTCTCGTTCCTTTCCTTGATCGCGTTGTTTATCAGCAAACCATTCGCGAAAAAGTTCTGGATATCCCACCCCAGCAATGCATTACCCGCGATAACGTGTCCATCACCGTTGACGCCGTGGTTTACTGGCGCATCATGGACATGGAGAAAGCCTACTACAAGGTAGAAAATCTCAAACTCGCGATGCAGAACCTGGTACTAACTCAAATTCGCGCAGAAATGGGTCAATTGGAGCTCGATGAAACCTTTACTGCCCGTTCTCAAATTAATGAAATCCTGCTGCGGGAATTGGATGAAGCAACAGACCCTTGGGGCGTTAAAGTCACACGGGTAGAACTACGAGATATTATCCCATCCCAAGCCGTGCAGGAGTCGATGGAGTTGCAGATGTCCGCAGAACGTCGCAAGCGGGCGGCGATTTTAACCTCTGAGGGGGAACGGGAATCGGCGGTGAACTCGGCTAGAGGTCAAGCGGAAGCCCAAGTGCTGGAAGCAGAGGCGCGTCAAAAGGCGGCAATTTTGGAAGCAGAGGCGCAACAAAAGGCGATCGTTCTCAAAGCCCAGGCCGAACGCCAACAGCAAGTCTTGAAAGCGCAGGCAACGGCTGAGGCGCTACAAATTGTTTCCAAGACACTCAAGAATGATCCCTCTGCCCGTGAAGCGTTACAGTTTTTACTGGCTCAGAATTATTTAGATATGGGTATGACAATTGGTAGCAGTGATAGCAGCAAAGTCATGTTCATGGACCCCCGTAATATTCCAGCAACAATTGAGGGAATTCGTTCCATTGTTGGTAATGGTAATATGCCCAATTCTTAGGATAGGGTGGGCAATCTGCACTCTGTAGCAAGCTGCTACTTTTAAATATAATTAAGAAAGCTCTCTGGCAATAGGGAGCTTTTTTAATAGGGGGAATTGAAGGGAGCGATCACTTGGTACTATGTCGGATGAGAAAAAGGCGATCGCGCTTCTAGTTGATTGAAATGCGATCGCTAATCGTGAATTGTGCCATCGGGCATTGTTGCTCCTACCAAGACAGCTTCCTTTAGGTTGGCATCATCCAGCTTAGCTTCCATCAGGTTAGCTTCACTTAGATTAGCCCTGCTGAGATTAGCTTTGCTGAGGTTCGCTTGGGTAAAGTTCGCCCTAGTGAGGTCAGCACTACTGAGATTAGCGCCGGTGAGGATAGATCCACTTAGGTCAGCTTTGTAAAAGTTAGCTTCCTTGAGGATAGCCTTGTAGAGGTCAGCTTTGTGGAGGTCAGCTTCTTTGAGGTTCGCCTCGCTGAGGTCAGTACTGATCAGGTCAGCTTCGCTAAAATTGACTCCACGGAGGTTGGCATTTCTCAGATCTGCTCTAATCAGGCTAGGCTTTACCTCTGGATTTTCCTCCCTCCATTGATTCCAGTTGTTAACTCCTTGTTTAAGTAGAGCGACTTGTTCCTCGTTAGTCATAGCGAGCGCCCTCCTTCCAACAATAGTATTGATGCGGTGTAGAGTTTATCGGCTATTTGACTCCTAAGTTCAGGGTATCGCGAGCCTGTGAATTTTTGGGGAGCGATCTCGCCAATTCATGAATTGTCGAGAGTCGTCATATCTACCGTTTTTTCTCATGTCTACTGACTGGCACAGCCTCACACGAGTCAATCCATCCGCTGCGACCCCTAAATGCACATTATGCTTTTGATGGCAACTTGCTATAAGTAGAACAATCAGCTTTTCGCTGTACGAAGTCGTACCAGACAATCATGGCATCATCCACTCAAGCAAAAACTCCTAACTCGACCACAGGGGAAAGCCCCCATCACCAAATTGTCATTGTTGGCGGCGGTGCCGCTGGGATTACCGTAGCGTCCCAGTTACTCGCCGAAAATAGCCAACTCGACATCGCCATCATCGAACCGTCCGATAAGCACTACTACCAACCTGCCTGGACGTTGGTAGGGGGGGGTGAGTTCAAGGCAGAAGATACCGTTAAACCAGAAGCATCCTGTATTCCTAACGGTGTTA
>DATNPV010000137.1:0-4345 GCA_036703055.1 Waterburya sp.
TCAACAAGTATTTACCTGGCTTACTGTTGAGAATGGATTGGCGGGTACGAACAACTAGCACAACCAGCGATGCGGAGATTACAGATTCCAAAAACCAGCCGGTTCTAAACTGTTCTGGTTGAGCGTGCAGCAGCAACAGCAACGCCCCAAACGTGAGGTAATCAAATATTGAACTCAGCAAACCAAACACGATCATGAAGTTGCGGATAAACTTGATATCCATCCGACGCGGTTTGTTAACTAACTCTTTGTCTACGCGATCAGTTGCGATCGTCAATTCCGGGAAATCGGTGAGTAGATTCGTCAGCAAAATCTGACTGGGTAGCAGCGGCAAAAAGGGCAGAACCAGAGAAATCCCCGCCATGCTAAACATATTGCCAAAATTGGCGCTAGTTGCCATAAATACATACTTTAAAGTGTTGGCAAAGGTTACCCGACCTTCCTTTACACCTGCGAGAAGGACATTCAAATCTTTTTCCATCAATACAATGTCAGCGGCTTCCTTGGCGACATCGACTGCGCTCTCGACTGATATGCCTACATCGGCAGCATGAAGCGCCGAAGCATCGTTAATGCCATCTCCAAGATATCCCACTACATTCCCCGCTTTTTTGAGGGCGATGATGATGCGCTCTTTTTGATTTGGCTCTACCTCGGCAAAAACATTTGTCTGTTGTACTTGATGCATCAAGGCTTCATCACTGAGCTTCTCTAGTTCGGAGCCTGTCAAAGCTTTTGGTTCAGGCAGTCCTACCTGCTGAATGATACTAATAGCAACCGCCTTGCTATCTCCGGTAATCATCTTCGGGGTGACTCCCAGCAATTCCAACTCTTTGAGGGTGTCAGCGATGCCAGCTTTGGGCGGATCGAACAGAGCAAGGTAGCCCAGAAAGGTCATGTTCGTTTCATCATCTCTGCTGAAGGAATCTTGATTAAAATCGCGATAAGCCACACCCAAGGCTCTAAATCCCTTACTGCCCAAGTCTTCAGCCTGTTGGTGGAGTTTTTGTCGCTGGTCTCCAATGTCGATTTTTTTCCCCTCAGCCGTCTCAACGATTGAGCAAACATCCAGAATATTTTTCAGGGCACCTTTAGTCACAATCAGATGCGAATTCTCTTTTTTGAACAGGATGCTTAGACGTTTGCGGTTAAAATCATAGGGCACTTCATCTAGCTTTTGATAGCCAGAAATATCGAAAGTTTTATATTCCCGAATCGCTGCATCGATTGGATTGACATAACCCGACTCCGAGGCGGCATTCAAATAAGCGTAAAGTAGAACGCGATCGCTTTCTTTCCCCTCGACATCAACCGCCGAATGAATTTTCACCGCTCCTTCCGTCAGCGTCCCCGTTTTATCGGTGCAAAACACATTCATACTGCCAAAGTTTTCGATCGCGGGTAAACGCTTCACAATCACCCGCTTTTTCGCCATTGTCTGGGCACCGCGAGCCAGGTTAACGCTAACAATTGCAGGCAGCAGTTGGGGAGTCAAACCCACTGCCAGCGCCAGAGAAAACATAAAGGATTCCAGCACTGGGCGATGGAGGTAGACATTGGCTGCAAAAATGAGAGCGACCAAAACTAGCGTTACTTCCATCAGAAAGTAGCCAAACTTGCTGAGTCCATGTTCAAATTCTGTTTCGGGAGGTCTGAGTTTCAGACGTTCCGATACTTTGCCGAATTCAGTTTCTTTTCCAGTATGAACGACTACAGCTTTCGCCGTTCCACTAATTACATTGGTTCCCATATAAAGGGAATTGGTGCGTTGATTTAGTCCAGTAACAGCCGGCAATACACCATTTAATTTGTCAACTGGATAGGTTTCTCCTGTCAGTGCTGCTTCATTCACCGATAGATCTTTCGACTCTAAAACTAGACAGTCGCCCGGAATATTTTTACCGGCACAAAGCACCACAATGTCGCCCGGAACGATTTCCTCATTGGGGATTTCTTGAGCTTGACTATCCCTCAAAACCGTTGCTTTAACTTGTACTAATGCCAATAATTTTTCGACGGCGTTCGAGGCTCCTCGCTCTTGCCAAAATCCTAATAGCCCACTGATCAGGACGATCGTCAAAATGATGATTGCATCTAACGCATCTTTGAGAAAAATCGATAGCACCGCCGCAAAAATCAGAATCAAGATAATCGGACTCTTGAACTGATTGAGCAACAGTATGAATACGCTCGATTTATGTTTTTGTTTGAGGCTGTTTGCACCGTATTCGCTCAGGCGTTGTTTCGCATCTTGACGGCTTAAGCCAGATGTTGTAGAGTGCGTCTGCTGAAGCACCTGATCTGTGGGTAAGCTCCAAAATGGCGACTGTGGATTCATCATTTTTTTAAGTCCTAACCAACGGAAATATTTACAGTAATGAGTTTTTTGTTCGCCCTCTTTCGAGTTTATTCCCCACGCAACAAATGCCAGCAGTCTTTGGCGATCGCCCAATCTTTTTGGGTGTGAATCACCAACACCCGCACAGTCGAATCAGCCGTCGCAATATCTTGCTCTTCAGGCGATCGCATATTTTTTTCTGCATCGAGTTTTAAACCTAGAAATCCAATTGCCTAAACTTAGCAGGTGGTGCAATTCGTTCCAGGTTTCAGCAAAATGGACTTTCAACAAATCCGCCTTACGCCAAAAACCGAGGGTTTCGTAAAGATGGAGAACCGATAGATAAGCAAAGTAAGGAATCCGGGCAATGGTCTCCAGTACATAAAATCGCGGGTAGGGTCGATTTTGGTAGATGACATCTGTGATAAATACCAAAATGCTGACAAGCGATCGGATCAGAGAATTCATGGTCAGACTCTCCAAAATTGAGTGTAAGCAGTATGCCTTAAACTCGTGAAGTGTGATGGATACAGATCAATGAATAGAGTCAGCAACTGGTTCGGAGAGCGTCAGCAAAAAGGCGAGGTTTGTGATTGCTTTAATTGCATGGGGTGCGGTAGCTGGGATAAAAACGAAGATCCCCGACCCCAGAACAATCTCTTCGCCCTCTAGCGTCAACACACCCTGTCCTTCAATCACATTCACTGTGGCATTGCGAGGATTTGCATGTTCTGGAAAGTGCATTCCGGCTGCCAGCGCCATCAGCGTATATCGGCAGTTTTCATCTTCTATCAAAGCCTTGCTCTTGGCTCCAGTCTGGGGGAACTCAACGATATCTGTCCAGCGAGTTGCAGTTGTCTTTAGCGATGTTGTTGTCATGCGATTACTCTTTTTTGTAGAGAGATGAATGTTGTGAAGAGGTGAATCACGGAAAAACAATTTTGGCGATCGGCGCATGTCCCAAGAAAATGTAGGCAGCCGATCGCAGCACACTTTCGGAGTAGAGAATCTTTTGAATGGTTAGACTGGTCGCACGTTTTGCAGTGACATTGTATGTTGCGATTTCTCCTTCTAGACTAAAATCGCTGTGAGTGCGGTAGTGGTCATTGTCGTGCAGCGCTTGGAAGATGAAGTTGTAAATGGGATTAAGCCCCAAGCTGTTATCGTAATTTTCGGCAGATATCCAAAGATGACCTTGCTGAACGTCCGCCGACATCTCTGCGGCACTGTTGTAACGCTCGTACCACGAGAATTGCAGATTGAGAGGGGTACTTGTAAAAGGAAACTCACAATCCTCAGTGTGGAACATCATCATGAGAAGGGGCTGTGACTGCTGAAGAACTGGGCCATTTCCAGTTAAGAATTCCTGGCATATCAATGCCCTGCTCGTGTGCGTAGTTGAGGCAGTCAAGCTGCTGGTTCCTGAACTTTTCCTTAGCGTGGGCACCCGCAACCTTGAGCTTAGGAACGCGATCAATAACATCGATCGCTACGCTAAACCGATCAATCTGGTTCTTAATGGCAAGTTCTAGTGGCGTGTTGATATTGCCCTTCTCCTTGTAACCGCGAACGTGCAAATTGTGATGGTTGTTGCGTCGGTAGGTGAGCCTGTGAACTAGCCAGGGGTAGGCATGAAAGTTGAAAATGATTGGCTTATCGAGAGTGAATAGGCTATCGAAGTCGCGATCCGATAGACCATGTGGATGCTCCATATCCGGTTGCAGCTTGAACAAGTCAACGACGTTGATAAATCGGAGCTTGAGATTGGGGAAATGCTCCCGTAGCATCACAGTGGCTGCTAGGGCTTCCAGAGTCGGAGTATCGCCAGCACACGCCACAACGACATCAGGTTCACAGCCTAGATCAGTACTTGCCCAATCCCAGATTCCCAGACCCTTCGTGCAGTGCTTGATCGCAGCATCCATGTCCATATATTGAAGATGGAGTTGCTTGTCACACACGATCACGTTTACATAGTCCACACTACGCAAACAATGGTCAGCTACG
>DATNPV010000139.1:0-20655 GCA_036703055.1 Waterburya sp.
GAAGAGGGCAATCGTTCCCTTTCCTATCGAGAACTTGCCCCCAAGCTGACGGAGTATGTGCAGCAGACAGGATTCACCCATGTTGAATTTCTGCCCATTACAGAACATCCCTTCTTTGGGTCTTGGGGTTACCAAACCACAGGCTACTTTGCTCCTAGCAGCCGTTATGGCACCCCTCAAGATTTCATGTATCTGGTGGACTACTTGCACCAGCACGATATTGGTGTGATTTTGGACTGGGTGCCGTCCCACTTCCCCACCGACGAACACGGACTCTCGTACTTTGATGGAACGCACCTCTACGAACACGCTGACCCCCGTCAGGGGTATCATCCCGACTGGAGCAGCTCGATCTTTAACTATGGACGCAACGAAGTCAAAAGTTTTCTAATTAGTAGTGCCTTCTTTTGGCTAGAAAAGTGCCATATTGATGGGTTGCGAGTGGATGCCGTGGCGTCTATGCTTTACCTGGACTACTCCCGGAAGGCGGGGGAATGGATACCCAATCAATATGGCAGTAACGAGAATCTGGAAGCCATTTCCTTTCTGCGTTGCTTTAATGAGGCGGTTTACAAGCACTTCCCCGATGTCATGACCATTGCGGAGGAGTCCACGGCTTGGTCAATGGTGTCCCGCCCCGTGTATTTAGGTGGCTTGGGCTTCGGCATGAAGTGGGACATGGGCTGGATGCACGATACCCTCAGCTATATGAGCCATGACCCCATCCACCGACACTATCATCACAACCTCTTGACTTTTCGGATGCTTTATGCGTTTAATGAAAACTTTATCTTGCCGCTCTCCCATGATGAAGTCGTGCATGGGAAGGGTTCACTGATTGGCAAAATGCCAGGGGATTACTGGCAGAAGTTTGCCAATTTGCGATCGCTTTTTGGCTACATGTATGCTCAAGCTGCCAAAAAGTTGCTGTTTATGGGCGGTGAGTTTGGTCAGTGGTCGGAGTGGAACCACGACGCGAGCTTAGAGTGGCATCTATTGCAGTTTCCCATGCACACAGGTCTGAAGCAATGGGTGGCTGACCTGAACCGGACTTACCGACAAGAACGAGCATTGCACGAACTAGACTTTGACCCTGCGGGGTTTGAGTGGATTGACGCTAACGACTCACAAAACAGCATTATCAGCTTCATCCGCAAAGGCTCGATTCAGGTATCAGGAGTCAAGGGTGAAGTGTCGGAAACTCGCTTGGAACCTGAAGCGTGGAACCCAAACCCTGTAGGAACAGTGTTGGTAGTCTGCAACTTTACTCCCCTACCCCGTTTTAACTACCGAGTGGGTGTGCCAGCAGGTGGCTTTTGGCAGGAACTCCTCAACAGTGATGCTCAAGAATATAGGGGAAGTGGATTGGGTAACTTGGGTGGGGTACAAGCCGAGGACATTCCCTATCACGGGCGACCTTATTCCCTGACTATTACCCTACCGCCTTTAGCGGTCGTCTTCTTTAAGCTGTCGTAGCAGAAGTCAGGAGTAGGGGCGATGTAGGCGTTGCCCCTACACAAGCTCAGCTACTAGCTCAAGGGTTCATGGTTCGTAGGGTTCAAGCCATGAGCAATGAACTATGAACAATGAACTATGAACCTACTGTTCCAGTTGGTAGCCACAAGCTTTAATCAAAGCTGGCATACCAGTCTGGATGTCGAAAATACTCAAACATCTGAGCCATTTGACCCGGTGTAACGCGAGGATAGGATAACTCTGGAAGCTCATCTTCTGCAAAAAATTCGGCTTCCGTTGTCTCGATACTAGGCGATGGAGCTCCACTCACCAGCTCACACTGAAAGAAAAGCTTGTAAATATAGTACGGGCTCGGTGTATGGCAATGTCGGTTTCTGTCATAGACGGCAAGTAATTTGATGGCACGAGTTTGAAAGCCGGATTCTTCATACACTTCTCGTTCCACCGACTCGCGAGGGCTTTCACCCACATCCGCCCATCCACCGGGCAGAGTCCAGCGTCCATCAAGTCGTTCTTTGACCAACAAGATTTTATGGTCTTTAAAGACTACACCTCGCACATCAACCTTAGGCGTGGCAGCACCGACTTCGTCCGTAAACAGATTGAGGATGTATTGGGGTTCTTTTCCTGAATAGGTTGCCATCATTTCAGCGGCAATCTCACGGATCGATCTGTACCGCTCCATGTCAAACGGGTTTTCAGTATAGGTTAGACCGTTTTGTGCGATCGCCTGTAATTTCTTTGCCCATTCCAGCCACCTTAGCTCCACGATGCCTCTCCCAACTTCAGCGCTATCTTCCTGCAAATGAGTATGTTAGCGCTAAGCTACTCAAAGTTTGAGAGTACGCCCCGACAAATGCTTGACCTCTACTATGTTGTTTGCGCTCTGAGACAATAGAGCTGATTCACTCAAATCTCAGATTAAACAATCCTTTTTTATGACCACTGTCGTAAACACTTCTCCCAACTTAGCCTCCCGTGTTATCAATGGACTACTCTCCATCAAACCCCTAGCCAACATCGCGAAGCAGCGAGCTCGCAATATGATGATTCAGCGAGCGGAGAAGATTGGAGTACCGTGGCGTCAGAGAGTGCAAGAATTGCGGGCACACGACTGGGATAGCGAATTGGCTAACGTCCAAAACCCTCAATTAATCTATCCAGACTATTACGTAACGTCATTTCACGCCTATGACGAGGGTAATCTGAGCTGGGATGCCGCATTAGAAGTCGAAGTAGCGGCTTATGCGGTTCACGCTAGAATTTGGCCGGGTGCTGGAGCACAAGGAGATGCTCAACTGCGGCAGAGTTACCACGATATTCTCAAAAAACAACTCTCCATTGAGCCAAAAGACATTTTAGACGTGGCTTGTAGTGTGGGGATGAGTACCTTTGCCCTTCAGGAAGTTTATCCTTCAGCCACTATCACGGGTATCGATTTGTCGCCCTACTTTTTAGCTGTAGCCCAATATAGTGCTCGCCAACGTCATGCTCAAATTACCTGGAAACATGCAGCCGCTGAAGCAACCGGCTTACCCGATGCTTCCCTTGATTTAGTCTCATCCTTCTTGTTATTCCACGAACTTCCTCAAACGGCAGCTAAGCAAATCTTGGGTGAAGCGCGACGCTTGCTGCGTCCGGGTGGTTACCTCACCCTTATGGACATGAATCCTCGTTCAGAGATTTATGCGAAGATGCCACCTTATATTCTGACGTTGCTTAAGAGTACGGAGCCCTATCTGGATGAATATTTCACTCTGGATATTGCACAAGCTTTAGTAGAGGCGGGTTTCCAGCCACCGATGATTATTCCTAATAGTCCACGTCATCGCACCATCATTGCACAAGTGAAGGATGAAGGATGAAAGTTCTAGCCTGCCCTCTGCCTTCTTCAATTATGAGGTGCTCATTACAGAGGAATGAGCTGAGGCTGCGAACGAAGCGGCCTGTGGCAAGCGCTGCCACTCAAGGGTTTAAGCTTAGCTTGAAGCTGTTCCAGCGTTAATCCCAAGCGGATGAACTTTGATGAAGATTGAGGTGCTGAGTCATGAATTAGGTTGGAGAGGGCTTCGTAAAGCGCTAGTACTAGGTAGGGGTCGATGACCTTTAATCCATTGCTATAAAGGTTCAAATTAGTACTGAGTATAAATAGGGGTTGGCGGCGGTAGAAAACGACTGGAGGATTCTTACAGGTTGGATTAAACGGACTGTATTCGCCTTTTTCACCGCCGTACCGACCCTGAGGATTGTGGATACTAATCTCCGAATAAGGACTGCCGTAGTCTCCATCCGGATTAATAATGGAGTGGGTGTGGTCTCCTTTAGAGGACAGACAACCCAGGAACTGTCCAGAAGCAGACCAAAGCTGCGCCTGAGAGTCTATGGATTGGAAAACTTCGACATAGGGTTGAAACGCCGCTGGAATCTTCATGAAGAATTTTTTTGTTATGCACCTCACCTATATCCCAGTATCGTAGCTTGATGTTTGCGATCGCGTTTGCGTAACGCCAAAGAGATGATCTGTTTGGTGCACTACTACTCCAATCTTGGCGTCTGTTGCCTACTGATTTCTGTCGATAATTGGATTCCCCTCAGTATCCACATCTAATTCTTCACGACGAAGGGTTTCCGTCCGGTCTACGGTGTCACGTTCGACTTCTTTGCGAACGCTCACTTCTTCGCGGACATAAGCTTTTTTCTCAATATCAGCAGACTCTTCATAAATTTCCATGCGGGCAGCTTCTCCTTCACGGAAATTTGCTTCACCAGGGGCGACTTCTGTTGTATCACTGGGGCGAGTCCGCTCAATAATCACTCGTTCTTTTTCCACTGGCACTGAAACCGTTGCTGTATTGGTTTCAACGTGCTTGCCGATCATGACTTCACCCGTCTTTTGCCGATTTTTGTTGGTAATCAGGCGCTCTTCATACAGCTTAAGATTTTGCTGATTTTGCTCGTTGGTGTCGTAAAGTTCGCGATCGCGGTCATAGGTGTAATTTTCCCGATCATAGCTCGGTGCTGTCCCAGCAGTAGCCGTTGGTCGGTATACATTTCTGACCCGTTCTTCGTAGTCGTAATCAACGGTTATGCTTTCGTCATATTCAGGCAAGTTTTCGACTTGCTCCTTGGTCATACCTGTGGCATAAACCCGGTGTTGACCCACATCGATTCGTGTACGACCCACAGGGAGCAAAACTTTCTTTCCAAAAATCCAGAAACCTGTATCAATCACGAAATAGCGAAAATGACCAGACTCGTCAATCAGCATATCGT
Organism: Waterburya sp.; assembly: GCA_036703055.1. Classification (GTDB taxonomy): domain Bacteria; phylum Cyanobacteriota; class Cyanobacteriia; order Cyanobacteriales; family Coleofasciculaceae; genus DATNPV01. Next base: position 4,750 of record DATNPV010000139.1, read on the forward strand.
AAACGCTACCAATTTTTTCCTCATTTTCGGCGTAAACATCATAGCCTTTGATGTCATCTCCACCAAAAATGTCTTGTTTATAGTTGGGGTCGAAATCTGCAAGTTTTACAAGAGCCATAATTTTATCCTCCTTTATTTTAAGTAGACGGAAAAATACCCACCCCTCCTCGTATCGGGGTGTTCGCTCCGCTGCTCTTTTGTGATACCTCAATTAAAAAAACCTCACAAAGAAATTCATCTATCTGAGGAAACAGACTTGAGTTATTTTTTAATGAATGGAGAGATTTCGACTTATTTGAGGTTAGGGGGAATGTAGAACTTCTGTAGGGATAAAAGCGACCAGAATTTTCGTGAACGAATCAGCAGCACACTGATAGTTAGAAGACAGACGATCGCAACCATAACTTGATTCACCCCTGTCCCTTCCAAATCACCTAAATAATGGGAACCAATCAGTAGGGTATGAACCGTGGCTAGTACTAAAGCCGGAATGGCTAGCCAATGAATTTGTCGCCAACGTTTTCCCAACGCACTTTGAAGGCGGTCAAAACTCGTCAGCGCAGCGGGTGTCATCAATACCAGTGCCACGACTCCTGCCCAAATCCCAATCTGATGCATGGGCAGCATAAAGAAGATAGCATCGAAATTCCACTGCAACGTATGTTCGAGCATGTGACCGGTATGCGCTAAAGCCAGTACATACGCCCCTACTCCGATCGCACGGCGATAGTGTAAGGGTTGTGCCCAGAAGCGGCTAATTGGACGGGCAATCAGCGCTAGCATCAGTAGGAGAAGGGAGGCGTGACCGGTGTAATCCACCATCGCATCAGTCCGTAGTAGGGTTAAGATGCCGATAGTCAGCGTCACCCAACCTCCCAGACGAAACAATTGGCTGCGTTTATCGGCACTAAGTTTAGAAGCCGAAACTCCCACACCAATCATCATCGGCATCGTCCCCAATCCAAAAGCTAGCATCGTCGCCATCCCCACCCAAAGATTCCCTGTTTCTGCCGCCTTAATTTGAGCCGCATACAGAAAACCGCAGGGCATCAAACCCCAAACGCCCCCTAAAAGCGCGGGTGTCCACCAGTGAGGTTTAGCAGAGAGTTCCGCCATGGCAGCACTGAATCGTTGATGCCATTTACCTTGCGTGAGTGGGTGTAAAAAGGGTAGACGGGGTAGGAAGTCGGGTTTAACTTGTACCAAGCCCAACCAAATCAGCAGGATGCCTGTGAGAATTGCCATCCACTGCCGTAACCCACTCCCAATTCCTGCTAATTGTCCGCCAGCGAGTAACACAGAACCCAACGCCCCAATCCCGGCACCAACCAAGGCGTAGCTAACTATCCGCCCCAAGTTCAGCAAGATGTGAAACCTCAAGGGCAACTTATTCTGATTGTCTCGCTTCTGGGATAGGGAAAACGCCACCGTGATCGGCCCGCACATTCCGACACAGTGACCGAAACTCCCCAGGAATCCTAGGGTCATGATGAGAAAAAGGTCTATTAGCATATTCCTTGGTTTTACCAAGAGAGTGTCTAAGATGTTGAGCCAGTTTCAACGGATTGACTCTTGGTTGTGTGAGCTTTAGTGACTCGAATTACTTCCGAGACTTTAAGGAAGGCGATCGCTCCTGTCAAAAGACAAGCGGTAAAACTTCATCTGATATAGAAGTGAGTCGCCGTCAAGCATCCAAAAAGGCCTGAATCCTTGCAACTGCTCTTAAGATGGGTAAACAGCTTGCTACCATGAGTTAACAGTAGCCCTTTAAGATATTCATATTTAATGGGTCTGAATCTATGGCTTTCAATCCTCGCCCTCTGAAATTATCTCCCATTCAAAAGGGGTCTAGTGGAGCTGCTGTAGTCGCTTGGCAGAGATTTTTACGGGATGGAGGATTTCCGATTGGGGCGGCTGATGGTGACTTTGGCAACGTGACAGATACGGCAACACGCCGCTACCAAGAAAAAAATGGGTTGGTTGCGGATGGGGCTGTAGGTCCTGGCACTTATACAAAGGCTCTCACGCAGGGGTTTGTTTTTTACGTTCCTAACCTCACTGCTGCCATGCTTCTAGAGAGCCTCAACTTTGGGGATGCTCAAGTGAAAGACTTGCAGCAGAGTTTGAATGTGATCGCTCAACTCACCCCTCCATTAGCGACCGATGGTGATTTCGGGCTGACTAGCACTAGAGGATTAGCTGAAGCATACAGGAAGCTAGATGTCAAATTCCAACCCGCACTCGTGCAAAAGCTTTCTACTTCAACCAAACAAAAACTAGCAGCAGATTTCGACCCAGCCTTGGATGTGTTCAGTGAGTATGCCAGACGGTTAAGGCAACGTCTCAGTGGTCCGCACTGGGTCAAGTACTTTCCTCCCGGCACCTCCATCGATGATCTAGCGTCACCCTTTCGTCAAAAGGTTCAAGCCTTTGAGAAAGCCCTGCGGGCAGCGGGTGCAACCATTGAAATTAGCAATACGCTTCGACCACCCGAACGGGTTTACCTGATGCACTATGCCTCCAGCATCGTTAGAGGAGATATTACTCCATACAATGCCCCATCTAGAGTTGGCATTGATATTAGTTGGGTGCATTACACCAATGCGACAGCTATTCAGGCCGCTCAGCAAATGGTCGATGCTTATGACATTGCTTATCCGCCTGCCCTGCAATCGCGTCACACTCAAGGACTGGCGATTGATTGGCTGATTACCTGGCAAGGTACGCTCAATGTCAAGAATGCCAATGGCAGGATGGTGAGTGTTGGTACTCCCCGCTCTAGTTATGAGAATTCGGTGCTGTGGGATGTCGGTGAAACGTATGGTGTGATCAAGTTAACGAGCGATCCACCCCACTGGTCTAGTGATGGGCATTGAGTCTTTGATACGTAAGATCTTGTTCCCCCCAAGCTTGGGGGGTTAGGGGGGCTAATCGACGGATATTGCGTAAGTCCTGTTGTTAATTAATCGTACCGGTTAGAGGTGAACTAGCACTGGCATAATTTTTCAGCGGCATTCGACCTGCTAAATAGGCAAGGCGCCCGGCTTCGGTTGCTAGACCCATTGCTCGACCCATAGCAACAGGATTTTGGGCTAGCGCGATCGCACTATTAATCAACAGAGCATCTGCTCCTAACTCCATGGCATATGCCGCCTCACTGGGCGTACCAATTCCAGCATCCACCACCACTGGCACTTTAGCCTCTTCGATGATGATCTCGATATTCGCGGCATTTTTTATCCCCTGTCCCGAACCGATGGGTGACCCCAAGGGCATCACCGTCACACAGCCAACTTCTTCCAATCGTTTGGCTAGTAAGGGGTCAGCATTAATGTAGGGCAATACCGCAAAGCCTTCTTTCACCAGTTGCTCTGCCGCTTCTAGGGTACCAATGGGGTCAGGGAGCAAATACTTCGACTCAGGAATCACTTCCAACTTGACAAAGTTATTGTCCTCTTGTCCCAACAGCTTCGCCATTTCCCGACCTAACCGTGCCACTCGCACAGCTTCCTCTGCCGTTTTACAGCCGGCGGTGTTCGGGAGCATCCACAATTTCGTCCAATCCAGCGCCTCTGCCAGTCCTTCATGTCCGGGTGCTTTGGTTTGCACTCGGCGCACGGCAACGGTCACAATTTCACTGCCACTTGCCGCAATGCTTTGCTGCATTTGTTCGAGGCTGGCATACTTGCCCGTTCCCGTCATCAGGCGCGAGTTAAATGTCCGCCCTGCAATTATTAGCTTGTCCGTTGATTGCTCTGGGATGGATGAGGGTTGAGGCGCAAGGAGTGAGGAGGAATGAGAGGGCAACACTGATTTGGGTGAGGAGTTATTGGAGTAAATAATTGGAGTTGTTTTTGCCGTGACTGATTTAGTGTAGAAGCGATCGTAGCGAAAATGCTCCAGTAGTGGGTCAGATGTTTGCTTACTAATCAAGTCGGCAATGAGTACGGCGGTAACAGGGGCCAAGAGAATACCATTGCGGTAGTGACCCGTAGCGAAGCTGAGATTTTGGCAAGGACTGATACCGAGAATGGGCAACTCATCCGGTGTTGTCGGTCGAAATCCCCACCAGCACTCTTGAATCGGCCAATCCTGCAATTCAGGATACAATCGCATGGCCTCAGCTAGGAGAGTTTGAATGCCTTTCGGCGTGTTGTGAGGTAAAAAGCCAACATCCTCAACCGTCGCCCCGATGAGAATTTGTCCATTGCGACGCGGCACTAGGTAGATGTCAGAACCGTATAGTACCCGCTTTAGGGGTAAGGATTGATGATGGCCTTGAGGGGGGTGTACCGATACCATCTGACCCTTTTTCGGGCGGACTGGTACGGGTAATAATTCATTAGACCAAGCCCCCGTTGCTAGGACGTAATGATCTGCCTGCAATTCACCAACAGAGGTTTTTACTCCACGTACTCGGCGATTTTGCTGCTCAATTGCTTCAACTTCAACCCCTTCGCGGAGATTAACCCCCAATTCTTGAGCGGCGAGTCGCAAGGCTTGTGCGAGTTCTCGGTTATCAACTTGACCGTCTTCCGGATACCACCACCCACCAACAACTTCGGAACCTAAACCGGGCTGATATAAATGAATGGCTTCTCGGTCTAACCAATCGGCTTCTTGGGCTGGCGTACTACTGGCGGCTTCATAAAGAGGGGATAGGATGCCGCAAGGCCAGTAACCAGTAGTCATCCCTGTTAGTTGTTCCAGCTTGGCGCACCATTCGGGATACAGTGCGCGTGACCGAAGGCATAAATCTAACATGGGACTAGCGGGAATCCCTTCTGCCAAAGGAGCCAACATTCCTGCGGAGGCTAAGGTAGACCCTTGTTTGAAGTCGCGGCTGACCAGCGTTACGGTTGCACCCCGCCACTTCAATTCGACGGCGATCGCTAAACCTATCACACCGCCGCCGATAATGAGAATGTCACTTGCTGCGTTCATGGGAAAAAATCTAGACGCGCTTGAGTCACGCCTACACCGTTACTCGTTACTGTTGGCAACCTAGAAACCAACAACTCCAGAGTCTCACGTTACCATAACGCAGGCACACCTTGGTTACCGCTAGATTGCCCGTCGGTGTTGGGAGCCTCCGGATTTAAACTATCATCCGGTGTTGCGTTGCTCTGATTGGCCTGAGCAGTGGTTCGAGCTTGTTTCGTTGGCTGATTAGCACGCTGCTTTTGAGTAGTGGATTGGTTTTGTGCCGTTTCTGGAGGGTTGGTTACTTGGTTAGCACTTCGATTCCGACCCAGGAAGGGAACATTACCACAGCCCGTTACTGAGCCAATCAGAGCACTGGCTACTACTACCTTGCCCATTAATCTAAGAAATTTGTTCATACCTGGGTCAGATAAAAAACACTGTGAACGTTAATCGAAAAAAGTCATCAACGCTTTTGATTTTTCTGCAATTTCTCAAGAGAACTTGCAGGGACTTAAGACGCTGGATTCAATCGTCTTGGCTTTCAATTTCTACAGATGCCATCACGAATTCAGCAGACCCTTCTTAAATCGGACAACCGAAAGCGCGATACTTCTTTGGATGGTTTAAGGATAACCCTACCATTGATGCACCAACACGTTAGAACGCCAATCGGCCTACCCTACCATAGGGCGGGTACTGGCGAGTTGGTGTTGCTTTGCGTCCCTTGTGTGTCCTGCGAGTTTGTTGTATCTGGGCTACCCGTAGCATCTGGGGCTTGTGCCGTCTGGTTACCCTGATTACTATTTTGCGCCTGTAAGTTTTGCTGACGGCTTGGTTGAGCTTTGGCTCGGCTGGTGGGTTGGCGCGTCGCCAGTTGCTGAGATGTTCCAATTTGGTTAGCGGTGCGGCTTCTGCCTAGGAAGGGAAAGCGCCAGCCAATCGCTGCTCCTGCCAAGGCTGCGATCGCCACTACCATGATAATTAACCCAATAAATCTGTTCATACCTGAGTTAAAGAAACAATTGTGTGTCCGTCAATCTACAAGAATAATCCAAGCCAATCGGTAATCGCCTCTTAATCTTGCTGACATCAAGGAAACAAGTCAAGATTTTACGACTGATTTTTGACTGGGGGTTTGTTTTCATAACCTATATAATATTGTCCCTGAATTACAGACCCATGTTCCTAACCTGTAGGAAAAAAATATTTTTTATCCTTTGGTTGTAAGTGATTGGGATAAACAACCCTACTCCGACAATCACCCAACTGCTCGTTTTCCCTGAGTTTCGTGCTCTTGGCTTTCGACTAGCGGATTAAGGCTTCAGGATGTATGACCTGAGAGATTTTACCTAAGGTAAATATTTCTGCACAACTTGCCAACCCGTAAAGGAAACCCAGGCCAATCCTACCAACAGAGCCGTATTTGTTCCCACATGGACTGCCCGAGCCCAATCTCGTTCTGGATTAATCAGGGTAGCGCTACCTGCTGACAATACAACCAAAAATACAACGCTACACCCAGCAATCAAGTGTCCTGAGTGTCCTAAACTACCAAAGTGCCCTAGAGTGCCTACAATGCCAATCGCCAACAATAGCAAGACCAGAGTGACCATTAACCAGCCGACTATATAGTGTAAAGGTCGCAACCAATGCGGCTGAGGACGGCGAGATTGGCGTTGGGCAAAGAGGGTGACTCCTGTAATGCTAAGCAGAAAATAGGCCAAGAGGGACAATCCCATTGACCAAGCCGCTATCTTCCACAGCCAGAGAAAGGAAGGTAGATCCACGGGTAATACCTAGTTGCGTCAAATTCATTTGTAGCAGACCTCTAGTAGAAGGATAAAGAAGGGGGTTGCCGTATTTGGCAACCCCCAGCGAACTCTAACTCTAGGTAAAGCTGAACTATCCCAGAGTCGCAAAGGTTAAAGATTCTTTCAGTAGTAGACTTTTATTATTGGTGGTTTCTACTTTGGCAGTTTCTACTCGTGGCTTACTCGTGGTAGTTTCTGCTAAAGGCTTGGGAATGGACGGTTTTATGGCATTGCCATTGTCGTCTATACGCAAGCGATCGCAGGGAATCCTATCGGAGAGGATGGCACTTGCCATCATGCCGGTGTGAATCTCCAATTGAGCTTCTGACAGGGCTTCAAACACTAGGCGCTGCCCTGGAAAAACAACACGCTCAAAATACCAATTGGGAATATTTGTTATGCGAGCTATCTGTATATGGCTAGTGACATTCACATAGCAGCAGAGTATTTGTTGATTTTGGTTATCAGAGGGGAGAGGATCAAGAATTTGAGCCATAACTGCCAGTGTGCTTAATGAATCAAGCTTGTTATTACATTTTTCAAGTTAGCACCTGCGATCCCCACTGGCTGTAAACCCTACTACCAATCAGCGTCTCTCATCATTAGCGATTGAGGAATTTATAGGGTTAAAGGGACTAATTTCTCAGTTTATCGGCTTTTTTGGCTCAATTCCGCTAAATTTGGACAAAAAATCCTCTCGTTCCGCTACATCTAGCCTAGCGGTCTGATTACTTCTGCTTTTGATGGATTTCTCTATCTTGAAGAAAAAATACCACACAGTTGAGGTAAGCAGGTAATCTTGTTAAAGTTAAGTTATATGAACAATATTTTCAGAATTTATGTATTTCCTCTCATGTAGCAACAGCGGCCTAGTCAGGACTGCCCTAAGCTAGGGCAAGATAAACCCGGTTGAGTTAGTCTCACCTTAATTTTTTTCAGTGGCAAGGCCAACCCTGCTACCAAGGGAAACCTAAGACGATGGGAGTTCAAAATTTCTGATCAGTAGCTGAGCCAGTAACTTATAAAAACGAACCTCTATAACACGAATTTAACAATGCCACAGAAAATTCTCTATGTTCGCCTTCCCTGTAACCCCATCTTTCCCATTGGCGTGGTTTACCTAGCCGATCACGTTCACAAGCTTTTTCCAGAGGTTGAGCAGCGAATCTTTGACTTGGGAACTGTGCCTCCCCTAGATTTTGCCAATGCCCTGGATGCCTGCGTGGACGAATTTCAGCCAACGTTGTTGGTATTTTCTTGGCGTGACATCCAGATTTATGCACCTGTGGGGGGTAGAGGGGGCAATCCGCTGCAAAATGCTTTCGAGTTCTACTATGCTCGTAATCCCTTCGTTAAGCTACGGGGAGCTTTAGGAGGCCTGCGCTTAGCCGCTTCTTACTACACGGAACTCTGGCAAAACTTAGGATTGCTCAAACGCGGGTTAAAGCGTGCCCAAAAATACCACCCCGAGGCGCGTGCCCTTGTCGGGGGAGGTGCTGTTAGTGTGTTCTATGAACAACTGGAAGATAAGCTGCCGCTGGGCACTATTGTTTCTGTGGGTGAAGGAGAGGCACTCCTGGAAAAAATTCTACGCGGTCAATCGGTTGAGACTGAACGCTGTTATGTGGTAGGGCAGACTAAACCGCGCGCTCATCTGATTCATGAGCAGCCGGCGCCTATTGAGAAAACCGCTTGTAATTACGACTACATCGAAAGCATCTGGCCTAGTTTTGATTATTACCTGCTAGAGAACGACTTTTATATTGGAGTACAAACTAAGCGAGGTTGTCCCCATAACTGCTGCTACTGCATCTATACAGTAGTGGAAGGGAAACAGGTACGGATTAACCCAGCCGATGAAGTGGTGGGTGAGATGCGTCAACTTTACGACCGAGGCGTTCGTAATTTCTGGTTTACCGATGCCCAGTTTATTCCAGCGCGGCGGTTCATTGATGATGCCGTAGAGTTGTTGCAGAAAATTCTGGACTCTGGTATGACGGATATTCACTGGGCCGCTTACATTCGCGCCGATAACCTCACGCCCCAACTGTGCGATTTGATGGTGAAGACCGGCATGAACTACTTTGAAATCGGTATTACCAGCGGTTCTCAAGAACTGGTGCGCAAGATGCGGATGGGGTACAACCTACGTACTGTCCTGCAAAACTGTCGCGACTTGAAGGCTGCGGGTTTTAATGACCTGGTTTCCGTCAATTACTCGTTTAATGTGATTGACGAACGACCCGAAACGATTCGCCAGACGATTGCCTACCACCGAGAGTTAGAGCGGATTTTTGGAGCGGATAAGGTTGAACCCGCTATTTTCTTTATTGGGTTACAACCGCACACTCATCTAGAAGAGTATGCCTTTGAACAGAACATCCTTGATCGAAACTATGACCCCATGAGCTTGATGCCTTGGACGGCAAAGAAACTGCTGTGGAATCCAGAACCGTTGGGTTCATTTTTTGGGGAGGTGTGTCTCCAAGCTTGGCGTGTTAACCCTAATGACTTTGGTCGTGAAGTGATGAAGATACTCGAAGAACGATTGGGCTGTGCCCCGTTAGAGGATGCACTGACTGCTCCTATTGAGCCGAAGCCGAAACAACTGGTCGCGCTTAGGAGTTGAAGGTGAGAAGGTTAAACGTTGAAGTGAGTTCTCCTTCACCTAAACTTTCAACTGGATAAGATTCCACTTTGTAACCTTGTCAACACCAAAGCCTTATAAACCTTCAACTTTCTAACGTTCAACCTGTTTTAACCATGCTGGAAGGTTCGATTTTACAAAAGCTAGAAGCCTCCCATCGAGGAGGGAAGAGACCTCTGAATTTTGGGGTGTATTACAAAAATACACTTGTGGCTCTGTGTCATGCCCTGGAAGACTTCATTTTGGAGTCGAAGGGTACACCACTGATGATTACAGCGTTCCAGCGAGGCAAGTGGTATCTACAAGAGGCAGAGCGCTATGGAGAGCTAGCCCAGAAAGCCTCGCAGGTGGTGATTATGGCATCACCGGATTCGGGCTTTGCCGAACATCCCACTAGCCAACGGTCAAATGTGGCGTTGGTGAGTTTGGAACCAAACGATCCAGTGGCTCAGGAATGGCATCTGATGATTTTGTCTGAGACATACGCCGCTATGGTGTTATGTCAAGAATTATCAGGTACGGATTATGGGGCGACTGGAGCGCCAGAGAATGATCTTGAACGTAAGTTCTACGGTTTTTGGACGTTTGAGCCGGAATTGGTGCAGGAGACAATGGAACTAGCGATCGCGCATATCGGTCGTTACAATCCAGACTTACAGCACGTCTTAACCCGACAAATCCAGAAGATTACCGCTGCCTATGGCATCAAGTCACGAGATGATATGGGCGTGGTAGTAAGCCGTGTGGTGGAGTATCTGGAACATAGTCATGAAGATATATCTCACCTTGGAGAAAGCGAACTATTGACAGCGCCTTTTCAAGAGGAGGCACTGGATGACAACTTGCTCTCCAATGAGATGCAGGCATTTTTGCGCATGGCACAGCTGATTGATCAAGCCAATGCAGCCAATCCCCTAGCGACGGCTGAGGTAGCAGCGCTGTCGGAGGCGATGGGACAGTTATTGGATTTACCGGCGTGGCAGCTGAAGCGTCTGCGTCTTGCCGCTTTGCTGCATGGTTTAGGTTCATCGCTAGTCACGGCGGTTCACTCCCAGGAAGAAGCCCCCAGTTGTCCCTTGAATTCAGGAGTACAGGTATTGCGGGCGATGCCAAGAATGAGAGCGATCGCCCAAATCCTGACTCACCAAACCGAGCAATGGAACGGCAATGGCTCGCCCGCAGGCTTAGCTTATGATGCCATTCCTTTGGAATCGCGGATTCTGGCGATCGTAAGTGAGTTTCAGTGGTGCGTCAGACAGCTACGGATGGTACAGGAAGGGGAGGAACAGACAACCCCAAACCGAGAAGAGGCATTGTCCAAAGCGTTAGCTGAATGCCAGCGTCAAGCGGGTGAGACGTTTGATCCTAAATTGGTGGACGCTTTAGCGTTATTGGTCATGGGAATGCAACAGGGCATGAGCTTACAGGTGAATCAACCTAAAATTGCAGCAGGGATGTGGTTACTCGATGCCCATCCCCAAGAAGAGTTTCAAGTTAGCCAAATGTTCGGTAAAACCGTTTCAGAAGGCTAGATTGAGGGTTAGACGCTCGCGCCGACCTACAGGTTAGAACGTTCAACGTTGATGATTTTAAAACAGCCAACTTATTTGTTTTCAGTGAAGTGATGGAGATACAAGCAATTCGCTCTGGAAAACTCAAGCAACTGCCAGGAGTCGATCTAGAAGAGGAAGACCTTTCTGGTAGCCAACTAGAGCGTATTAACTTGGCTGGTGCGACACTGGCAGGGACAAACTTTTCGGGCTCCAATCTGAATGGAGCTCGTCTCGATGGAGCCAACCTAGTTGGAGCAAGACTGGCGTCAGCCGACTTACGAGCCAACTTTCTGGGTGCCAATCTGATGCAAGCGGACTTGAGCAGTGCGGACTTGCGGGGTAGTAATCTCCGGGGTGCTAATCTGATGGGGGCAAAGCTGAATAAGGCATCGTTGGCGGGGGCTTTTTTGAGTGGTGCTAACCTGATGGGAGTTAACTTACAAGGTGTTGATTTGCGCGGTGCTGACTTGCGCGGTGCTAATCTCAATAGTGCCAACCTAAAAGGAGCCGATTTGTCTCAAGCTGATCTACAAGGGGCTAGCTTGAGTAACGCGAATCTGGAAGAGGCTGACTTACGGGGCGCCAATTTAGCGGGTGCGAATTTTACGGAAGCAAATCTCCTTTGTGCTGAGTTAGAGGGGGCTAATTTGGAGGGAGTTAATTTAGCGGAAGCTTGTCTAATCGGTACATCCCAAGCGAAGTTAACCCCACCATTGGAGCAGGTTAAAATTCCCTTGAAACTTACCGAAATCGAGCATACTTCTACAAAAGATGCTGCACAACAAGAAGATTAGAAGGAACACGGTTATACTTTTAATCACTGGAATGTAGCCTTGTGGCTGAACGTTGAACCGAAATTCCCAATTTCAATCCAACAGCCATGACAGCTCAAGTTGAGTAGAGTGGCATTCAATCTATCCTCTATATTTAATAGTTGATACAAATAAGAGTTTCATGTTGACAGCCGCCACATGCAGCTTAGATAAGCGCTAAAGCGATCGCAGCCAACAGATAGCCAGCGTCAGCACGATAGAATAGTTGCAGCACTTCAGTACGTGGCTCAAAAGCTGCTGAAATTCGAGGGTCTTTTGTGATTAAATCCTTTATACAATCACCTATCAAGAAGACTCTCTTGTCAGCGGTATAAAGGATTAAGTGAAGTTGTTGAGCGATTTGGCACTGAAACCGAGAGGAGATAAAAGCGCGCATGGGCAAGGTAGTCGGCATTGACCTAGGGACAACGAACTCCGTGGTAGCAGTCATGGAGGGCGGCAAGCCGGTAGTAATTGCCAATGCAGAAGGAATGCGGACGACACCTTCAGTGGTTGGCTTTAGCAAGGAAGGGGAACGCTTGGTCGGACAAATGGCACGCCGCCAAACTGTACTCAATCCTCAGAATACGTTCTATGCCGTCAAGCGGTTTATGGGACGTCAGTATGCTGAACTAAGTCAAGAGTCCAAGCGCGTTGCTTACACGATTCGCCGTGATGAAACGACGGGTAAAGTAAAAATTCGATGCCCACGTCTGAAGAAGGAATTTGCACCCGAAGAAATTTCGGCGATGGTGCTGCGCAAGTTAGCCGATGAGGCTAGTCGCTACCTGGGAGAGTCGGTGACAGGGGCTGTGATTACGGTTCCAGCCTATTTTAATGACTCTCAACGGCAAGCAACGCGAGATGCAGGGCGGATTGCTGGGTTGGAAGTTTTGCGAATTCTCAATGAACCAACGGCAGCGTCTTTGGCTTATGGGTTAGATCGCAAAGAGAGCGAGACCATCTTGGTATTTGACCTAGGTGGAGGTACATTTGATGTCTCCATTCTGGAAGTCGGAGATGGGGTGTTTGAGGTAAAGGCCACCAGTGGTGATACTCAGCTGGGCGGTAATGATTTTGACCGAAAAATTGTTGACTGGCTAGCAGAGCAGTTTTTGGAAACAGAAGGGGTGGATTTGCGGCGTGATCGCCAAGCCCTGCAACGTTTGACCGAAGCGGCGGAAAAAGCCAAAATCGAGCTTTCGGGGGTGAGTGTTACCGATATCAATTTGCCGTTTATTACGGCGACTGAAGACGGCCCAAAGCATTTAGAGACAAGGCTGACTCGTTCTCAATTCGAAAATTTATGTGGAGATTTGATCAGCCGATTGCGCAGACCCTTGAAGCGTGCTCTGTCCGATGCTGTCCTTTCTCCAGCCCAAATCGATGAAGTTGTTTTGGTAGGTGGTTCTACCCGTATGCCAATGGTGCAACAACTGGTGAGGAGCTTTATTGACAAAGAGCCCAATCAGAATGTTAACCCCGATGAAGTTGTAGCGGTGGGAGCTGCTATTCAGGCAGCAATTCTTACCAATGATATCAAGGATATCTTGTTATTAGATGTGACTCCTTTGTCTTTAGGGTTAGAAACCATTGGGGGAGTTATGAAGAAGCTCATCCCTCGCAATACGACTATCCCCACGAGAAAGTCTGATATCTTCTCTACCTCTGAAAACAATCAGACTCTGGTGGAAATTCATGTCCTCCAAGGCGAACGGGAAATGGCGGCGGATAATAAGTCCTTGGGTCGGTTTAAGCTCACAGGTATTCCTCCAGCCCCACGAGGTGTTCCCCAAGTTCAAGTATCTTTCGATATTGATGCGAATGGTATTTTGCAAGTCACGGCTCTAGACAAAACGACTGGACGAGAACAGACTGTTACGATTCAAGGGGCTTCTACCTTGAGTGAGGCGGAAGTTAATCAGATGATTCGTGAAGCCGAGCAATTTGCGCAAACAGATCGAGAACGGCGAGAACGGGTGGAGAAGCGTAATCGGTCGGAGAGCTTGGCAAATGAAGCGGAGCGGCAGCTCAAAGAGGTGACTTTAGATTTTGGCAGCCAGTTCGCTGGTATGCACCGACGTCGAATTGAAGCCTTGGTTCAGGAGATGCGTCAAGCGGTTGCACGAAATGATGAACGTGCTATTGATCGAGCTTATTCCGATCTCCAAGATGCGCTGTATGAGCTGAAGCGAGAAGTGCAACTGCAATACACTGATGAAGATGAGGATGACTTTTTTGGCGGAATTCGTCGTGCCTTCTCAGGAGAGAGTGATAGGGAGAGGGAACGGTATTGGGAACGCAATACCCGCCGCGACTCTTACACCGTCGGTGCTGGACGCCCCACGAGAGAGCGTTCGCGTCCTACTCCACTTGAGAATGATTGGGATGATGACGACGATGACTGGTTTTGAGGCAAGGGATTAGTCGTCCAGAGCAACTTCTGCAAGCTTGTCTTCAGACGATGTTTACGAAGGCTATCCCAAATATTTCACAAGGAAAGTAGCCATTGCCCTTCTAATTAAACCCAAGCCTAACCATTGAAGCCAATAGCAACTCGCTAGTTTCTAATTTCTATGCAAAACTTTCGGAATTACTACGAGATTTTAGGAGTGCCCACAGAGGCATCCAGCGAGGAAATCAAGAAGGCGTTTCGGCGACTAGCTCTGCAATATCACCCTGATCGGAATCCGGGAAACAAAGCAGCAGAGGAAAAGTTTAAAGATATCAGTGAAGCTTATGAAGTTCTCTACAACTCGGATAAGCGATCACAGTATGACCAGTTCAGCCGTTTCTGGAAGAAACCAGGGTTTAAAAAGAAATCGGCAAAAGCGCCAAGCTATAAAACTACAGCCGATCACTTGGATGGGACACTGCGCCAACGTAATGGCAGCGTTCGTAGCACCACTCAAGACGTTGATTTTAGCCAGTTCGGGGATTTCAACAGTTTTGTTGATCAACTACTAGGTCGTCGTTCAATAGGTAAAGCCGCAGCAACAGCATCAGAACGCTCCAGTGTTCGACTGAACTCATCTGACGCCTTTCGACCAGGAACAACAAGAACAGCTTACACCGTTAGTCCTCGCTCTAGCCCTAAAGACGTGGAGGCTCATTTGACACTACCTCTGGAAAAAGCCTATGTAGGAGGACGAGAGCGAATTCGTTTAGAAGATGGACGTTCTTTAGAAATTGATATGCCAGGTGGTATGGTCACAGGTCAGCGTGTAAGACTAAAAGGGCAGGGCATTGCTGGTGGTGACCTCTACTTGAAAATTACAGTAGCCCCCCATCCTTTCTTTAAAGTGGAAGGGTCTGATATTGTCTGCCAGCTACCAGTAACACCGAGTGAAGCTGTGTTAGGTGGCTCAGTAGAGGTACCTACGCTTGATGGAAGAGTGAAAATGACTGTTCCTAGTGGAGTCAGCGCAGGTAAAAGATTACGTCTCGCTGGAAAGGGCTATCCAACGAGTGATGGTGTTCGAGGTGATCAGTTAGTCGAAATTCAAATTACTGTTCCCCTAAATCCTAATCAGCAAGCAAGGGAACTCTACGAAAAACTGAGACTAGTTGAGAACTTTAATCCTCGCCTAGATTTACCAGTTTAATGTGAGACTTAGCATTACCCTCAACTGTCACATGCGCTCTTTGAAGTTGGTCAGGGTGCGTCAATGGCGCAAGTCTTAAGTAGGGCTTGCTGAATAACGAGACAAAAGTGACGCCAATAGGGTTTCGGAGCGCGGCTGGGGTAGTCAAATGCCAGAAAAACCGATAAAATCGCTCAAAACCCGTGCATCTCCCTCGATGAAGAATGTACCGAAAAGTTGAACAAGCTCCCAGCCCAGCAGAAGAGTTTGAACTCTCCAGTGGATGCAAGTTGGCAGGAGATAACCGTTGGGTGCAGCTAGCCCAACTCATTCCTTGGTCAGAATTTGAACAAGAGTATGCTCAAATTTTCGGAACAGAAATGGGTCCGCCGGCTAAATCCTTTCGGCTGACCTTGGGAGCATTAATCATTAAGGCGCAAATATAGCGAAGCTGACACCAGCCGCAAAGTACCCCTTCAAAACTTTGCCTGACAAGGGATTGAGTGTTTGTTTCTTTCCGACTGCCTCCAGTTTTTCAAGAAGCCTCTTGGTCAATCAACAGCCGCTCATCCA
>DATNPV010000150.1:0-40110 GCA_036703055.1 Waterburya sp.
TTAACTCCCCAGGCCGGACTCGAACCAGCGACCAATCGGTTAACAGCCGACCGCTCTACCACTGAGCTACTGAGGATTGTGTAGCTAACGCTTGTCACGATTATTAATAGTAGCGACAAAAAACCTATTTTGGCAAGCCCCTTTACAAATTTTTTGGGAAAATCCGGTGGGCATGTCGCTGTCAACCTTACTATGTAAGGTAAACCTAAGTAGGTAGACCTAAATAAACGTCACTGTTTATTGCCTATGCCCCATGCCCTATGCCCTACACTCAACCCTCACTGTGATGTTTAATTTGACCGACCTACTTACGTTATTTGTGTCCTTCAGTCTCCTCACACTCCATGCTGACGCATCACCGTAAGCCTGTTTGTCTCTCACTGGTGTCTACCGACTTGCCCGTATGGTCTACCGTCGAAACAGCAGCTACACTTTATCAAAAAGACCAAGATCGGTTTCACCTGCTCTTGAGCGAACCCGTACCTCCGGAGTGGGAACCGGAACCGACAACAATGGGTGATACTCATCCATCGACGCCTAATAGCCTGCGACTCTTGTGGATGGAACTTTCTCCTTACCGAGTGATTATGACCACGCAGGGACATGGCAAATTAAGCTATCGTCATTTCTGGGAGCAAGGCGTTTACGGCATTAACCGCTATTGGTTGCAAAACGACTCCCTCAAGGGCCATGATGTATTCCGCCTCAGAAACTACACTCGGAGTTTGAAGCTAAGGGGTCATCCTTTACCCCAACAGTTGAGGCTGGAATATGAACTATGGACAGGAACAGTCCAGCTTGGTCGTTATATCTTGAATCTAGATATTCATCATTAAGCTGCCCTTGCTTTAATTGGCATATAGCCTGCAAAACCCGTGCTAGAGATACCCTACCCTTCAGGAAGGGCTTTGCCCAACGGAAATGCTTAGGGCGTACATAAATCGCCTCTACCAACGAGGTGTATTTCACTCAACTAAGAACCGTCATATACGAATAAATTTATTCCGTTGACGAATGCGATCGCTCCCGCTTGACCCAGGCGACATAAGCAATTTGTAGTATAATAAATTTCATATATACTACAAGTGCAGTCTGGTAGGACTATTGTACGTCATGCTAGTGCTGCTCGATCAGGAGCATCATGGCCAAATTTCGAGATATCCTCAACTATTTTCGGCCTTACTGGGGCATCTCTATTTTTAGTATCGTTGCTGCCAGTATCTTTGAAATTTTCGATCTCGTAGTGCCTTATGTAATCGGACAAATTCTTAACGTCTTATCTAATCAAGCGCTAGATGAGCCTCTACAAAACCTAGTTAAGGGGGTTGCTGCGCTTACCCAAAATCGCACCGACAAATTATTATCCCTTGCAGTGTTATTGGGCTTAATTTTCCTCGTTACCGTTGTCAAAGCGCCTCTGCAAGTGTGGCTGAGTGGTTGGTTTCACTGGGCGATCGCACTTCGCGCTCGTCGTGACCATACTCAAAAAGCGATCGAAAAAGTTCTCACCTTACCGCTAGAATTTTACGACGAAAACAACCCCGGACGCATTGCTGGACGAGTTGCCAGGGGGGTCGCTAACCACACTTGGACGTATCCAGAAATTGCCGGACAGCTCATTCCTAAACTGTTTCGGGTTTTGGGGATTTTCGTCATTATCTGGTTCATTGAATGGCGTATTGCCATTTTGTTTTTGATTTCTTTTATCATCATCTTGAGCTTCAGCCTGAAAGATTTGATCAAACTGATAACAAAAGAACGAGTTCTTGATAAACACCAGGAGAATACCGAAAGCCGTACTTCAGAAATTGTCACTAATATCAAAACCGTTAAAGCCTTTGCTACGGAAGCGTCGGAACTGAAACGACAGCGCGATCGCTTAAATCGTGAACTGAAGTTCGTTTTGTTCAGCATCCACTTAGGTTACGTCAAACTGTCTAGCTGGCAAAAAGCAGTTATCCAGATTTGTGTTTTTAGCATACTAGCGCTTACCTTACTAGCAACAGTACAAGGAAAGATATCGCTGGGACACTTTGTTACCACATTAACGGTTTCGAGCATAGCTTACGCCGAGTTAGAACCGATTAGTGACCTTGCCGAAATCTTTGCCCGTCGCTATGCCTCAATGTTGGGATTTCATGAGTTTATGCAGCGTCCAGTAGGGAAGGATGCTGTTGGGATTGCGCTGTATCCAGAAGATACCGTGAAGTCCTACAACTTTACGGGCAAAGTCGAGTTTTCCCAAGTGAGTTTTAGTTATGACTCTAGACGCCCCGTATTGCAAGAGGTTCAGCTTTTGATTGAACCTTATCAAACTGTGGCACTAGTGGGGCGATCGGGTTCTGGTAAATCTACACTGGTAAAACTGTTGTTCCGGTATTTTGAACCCCAGCACGGTTGCATCCTCATGGATGGGGTAGATATTCGCCATCTGGATGTTACGGGTTATCGGAAGCGTTTGGCGATCGTTCACCAAGAAGTTGATATCTTTAACGGTACGCTGCTGGATAATCTCACCTACGGCAACCCGAAGGTTAGCTTCTCAAAAGTAGAAGAAGCCTGTCGTATTGCCAGAGTAGACGAGGTAATTGAGCAACTACCCCAAGGTTACTATACCGTTGTGGGTGAGCGGGGGGTGCGGCTATCGGGTGGACAGCGGCAACGTTTGGGAATTGCCCGTGCGCTGTTGGTAGAACCGGATGTCTTAGTGTTTGATGAGGCGACTTCTAGCTTAGACTACGAGTCTGAACGTGCTATTCAGTTGGCGATGAGGAGCATTCAGGGTACTTGTACCACGATTATTATTGCTCACCGACTGAGTACGGTTCGGGATGCGGATAAAATTGTGGTTCTCGACCAAGGGCGAATTGTGGAAGTGGGGAGTCATGAGGAACTTTTGCGCCAGGAGGGAATTTATCGGCGTCTGCACTCGCTGCAAGAAACGGGTGAGTTGATTTAAATTTTGTTTCTCTTAAGAGCAGCGAGCGGAATCGTTGCATATCGTACAGAATACCGACATGACAATGTCGTGTCCTTGAGCTACAAGTCGGGTGGGCATTGCTCACCCTACATCCACTACTTGGGACGCCGAAAGTTTACCCGCAAACCATCGCGGGGGTGGGGTGTGGGTGTCATCACCATATCGAGGTTTTGGTCGGGTAGCAGTTCCCACTGATAATCCCTCGCCAAAAGAGCTGCAAAGATTTTCATCTCCAGCTTGGCAAATTCTTTCCCCAAACATTCTCGCACTCCACCGCCAAAGGGTACGTAACTGAATGGTTTTGGTTTATCTTCTGCCCGTTCTAAGTTAAAGCGATCGGGGTCAAAGCGATCGGGATTAGTATAGACACTACTATCTTGATGAGTGTTGCCAATTTGGTAAAGTGCAAACCAACCTTTGGGAATGGTATAACCGTTGAATTCGCAGTCTTGAATTACCTCTCGAAAGCCACCGCCTACTGGAGGAATCACGCGCAGAACTTCCTTGAGAACTTGCTCTAGATAGCTCATTTGCTTTAACTGTTCCAGCGTCAGGGGTTCCTCACCTGCAAATTGCTGCTGTTCAGTACGGACGGTGGCTAATACCTCTGGATGCTGCGCTAACGAGAGACACATGGAGGCAAGCGCTGAGGTTAATGTCTCATGTCCGGCAAAGAGTAAGAGCAATACTTGGTCTTTGAGTTCCTCTAAACTCAGGCTATTTCCCTCTTCATCCCGCGCTTGCAACAAAAGTCCCAAGGCGTCTTCGCCTGACTCGGACTGTTGTTGACGCTGGCGCACGATTTCCTCAATCTTGACTAGCAACTGCTGGCGACAGCGTAGCGCCCGACCGAATTGAGTCCAAGGCAAGGGTAGAGAAACTGTAAACAGACCATTACACCACTCTTCAAACAACTCGCCAAAATGGGAATCGGAGGCTGAATCTGTTCCCACGAGCAATTTACAGGCGATATCAAAGGTGTAGCTTCTCAGTTCGGGATACCAAGTCAATGTACCCTGACGCTCCCATTTTTCCAGATAGCGTTGAGTGATGCTCTCCATCGTGGTGGCATAGCCTGCTAGCGCCCTCGGTTGAAACGCTTGTGAGAGTAACTTGCGGCGCTTCATGTGTTCGCCACCCGTTTGCAACGATAGGGACGCGGGGCCGAGTAGAGCTTTCGTGCTGGCAGGCCAAGTAACAACAAAATATTGGTTTTCATTGGTTAAGACAAAGCGGTTGGCTTCCGCTTCGCCGATCATGATCGTGGGACGCCCAAATATATGGGTTTTGAAGATCGCTCCATATTGTTTGTGTCGCTTTTTAGCAAAGTTTGAATCGCGCAAGAAACTTATTGTTTCGCCAATGAGGGGCAGTCCGAAGCTGCCAGGAGGTAAAGGAAGCGATCTCTTGCGAGAAGCCCCTTGGGGTCTAGGCTCGGTATCAGTAGTTGTCATTGAAAGTTCTGCTTCAAAACGGGCATGTTTCTCTTAGCTTTACATAGCTTTACACCAAAAATTAGGCGATCGCATCTGTTAGTTCCTGCCAACGTCCTTACCACAGGTGTTGCATTGCTTGCATTACGTCAGGTAAGTCTGCAAAGTCTTCGCTTTGCCGTTGAATTTCTGGGGCTAATCGATTGAGTCCGATACAATCTCGGCAACTGTGCAATACTCGCTGCCAAGCAGAATACCATTCCACTCCAGCTTGTTGATGGGCGCGAATGGGTTGAAGGCGATCACCTTCTTCCCGTAAGTATTGTACTCGTTTTGCCCAAGCGTCTCGCCAAGGTTGCACCGCTTGCGGTATTTCGTGTTCCTCGTACCAATCCCGTTCTGTGCGTAAGATTTCACCGAGTTGATCGAGAGTAGGGCGGGAGGTACAGCGTTGAATGGCGGCAAGTCCCTGTTCAATCCAGAGCGGCAAGCTGCGATAACTGATGAATTTGGCGCGAGATTCTACCAATTTGACCCAGATTTGATGTTTCCAGCACTCTATGTGATCGATTTGGTTGAGGGGAATGTTGAGGAAAGTGGCAACTTGCTGCCGTATTTGCTCAAGCGGTAATTGTCGTGGATCAATTACCCCAGAGGTGATTAAGTTCTGGGACATGAAGGTAAATTCACTCCTGTCATGGGTATGGGCTGTAGCGTTTGCTCGATTTAGGAGTGTTGATTTGGCATTTGGGGTTATCCAGGTTTGGTTGCCCGAAAACATGCAAAATCTCAAATCCTTGCATCGAACGACCCAAAATCTAAGCCACCCCGCCAAGTTGTCCTAAGAAGTCGGGGTGGCTAGAGAAGTGTTACCATTTCTTCTAGCCTCCAGACTGCCTGTTTCAGTTTGAGGGTTAGCCGCTCTTAGCTGGTGCTAACAGCTTTGAGTGGCGCATAAGATTTATAGGTTTTAGTGTATCAAGATTACCTTAGCAGATTGAGTGATTTCTGCTCAAGGGTCAAGTTGTGTTTACAAATCTTTATAAAATAGCTCTATTGTGTCTTATCTTAACCTACAACAGCGTTACCATAAACTTGTTACAGAAACTAGGGCAAAATTATAGATAAAATAGTAATTATACCTTCTGTCAAGGAGGCACAAAAAATGACTAATGAAAGTATGCTCGATCTGGAAAAAGAGCAATTGAATGAGACAATGCTTGATACTATTAATATTAAGCAATTTTTTGAAAGCTATCTTACTTCTAATTCCCTAGAAGATGAGGCAACTGAATTTTTTAGAGAAGTAGCTGCGCTCAAGGGTAAAAGTGTTGATGATACACTACTTGAGATGATTGCAGGAACTCAAAAATATCTTGAAGCGATTGATATAGATATTGAATTTAAAAATGATATACCAACAGACATAAATCAGTATGTTAATAAACTAAAAAAAATCTCTGTAGGTATAGAAAGTTGCTGGGATATTTTTTCAGAAGAGAGCCATCAATTCTTTATTAGTTTAGCTCAAAATTTTTGTCGAGCGAGTTCTAAATTTAAAGGGTGGAAAGGAGTATTAATCAGATTACAACTCCTTTTGCCCTCTATTAAACAAAAAGAAAATTTATTTAAAATATACAAAGAGTCTTTTTTCTTCATACCAAGAGCTGTGAATAGAGCAATAGAGCTTAGAGAATCAAAAACGACTGTGCAATTAAAATCTACAGCACTATCTCTACTAAAACGTGCAAGAGAGATAAGTACGAAACAGCAAACTTTATCACCATTTTTAAAACATTTAGGACGTAATCAAGAAGAGCAAATAGCAAAAAATCAAGCTGCTATGGCTTGGGCTAAGGCAAGGCTTGAGGAGATTAAAAGTAAACGAAACGGAAAAGATTTCTAGCGTGATTGTTATTTTAGACTCTGGAGTCCTTGACCTACTGGCTAGTCCTATTCAGGATGCATCCGAACAAGAGGAAAATGAAATAGGGCAATGTACCCAATGGCTGTACTCTTTACTCTCTAAAGGAGTTTATGTAGTAACTTCGGAAATTTCTGATTATGAAGTTAGACGAGAGTTTATTCGTATAAAAAGTGAGGGTTTGGCAACTCTAGACAGCCTTAGAGATATGATTGATTTTCTACCACTAAGTACAGAAGTCATGAAAAAGGCTGCGGACTTTTGGGCTGATGTACGTCAAAATCATATTCCTACAGCTAATGATAAAAATATTGATGCTGACATGATTATTTCAGCCCAATGGAGCCTACTAAGTGAGCAGTTTCCAGGTCGATCTGTTTTTATTGCTACTAAAAATATCAAACATTTAAAAATATTTGCTCAAGAGAATGCCCAAGAATGGATAAATATTAATATATGATATTATCTAAAAACTTTAGACTTTCCATTTTTTAATAGTCATTAAAATTCTTAACTATTGGTCTCTAAATTTCGATCTTGAAATAGAGAAAGTTGAGTTTCAGCAGGCATAGGTAGAACCTCAATTATTTTTTGAATAGTATGTTGAATAGATATTACATTTCCTTGAAAATCATACTTTTCTACAATCTCTACTCTAGCTTTAACTGCATAACCAGGGGAAAGAATAATATCCCCTTGCCTAAATTGTTTTAACCACTCCAAGTCATTAATTTTTGCATCAATTTTTCTTTTTTTATGTTTAAATTCCCATTTAGATTCACCAAGGTAATCTGGTTTTTTAACCTTTAAAATCATTTCTGCTTCAGCTTTTATAGTTTCTTTAGTTAATAAATTATCTTTAGATTCGGGAGATATACTAAAATTATAATTAAGAGGTAAATTTAATGATGAAGTTAAATAATATAACTTATCGGCTGCCTGAAGCTCTGATGTTGCTAATTGAAATTTATCTATACTTAATAATAAATCTTTATCATTTGGAGGTATATAAATCCCTAAATCATTCGTATTAGTATCCTTAGCTAATGACATTAGTTTAGCTTGTAATTCTAAAATTTCAGAATAACTATTTATAGTATTTCGACTATTAAGAAATTTTATGATATGAGATTTGGCTTCTACTAAGTAGTAGCTAATAAGTTTGGGATTAAAATTTAGTAGTTCATTATTAGTAGAAGTAAAAATATTTTTCAACCAAACAATAAGATAACCCTGCTCTATACTGTCTAATAGCAGCTCCGGTTCAATATCTATATCAAGAGATTTGACTAAAGTTTTATCGGTGGTTTTACAGAAATCTATAAGTCCAGAAAAAGTACGAAAAACTCTTGCAGGATCTTCTGTATCCCTAATAAAGTCAATTTTAAAACCAAAATCTGCTCTAACCGAAGAGAAAACCAAAAACTCACTCATTCATAACCTCAAGCAAGGGTCTAAGCTCTAGACTATCACTCCTGACGGAAGAGGATAAGCTCTAGCATATAGTAACAAGCTGTTACCCATGTAACGAGTTTGTTGGTGTTTAGCTCATTTCTTGTGGGACGGGCATCTTGCCCGTCTGAGATTATGCATTATGCTATGTCTTATCCTTCCATTTTGAGCCATCGAAAAACCTGACTTACTGTTAGCTCTAGTCCAATCTCCTCTAGTATTAATAATCGATCGCTCCTTTGCATCAGTTCAGGTTGCTGACCCGGCAAAAATACCAGTATGCTGCAATCATCAGAGTCAACAAACCAACCCAATCGGCATCCATGTTGTAGACAGTAGAGAATATTACCAATTACTTTATTAGGCTTCTGTTCAGGCGAAAGAATCTCAATTGTCCAGTCTGGAGGCAGTTTAAAGTCGTCAGGCACCTCTCCATCTGCATTGAAGGGGATGCGCTGCCACTGGAACACCGCTACATCAGGGACAATTGACCGACCACCAAAGCTGCACCGCAGTTCTGGGAAAGCGTAGGCAATCTTAGCATCCTCAGCTACCTGGTTAACGGCAGCGCAAAGTTTGCCTTGCAAGCGACTGTGTCTTCCCTTCGGCATCGGTTTCTGAATAATCTCACCATCAATGTATTCGCTTGCTGGCTTAGTTTCAGGGAGTTTTAGGAACTCCTCCAGCGTAATCGGCGTGGATGCTGTAGAGGTCATTTTCTCATTTGGAGCGGCTTGTGTTGGCTGATGTACCTCATCCTAACGCTGCTGCGATCGCTACTTTGGAGAGTCTGGCAGAATGCGATCGCTACTTCCAATTAATTCTGTATTGGCAAGTCGCTTGCCTCGTCAGAGATTTTACCAAGACAGACGTTCACAGCATCCCACGAGGCTGTATAACCAGGAAAGCTTTCAAGAGAGTGCATCTACCTCCATGATTGACCATGACCGTCTGTTCAAAGAACTCCTCTCTACTTTCTTTCTGGAGTTCTTTGAACTGTTCTTCCCCACAGTTTTCCAGTATCTAGAACCTGACTCCCTAGTGCCGATGGACAAGGAACTATTTACTGACGTCACCTCTGGAGAGAAATACGAAGCGGATTTGGTGATGAAAGCGCAGGCCAGGGGACAATCTTCTCATTTTTTGGTTCACGTCGAACACCAGTCCAGCTCACAAAGCAACTTCAATCGGCGGATGTTTCGCTACTTCGCCCGCCTGCACGAAACTCATGCCTTGCCTGTCTATCCAATCGTGATTTTTTCCCATGACTCGCCTCGGCGTCCAGAATCAGACTCTTATCGAGTGGAGTTCCCCAATTTTGTGGTGTTGGAATTCAACTACCGAGTCATTCAGCTCAATCGCCTTCAGTGGCAAGACTTTGCGAACCAACCCAATCCCATAGCTAGTGCTTTAATGGCAAAAATGCAGATGGAATGGAACGTCAAGAGCGTCCCAGTGTGAAGGTAGCGTGCTTGAGCTTGCTCTCTAGCTTAGGACTCAATCCAGCGCAAGTACAGCTAATCTCTAGATTTATCGATACTTACTTGCGCTTAAACCAAACGGAGCAAGCGCGGTTCCAAGCCGAACTTGATAGGATCGAGCCAAGAAAGCGGGAGGAAGTTATGGAAATTGTCACCAGTTGGATGGAAGAAGGTCTGGAACGGGGAAGAATAGAGGGTAGAAGGCAGGAGGCTTTATCGTTAGTACTGCGGCAGCTTGCGCGTCGAGTTGGTGAAATTGAACCGCCGTTACAGGGACGCATACAACAGTTACCCCTCACTGAAATTGAGGAGTTGGGTGAGGCGTTATTGGATTTTTCTAGTCAGAGCGATTTGGAGGGTTGGTTGAGCGATCGCGCTTCAAGGCCGGCATCTGACGGTGATCGCGAGGCAATCCGGAACACTCCAGACTCAACCGCCTCAGATGACGAATAAGCGATCGCTATTTCTGAAATGCCACGACGAGTTAGTCTTCCATGTTGAGCCATCCAAAAACTTGATTTACTGTTAGCTCTAATTCAATCTTCTCCAGTACTAATATAGGTCTTGTTCAAAGATCGGCCTAGCGATCGCAACACAAGGGATAATCTAAGTCTCAAGATAGGGTAAACCTCTCCATGAATGAGCCTAAGCTGAAGTGTAATTAGTTACCTAAATTGAGGAGAAACTCATGGGTAGTGGTAATGCTAGCCATAAAGGCCATTCGATAAAACCCAACACCAATACTAATGGTCGAATTGATACGGCTGCTGACATGTCAGTAGAGCCACAAGACTTACTAGCGGAAGGGACTGCTGCACTCAGAGCTGAAGAAGCTCCTGAGAATACCGCGGCTACCCAACGACCAGAGAGCAAGCCGCAATAAGCAAGTCAAAACTCGTAGAGACCTGCCATGCGCGTTTGTACAAAAGTCAAAATATAAACTTCCTTTAAATAGGAAGAATTGTTTTTAAAATGCACTAGTCAATCAAAAACTTCTCTAGGGTGGGCAATTGCTCACCCTACATCTTTCGCCAGGTTAAAACTTTGGTAAATCTACCTTTATCTGTTCATAAATCAGCCAGACTAAAGTCTATGCAACTGTGAACAGGAAGGTAATCATGGAACGTCAACATCAGGGGTCAATAACGCGCCGCCGTTTCCTAATTCGCTCGGCGATCACAGGCGGTAGTATTATTGCCGCAGACCTTTTTTCCAAATCCGGGTTGGCGCAGGTTTCGGCACCCGCAATCATCACGTCTGATCGGATGCGTCCTAACATACCCTACGGCGTTGCCAGTGGTGACATCACTGGCGGTAGCGCCATTGTTTGGAGTCGTACTGACCGACCTGCACGCATGATTGTGGAGTATGACACGACTGAATCATTCCGTAACCCGAAGCGCCTCATTAGTCGAGAGGTTTCAGACACCAGCGACTATACAGCGCGTGTGAACCTTACCTACTTACCACCCGGTCAGCAAATCTTCTACCGAGTGAAATTTCAGGATTTAGCCAATTCAAGTATCTACAGTGCCCCTGTTACAGGTACGTTTCGCACACCTCCTGCTAAGAAGCGCGATATCTTTTTTGCCTGGTCGGGTGACACCGCAGGGCAGGGTTGGGGTATCAATCCTGAGTGGGGTGGGATGAGAATCTATGAAACGATGCGGCAGCTCAATCCCGACTTTTTCATTCATTCTGGCGATACAATTTACGCCGATAATCCCATCCTCGCTGAGGTGAAGCTGGACGACGGCAGTATCTGGAAGAATATCACCACACCAGAGAAGTCAAAAGTAGCAGAAACCTTAGCAGAGTTTCGCGGCAATCAGAGTTATAACTTGCTGGATGCCAACGTGCGCCGCTTCAACGCTCAAGTACCTCTTTTGGTGCAGTGGGATGACCACGAAGTCAGGAACAACTGGTATCCTGGTCAGGCGATCGCAAATGATGACCGCTATACCGAAAAAAACATCGACGTTTTAGCCCGTCGAGCCAAGCAAGCTTTTCTAGAGTACCAGCCGATTCGCTATAACCCCAGAGACCCCAAGCGGATTTACCGTTCCTTCAACTACGGCCCCTCCTTGGATATTTTCATGCTGGACGAACGCACCTACCGAGGGGCAAACTCACCCAATTGTCAAACCGTCCAGAGTCCAGAAACTGCATTTTTGGCTAGTGACCAAATCCGCTGGTTAAAGGAGAAATTGCAGCAGTCAAGGGCAACGTGGAAAGTCATCGCCAGCGATATGCCAATCGGGTTGATTGTTGTAGATGGTACCACCAACTTTGAGAATGCCGCTAATGGAGATGGGCCTCCTCTAGGACGTGAATTTGAAGTTGCCGATTTATTGAGCTTTATCAAGCGCAAGAATATTCGGAATGTGGTGTGGCTGACGGCGGATATTCATTACGCTGCCGTGCACTACTATGATCCAAGTAAAGCTCAATTCACTAACTTTAAGCCGTTCTGGGAGTTTGTCGCTGGACCCCTCAATGCGGGTACGTTTGGACCGGCCAAACTCGACAATACCTTTGGTCCACAGGAGAAATTCAGCAGTATCCCAGCCGATCTCAAGCAAAATCGTCCTCCTACTGAAGGGTTTCAGTTTTTCGGTACGGTGCGAATTGATGGCGCTAGTCAAGCGATGACTGTTGCGCTTCACAACCTAGAAGGTAGAGTCATTTATAGTGTGAACTTACCACCGGAAGCTTAGAGCAAAAATTCACTTGGCATCCTGCTTTTAGCTAGTGCAGGATGCCAAGCTGATTTTGGCAATCGCGCTTCATCAACCTGCCATTTTATTAGAATGATACTAAGTAGCTGAAGCGACTTCTTTAGTAATATTTTTGCCAGCTCAAAATATATGGTTCAATCCATCACACCTCAAATAGAGGTACGGCGAAAAAACTTTAATTTTTCAGAAGATATTAACAGATATTGGTGTGGACACAGCGCTTTTAAAACACACTTTTTGAATAGTCTCACACTTTTTTTACCGGAAGCAGAACAATACCTGATTCGGATAATGGGACAACGGCTAAAATTCCTTAACAAGTCCCAGCTCAAACACGACGCTCTTGCTTTTGTAGGCCAAGAGGCACAGCATTCAATTCAGCATACAAAATTCTGGGATAACTTACGCGCCTCAGACTACAAAATTGACTCCTATCTTCGCCTCGTGCGAACTGTTTTTTTTCAGATTTTTGAACGCCGACTGAGTAATTCGTTGAACCTAGCGATCGGTGCCGCTGGAGAGCATCTGACAACTCTTTTTGCTGAGCTAATTTTGGAAGGGGAGTTCCTAGCCGAATCTGAAACGAATTTAAGACATCTTTTTGAGTGGCACGCTGTAGAAGAAATCGAACATAAATCAGTAATTTTTGATGTGCTTCAGAATACAAATAATAGTTACCCACTTCGCCTAGTGGGTCTGGTGGTATCTCATCTTTTGGTGTTCGGGTTCCTTAACTTGGGTTTGGCTATTTTGCTGTATCAGGACAAAAAGCTTTTGGATAAACAAGTCTGGCAGGAGATGTTCCAGTTCTGGTTTAGCAAAGAGCAATTTCTCAAAAGAGTGTTGTTAAATTGCCGAAAGTATTGCGACAAAAACTTTCATCCCTCACAAACCGACCATCTGTTCTTGCTCAAGAATGTCATGGTTAGTGGCTAACATTGCTAATTTTTCCCAGGAGATTAATAAAGCTCGTATTTTAGCAAAGTACAGGCGATCGCACCGTTATAAACGGGAATGCGGCGAGCGGCTTTAAGTCCTACCCGCTTCGCCAATTCCTTATTTCCAGTTAAGACAAATGCTGTCCAACCTTTGAAGCGTTGTTTGAAGACATCGCCAAGCAGTTTGTAGAAATCCCCCAATTCTCTCGCATCCCCTAAACGTTCACCATAAGGGGGATTACAGAGGATAACGCCACTGTCAGCGGGTGCTTCTATATCTTTGAGTTCAGTTTGGGTAAATTTGACCTGATCGGCAACACCGCATTGTTCGGCATTAATGCGAGCTTGGCTAAGGATATCAGGGTCGCGATCGCTTCCCAAAATCGGCGCTTTAAGTTCAGACAACTCACAATTCTCAGCGTCCTTGAGCAACTCATCCCATAAATTGGCGTCAAAGTCTGACCATTTTTCAAAGGCAAACTGGTAGCGAAACAAGCCGGGAGCAAGATTTAAAGCTTTCAAACTCGCTTCCAAGGGTAAGGTTCCGGAACCACACAACGGGTCTAAAAAAGGTAGACTGGGTTCCCACTCAGCTAGATCTAAAAGTGCAGCAGCTAAAGTTTCTTTAAGCGGAGCAAGTCCCATCGCAGGACGATATCCCCGTCGATGTAAGCTGATACCGGAACTATCTAGACTTAAAATGCAACGGTTGTGATCAATGTGGGCATTGATGAGTAAATCAGGATTTTCCGTATCGATGCTAGACCGTTGCCCAAATTCGTGACGCTGCTGGTCTACGATCGCATTTTTAACCTGTAAAGCTGTGAAGTGGGTGTGATTGAGTTGGCGATTACCTCCTGTAGCGTTCACCGCCAAGGTGTTTTGAGGTTGAAGATACTGCGTCCAATCGATTTGTTGCACTTCCTGATAAAGGCGATCGGCACTTGGACAGGGGAATTCTCGCAGCGTGACGAGTACCCGAAAAATTGTTCTCGCCCAGAGATTCACGCGATACAGTAAGGCAAGGTCGCCTACAAAATGCACCCCAGTAAAATCAGGACGGACTTCTGCTGCACCCAAACGTTCCAATTCTTGAGCCGCGATGGGTTCTAAACCACGAGCAACTGTAGCAAAATATTGGTGCATAGCCCCCTAGTATTGTTAAGCTGACACTCTACAGCGTTACTGGACAAGTATGAATATGCTGCGCGTATTTAAGATCATCCTACTGTCCCTGCTAACGCTTGGCATAACTTCATCCCTAGCAATCGCGAACATGGCTGCCCCTTGGAATCCCGGTGACTTAGTGGGCGAACCAACGGGCAGCTTCCGCTCTTTATCTATTATTCGAGAGAAGCTCTCCTTTGATTTGCGTGCGCTTAATCAAGGGAAATTTGCCCAAATTACCGCTACCTATCAAATTCGCAACGAAGGAGAACCAAATTCAGTCCAGCTTTTGTTCGTTGCTCCAGCGTTCAAGGCAGGTAGTGTTACTGTTGATCGGGTTGTAGTGCCGTCTGTCCCCGTTAAATTGTCCAAGTTACCACCTGAATGGCAAGCACCGAAAACAGTGCCAGCCATTAGCAATCATTGGTTAACTAAAGCGCGTCAAAACCCATACGATGTTAACTCTCCCTCTCCTACAGATGCTTCGGGTTTACGTTTTGCCGTAGCCTTACCGAAGGGCGAACATTCGCTTCAAGTCAGCTACGATATGCAACCCAGTACCTACAATGACTCGGTTTATCGCGACTACCAGATTGCCTATATTCTCGCCCCTGCCCGATCGTGGGCGAAATTTGGACTCCTGCAAGTGGAAGTTGATTTGCCACCAAATTGGAAAGTTGCGACTTCCTTGCCGATGAAGCGAACTGGCGACACGCTGAGAGCGAGTTTCAATAGTCTTCCTGCTAATTCCTTAGCAATCGTGACACGTCCTCCCGTTCCTCCTCTGATTCATCCTCTTAGTATGTTGCTGCAAGTGGGGGGAGCAATTTTGGGTTTAATGAGTAGTTGGTGGCTGGGAGAGGTAGCAAGACGCCAAGTTGATCGGTGGGGTTGGGGTGATGTCAGGCTTTGCTTATCGGCGATCGTGATGATGCCGTTAGGAGGTACTCTTTTTATAATCATCGCTTGGCTTGAGGAACGCTTAGCCTGGAATTTGTTAATGAGTCAGTTGATTGAGCGGCATATTTCTCATTCTTGGACACATGGTCACGATATCATTACCCTACTCGTTCTAGTTTTAGGGTTCTTTGTCAGCAGTATAGCCACGATGGTAGCGATACACTCTCCACGCCGCTCTGTTGAAACGAAAGCCTCTCGATAAAGTTTCCAATTCAGGATTTAACGCTTGTGCAGGTTTAAAATAATCAGACGCAATCTTTAGTCCACCCTTTTAACTGCTCCATGTCTGATTCCTTGAAACTTCCCCAAAAATTGATGCTCCTTGGCTCAGGAGAACTCGGTAAAGAGTTTGCGATCGCGGCTCAACGCTTAGGTAATTATGTTGTTGCCGTTGACCGCTATCCAAACGCACCAGCCATGCAAGTAGCGGATTGTTCGGAAGTTATTTCTATGCTAAGTGCAGAAGATTTAGAACGAGTTGTTACTCAGCATCAGCCTGATTTTATTATCCCAGAGATTGAAGCCATCCGAACTGAAAAACTACTGGAGTTTGAGCAACGAGGAATCACCGTAATTCCCACCGCCAAGGCAACGAACTACACGATGAACCGCGACCGAATCCGAGAATTGGCTCATCAAGAATTAGGCATCAGAACCGCTAACTATGGGTATGCAATGACTCTAGATGAGTTAATTGAGGTTTCTCAGAAAATCGGTTTCCCGAATGTCGTTAAACCTGTCATGTCCTCTTCCGGAAAAGGGCAATCGGTCGTTCAGTCTCCAGAGGAAGTAGAAAAGGCTTGGAATTATGCTATTGAGGGGTCGAGGGGTGATACTCAAAAAATTATTGTTGAAGAGTTTATTCACTTTGAGTTAGAAATTACGCTATTAACCATTAAGCAGTGGAATGCACCAACCATTTTTTGCCCTGCTATTGGACATCGTCAAGAACGAGGAGATTATCAAGAATCTTGGCAACCTGCCAAAATGTCCGAAAAACAAGTCAAAGAAGCGGAAGCGATCGCACAAAAAGTTACCGATGCTTTGGGAGGTGCGGGAATTTTTGGCGTGGAATTTTTTATCACGCAAAATGAAGTTATCTTTTCTGAACTTTCTCCTCGGCCTCATGATACGGGAATGGTTACTCTAATTTCTCAAAACTTGAATGAATTTGAGCTGCATTTAAGAGCCGTTTTAGGATTACCTATTCCCAAAATAGAACAACTTGGAGCGTCAGCGAGTGCTGTTATTCTAGCCAAGGACTATTCCGATTCAATTTTCTTTACAGGAGTAGCTGAAGCTTTGTCAGAACCGGATGTAGACGTGAGATTATTTGGTAAACCAGATTCACGTCCTTTTCGGAGGATGGGAGTGGCTTTAGCAAAAGGGAAAGATACGGATGAAGCCAGGGAAAAAGCTGTAAACGTAGCTAGCAAAATCAAGATTGTTAGTGAATGAAAAGAGAGTAAGTCTAAATAAGTTATGAACACTATTTATTGATTTGAGGAATGGGTCATTGGTAATGAGGAATGGGTCATAGGGAGGATGTTGCAATAAGCGATTACCGACTACCAATTACCGATTACCCATTCCCGATTACCACTCTTGCGATTTTCACTAATGAATTAGACTGGCCACAGTATTGTTTAGCAATCTTATTGGTAACCCAGCTCGTCGTTTTGCTAAACTCTTCTACTATTCAACAACTTCATGACTCAGCCATGAGCAGCGTCACAACCTCTCCCAAAATCCTTTGGTTGCAAGTTTGGGGACTAGCAGCTGTACAAGGAGCAATTGCTTTAACCTGGGTAATTTACAACCTTTACCTGCTGAAACTACTGACTCAGTTTGGCTTTTCCAAAGAATTAGGGACAATAGTACTAATCTTAGAAAATATCTTGGCTGCGGTCATGGAGCCGCTGATGGGTGGATTCTCTGACCAAGCTCAGCGTTGGGTTGGGACGCGCTTCCCCTTCATTGCATTTGGAGTCGTTTTGGCATCAGCATTGTTCATCGCTATCCCAGCTTTTGTAGTGTTCGGTTCCTCCACAGCCGCTATTCGTTGGGTATTGCCAGTGCTGATGGTTGCTTGGGCTTTGGCGATGACTGTATTTCGTAGCCCAGCTCTCTCCTTGCTGGGACGGTATGCTTTTGGCACAAATCTACCCCAAGCGGCGAGTATCCTCACCTTAGTCGGGGGGTTAGCAGGGGCAATGAGTCCTTTAGCCAGTCAATATCTCCTCAGCCTAGGGCCAATCACCACTTTTTCAATTGGCTCATTTACACTGTTGGGTGCAGCCGTAGCGTTGCGGTCGGTGAATCCTAATCGTAGTGTAGAGCAACCGTTGGACTCTTCTCTAGTCTCTCAACCCTCTACTAGTTGGCGGCAAGTTTCCATACCTCGCTTAGCATTAGTGTTTGGGGCAGGGGTAGGGGTTGCACTAGGATTTCGCCTGATGATGCAAACCTTTCCCAAAATTTTGGATAGTCAAGTTCCAGGCGCTAACAAAAGTTTGATCTTAGGAGGAATATTTATCGCGTTGGCACTCACTGCCATTCCTTCCGGAAATCTTGCCTCCCGTCTAGGCAATCGCCGAGCCATGACTTATGGTTTGGTAGCGATGGGGGGATTAACCGCACTGATAGTGTTAACGCGCAATGACGTGCTGGCTGCTGGAATTGCGCTTGCTTTGGGGGGAACGTTTAGCTTGGTTTCTAATGGTACTATTCCTTTTGCCCTAGCGATGGTGCCACCGGATAAAGCCGGTTTAGGAACTGGCATTTATTTTAGTGGCGGAGCTGTGGCTTCTAGTGTATTTGGCGCTTTGTTCAGCCAGCCGAATAGCCTACCACCTCTTGTAGGAGCGCTAATTGGAGGGGCTGCATTTTTGGCAGCCGCTGTTTTTGTGGCAACCAGTGGCAAATCAGAAGTAGCCAAGTGATTAATAGAGATATGGGGGAATGAGCATAGTTGTTGCTCTAAGCCCCAATCCCCAATCTCTAAGTCCTACCCTTTAATACTCAGGTACGGATGAATCAACCTCTTTACTCCAAGCCGAAATTCCACCTTTGACGTTGATACCCTCAATTCCAGCCTCTTTGAGAATTCCCAACGCCTTCATAGAACGACTGCCAAACTTACAATGGGCAATCAACCGATGACCGTTGAGGATTTGTTTCACTTTTTCCACACCCTGACCGTTTTCAATGTCTGATAAAGGCACGAGAACTGAGCCAGGAATTTTAGCAATCTCATACTCGTTGGGATTGCGTACATCAAGCAAAACAAAATCTCTTGCACTACTATCTAGCAGTTGCTTGAGCTCATGTACCGTAATTTCTTGCATTTCTTTTTGGCGTTTTTCCTCTTCCTCCTTGGCTTGAGTAACCCCGCAAAATTGTTGATAGTCAATCAACTTATCAATAACTGGTCGCTCTGGGTTGGGTCGCAACTTCAGTTCACGGAACTTCATATTTAAGGCATCGTATAGCAACAATCGACCGTTGAGAGTAGTGCCTTTACCGAGGATGATTTTGACAGTTTCCGTGGCTTGGATGACTCCTATAATCCCAGGTAGAATACCTAAAACGCCTCCTTCCGCGCAGGAAGGAACCATTCCAGGTGGTGGGGGTTCGGGATAGAGGTCACGATAGTTAGGGCCACCTTCATAGTTAAACACAGTAGCCTGACCTTCAAAACGGAAGATGGAGCCGTAGACGTTAGGCTTGCCTAACAGTACACAAGCATCATTCACCAGATAACGGGTTGGGAAGTTATCAGTGCCATCTACGATGATGTCGTAAGGCTTCATGATCTCCAGAGCATTTTCGGAACTCAGGAGTGTTTCATAAAGATCGACCTGGCAGTGGGGGTTAATTTCGAGAATTCGATTTTTGGCTGACTCAATTTTCGGTTTGCCTACCCAGGAGGTACCATGAATTACCTGCCTTTGTAGATTTGAGCTATCGACAATATCAAAATCTACAAGACCAAGGCGTCCAATACCCGCAGCGGCAAGATACAGCAGCAGCGGCGAACCCAGTCCCCCGCTGCCAATGCACAGAACACTAGCAGCTTTCAGGCGCTTTTGCCCCTCTAGGCCAACTTCGGGCAAAATCAAGTGTCGGGAGTAACGCTCGTACTCGTCTTTTGTCAGCTGGATTTCATCCAGATTGGGATTGAGCATCGTAGTCTAGGTAGTGCGAACATGACCTATATCCTATCTGATTGCTTCCGGCCTTTGTGTAGGGGTTTTTAATATAAGTTCTTAAATTTTTAGTAAAGATGCGGTGAGATCCGGTGAATTTCTTCAGGCTGAAACTGGTGGTTGTCATCAAGGCTCCAGCTTTTGAGGTCACAGGCAGACCCCTGTTGAACGGAAACAATAAGATACGAGTATTGTGGCCAAGCAATTACACGATCAAATTCTGAAGGAATAGCGGGATGATCGGTGTGGGAGTGATAAATACCAATGATGTTAAGGTGGCGATCGCGTGCGTCTTTTTGAGCTTCGAGCATAACCTTCGGTGCAATGCTGAAGCGATTAAGCTTGCTATACTTATGCTCTCCTGGGATACCTTCAACAAATTGGAAGGTATCCGCTGTCTGTTCACTCCAACTATTCTCTGTTGGTAAAATTTCGATTAAAGTTTTTTCATCACCCTTGATATGACCCAAAAGCAAACCACAGCACTCTTCAGGATAGGTGCTTTCTGCATGGTCGTTCATCGCCTGAAGATGATTAAAGTGAAGTTTTAGCACAATTCATACCATTCTGGATTTTAGATTTTGGATTGCACAAGTCTGATGAGGCAATGGCTTCAATCTATAATTTGTCGCATTTTCTGTTTCAATTACCTCACTAAAGTAAGCCAGAGCATCGGTCATCTGAGTAGTCTATAGATAGTGCTTGGTCCACCATAATAGCCATCAAAATCAGTACCCGATTCCCATCTAAAGCAAGCCTTTGAAGACGAGTTGGATAGGACTCTACGGCATCCTTCTTCTATCCCCACACCAATGTGAGCGTATCTATTAGCAACAACCAAATCGCCAGCTTTAGCCTCGGTTCTGTCAACTCGCTTACCTCGACCTCCCTCTAACTCTTCAACCAAGGAACTGACCAAGTTAGGGTTTTCCCCTAGAGGATTAATTCCCGCCTTTTGCAAAACCCGGTTCAGTGACCAAGCACAAGCATTTCTACCCCCGTCTGGCCCCTGTGCGCTGCTCATCCCTCGTAAACTCAATGCCGCCTCCACGATCGCCTCATTCAAGGAAGCTGAGGGGATTGGCGTACTTGGTGTTTCCACGACTACAGGTATAGGTGGTGGCACAGTCGGCTGCACAGGGGGAAGCACAACTGAAGAGGTGTCTCCCCAGCGTCGCGCGAATTCTGTAAGGACGGATAGAGGCTGTTGCTGTTGCAGCCATGCGATCGCTGCATCTTGGTGAGGTAGTTTTTGGTATTCTTTGCAGGCATCCAGAAGCTGCATCACCCCCTGCCCTTGCGCCATCACAGTATTCGTAAACATAGCCGTGCTGGACGTTGCGATTATAGGAGTATCTGAGCCACCCAGATTTGATGCTGCTACATTGTCTTGTAGCCCCGAATCAATCATGCCCTTGTAATATAGATACCACAGCAGAGCGGCTGCTCCCACCTGGTCACTTTGGGCATTGGGGTCAAAGGTTCCATCAGCAAGGAATTTTCCCCGGTTGTTCCCAGAACCAAATTGATTAGTGCCATTCCATAGGTACTCGGAGTTAATACCACGCATGGCATAGCCGAATCCGTCCCACAGCTCAAATCGCCACAGCCACGCCGCAATTGATCGATCTTGAGCAGTATCAAACGTCTTCAAACGTAGAGCGTCTACTGCACTTTCGATAAAGCTATAGCGTACACCGTTAGCAGGTAGTGACGGGGGACGCCCGGCTGGTTCATGGTAGGTACGCTCTGTCAGAGGGTCGCCATTATGGAGATGAGCCTCAGTAAAGGATGATTCTCGGTAATGCAGAATGCCTGTAAACCACCAAGGTACAGTGGTTTGGGCTGCGATCGCATCATAGTATTGCGGGCGCAGTCCAACCATTTTGTCTACTATCCTGGCCATTAAATCTAGCCAACTACTTCTGATTTTGCAATTGGCAAAGAGTTGCTCATAGTGAGGTTTGAGAGTATGCAAATGGAAATCATTCATATAGCTTTCGTCAGCCCAGCTAATTTTTTGACGATAGACTAGTGCAAGGCGGCGAAAGTTTCCCACCAGCCAGGTTAAAGGAGGGAGAGAGTGGGGGAGGGGGAGAAACACCTATAAGAAGGCTGGTGAATTATTCTGCCAGTCTGCACTAGGGCACTCTTTAGGCCAATCCAATCGTTTTTAACCGTTTAAGTAGAATTGAAAAGTTATTATATTTTAGTCCTAATATTTTCTCTATTGAATGTTTATAATATCTTAAAAAAGTTAATGTCTTTCAATGCTTTCGCTTGGAAGGTGGGCACGGCTTACCGATACTAAGATGAGTTGTTTAACGACTGGTAGCCTATACCCACCCTACGACTAGTGAGAAAGGTAAGCCAACGCGCATAAAACATCGCCCGTTTCATAACTTAGAACGAAGCGATCAAAGCATCTCCTCGTCTCCCCGTCCCCTCGTCCGCCAAGAGTGGGCAATTTAGAAGCGTGAGAGCGTATTTAATCTTCACCCACTTACTCATTTGACCTGCGCTGGGCGATCACTTTTTTCCGGTACACTGCGGACTAGAATGACTGTACTGTTCACCCCCCTTGCGATCGCTTCAGGAATATTGCCATGCACCACCTGTTGCAAAAGTCCTTCACGAGTAGCGCCTAAGACCAGAACATCACACTGCTCTGAATGAGCAAGGCGAATCATGGCATCCGGAACGGAATAAGAACGCACTGGAATCGCTACAACATTGCAAGCCAGCTTTTGGCTAAGGAAGTAAGCGGCTTTTTCCAACCCTACCGTATCAGGTAACAGCGTAGAGGGAGAAAACACTTGCACCACCTTCAGCTTAGGTGCCGAGACATGAGAAGCCAAAGCAGGGATGAGTTGCAGCGCATAGCTGGAATTTGGCCCCCCAGCAATTGGGATTAACCAACGATTCCACGCGATCGGCAGGGGACAGGAAGCCACCTTTGTCCCATCACTTTGCGCCTCTTCCCGGTGCCCTAGTTTCACTAACACCAACTCACACGGTGCTTGGCGAATCAGGGTATCTACCACGCTGCCGAAAATACGACCGGGCGTTGTGGGTGACTCGGCTTTCCATCCCATCAAGATCAGACTAACGTGTCGTTCCTTAATGGTTTCGAGAATGGCTTGCGCCGTGTCGTGGGATGCGCGAATTTGGGTGTGAACTGGAATTTCCCAATCTCGCCCCAATTTTTCTGCCATACGCAGCAATCGGCGACTTTTGGTCGTGTTAACGGCGGTTTGAGCGGGATTGTTGTGGCGGGGGATAGAAATAACCTGGAGACATTCGATTTCATAATTGCGATCGCGAGCCACTGCCGCCGCCAGCTGCAACAATACAGGTGCCGTTTGAGGGTTGGCGAGGGGAACCAAAAGCCGCCCTTTTCCAACAGATGGAGCACGAGTTTGATACACCACATAGGACGGTTCAGGACGTGGCCCAACCTGGTCGTTCTCACCACTCAATTTGTCTGCTTCCGCACGAATAATATCGGCACGGGTAATGATTCCCACCAACTGCCGACCGTCTGTGACGGGTAACCGACTCAGTTGATAACGGTTGAGCAGAAACAGAACCTCACCCAAGGAGTAGACTGGTTTAACGGTTATCGGTTGAGGCGTCATAATTTCAGCCAACGGAGTATGGCCTGGTAGCTGACGCTGGGTCGCATTAGCAATATCAGTTTGAGTAATAATACCCACTAGCTCTCCGTTATCCACGACAGGAAAGCCGCGATGATGGGAGCGAGAGAACGCCTGTACAGCTTCATCTAAGGTCATCTGACTCGCCAAGGTTTCCACTCGGCGCTGCATCAAGTCAGCGGCTGTCAACCCAGCCAATGATGACTGTTCAATAGGTTGCGTGGGTAAGGTGTAGCCTTTCCACTCCAAAAGGCGCTGATAAAGTGACCCTTTGGAGAGCTTATCGGCAATCAGATAGGAAATGCCACAAGTAATCATTAAGGGCAGGACGAGATTGAAGTTAGTTGTCATCTCAAACACGATGACAATTGCCGTAACGGGGACTTTGGAGACGGCACTGAAAAATGCCCCCATACCTGCCAAGGCGTAGTTTGCAGGCAAACCCAATCCCAGCACATGATACTCCGCCACTCCAACCAAATAGCCAAGGGCAGCACCTAAGACGAGGGAGGGGTGAAACAAACCGCCCGGTGCTCCGGAGCCATAGGAAACTAGGGTCAGTATGAAGTAAGCAACAAAGGCCACACCTGTAAATTGCCAGCTAGCTTTACCCGTAATCAGCATCTCCCGTAAACCACTGTTGTCCCGAAAATCAGGTGGCAGTAGAGCAACAACGCACCCACAAACCATGCCAGCTAAGCCAATTTTTACGGGTAAGCTTAGGTTCAGGCGCTGGTAAAGGCTAAGACTGGCAAGTAGTCCTTGATGAAACAAAGCTCCCAGCAGCCCAGACAAGATACCTAACACTACATAGAAAGGAATCTCTGGTGCGATGAAGCTGCTTTGGAGATGGGTGAGTTGTAAGTTGAGGTCAAAGCTGCGCCCACCCAGTAGCCTTGAGATGACAGCACCAATGAACGAGGCGAGGATGGCAGTGCCTAATGTGAGGTTAGAAAGGTCACGCAGCAGTTCTTCGACGACGAACAGAATACCAGCCAGGGGGGCGTTAAAACCGGCAGCTAATCCAGCCCCAGCACCAGCCGCAATCATTTGGCGGCGGTGATCGGGAGAAGTGGGTACCCAATGGCTGAATTGGGCAGCTAAAGCTGCCCCGATGTGTACGGTTGGCCCTTGCCGTCCCAACGTCAGCCCAGCAGATAGAGCTAGAATGCTGGTCACTAACTTGACCAGAGCCATGCGTAAATTGAGGGTGATGGGAAACAGAGCCAGTGCGCCTTTGATTTGCGGCACACCACTACCCGTTGCTTCGGGTTCCAGCCACTCAATGAGAAATCCACACAGAAATCCTAAGGAAAGTCCGATCGCGGGTAAGGCTAAGCTAGGAGGTAGCCAATGAGAGGCTTGAATCCGCAACGACCCGAACAACCCAACACTTTGCTTGAGTAAGACGGCAGAGAGTCCAGATACGATACCAATTAAACAGGCTTCTGCGATCGCAAGGCGTCGTCTGGGCAGTAGCCATTGACGCAATGGCTTGGGCAGGGATATAGGGAGCGTTACCATTGATTATTTGTGGTTTGTGATTCCTTGTTTGTCGTTGATAGCCAGGAGCTATCCGTTAGTAACGCCAGTTCGATGAACCTCTCCCGCCTGCTCCCTCTCCGACCTAGCGAGGGGGGAGTCACGAAATGATTGGGTGAAGTCCCTCTCCGTGGCTCACGAGGAGTTTGGGGAGGGGTCTTGTAGCCTCCGCCGAACTCACATTTAGTAGTGTTTTTTAACGATGCATGACGCAAAAACCACTAACCACTAATCAACAACAAATGACCGATGATCACTCTTAATTTAAATTAATCTAAACCCATGACAGACACTAAAGTTGTTAAATCGGGTACTTCTAAATCAGGGTTTCCACTCGCTGGAACAGTTGCACCAAAGCCTTCTTGGTTTTTTCTCCGATTCACCCATACGGCGGATAGACCCAACGTTTTCGCTGGAACGATATCGTGATAAATACTTTGGGCAACGTGCAGCAATGTTTCAGGTGCTATTTTCATTCGCCCAAGCGCTACTTCAAAATTCTGTAAGGATGGCTTATAGGATTTGACTTGTTCTGCTGTGATAACCCAGTCGAATTCAACGCCGAGTTTTTGGGCTGTATGGGCGAATAAGTCATCGTCAATATTGGAAATAATCGTTAATTTATAATGTTTTTTTAAGGTTTGCAATGCAGAAACAGTATCAGGAAATGGCTCCCAATCTTTAATAGATTCAGCCAGAGAATTTACTTCTACTTTAGTAGGAGAAAAATTTAGTTCTTCCCCAAAATAGTTCACTACCTCTTTCAAGATATCTCTGTATCTTAGGTAGCTTCCTGCTTCTTGTAGAGATTCTTGTTGAGCATACAACTCAAGAATCTGCTGGTCACTGATGTTGATATTGCGTTTAGCTAGAATAGCTCTTAAGGTTTTTAGAATTCCACTTTCCCAATCAATTAAGGTCCCATAACAGTCAAAACTCAAAACCTCAAATTGCTTAAAATCAACCATGTTTTTGCTGCCACTTGTGATTGAAAAAGGAGCCAGAAGTTAGAAGAAATTTTGCCCTGACTTTTATTGACTGCTCACCATTAATGATAAACCTTATTCTGACTCCTGAATTCTTTTAGGATACTAATCTCTACCAGTAGTGGAGATTCCCTCAACAATCAAAGAAGGGGTATAGCAAGGGCCGTTCCAGTCAGCATCGTCACCGAGGGCGACTACTTGCTTGAGTGTGCTGTAGACGTTACCCGCAATCATCGTATCTTTGACGCGCCCCGTAATCTGTCCCTTTTGTACTCGGTAGCCGAGTTCAACATTGACGGAAAACTCTCCACTGAGTCCAGCACCGCCTCCCAGCAATTGATCAACAACCAGTCCTTCATCAAGTTGTCCGATTAAGTCAGACAATGACCCTTGTCCAGGTTGAATCAGCAAGTTAACCAACCCTGGACTGGGATAGCTACCCATACCAGGACGGAAGCCATTGCCTGTAGTGCCCGTCCCCAGTAGTCTGCCGGTGGTGCGATCGCAATAAAACCGCTGCAATCGCCCTTCTCGGATTAATAACAGTGGTTGAGTGGGGGTTCCTTCATCATCAAATGGGCAACTGTAGGGGCCAGTATC
This sequence comes from Waterburya sp., assembly GCA_036703055.1. Classification (GTDB taxonomy): domain Bacteria; phylum Cyanobacteriota; class Cyanobacteriia; order Cyanobacteriales; family Coleofasciculaceae; genus DATNPV01. Next base: position 26,066 of record DATNPV010000150.1, read on the forward strand.
CGGTTGCTGCGAGAGTGTAAGCATTTCTGAAATCACAGCATCACCCAGCCGATTGCTCCAAGGAGAGACTTGTTCTAGAATCTGTTTGCCATTCAACGCCATTTGAACTGTGTCCCAAAGCAAATCAGCCGCCTTAGCCGTCAGCAAAATCGGTACGCGACCGGCGGGAGGAGAGACATTTTCTTTAGCCCAGTTCAACCGTTGTAAGATGCTTTGAACGACTTGATCGGGGTTGAGCTGCCCTCGCTCCGTCTGTCCATCTGCAACGCTCAAAAAGTCCTCGCCCCGTATCCATTCAGCCGCCAAAAAGCAGCTTAGTGTGGTATCGGTGTAATAGCAATCCAAGCCCAGAGAGTTAACTAAGCGAATGGTTTCTTCTTCGCAGTCCCATTGCGCCGTACACAGGACTTCGGGGTAGGCGTCACGAATTTGAGCGATCGCGTTTCTGCCCATTTCCACCAGATCTGCCACAGGTACTGCCTCTCCCAAATCCGGATAGTGTTCCGTCCGAGATTCGGCAAGTTCCACAGCTTCCGGCTCATTCAGTTGCGTCATACCCATCGCCCGCTCAACTAAAGCCAGGGGTTCCACCGGTCCATAAGCCACCGCTAGCCCGGGACGTCCGTTTCGCCACAGCCTCAGTGCTACCCCTTCGGACTGGCTGCTTTCCATTTGCTTAAGGCGATTAGCCTCAAAAAAGACGGGTTGAGCCAGCGATCGTGACTGATAGACTTCTGCATACTGTGCTCCGGCTTGCAGGGCAAGCTCTAACAGCTGCTCACTATGCAGCGAAGAAGGCAAATCCATAGAACTCATTACTAAAAGCTTTTCTCAGTTGTCTGTCAGTAGGACAGGCAAGATGCCTGTCAGCAGTAGGACAGGTGTCTCGCCTATCAATGACCAATGACCAAGGATCAATGACCAATGACACACCCCGCACTACGTTAACTCTTGCAATAGCCAAAATCCGGCGAAGGATTCTGAGTTTGGACTCGATTGCACGGCTAGAAAATGCACCCCACTAGCCCGCTCTTTAGCTGACTCGAACCCGTTAGCCTCAGCTAGGGTTTGGGGGTTTTTTAGCGTAGCGAGAATCCAGCTATCACTAGCACCAGTTTCCAGTAACAATCTTGGCGTTTGTTCCTTGTCAAATCTCACAAACGCCAGCTCTAAGCCTGACATCCAGCCAGCTAAGGGCGTTGCTCTCGACGAGAATATAATGATTCCGGGAATTGGAGTATCGGGAGCAAGCTCCATCATTGCAAGGGGAAAGGCTTCACTAAAACCGATCTCCCACTCACTCATTTCCTCAAAGGCTGCTGCTTCCAACGTGACGAAGGCCCACTTGTCATATTGCAGCGCATCTGGTAGAAGTTGAGGAATCTGGGGTTGATACTGGACAAACGACGAGGCAGCAGCCGAGGCTTGATATCCAAGCTGCTGCGGATAAAAATCTTGCATCCGTCGTTGCAACAACCGCTCTAGAGTGTAAGTGCGGCGACTTGGCTGAGCTCGGATACCAAGCTCTTCACAGGCTTTGGTAATCATGTTGCTCATCTGACGCCGAAAGAAGCGAATTTTTTGGGGAGTTTGTTTGCTTTGAGCGATGGCTTCTGCCAAAGTATCCCGCAACCAAATGGAATTAACCTGCTGATTGGGACAAAACTGAGCATATTGAAAAAGCTCATCGATCGACTGGCGCGTATCCAAAGGACTCTCGCACACTAAGACTTCCCAAATCTTTTTCTGATTTTCATCTAAAATCGGTCGCGAGTAAAAATCTAATTCCCAAACGATACTCATGCCAAAAAAACTTTGATCTGACCCCTTACTTATCATACGGTTCAAGGGGACTTCACTTAGACAAGACAGCAGCCAATAAAATTATTATTTTGAACAGCTATCCACGATTGCCTGGTTATTTGGTTATACGTCAGTGATCAGAGGGCTGTAAACGCATTAGCGGCTTGCCCCTCCCTATGATTAAAAGCTTGAAGGTTGGCAGTGATAACTTGTAGCGTACTAACCTTCCATCCCAAATAACCTACAACTGGCTGTAGAACCACTGAAAAGAGGTCAATCTATAGCCTATTATTTATTCCTTATTAGGATGTACTTATGGCAGATGAGCGAACTGAGATTCTAGCAGCTAACGAAGCGTTTTATCGAGCCTTCGAGAAAAAGGACATTGAAGCAATGAGTACTATCTGGTCGCAGGGAACAGGCAGTCATTGTATTCACCCCGGGCGACCTGTCCTACGAGGCTGGAAGGACATTCGTTACTCCTGGGGACAGATATTTAAAAATACCAACTATCTAGAGATAGAGACTGAAATTATTTCCATAGAGGTTCGCGACATGATCGCCTATGTAATTGTACTGGAGAACGTACGGCAAGTCAGCCGTGGCAGAAATATTCAGGCCCAGTCTTTAGCCACAAATATTTTTGAACGTATGGCCTCTTCGTGGTATCTGGTGCATCATCATGGTAGTCCCATCATGGGATAAGTAGGGGGTAGGGAACACGAGATATAGCAATCCTATTTGATTTCCTTGCTAAGAGGGACAAGGAGGACAGGAAGAACTAGGGGACTAGGGGGCTAGGAACTTTTAGTGAATTGGTATAAGCCGTGCCCATCCTACGGTTACTGAAGTGGCGATTGCCGTTGTTAACCCTTGATAGAGGTACTCAGACAAGCTACCAGTGTTTGATGGTGTTAGCAGAAGGCTAAAGGAATGAAGAACTGTTAAGTTCTTCTTTTTGTAAAGGAAATCCAAAAAATCTGTTAAAAAAATCACAAATTCTATTTTAATTGAGAAAATTTTTTAATTAAGACAGTATAAGCAACCATCGTGTTGCGTTTTCAAATAAAAAATTTAAGGAGGACCTGATGGTTACGGCAACTAGACCAACGCAACAGGTCAAAATCGGTCCGACCAAGCTGTTAATTAATAATGAATGGGTAGAAAGTGCTTCGGGTCGCCGATTTGAAACGATTAACCCAGCGACTGGTGAAGTCATCTGCGATGTAGCAGAGGCAGACGCCCCGGATGTGGACAAGGCAGTACAAGCGGCACGAAATGCCTTCAATAGTGGAGAATGGCGCAAGATGTCTGCCCGTCGTCGCGGCGAGTTACTCTACAAGCTAGCAGACTTGATCGAACAGAACAAGGACGAACTGGCGCGGCTGGAAAGTCTAGACAACGGCAAGCCGCTGACCGAGGCGCTGAATGCAGATCTGCGGTTAGTCATGGAGTGCTACCGCTACTACGCAGGCTGGGCAGATAAGATTCAAGGCAAAACGATTCCGATTAACGGTCGTTACTTGTGCTACACCAAGCACGAACCGGTGGGTGTAGTAGGTCAGATTATCCCCTGGAACTTCCCCCTACTGATGCAAGCGTGGAAGCTAGCACCAGCGCTGGCAGCAGGGAATACAGTCGTTCTCAAAACCGCTGAACAGACGCCTTTATCAGCTCTACGGGTAGGCGAACTGCTAATCGAAGCCGGTTTCCCTCCCGGTGTGGTGAACATTTTATCGGGTTATGGGCCAACGGCTGGGGCTGCGATCGCAAGCCACATGGATATCGATAAATTGGCGTTTACCGGTTCGACTGAGGTGGGACATTTGGTGATGGAGGCGGCGGCTAAGAGCAACCTCAAGCGCGTCAGCCTGGAACTAGGTGGCAAGAGTCCCAACATCGTGTTTGCCGATGCTGATATGGATGCGGCAATTATGGGTGCCCACAATGCACTATTCTTCAACCAAGGTCAGTGCTGCAATGCGGGTTCGCGGCTGTTTGTGGAAGAAAAATGTTACGACGAGTTTGTCACCAAGAGTGTGGAACGGGCAAGGCAGCGTACCGTCGGTGACCCCTTTGACCCCAATACCAAGCAGGGACCGCAGGTAGACCAAGCCCAGTTCGATAAGGTGATGAGCTACATCGAGGTGGGACAACGCGAAGGGGCTCACATGTTGTGTGGTGGCGATCGAGTTGGCGATCGCGGATTCTTCATTGAGCCAACTGTCTTCGCCGATGTCCGCAACGAGATGAAGATTGCCCAAGAGGAAATCTTTGGGCCGGTGATGAGTATCATCAAGTTCAAGGATATTGACGAGGTGATTCATCTGGCGAACACCACGATGTACGGACTCGCGGCGGGTGTGTGGACGAAGGATATTACTAAAGCCCATGCGATCGCCAATAACGTCCGTGCTGGTACAGTTTGGGTGAATTGCTATCACGTCTTCGACACGGCTGCACCCTTCGGCGGCTTCAAGCAGTCTGGCATGGGTCGGGAACTCGGTGAATATTGCCTAGAGCATTACACCGAAGTCAAGACAGTGACAATTCAACTGTAAAACGGAGTATCCGCTCGATAAATCTCTCCAAACATTAAGCTCCAACTACCGGGAAAAATAAATTTCAGCAGGATTGGAGAGGTTTAATAATCAGGGCAGTACATACATAACAACTTAATAGGATGCGTTAAACAACGCATCCTACTACTTTTTGCAAATACGAGTGACTTTTTAGGAACGCAGAACATTAGCGATTAATATATTGGCTATTGGCGATTTTCGCCTGTCACTTGCGGCGATTTGCCCAGAAGCAACTTTTCTTTTTTGTTTAAAGCCATCTCAAGAAGTCTTAGGCGTAAGCCTGAATATCCTCACCACACACATCAACCAGGTAGCAAAGCGCACGGAAACGCAAACCCACTAATTGGTCGTAAAGAGGATTGAGCTTACATAGGGGTGGAATATGGGCAATCTTGCGTCCAAATAATTTAATATCACGCTCAAAAGGACATTGAGCCGGAATCATTTTAGAGAAAAGCCGAGCCTGCTTCGGGCTGTTAACTTCAATTCCTTCAAGCCAGAGGCGTATCGGTTGCAGTAGATCGAGAGGTTGGTAAAACATGATTCACTCCAGTGGCAAGGGCCTAACTTCATCGTCAAAGACTTATGTATACAATTGTGTCGGCGTTATGTGTAGTTTTCGTGAAACTTCGAGGAGATCGATTTTGGCGACCTCTATAAACTTGTCAGGGAAAGCAGGAGATTTTATGCCATCAAATAAAATGGCGGCTGTGGTGTTGACTCTGTATATCGTCTGTATTGACTCTTGACCTTCTGGCTAGTCAAGAAGGGCAGAAGGAAATAAGTATCTCGCTAAAAATTTATTCTTGTCTCCCTCTCCCTATCCCCTCATCTCCTCCTACTCAGTAACAGGCGGCGCTGCTAAAAAACCATCGAAAAGACCCGCTTCACGTAAACGAGCTGCACCAATATTTCGGCTGAGTACTGCTAACCCAGCGAGGTGTGCCTGTAATCCAGCCGTGCTAGCACAACAATCGGTGAGTACAATCGGTTCAATGTTAATGTCAAAAAAATCCATCGCTATTTTCAACACACACATATCGGTGTCAATGCCAACGATGAAAACTCGTTCAACTTGCTGTTCGCCAAGGTAGGAACTTAGATTGTCAGGTACTCCACATAGTCCCTGTTTCGAGAAAACTCGTTCCGGTTGTACCCAAGGCTGTAGTTCTGGAACGATGTGGATTTCAGATTTTTCTGAACAACCATACCAGTTAAGGAATCGTTGGTAAGGCCCATCCGCACAATTGATGAACTGAGTAAACAAGATGGGCGAATACTCATTTCGTTGCAGTAAACGGGCAATTCGTTGGGGAATGTGGTGTGTGAATTCGTTGATAAAACCCGATTGCACATCAACAATAATTAGGGGTTCGGACATACACAGTAGTGATGAATTAATGGCGTATTAGACATCCTTAAACTTAGTACACTACTGATGATGAAAATTTCTCTCCCTTAATGGGGAATACCTATTTTAACAACACTCTACATCATGGGAGCGGAGGTGGGGGTGGGAGGTTGTCACTGCTGGGTAAAGTGGGAATACCCGTATTGGGAGCTGGGGGAATGTCACTGTTGGGTAAAGTGGGAATACCCGTATTGGGAGCTGGGGGAATGTCACTGCTCGGCGTGGAAGGAATAGAGTTATCTGTTGGAGTTGTACTTGATGGAGTACTGGCGTCGGAACACTTATCGAGCAACTTAGAGAGATTCACGTTTTCTCTAGCGAGAGTTGCGATTTGTCCTCGATACAGAGTCAGTTGTGCCGCATATTGTGGGCCAGCCGCCCTTTTCATTTGATCAATAATTTGCATCGCTTGTCCCCAGTTTTGAGCGCATAGAGCCTGCCGTAGCTGAGTATTTAGATCGGTCTGGGATAAACTGGGAGATGCTACTGCGAGTTGGATACATCCGATGGTGGCTAGCAGGCTAGCTCTGTTTAAAGCTTTAAGTTTCATGGCTCTCAATTTTGGGCTGAAAAATGTCTATCCAGAGATAGCCTAAAGCTTAGCAGCAGGTTCCGCCCATTGGCTGATTCTGATTCTCACCCTAGATTGAGGGAATCACTTTTCATCCTCAGTACTCTGGTAATTGAAAAGAAAACAACACCGGGAGAGGGTTATGCCCCTGTGACTCTTTATCGCACCTCGAAGGAGAGCGACGCCAGAGGTACGGACGGTGGATATGATAACGCTGACTAAGGCGGTGTGGAGTTTTTGTCGCTTCCTCCACTTCGTTGCTACCGGCGGGAGACTAAACTCTCCACCAGAGCGGTCTGAGGTAGTGAACGCCAAGAGTCAATATATAAATAAATGAACCATGCAACTAGACGGCATAGATTCAGTTTTGAACCTATGCCGTCAGGTTATTTATAGGAAGTGTTCAGCCTTGGCGAACTACAGCAAATCCCATCTAACTAACGGGTAAAGGGAGCTAGCGGTGCGGATTTGTCTTCGTACCAAGGGATAGTTTTTTTCTGTTCAGCTTTTGGCTCGTTTTTAAGATTTTCTTTAGGATTTTCCGACAAAGCCGCTAGCGTTTCCTTACCGACAACTCCATCCACCTTTAACCCCTTGGCTTGCTGGAATTGGCGAACGGCTTCTTGGGTTTCCTGATCAAATAAGCCATCAGAACCCTTGTTAAAACCTGCGGCTGCCAAATTCTTCTGAATCTCGCTGACTTTAGCACCGCGATCGCCGATTTGCCAAGCTGTCTTAGCAGACTCCTCTATCTTTGGCTGAGTTGGTTCTTCTATGGCATCCCAACGGATATTTTTCTTGGGTGTAGGCGTTGGCTCATTCTGGGGTGCAGGCGTTGACTCGTTTTCAGCCTTTGCTGACAAGGCGGCTAGTGTTTGTTTGCCAACAATGCCATCCACCTGAAGTCCTTTGGCTTGCTGGAAGAGTCGAACCGCTTCTGCGGTTCCCTGATCAAAGACGCCATCGGTACTCGTTGGGTAACCTGCCTGTGCCAAAGTCTTTTGAATCTCTCTGACTTTGCCGTCGCGATCGCCGACTTTCCAGAGGGGATGGGGAGACTCTTCAACAGCCGCTGACTTGTGGTGTTCGTCCAAGGATGCCTGAGTGCTGGCTCCGACAGCGCCATCCGGTGTCAGTCCTTTGGCTTGCTGGTATTGCATCACAGCCTGCTTGGTCAGGGGGCCAAAATAACCTGTGACATTACCTTTAAAGTAACCCAGCTTTTGTAGACGCTGCTGGAGGGCCGATACTTCAGAACTGCGATCGCCTGGTTTGGCTAGTGCTGACGCCTGTCTTGCCATGCCTAAGATTCCTAATACCACCGTTAGAGACAGCAAGGGAATAGCCGCACGGGTCGAAATTTGCGGTGAATTAAGCCAATTCAAAAGTTTTGGGTTCTTCCAGACAGCCGCTAACGTGTAATGGGTATCTACTGATGCCTCGTCGGCTACAGCTAAATCAAGGTAAGAAAGAGTTTCCATACTTTTAATATCGCCTCACTCGGAGTAAGCACTAGTCTAGTCGTTCACCACAACTACGTTGACGGAGAGCTCATGTTTAAAATTGCAGTTAGAGAATAACTTCAACAATTTGGCATCCATCAAAACTAAGGGGAAGTGTGGTAAACCACTAGTTTAGCGTGAGGATTTCACTCCTAAGAATAGTATTAATTGATGCCGGATGAACAAAAACGACAAATCGAGTTATCTCTCCCACTCCCTTCTCTGCTTCGATGTCGGCTTGAACTCCACTCAACGGCATTCCTTATAACAAAGGGGATGGGTAATGGCTAATAGAAATGAGCCCACCCATTACCAATTACCGATTACCCATAACTAATTTTGCCAATTCCTTTTCCTTATACAGTAAGGTTTTACTTCAATTTTTTAAGGGATTTTTATCAATTTTCCTCAATTGATTAGCCGAATTCCAAGCCTTCCTGGCTCCATGCCCTTAATTGCCGTCTCTTGAAATGGTGGAAATCCGAACAAGAATAGTTGAGCGATCGCCTGCTCAGAAGAGCCTCTAGTTGGCTTAATAAACTTTACAATACTTAAAGTAACGGTTTGATAAAACGGATTTAAACCTATGAGTATTAAAGACAAACCTCAGCCGCCTCGAAGTCGGCAGATTGCCAATATACTGTTTTTGGTAGCTGGTCTGTTCCTAGTGGCGAACCTAGTTTTGCCTTATTTTATAGGCCCACAAATCCCCCAAGTCCCTTACAGCATCTTTATTGATCAGGTGCAAGATGGCAATGTGGCAAGGGCTTACGTTGGGCAAGACCGGATTCGCTACCAGCTTAAAGGTGAGAATAATCAGCAAGGACAAGTCCTCTCAACCACCCCAATTTTCGATCTGGAATTGCCTAAGCGCTTAGAAGACAAAGGGGTTGAATTCGCCGCTGCACCACCAGCGAAGGGGAACTGGTTCACCACACTCCTGGGTTGGGTTGTCCCCCCACTGATTTTTGTAGGGATTTTGCAGTTTTTTGCTGGGCGCTTCGGAGGTGGTGGCCCACAAGGTGCGCTCTCATTTACCAAGAGTAAGGCAAAGGTGTATGTAGAAGGCGAAGCAACTAGAACCACCTTTGCTGATGTGGCTGGGGTAGAAGAAGCCAAGACTGAATTAGTAGAAATTGTTGATTTCCTGAAAAATCCAGAGCGTTTTACGAGCATAGGAGCGCGAATTCCTAAGGGAGTATTGCTCGTTGGTCCTCCGGGAACGGGTAAAACGCTCCTTGCGAAAGCTGTAGCTGGAGAAGCGGGTGTACCTTTCTTCAGCATCTCTGGGTCTGAATTTGTAGAATTGTTTGTCGGCGCAGGTGCGGCGCGAGTGCGTGATTTGTTTGAACAGGCGAACAAGCAAGCGCCCTGCATTGTGTTCATTGATGAACTCGATGCGATTGGTAAGTCTCGCGCTAGCGGTGGGTTCATGGGTGGCAATGATGAACGGGAACAAACGCTGAACCAGTTGCTGACGGAGATGGATGGTTTTGCGGCAAGCAATACCACGGTGATTGTGCTGGCTGCTACTAACCGCCCTGAAACTTTAGACCCTGCCTTATTACGTCCGGGACGCTTTGACCGCCAAGTTTTAGTCGATCGTCCTGACTTATCGGGACGGGAAGCGATTTTAAATATCTATGCTCAGAAGGTGAAGCTAGGTAACGATATAGACTTGCACGCGCTCGCCGTTCGTACCCCTGGGTTTGCAGGCGCAGACTTAGCCAATCTAGTCAATGAAGCGGCTCTTTTGGCAGCTCGTGCAAGGCGTGAAACGGTTTCTCAGGCAGACTTTGCTGAAGCAATCGAGCGAGTGGTAGCCGGATTGGAGAAGAAAAGCCGCGTTCTCAATGATAAAGAGAAGAAGATTGTTGCTTACCACGAAGTAGGACACGCCTTAGTTGGCGCTTTAATGCCTGGTACGAATAAGGTGGCAAAAATTTCCATTGTGCCTCGCGGGATGGCAGCGCTGGGTTACACACTACAACTGCCGACAGAAGACCGCTTTTTAATGGATGAAGCGGAACTCCGAGGTCAAATTGCCACACTTTTGGGTGGGCGTTCCGCTGAAGAGGTTGTCTTTGGTAGTATCACTACAGGTGCCGCCAATGACTTGCAGCGAGCGACTGATTTGGCAGAACGCATGGTCACGACCTACGGTATGAGTAAAGTTCTTGGCCCCTTAGCTTATGAGAAGGGTCAACAGAATAACTTCCTAGGGGATGGCGCGATGATGAATCCTCGCCGGATGGTAAGTGATGAAACCGCCAAAGCGATCGATGAGGAAGTCAAGGAAATCGTTGAAACGGCACATCAGCAAGCATTAGATATTCTCAATCAGAATCGGGATTTGCTCGAAAAGATTTCACAACAAATCTTAGAGATTGAAGTCATCGAAGGAGAGGAATTACAAAATCTCCTAAACCAAGTGCGTCCTTTAGACAAGGTTCCCGCTGTGGTTTGAGGTAGCTGAATTTCAAGAGTGGGGTGCGGGATATAGTCATATTCCGCACTTTTTTATACAGAACTATCCACCGATAACTCATCGATGATAGATTCCAGCTCTTCCAAGCTAGAAGGGTCATCGTCCAACTCTGAAGCGATCGCTATTTCTAATGAATGGGCACAGCGCGATCGCTGAACTAACTCATTGAGGTGTTCCATTAAAGCCTTCTTCACCAATTCTACTTCTGATACCACTTGCTCAATCTGTTCATCGGTTAAGCCAGAGGATTGCCTTAACGGTTCAATTAACGCTTTGAGAGCGTCTAATACCTGCATTAATAAATCTTGGAGCTTTTGGTCAACCTTGACTGCTCCCTCCTGCTGGAAAACTTTGAAACAATCGACCAAGCAAAAACCAGTTTGATGAATACTGCTGATATGAAGGCGACTGATCGGTAGCAGGTTAGCTCCGCCCACAATACCACAGCGCACGATGCCCAATAAATCACTCACCCTTTCTGGGTCTTCAGTAATTCTTTCCAGATTCCGCAAATGCTGCTGGATGAGATCGAGGTGGTTTTTAGCATCCTCACTGTAGTAGCCCATGATTTGCTGTAGCTGTTCTGGCTGCATAGCAAAAATTCCTAGTAGATGCTCAGTTTTCCTCTAACACATCGCTCAAGTTGCCGCCTCAAGTGCATCATTCTCACTTATTTTCACCGCTTAGCTGACTACCCGCCCCTGTCTTAATCATTTACTGTATCGATATTCTGACTCTTTTATATCTCTCAGTGACAGGGAAGATATGCAAAAACTGGGCAATGGGTTACTGGTTCAGGCTCTCACCGTTCGCTGATTTGGATAACTCAGTAGCCCAAGGGGTAGCCCTTAGAGTAGTGGTCTGTCAACCTTAAATTGACGGGTTGGTAGAGGACAAGGGGGGCAAGGAGAGCAAGGAGGACATAGATATGTTATTTTTTCTATAAAGCACATGAGCAGGCCAAATAAGCTTCGCTATCATCAAGAAGTATTCGATTTCCTTAATATCAAGCCTACTATCTCCTCATCCGCACTACAGGGAATTGCGGAACGAGAAACAGCATGTGGAATTACTCTCCCGCCTGCCGTCAAAGAGTTTTCAACTTTTATCTTGAACATGATACGTGAAAATGACGTATTATCCTAAATAACGGAGCTCTACATATCATTGAGTTGGATAATGAGGGCTGCCATCAAGCGTTGTTTGTACCATATTCAAACCTAATTGATATAACAGTACCTTGCTGTTGCAGTTGCGCCACTTTTAGCCCAAATAAGATTGAATCGTGATGATTTCAGCAAGACTTTGGATTCCGAGTGATCGCTTCGGGCTGAGATTATCGGGCTTTGGGAAATTTAAACTTTGGTTGTACTCAGCGATCGGTTGAGCCAATTCGTCTGGAATCACTCGACAAGCGCCGCCAGTCACTTCCGACAGCAAAGTTTTGGTAATACTAAACTGTGTTGCTGGCGTTGGCTGCTTTTGATTCCAATCTTTGATCGCTTGAACAGCTCGTCGTGTTAAGTGCCTAATCAGATTAGGACTTTGAGAATAGAGTGCAAGCTGATGTAACCATAGCAAACGAGCAGTCGGCACCCAGCTTAAATCCTTGTGAGGAAAATTCAACCAACGGAGGGCATCATGCAACGACTCAACATAGTACGGGAGATGCCAAACCTCGATGTCTTTAGTATTTGAACCCATCTTTCTCAGCACTCGACCCAAACCCGACCACTCCACAACCGAATAGTCTCTCCAAGTCTCTAGCACTGTTCCTTCAAGTTCCTGAAAAATTCTGGCATATCCTATGGTTTGAATCAACAACTGTTTAACTCCCACATCTGGCTCTGAGAGAATCCACTTGGGTTGCCACTGAGCCGGAGGGAGACTGCCATATTGTTTAGGGATGAGAACTCCATCAAACACATAAATACCAAATCCATCCGCAAATTCAATGGCAGGCTTTGCCTCTGCATGATGTCTTTGCTGGTTATCTAAGGAGAGAACGCAAGGGCGATCGCAAACTACACAAAAATCTTCATAGGGAAACACAACTGAACCCAGACTTGGCACTAAAGACTGTAAAAGTTTCCAGCTAGAATCTGCTGCAAACCCCAGGACAGAAACCCAGTAATCAAATCGGGCGCTGGCGAATGCCAGGGTGCTGCAATCAATGCAGCCATCATTGACTCCATGTAAATATCGATACCCTGTATCAGCAATCTTAACGAGCAGTTCTTGTGGTAATTGAAGATTTTGATGGAGTACCCGATAAACAGCTCCCATCCAGGAACTCTCTTGTGCGATATCGAACATTGCGGAATACGTAGTATTTACGGATGCACCACATTGTTGATGAAATTGTTCATTCATTTGTGAGAGTAACCTAAGCTGCTTGTCATCTTCTGGGCTGTAAACTTCTGCACGCGCTTCTGAGATGGCTTCGGCTCGACTCTTTCCCTGCTTGATTTTGCCTAACACGTTTTTTAAATACTTCGTCCCTAACCGTTCTACTGGCAATTTCAGTTGTTCAGCCAGCCTGCCTGCAATATTCCGTTGAGGATCGCGAATGAATTGATTTTCTGGATTACTCTTTAGATAGTGTTCTATCGCACCATTTTGCTGGCTTGATAATGGTAATGTCCTCAGAAATGCTTGAGCGTAATATTGGCGAGGGCTTTCAACAAAGAAAATCTCTGGCTCATGTTGCCCAGCTAATTCATACAACGCTTTGATAGCCGCTGCTGCTTTTTGAAAATCGATTGGCTCAGTGGATAAAGTTTTTTCTTGCCACTGTTGCCAAGAGACTGAAATTAGCTCGATTTGTTGGGGGGTAAGGTCGATCAACTGCAAGTGCTTCCTCTCCAATTAGTCTGGCTAAATCAATAAGAATTGATGAACTAACTTGACAGCGGCTTCACCATTAAACTTTTCCGCTAATGCTACTACAATACTGGTGGTTGTTCAGTAGGGCATACCTGGTTTTGGCGATAGATTTGATGAATTGCTGATCCAGATTCAGGCACGATTCAGTCAGTCCTGTTGAAAGCCGTTGAGAAATTTGTGCAACACTCGGTAGTTTGTTTCTTGGATTTAAAGCCAGCGGTATCATTTTGCAATCAATATTAAGAAGTGAATATTTATTCGGCATCGGAAGCTGCGACGCCCAAAGGAGGAAAATATGTCGTGGATAGAGTTGAGTATCGACACCACCCACGAAGCGGTTGATTGGGTTAGTACGTTGCTTGCCACAACTGACTACACGGGTGACCTAACCATTACGAAATACGCCAAACCGGAGCTAGACAGCCTCACTGACCAGGAAGTCGTCTCACCCCACTGGGCGTTTACGATTCGCTTATACCTACCCTATGATATCGGCGTCAATGCCCGCTTAGAAAAAATTGATCATCTGCTACAGCCTCTACACCGTACAGGATTGACCACTTCGTTAGAGACGGCTGTGGTGGAGGAAAAATTAGCACCGATAGGTGGAAGAAACCCCCTTGTTCATCGGATTGGTCAGCGCTTCGTTGTACTCAGAACCGATGCACCCTATCCTTTGGAGGCTGCGGATGAAATTATCTTGAGACTGGAGACAAGCCTTACCTTTGGTAGTGGCTTGCATCCAGCGACGATTGGATGCTTGCAACTGCTTGAGCGGTACATTGTTCCCAGCATGAATGTT
>DATNPV010000151.1:0-4145 GCA_036703055.1 Waterburya sp.
GACGCACCAGTCTGGCGTACCAAACCAAGCGGATTACCGATGCGGAAGCCGAGGCTGTTCTCAACGAATGGCTGCAAGCTCGACCGAATGATGCCCCGCCGGAATTGTTCAATCTGGTGGGCGCTCTACCGCCATCGGCTGAGCGTGAGGCGCTGTACAATTCTCTGTTAGCGATCGACCCGGATAATGTAGCAGTACAGCTTCGCAGGCTTCAGGTGATTGCTACGCGAGACCCGGCAGCGGCGAAGGAAGAAGTGGCGAAGTTAATTGCCCGCAATCCCAACAATATTGGGGCTTACTTCGTCCAGGCTGACTTGGCAACGGCGCTGAAGGATTACGAACTCGCGATCGCATCTTACGATGAGATTTTGAAGCGGGAGCCGAAGAATACGGGAGCGCTTTTGGGTTTGGGAGGCGTTCGCTTTACGCAGCAGAAATTTGCTGAGGCGAGGTCGATTTATCAGCGAGTTCTGGAAATCGAGCCGAAAAACTTAATCGCTCGTACTAACCTGGCTGAACTGAATGTCGCTGATGACTATCGCTTTACCGCCTTGGGTCAGTTCAAGGAATTGAACGCGGAGCAACAAGCCGAGAGCGGGGCGACGAATCCCGAACTGGATAACCGGATTGAACGGTTGCAAGTGGATATTCTGAAACGGCGAGGTTTCCAGCCTAACTGGGAACGGTATTAACGAAATTAGAGGGATGTTTTAGATCCCCCCTAGCCCCCCTTAATAAGGGGGGTTTTTTACTATTGGGAATTGGGATCTTCAAGGAGAATCATTTCTCCATTCTTCAAATCTTCGTTGGTGAACAGCGGAATACTTTTTAATTTCATCAGTGATTACCCTTAAAAACCAAGAAATTGTGGGAATGATTTTTCAGTACATTCCTGGTTAAATGCCAAGCTCAGGAACGGTACGGTGAAAAGCATGTAATACCCAAGTAGCAATCATGCCAATCAAATCAAACACCTGGATAAAGCTTTCCGCCATCACCCTCTTAACGTTTTCTGCTGGATGTTCTACTGGTCAACCGCAAGCTACAGCACCATCACCAACACCAGCAGCTTCCGCAGGAACTACAGCGACAGCCCCAACACCAGCAGCTTCCGTGGAGTCTACACCTTCCACAGCCGTTCCTCCCAATTCATTACCCACTGTGGCTTCCTCCACAGCTACCTCTCCCGTAGCAGTTATGCCTTCACCAACAGTTTCAAAAGACCTTGAACGGCTACAGCGGAATCAAGCTTGTCCAGGATGTGATTTAAGTGGGGCTAATCTTGCCGATGCTGACCTTAAAAATATTGATTTTAGTGGTGCAAATTTAAGTGGATCAAAGCTAGATCGTGCTGACTTAACGAGTGCAAAATTAGTTAACGCAAACCTAACTAATGCTAGCTTTGAGGGGACGGTTTTAAACGATACAGACTTAACCAGTGCTAACTTGAGTGGCGCTATTCTTAATAAAGCACAGTTAAGTAGGCTTACGCTAAATAAGGCTAACTTGAAGAACGCACAACTAAGTGGAGTTAAGTTCTCTGGTCATTTTAATGAAGCAGATTTCAGTGATGCAAACTTAAGTGATGCAGATTTAAGTGGTGAACCTGCTAATGCTACTTATCTGGAGAAAGCAAACTTAAGCGGTGCAAATTTAAATGGTGCAAACCTAACACAATTATCTCTAGCGAACGCCAATTTAACTGGAGCGAACTTAAAGAGTGCAAAGCTAGATCAGTTCACTTCAGGGCAACTGAAAGATAGCTCCATGCAATCAAATCTGAAAGGAACAATAATGCCTGATGGAACAATTCATGAATAGCCCCTAAATGGATTTGTTCCTAAATATCAAACAGCATTTATTTGAAATTTCTTCAGGAGACATACAATGACTTTATCCAAAGCACAAGCGAACTTGAATCTTGCTTTATGGCAAGCAGAGGCAGATTCAATGAGCAGTAGTGACTTGTATGCATGGGTAGTGGATAGTGGTTTGCCTCACGAAGTAGCAATCAGATTACATGAACTTATTAGCGTCACCAAAAATGTAGGAAATAAAGTATTTGCTATTGGGAAAATTGTCATCATAAAAATCATTGATTTTGTCAAGGCACATCCTTTTTTAATCATAGGTGCTGGGATAAGCGCTGCTGTAGGAACTGCTGTAGCTACTTTGATAACTTCCGTTCCCTTTATCGGACAATTATTAGCCCCAGTAGCAATTGCTCTAGGAATAACGATTACCGCTGTTGGTGCAGTAGTTGGGCATAGACTAGACAAAAGTTTCAAAGGAGCCGGGGAAGATATTTTTGAAATTGCAAAAGAGTTTTTTAAGCTAGTTACAGATGTCTTTAAGGAAATATTTTGCAATGTCCTAACTGCCTAAATCCTCAATTCATTCACACCTGGAGTTCTGAGATGTTCGGAGATAGAACTTTAACGAAAGAACAGCTTCTCAAAGCAATAGAACAATTAGAAAGAAATCCTACTGATAAGTTAGGAATCTTTGCTGATATTGGAATAGCTGGTGTTGGAGCAGCATTAGGTGTTGCGGGGGCTGGGACTCTAGCAACAGCAGCAGGAGCAACATCTATACCAGTGCTTACGACTGTTGGCTCATGGGTTGGGGTGACTTTAGTAGGAGCGACACCCATAGGATGGGTTGTCGGAACAGCAGCAGCGGGTGCAGCTGTTGCTTATGGTGTATCAAGGTTGGTGAAAGGCAGTGGTTACAATGAAGGAAAAACCAAGCAACTGTTAATTCAGTTGAAGGAAAGATCAGAGGAAGTCGAAGCAAAAGAAAGAACATCTAGCATTGGAGATGAAGACAAGACCCAGTTCCACATTTTATTAAAAGAACCAGTAAGACTCGATCTCATTAGTCCGAAGCAAGCTCAAGATTTAATAACGGCTGTAGAAAATGGTCAACTTCCTTTAAAAGAAGCATACAAATTAGTGCAAGACGTGATTGAGTCCGCCAAATAACACTCAATTCACTCCCTAGTTTTACTCATGTCTGTCTACAGAATTTATTCTTGGACATTGGCTTGCGATCATTCACCCTCTCTCTTCAACTGGGCAATCTCTGCCACAATCCGCGCCGATACCTTCGGCTTGAGCCGATGAATGTACGCAACCGCCTCATCCAGGCACGCGAGCAGGTCAGCGTTTCGCTGTTTGAGAACGGCAATTTCCTGTTCTAGCTGTTCTATTTTCAGTTGTTGGAGTGCTTGCGTGGAGTAGACTTCGTTTCCGGTGTAGATGGCTTCATATCGTCCTCCTCTTTCTGACATCGCCTTCGAGTAATTAAGTGAGGAAGTGGCAAGCCTGCCCGTACTAGCTCTGGCTATTTCTCGAAAGCATAACGATCGCATCCTGCGTTTTCCCCGACACAGGACTGACACAACAGGACTTACAGGACTAGGAGTCGATGCCCTTGTATGACTAATGCAAACGTTTGCGCGATCGCTTTCGGATTAGTCCACCCGCTAGCGAGGAAGCATTTTGGATAAAATGCTAGGGAATAGTATAACATATTCACCAATAAATGACCAAGAGCTTCTTGTTATTCTGGATAGGATGCTAAAGAATGCCCCTAAAAGATGCCCAAAACGAAGCACGCGGAATACGGAGAAAGCAAAAGCGGGGTCAACTTTGCCTTGACCCCAACAAGTCTAAAGGGGCTCACCAGAATGGCGCAGGAGAGGAAGATCAGCCGCTCAGAACTGGTGGAGAGAATTGGTCGCGGTCTGATTCCGATCGCAGCCCCGGAGGCACAACAATTGGGGGAATTTTGCGCGAACTGATTGATGAAGTCGATCAACAGTCGGCTTATCTCAGTTCGCAGTTGAAAAAATTAAGCGATCGTCGCCGTCAGCTTGAAGACTTTTATCGAGAGCTGCAAGCTCAAGCTGGGCAAGGTAACGATGTGGAATCAGAAGATGAGGGAGAGTAGCCAAATTCCATCAACTAAAGTTCTTTCTTTATCGGCTACTGCTGATTTCCACGATGGCTTCGCCTTGTCGCAGTCTTTCCAAGGCATCAGGAAAAGTAATCGTCAAGAGTTGCTGTAAATTCCGGTTGGTAACATTGCCGCAAGTCAGCCAAAGGATTTGAGGAGGTGTCCCTAATCGGCAGACCAAATCA
>DATNPV010000166.1:0-108698 GCA_036703055.1 Waterburya sp.
CACTTCAGCGGAATCGACGCCTCAGGAACCGTCTGTTAATGGAGATACCCCAGGAGTTCCAGCCGGCGCGCAACCCGATCAAACCGTTGGGATTCCTCCTCAGTTTCAAGCCAAAATTGTCAAAAATATCAAACCCTTGGGGCAAGAGAAGGTTATCGCCTTAACATTTGATGACGGCCCTTGGCCTCGCATCACGCCCAAGGTGTTGGAAATCCTGAAGAAAAATAACATCAAAGCAACGTTCTTTTGGGTGGGGCAACCCCTAAAACAGAATCCGCAGATTGCGAAGCAGGTTGTTGCCGAGGGTCATGTCATTGGCAATCATACCTGGCATCACTGGTATCATCGGCTCGATGCATCTACGGCAGCCCACGAAATTGAGGACACCGCAGAATTGATCTACAAGACGACAGGAGTGAGAACTTCTCTGTTTCGTCCGCCTGGTGGTGTCATGAATAATGGGGTGGCTGATTACGCCAAGCGAAAAAATGATCTCATTGTCATGTGGTCGAACGACCCGATGGACTATCGTCCACACTCAGCCAAACAGTTGGTCAACAATGTCATCCGCAAGGCGCAACCTGGAGGGATTGTACTGATGCACGACGGCGGTGGCAACCACTGGGCAACCGTGGAAGCTTTACCAGAAATTATTGCCAAACTCAGGGAGCAAGGGTACAAGTTTGTGACGATTCCCGAACTTTTGGAAATGAGCGACCCCCATGAGCCAGAAGTAGTTGCCAAAAAACAACCAGCCGATTCGCCTCCGCTGTTTCCCAGTAAACCTTAGCACCTTCCTGGGCTGAGTTAGAATCACAGCGATCTCATCATCCGTTTCCAGCCATGCTCAGTACCATTTGGCAATTGTAAAGCTACCTCATTGGAAGTAAGGGATTAGAATAAGGCTAAATTGACTCTTTCTTTTATTATTCCTATATCCCTTGCTCAATAATCTCTTAACAGAGAATTTAAAGCCTCGAAATAGAATCAATCTAACTCAACTAAACCTAGCAAAACCGATAAAAAAAAAGCGGGTATCACTCCTCAAAACTGGGCAATGGAGCATGAATAAAGCTCTTGCCAAGCATAGGAATTTTCATCTATCGACAGGAACATTCAAGATAGGTTAACGTCGAGCAGAACTGTTTGGCGTTCGGTATGAGATTGATGAAATTAAGTCTTTTTGCGTCACAACGTGGGATGGTTTTGGCTGTAGTGGGAATAGTGTTAGCAGAACTTACCGCAAGCGTGGCAGCTTCTGCGGCTTCACCCTCTAATGCCTCACAGATACAGTTGCCCAAACAGGAAAATAGCGCTGAGCTAACCAAGCCATTGGCTGTTAGCCAAATGACGAAAGATAAAGACGAAAAACCGGATAAAGAGGAGAAAACAGATAAAGAGGGCGACGACAATGAGTCGGCGGAGCCAGAGTGTACTTGTAAGGATGCTGTCTTCAAAGATGTCTCTGAAAAGACTGGAGTGGAATCATCAAAACTCCGCCTCGTCAAAGTAGAACAGGAAAGTTGGTCGGATAGTTGCTTAGGTTTAGGTGACTCGAACAGCATGTGTACTCAATCTGTCGTTCCAGGCTGGCGCGTCATCGTCGCTAGCGGTGGACAAAGTTGGGTTTATCGCACCAATTTAGCTGGTTCTATGGTGAAGTGGGATGAAGCCGCAACCCAAATGCTGGCTCAGTCAATGACACAAACAACCAGCAGGCGAGAAGTTATCACCCGCACCACTCAAACCACCCAATCAGTCACTGGCAGCGCTAGCGAAAATAGCAGCAGCCAAAATAATGAAGTGGCGGCTGGCGGTACTCAGACGATGGAGGGAACTAGCATCAGAACACGGCAGCAGACACAAATCGCTCGCCGTAACGCCCTAGTCAATTTTAGTGACATCAGCGAAAGTTACTGGGCGAGAAACTTTATTATGGAGCTGGCTCAGCGAGGCATTCTTACCGGATTTCCAGATGGTAAATTCCATCCCGAAAAACCAGTGACTCGTGCTGAGTTTGCCGCCCTACTTTCCTCCGTTTTTAAGAAGGCAAAAATCCGCGATGCAGTTAGTTTTCGAGATGTTTCGACCCGCTACTGGGCTTACAATGGCATCCGGGAAGCCTATGAGATGGGCTTTTTAGGCACAGTTTTTGGCGAACAATTCAAACCCTACCAAAGCTTAACTCGTCTACAAGTTTTGACGGCGCTGGTCAAGGGGTTGAACTATACGGCTAGTAGTAATTCCATCGAACAAATTTTGCGCGTTTACAGCGATGCAAGTGCCATCCCTGCCGAAGCTCGCAGCCTAGTTGCTGCTGCAACGGAGCGGGGGATTGTGGTGAATTATCCTAACAGCAGTACTTGCAGTCCCAATCAGGTGGCAACCCGAGGGGAAGTCGCAGCCATGCTCTACCAGGCGATGGTGAGCAACGGTGATGCAACGGCAATTTCCTCGCCTTATGTTGTGGGAAAAGAGGCGACAGTCAGGGACGCAGGTGAAGTGAGGGAAGCAGGTGAAGCCACTCGCGTCAAACCCCAGCGTCAACACTGTAACCAAGGAATTGGCAATGGGGCAGAAGGGTGTGATCCCGGTAATTCCCATCCTCATGGCGGTAGTAATGATGAAGGAGGACGGACACCAGCCGGTCGTCAGAAGTAGCTTGTCTTGAAAATAGCAGGGGAGGCAGGGAGAGTAGAATTTTCATTCCTTCGTTGTAAGCTTCCGCTCATGATGCCTAATCTGAAAATAGGGATTAAGGATTAGGGACTGGGGTGTCGGGAAAAGATAGTTTTATCTTTTCCTTTTTCCTTGTGCGTGCTACGTTATTCCCCACTGATTCTGCCAGTCGGTGGGGTTTTTGAGCTAGTTTTTTACTTAAAGTGATAGAAATAGCAAGAAAGCCCAGCAGTCACCTACTGGGCATCATGGCTTGTAGCAAATGCACCAAGGACTTTCATACACTGTTATGGGCTCTAACTGACTGAGGGGAGGTTCACTCCCTCACCCTAGTGCATCCTGGCGAAGATAACTTATCAGTTCTGATGAGGGGACAAGGAGGACAAGGCAGACAAGGAGGAATAGACTATCTCATGCAGCAAGCGAGAACAGTATTCCATGCCCCATGCCTTATGCCCAGTCCAGAGGAGAGGTGTTTGCAACTCATTTAGGATTGCTATACATGCTATCTGTGGATTTTAATCTAGGGTTTGTTTGACATACATAATTCTAGTGGGGAAGGGAATTTCTATTCCTTCCTCTTGATAGCGTTTGTGTAATCGTTTGATAAATTCATGTTTAATTAGGCGTTGGTCACTAAATTCATGAATCCTTAAAAAAACGTTGAAATGAATACTAAATTCTCCGAATTCTTGATAGCGAATAAAAGGTTCAAATTCAGCAACTCCGCCCGGTACACTTTGCATGATTTCCTGGGCTACCTGAGTTGTGACTCGTTCAATCTGTTCAAGATTGCTGTCATAGCTTGCGCTAACTGGAATTTGTAATACTATTTCTTTGGCAGGCAAATGATAGTTTTTGAAAATCGCTGAAGCTAACTTGTTATTGGGGACAACGATTAAATTATTAGGCAGTTCTTTAATGGTTGTGTTGCGCCAAGAAATATCAGTAATGTAGCCTTCTTCTCCGGTCGCTAATTTGACGTAGTCACCTGGACGAACTTGTTGAGAAATGATTAAATATAAACCGGCATACAAATTAGACAGAGTATCCTGAAATGCTAGAGCAACTGCTAAGCCACCTATTCCTAATGTGGCAATGATAGGCGTAATTGGAATACCTAATGCCTGAAGAATCATTAGGATTCCGAACACGACAACAATAACTTGTGCCAGATTAGCCAGTAAAGAGGCTGATGGTAACGCGCCTCTTGCTCTTTGTCCGTATAAGGAGACAAAGCCCCCTGCTACTTTAGCTAAGGCTAGGGTAACCGTATACAGAAAGATGGCGGTGAGAATTTTTTGCAGAGAGCTGGAAACTGCGGGCTTAATTGGTGATGTAACAAGCGCGCCATAAAGTCCTGCGAAGAAAAACCAAATCAGAGTTTGGCGCTGTAAGACTTCAAAAATTAATTCATGCCCCAAAAACTCAGTTTTAGCCGCGAGTTTTTTAAGTTTACTCAGGATAAGTTTTTTGAAAATCGCGCCGACGATGAGACTGCCTAAAATGAAGGCAAGGGGAAGAATCCATTGCATTATTGGTAGAAGCAAGAGGTGAGGGTTGAGTTGATAGTACAAGATTAAAAATAAATTTTAAGGAAAAAATTGGGTTTTGATTCGCAATACGACTTGATGATTTAACCTACTAAATCTAACTGGTATAAATTATCATTTGATTGGCATTTATAGAGATAATTGTTCCTTTAATTGTTCAAAGTTGGCTGGACTTAGAGTAATTTTGACCTCCAGGTGTTGCTGATTATCTCGTAGGATAAGATTATAGTTCTCTCCTAGTTTGGTAGCTTGCCACTGGGGGTTTTTGAGTTCTATTTTTTGATAGATAACTTCCGGAAGGCTAACACGAATGACTAATCCTTTTTGCGATTGGGGGTAGATATAGAGTTGCTGGCTACCCTCGTCAAGCTCCAGCTTATGGGGTGTGGTATTGCGTTCTTGCTCAGCGTCGGGTTTACGCCAATAAAGGGTAATACCACGAATTTGGGGCGTTTGCATCTTAAATACTTCATCAAACCGTTGAGGTTCCCAGTCGAGTGTGCTGACATCTCCCGTTGACGGGATGATTCGCTGTCGCCATGCAATTTTTTTGGTGTTCAGGTTGGCCCACCATTGCTTGATGGTAGCTAAGTTATTGCCGTTTTCCGGGTTCTCACTACCCTGTTGCCAAATGATTGTTTGTTGCATAAGGGGTTAGCGCTTACTTACTGAGGTGCTTTTTAGAGTTTAGTCCTGCTTGCAGGCTATTGAATCGAGTATTAGATAGAAGAAATCGCTCGGCTATACACTGCGGGTCTAAAATCGGAATGATGGGATGCACAGGAGCGATAGATGCTCAAACAAATTTGGCAGTGGTTGAAGGGATTGTTTCGGCGTCTGTTTGGCGGTGGAACCTCATCTCGTACTGCCTCTTACCGCGAGAGAATCAATGCAACGCCCTCCCGTTCTCTGGAGGAGAGGAGGGGAGAAGCACCCCCCCTTTCCGATTCAGATTACGAGTATTTGTTTAGGCAACTACTCGAAGGGGTGGCGCATAGCTGGAACCAACAACGAGTGGCGCAGTGGTTTGAAGGACTGAAAGGACGCATTAGTTCAGCAGAATGGGTGGATTGGCTGCGGCGTTTTGGTGAACGAGTGCTAGCCTCACCTGCACCTAATGATGAGTTAGGTATGCGACTGGTGTATTTGGGTGAACAGGCACAATCGATTGCCTCACTTCGGGAAATTGGCGATGTTGCCTATGACATCGGTAGACAATTGCTTAGCAGGGGGAACGTCAACAGAGTAGTCTGGGAGTATGAGGGGCCAGATGGCTTTACGGCGGCGCCTCCACCCATTGTTACCCTGGCGGCTCAACAGGAGGAACAACTCGTGGACGAAGCCCCAGGTATGGAAACAATTACCTTGGATGAGTTATTGACTAGGTTGCAACAAGACCCCACCTTAGTGCAATTGATTGCTCAACAGTTGGGAATTGAAACCAATGATCCAGATGTCATTATTCAGGAACTCGTCAATCAATTCCACGCCGCGAGTCAATCGAGTGATGAGGCAGAAGCATGACGATTCAAGGATAGAGTGCTTAGAGACGATAGCCGCCTCTGTGCCATCCTTTACACTGCATCTCTCTGTCTCCCCATCATTTCGGTAATTCTAATGATGCAACTTAAAAGCACATCAGCTTACCTGTCTGATTCCATCAATTCGACTTAAGGCGCTTCGATATTTGGCTAATGAGCCCACTTAAAAGTGCGCCAGCCATCAAAATACCGATGGCTGGGGTAAATACAGGTTCCCAAAGGCGATACCACAGGTCAAGCCCCAAGGGAATGCCTAGGGAACGACCGATAACTGCGATCGCTAACCAAAAAAAGCTCAACAAGACCAGAAACACATCGACCATTAAAACCTGGTTGAGCCAACGAATGAGTTGGTCTTTCATTGCCATTGCCCTAGATTACTTACGCTTATTCGTCATAAATTGTCAGAGTTTCTGGCTGATCTTGCAAGATATGAACCGCAATTCCCTGCGCTCCCTCCTGCTCTAGGTCTTCAACATAGCCACTTTCATGATGCTGAGCTTCCCCGGCACTCTCAAATGGGCCAAAAAAGTACGTGCAATCAGGTGTTTGAGTAACAATCTTCACCCACCAAGTGCTGTCGTCAGTACTACCCCGCGGCAACCCCTGCTGAGGACGCTTGGGCAAAGACTCGTCTACTGTGCTAATAACCCTCGCCTTCTGTTGCATGGGAAATCCAAGAAATAGGCATACAAGGGTGAAATAGAGCAAAAACAAGAAAACTCCGAGCATTTTTATAACCTTGCCTTGTTTTAGCGGTCTAATCTACTCGGCGTCCATTGTAGTGAATGGCAGTTAGGCAAAAAAATTTACTCTCACCAAATCTTGCACATCGCTAGTTCCTTGTCAAGACTTAGGCAGATACTCAAAAGACACAGATTCAAGGATGGACAAGTGCCAACGATAATGAAGGGAAGAACTCTCTTGCCACTGGCCTTCCGTACTCAGAGATACGCATCAACGGCGGGGAGCCAAGGTGAAGGGAGTCGAGTGTTGGTCTACAACTGACTCTTCAATTTCCCTTATGGCTAAATTTCGCCTTCGACTCCAGAGTGCTGCCACTGTAGCCTTGCTGTCCTTGACTACTGGCTGTTCCTCGCTGTCCCTACCCCATGCTATAGCCAGTAAGACCTCATCAGCAGTACGTCCCTTAAATACAGGTTCAGTTACGTCCCAAGAACCCCCTTCCAACTGTCGCCGTATCGATCCCTTCACTAAAGGCGTTGACAAAGCGATGGGTGCAGCTACTTTGGCACAATCGGCTAAATCTAAACAAGACTGGGATTTAGTCATCTCCCAGTGGATTGGGGCGATCGCAGCCATGCAAGCGGTTCCTCCAGAAAGTGCCAGACGCGCTTTTGCTCAAAAAAAAGTGGCAGAGTATCTGCAAAACTTGGAGATGGCCATGCAAAAAGCCTCAACAACGGCATCCCAACTACCGTTCGCGAGCTTTGGCAACCCAATTTTTGATGAACAGTTGTTGCTATATCTCTCCTACATCGCCGCTGTTGGCACTCCAGATGTTTTAATCGTCGGGAGTTCCCGTGCTTTAGTGGGTGTCGATCCCCAGCAGTTACAACAAGCGTTAGCCGCTCAGGGTAAAGGAAATCTCAAAATCTTCAACTTTGGAGTTAATGGTGCAACCGCTCAATTAGTAGACTTTCAACTGCGGCAAGTTTTGAGTGGTGAGCAACTACCTCGCTTAATTTTATGGGCGGATGGAGTACGGGCATTTAACAGTGGGCGACCTGACCGAACCTACAGTACGATGACGGCATCTCAGGGATACCAGCGCTTGCAGACAGGAGAGCGCCCGAAACTTCCCCAAAACGAGCCTAATACGGTTGATACCTGTGAGGACGTTCCACCTATGTCAATGTCGCAGCCCACCTCACAACTCGCAAAAAATTTTGTGAGTTCAGCCATCGCGGCTACGTTAGGAGGGCGGTGGCAACTGGCACAAACTTCTGTTGAGACAGCCAGCTGGCTAGCCCCCTCGTCCCATGAACCGCTAATCTTCGCTCAGCTAGATGGGACAGCACTGCCGTCTCGAATAACGCTTGCCAAAGGGATTACAGGCTACAGCAGTTTGGCGATTAAATCCAATGGTTTCCTCCCTTTAGAGAACCGTTTCGACCCCAATATTTACTACCAGAAAAATCCACGAGTATCAGGTCGGTATGATGCAGATTATCAGCCCTTCAGTTTAACCGGTCAGCAAATCACTGCCCTGAATACGGTTAAAGCATTTGCCAACCAGCAACAAATTCCTTTAGTCTTTGTCAACTTGCCCCTCACCCAAGACTATCTCGACTCAGTACGCCGACTGCGGGAGCAGCAATTTCAGCAGTGGATGCAGCAACAAGCGGGTGAGGGACTAATCTGGATCGACATGGGAAGGCAGTGGCCTAACCGTAACGAGTATTTTACTGACCCTAGTCACTTAAATCGCTACGGAGCAGCGGCGGTAGCCAGCCAACTGGCAAGTAACCCACAAATTCCCTGGCCTCAGGCAGGGCAATAATAAGCTATTTCAGATTTAATTTACCTGTGGAGACTGGGCATGGGGCATGGGGCATGGAAAAGAAACAGTTACGTTTATTTATCTCCACTTACCCAATATCAAATTCAATTGAAGACCCCCTTTTTGCAAGGCTTTCACTCTCCTTCTCCCTTCCCTTGTCCCCCAGTCTCCCAGTCCCTCGCTCTAGCTTTCCGGAGAATCCACTGCTGCTTTAGGAGAAGCAGATGGATTTTGTGACGAAACCGAGGGAGAACTTTGAGGTGCTGCTGGTACAGACGTAGAACTCTTCGGTTGTAAGGACTCCGCGCCAGATGTGGAATTTTTCGACGGCGAGGATTCATTGGCAGACGAAGCACTCTTCGATGCTGAGCCGTCCTTCGCCAGTTGTTGGATTTGATCTTTGTATTTAGCCGGTGCTAGAGAAACAGCGGTGGTAAACAAAGGCGTAGCGTCTGCCACTTTACCTTGTTCTTTCAAAATCAAAGCCTTAGCTAGCACGGGTCGGAAATCTTGAGGGCTAGTTTTGACAGCCTCATCATAAATAGCGATCGCTTCCGTGTAGCGCTTCTCAATCACATACACCTGGCCTAGCAACAGCTGCACGGAGGTAATATCTACCGTTCCCGGCCTCATATCATTAATCGGTGTGGCTGTTTTTAAGGTATCTTGCAACAAACCAATCGCCGCTTCTGGACGTTGCTGCTGCATGAGCAAACTGACCAGCCCTTGCAATGCATCCAAGTTGCCCGGATTGGAGGCTAAAATCGAGCGATAGGTTTGAGCCGCGCCTTCTTTGTCACCGACCTGTTGCTTGGCTTGAGCCAACAAAACAGCATAATCCGTCTGCTCAGGACTCAGCTTCACAATTTGCTCTAAGGGAGAAATTGCACCTTGAATGTCTCCCAGCTTCAGCCGCGTATCCAAAAGCCCGCGCAACGCTGTGGCATTCTGTGGCTCTCGCTGCACAACCAGTTCATAGCCTTTGGCTTGAGCTTCTAGTTCAGCTTGCTTTTGCACCGGAATGGTTGGCGTCGCGGTAGCTGGTGCTTGCGCCGAAGGTGAATTATCCGTCAAGAGCGTTTGCAGCAAAGGAATCATGGAAAAGCCGACAAACGCCAATATCGCCAGCACCACGACCCAAGTAACCCAGGAACTCCGCTTTTGAGACACAAAACTTCCTTGAACTCTTAATGACATTATTAAACTACTTGAGGCAACTGCGAGATTTTCCACTGTCCTAAACGGGAACCATGCCAGAATATGGACAGCATTAAGCTAGATTGGATTGGGTGCAAGCTCTTCCGATTAAAGATTCCATAAACTTTTCGGATATACCAGTCATCCCACTGCATTTTGTACAATGGGCAGACTGATATTCAGTGCCCTCACCCTCTCCAGCTTCTTGCTGACAAAAGTCCAAGGACTAAGTCTCTTGGCTATGCACCAAGTAGCTGGATGGTGGTCTAACAGACGATGCTTTTGACGTCAGCCCAACTCCCATAAGGGAATGTGTCTCCGCCGCTAGGAGGTTATATGAGTCCTTCTGTGAATCGGTCTACCGACTCACCCAAGTCTTCTGGTGAACAATCTCCAGAAGCATTCAGTGTACCAAGTCAGCCCCCATCAACGCCAACTGATGATTCTGCCAACGTGACTAACTTAGCTGCCGAAGTTGATTCGACCGCAACCATGCCATCACAAGTCCAGCGACAGCAACCGATTCCTCCGCCCAGTGAACCGATGCAGTACCGAGCAATCGGACTGGTACGGGGACAGTATATGCCTTCCGCAGAACAATTGACGCGAGGCACATTACTGGCAACAGATGGAACGCTGATTGATGCTGTCCTGCTAGGTCGCGTAATGAGCTTGGTGAAGAATCACTTAAGCTTAAGCCAGCCTCACCTTTGGGTTGTTTATCCCCGCTCAAGGCAAGAAGACGGAAACTTACACGTCCAAATTGTCGGCGTTTGGGAACCGGAAAAACTTAACCGAAAATCCCCAGACGAACCGCCCTCTGCTGAGGAAGCCGTGCAACAACCCGAAGAAGAGTTACCTCCACAGCCGCCTGAAGCTGAGGACTCATCCCTTCACCAAGATGGCTATTTTTCCATTCGTGGTGAGGCAATTTACCAGTCACGGGAAGAAGAACAAGTAATCATTAAAATCAAGCAGTCTCCTCGTAAAGAGTCGGACAAGACTAAGTTCTTCAAGTTAAAGCTCAAGGGTAATCTCGGAGACAAAGTAGTAGGTCGCTTCTGGGATTTACACGTACAGCTACAGGCTAATACCCTCATGATTCAAGAGGCCAACGACATTGGCCTAATGCCTTTGAAGAAGCGACCTAAGGGAGGAAGAAAACCTTTTCAGAAAAGGCGTCCAGGAGGGCCAGGAGGGCCAGGAGGGCCAGGAGGGAGAAAGAATATCTCCAACCAGCGCCCCACTCGCCAAGGCGAACGACCTACATCTGTCACTCCACCCAAGCGTCGAGAACCGCTACCCAAACCTATCAAACGCAACGAAGCGCAAGGGGGCGGCAGTACGTCTGGGAATGCGTCTTAACTAGTTAGTGGTTCATCCAATTTAATTGGACGGATGGGTAGAACACCCAGACGTAGCGAGCAATAACTCTTCAAAGTTACTTGGGAGGACTACTAGAAACGAGAAGCTGGGGACGGAGAAGGATTCTTCTCCGTTTCCCACTTTTAAACTGAGGTCATAAAGATGAGTACAAGTCCTGAGGCAGAAAGGAACGATTCATCGGAATGGGTGCCACAGATTCAGTGAGGGTAAATTCCCCTCTCTCAATCCATTGCTTTAATTCCAACGCTACCTGTCGCGAGAGGAAAATACTGGCAAGAGGCGCAACCCGTACTGATTTGCCCTCAATAGTAATACGACCTGTCTTGAGTTGAGCATAGCTCACTAAGCCGAAGGTTGGACGAACGCGCCGGGGAATAGAAAAATCCACAACAGGTGCGACAATGTCTTGATCTTGGATGGCACAGTAATTCACCACTTCCTCATTCAAAACAGGTAGTGGCACGCCAACACCCAACATGAGCGAAGGGCCATAATTTTTGAAGTAGCAACCTCGCACCCACTTCGGGTTCATTTGCTTGGCATCCCCAATCAAAGCCAGCGTAGCAGCGGGGCCGATGGGTGTGTGATTAGGCAAGCGCTTCTGTAAGGGGAAGTGTTGGGTGCCTTCCCAGGCAATGTAGCCAATGCCACCCCCCAAAAAAATTTGAGTTCCAATCCCGATCAGCTTTAGGTCTGGGTCATTGAGTAGGGGGGAAATCGCTCCAGGATTGGAGTAGACCGCATTAGCCAGTCGAGGTTGTAACGGCCCCAGATAAGTGAACAAAGGACGATCGCCTCCATTCACCCCAACAATAAAATTTTGGTATAAATTGCGAGGGTTAAATAAATAAAATTGATTAATTGTCTCTCGCGTAATCGTGGTTTCAAACGATGCTCTGGGATAGCAATCTGTCACCTGCCCGATCGCACGCAACTGCACCGGTTTATCCGCAATTAAGTCTTCGATCACATGACCGCCGCCTCGTTCTCTAGATTCTTCACCATCTGGAACGTCGCCAGCTCCACTGTAGTCTACGCTTTGAGTTGCACCCAAATACAAATCCACTGCCCCAAAGCCGGCGTAGGCAGGGACACCCTCTAACCAACACTTGCGAATTTTGATCGGTGGGTCTGTATGTCCCAGATTGATAATCGCGCCGGAAGACTCCATTGGCTCAAACGTGCCAGTGGTGACAACATCTACTTCCTTCGTCGCCTGAGTAACCCCAACCTCGGCAACTCTTGCTTTAAGTTCCTCTACTGTCCAAACCACCACACGGCAGCGACGAATTTTGTCATTGATTTCAGCAAGGGTTCGCATAGGTAAAGTTGATGACTCAGACTTGATTTATCCTTAGTGTCTAACATCTGACTCATATCCGCTCAGTAGTTACTCGCTTCCCACCTATCTCTATGAAAGTCGGGAATGGGGAATAGGCAATGGGGGAATTAGCCTAAAAAACGGGTGAAGCCTACCGTCGTACTGTTTGAAATCTCTAGCGACGGTAAGCCACCCAGGTTGTAGATGCACAAGACTTACGCACTCACCCCCCTAACCCCCCAAGCTTGGGGGGAACAGAATTTAACTCCCCCCAATCTGGGGGGTCGGGGGGGCTACTGGGCTGATGAAAGCGTAAGTCCTGATGCAGATTTAGTCGAGCGACTTTCGACTTAATAGATAACCAATTCCTCTAACGCTGAGAGCATCGGTTCAATCGTTGTACCTTTACTGTGCCGATATGGGCTGAGCCATTAAGTTGGATTGTTCTGAAGTGACATCAAAAACAATTTCGTAAGAAGCATTTGGATTCTTGGAGCTGAGGATTTGCAGATGGGCTTCAGCGTCACTTGAGCGACGAAAGCGGACAATGAGCCGTGATTGCCGATTAGGCAGTTTACGGATAATGCACCACGGATGTGGTTGGTTTTTGTAGGTCATAGGATTTTCCTAGTTAGTAGATGCAATCTGATTTGCTTTTGGCGAAAATCAGCTTAGCTATGCGACAAAGCGAGGAGATAGCCTGCCGATTCAACTTACTGCTTTAGACGTGCGCCGTGATTTCCAAAAAACTTTAACAACTGATTTCAGCCTGGGAGAAAGATATACGAAAATTACCTGGTGTGGATAGTAGTACCTCAGCCCACTAGCCACTTTCTGTTTTCTGTAGTAGGAAAAATTTTTAATGGTTCAGCAACAGATAGCTGTACCCGCGTTCCCACCTCTAACTGAGTGCGGAGTGTTGTGCGAGCGTACAGTCTTTTTCCGGAGGGAGTCTTTAAGCAGTAGCGATACTCACAACCGAGGAAATGGCGATCGCAAATCACCATCTTTACCTGATCATCCGGCTTGAGGACAAGGCTTTCTTTGCGCAGCATTAACTCACCTACTTCAAACGATGAGTGTTGCGTATCAGCCCTGAATTTGTGTCTAATATCTACAGTCTTAGCTTTAAAAGACCCTACTTCAGCCTGCCTTCTGCTATACCAGTGCTGCTTTAAAGTGTTCCGTGACCAATCGCTTATTTTGCCGAATTCGGCTCTTTTTCAATCCAAACGCTACATTAGACAAGTCAAATCGTGGCATAACTTACCAGGACTTAGTCCTGCATCGTCCAGCACAGTTCCAGCCAAGAGGCTAAGTCACGACGTGGAGCGGTTACCTGTTTGACAACGCTCCAGACTTGAATTGCAGCAGCCACATCATTAATTTGGTAACTCAACGGCTGATTAGGCCTACATTGACAGGGAATCTTTAGCTCTTGCAGGCGACGGTAAACTTGCCAACGGTCAGCCCAGCTAATCTCAATGATTTGACCGACTGCTGGCTGGGAATTGGATGGATTCATACGTCTGAAGAAAATGCAATAAGTTATCAGTAGTGTATTCAATAAAAACCCAAGGCTTTCCGCGAGCCTGAGCTTGAAAAGGTCTCTGCAATTGTTAACCTCACTTACTAAGATATAAGACAAATGCCAAATATTCTCAACTATCTCCTAGAAATAAGTTAAACTTACTATCAAGTAGCGTAAAAAAAACGTAGATTAATTGCTCTACGTATTACTCTGAGAGTATTGACCAACTAAAATTTCTGAGTGAAGCGTGTTACACTCAGTCATTGCCAATAACACCTGCCTAATGAGAGGAGACACGACCATGGCAGAAACTCAGGGTTTATTACGTACCTTTGGCGAAGTCTACGATAATCCAGTCTTGCTGGAGCATAATGTCACTGCTCCCATGTGTGAAGGGCTGAATATTGCTTTGGCAAGTTTTCAAGCACTTTACCTGCAATATCAAAAGCATCACTTTGTGGTAGAAGGTGCTGAATTCTACCAACTGCACGAATTCTTTAATGAAAGCTACGAAGAGGTGCAGGAACACGTCCATGAAATTGGAGAGCGCTTAGATGGACTGGGTGGTGTTCCGGCAGCTAGTTTCAGTACACTGGCACAATTGTGCTGCTTTTCTCCCGAAGCGGATGGAGTCTTTCCTTGCCGCCAGATGGTAGAAAACGATTTGGCAGCAGAGCAAGCGATGATTCAGCTGATTCGGCGTCAAGCAGGGCAAGCGGAAAGTTTAGGCGATCGCGCTACTCGTTATCTGTATGAAAAAATCCTGCTCAAGACGGAGGAAAGAGCTTACCATCTTGCACACTTCCTCGCCCATGACAGCTTAACGTTAGGGTTTGTTTCAGCTTCGCACAATTAGCACCGCTAGCTAGAAGTCAGTATCTGGGTTGTCCACAGACTCAGATTTGGGCAATACAGCCAAAACCTGCCGAACTTAAAAAGAGAGTGTCAGTATACTTGTGAGCGATCGCCTGCCAAGGAAAGTCAGGGCGATCGCTCATTTAGTGTTAGATTTTTTTCGTCATCGCTGCCCTATCTTTGTAATCTTGAGTTCGCCAAGATTTATCGGGCATTATGTAGAAATTTTCTTGCAAACATTTCCCGATCATCTTCATTCAATCTGTCCCAATCCAGTCCTCGCTTAGCACTTAGGGCGCGTAGTTGTTCTTCCTCTTCTGAGGGCTCGTCTGAACTTCTCTTTGTTTGCTGGTTGAGAGCCCGCAATAGCGCAACTTTATCCTTCTCTGGCAGCTGCTTGACCAAATCAACCACTTGCCCAACCGTCAATTCTAACTTTGGCATAATTACAACCTCAGTAACTTATTAAATCGGCATTTTAGTTTTGATTTAAGAGGCGCGTTCGCCACTGCCTATGACTCAGCCATTTAGACTATCACAAGTACTATCGCTAATGATTCCCCTAAGGGAGTAACCGCTATTCCATCGCTGAAATTAAAAGGAAAATTTTCGCTAAATTCTAGTTTTTAAATATGAATGTAGAACCCTATAAATTTCACTATTCTCTTTGGGGTAACAGAGATAATCCTTTAATTCTTTTTTTACACGGATTTATGGGAGACAGTCATGAATTTGATGACGTTATTTCGTTACTATGTGACCAATTTTGTTCTCTAACCATTGACCTTCCCGGACATGGAAAAACTAGGATTTTGGCAGGAGAAGAGTGCTATACGATGCCAGCTACCGCCCAAGCACTGATTCACTTGTTAGACCAGTTAAAAGTTGAAACCTGCGCTTTGGTAGGCTATTCGATGGGAGGAAGATTGGCTCTGTATCTGAGCCTTCATTTCCCTCAACGTTTCTCGAAGGTTGTGCTTGAATCGACCTCCCCCGGTCTAAAAACCCAACGGGATCGATCAGAACGAATTCAACGAGATTTTCAGCTAGCGAGACAATTAGAACAAAGCGATTTCTCAGCGTTTTTATTGCAGTGGTATAACCAACCAATTTTCAATTCTTTGAAAAAGAATAGTCGTTTTGATGCGTTGGTAAAGAATCGGTTGAAAAATAGTCCTTGTGAATTGGCAAAATCTCTGCGTAATTTGAGTACGGGATGTCAGCCTTCTTTGTGGGAAAAACTCCATGAAAATGAAAACCCTTGGCTTTTATTAGTTGGTGAATATGATGCAAAATTTATAGCTATTAACTCGGAAATGGCTAAAGTGTGTCCATCGGCAAAGCTAGAACTAGTTAGCCATTGTGGTCATAATATTCACTTTGAAAATCCAAAACTATTTGCGGAAAAGGTTAAAAAATTCTTAATATAAAGTAAGAAATCAATTAATATTTTTTAATAAAAAAAGCTAGGTACACTAATCAACAGCCGTTGCCGATACAAGAGCGAGATGAGCCAAGCCAAGAATAATGATATGCGTCGGGACTTTGCTAGTCGCGACGAGTTAATTGCCTATGTCCGGCAGCAGTTTCCCAATGCAGTAAACCGTGACGAGCATATCAGCGAGATAGGGGGAGGACGCCAAGCCGCAGAGGCAGCACTCAAGAAGGTAGACCCCATTCAGTATGCCAAATCTCGAAATTTTCTGAATGGGAAAGTGACGCGACTCTCACCCTATATTCGTTACGGGGTTTTGAGTCTGGCAGAAGTGCGAGATTTTGCACTCCAGAATGTGCCAAACCAAGAGGAGGCTGAGAAGTTAGTTCAGGAACTCGGTTGGCGGGACTACTGGCAGCGACTGTATGCCGAAAAAGGTGACCGCATTTGGCAAGACCAGGAAGAATACAAAACAGGGTATGCTGCCGAAGTGTATCAGACTGAGCTACCGGCTGATGTGGAACAGGGAACGACTGGAATGGTTTGCATTGATAGCTTCAGCCGCGAATTGCGAGAAAGGGGTTATCTGCACAATCACGCACGGATGTGGATGGCAGCTTACCTAGTGCATTGGCGACATGTCCGTTGGCAGGCGGGGGCGAGGTGGTTTTTAGAACATCTTCTTGATGGTGACCCAGCGAGTAATAATCTCTCATGGCAATGGGTGGCGAGTACGTTCAGCCACAAGCCTTATTTCTTCAATCGGGAGAATCTGGAGAAATACACAAGGGGAGTGTATTGTCAAGAATGTCCGCTTTATGGCAAGTGTGATTTTGAGGGGAGTTATGAGCAGTTAGAGCAACGACTGTTTCCTAAAGCGGAGTCGTTGGATCGTGGTGGTGGGAGTCGGAGTTTTGAGCGTCCAAAGAAGCGACGGCGGTAGGTCAATTGTAGGGCTCGGTAAAAAGATTTTGACGAACCACTCCAGGCACAGAGGGCGCAGAGGAGAAAGGAGAGAGGAATGAAAAAACCGATTGTTTGGGTACATGGGGATTGTTTGAGTCCTAAAAATCCGGCGCTGCAAGAGTATCCCGATGCTCCGGCGATTTGGGTTTGGGATGAGGCGCTGTTGGAGGAATGGCAGATTAGTTTGAAGCGAATTGTTTTTATCTATGAGTGTTTGTTAGAGTTGCCCGTGACGATTCGGCGTGGTGATGTGGCGCAGGAAGTGGTAGCGTTTGCGAAGGAGCATAATGCCGATGGGGTGGTGACGGTGGAAAGTCCGAGTCCTCGATTTGAGGCGATATGCGATCACATTAAAGACACTTGTGCGCTAGAAGTAGAAGTGTGGTCGCCTGAACCATTTGTGGACTACGACGGCTATATTGACCTCAAGCGCTTTTCTCGTTATTGGCGTGTGGCACAACGGTATGTTTTTGATTAGAAGTCGTTTTGCGAAGCACAATCCGATGAGGGCTGCGGTTGCAGTAGCTTCTCTTTGGGTTGTTGCAACTCCAGCATCTGCTGTTACTGACTCGGTGTCGATTGAGCAACAGGTTCAGGATGTTGTCTCTCATCTTGTGGGGGTGATGGATACTTCGGCGCAAGCTGCGGCAAATCCTGGTGCGGCTAATGTCCGCATGACTACCTGTAAAGTAACGGTGGAGAATGCTGACATGTCGCGCAATTCTCGTCCGTCGGTTGTTCTTTATCAGGAACAAGCGCTTTCTCAACGACTTAGTACACCGTACCGTCAGAGATTTCTGCAAATTACCTCTAGTTCCGATGGAAGGAGTGTAGAATCTAAAGCGTTTAGACCTCCAACCCCGGAAAAGTTGATTGGTTTGTGCGATCGCGCAGAGGCTCAGCGGATTATCCGGCAAAGTGACCTTGGGCAGTATACTTGCAGTGTGCTTTTAAAACCAGTGGGTGAAACCTATGTGGGTCAAACGCCTGCTAAGGGGTGTCCGACGAATTTCAGGGGAGCGGTGAGGATTACTAATACCATCACGCTCCATAAAACAGGCATGGATACTCAAGACCGAGGCTTTGATGCGGATGGAAAGTTAGTTTGGGGCGCGAAGGAGCAATCTTATCAGTTTCGTTGGATTGATAAGAAATAATGTCAATTCGGTTTAGGTCGCTATAATTCTTTTGGAGCAATACAGGGTTTTTTAAGGGCACGACAATGTCGTGCCCCTACCGTCTTGTGTATGCAATACGTTCAAAGTGTATACGCGATCGCATCTTTTGTTTTTGATTGCTTATGCTGTTACTGCCTCTTGTTCTGTTTCATCTTCTGATTCTTCTCTGGCTTTGAAGTACCAGTAGAGGTTAGCAACGGCTAAGTTTGAGGCTTTTTGTAAATTGGCTGGAACTAGGGTTTTGTAACCTGCGATCGCAGATTGCTGGCTGATGTACGATGCAAACTCTTGACGTAAGCTTGGTTTCATCATCAAAGCTAGCTGATCTTGCAAGGATGCAGGATGAGATTTTTGCTTTAAATTTTCGTAGAGTAACTGTTCGGGCGGTGCAGTTAAAACTGTTGTATCGACGTTTATATCTGAATTAGCTGTGATTTCTGAGTTGTCGAAGTCGGCACTTTGGAGCAGTTTTAGTTCGGATGGAGGAAGCGATCGCATCCAATCCACATGATTTTGCCACGATTCTAATACAGCTAAATCGTGGTCATGAATTCGGGTGAGTTCGGGGAAGAGAAAATCGAGTTCATCTTCAGTTTCACAGCGTTCAATTACGGTGAGAGAATCTTGACGGATTTTGTCTTGGAGATGAGAGAGGCGATCGCTTACTGCTGCTGGCTCATTTTGTAATTGATAAGATAGAGCGATCGTCTGATCAATTGCCCAAGCACATTCTAGTCTACGGAGTTGTCCAGCCGCAGAGGTTTCTGATAACAATTGAGGGTTGTTATAGTCTGCTAAAGCTTCTACTAAAATTAGCTGGGCATTTGCCAAGGTAGCATTTCTGACACTTAGGTCTTGGCATGACATAGCTGTTTTCATTAGCTTAGTTGCTTCCAGAAAACGCCCATAAGCCTGAACTAGAATTGTACGATGGTGCCTAAATTCAACATCTTGGGTAACCTCATCAATTCGCTGAAGGATTTCTGCTTCCTGATCTTTTAGAGCTTGTTTTAGGTCTAGAAAGCCTTCCTTGACTTCCAGCCTGAGTTGTCCAACTTCTTTTCTCAGTTTCAGCGTCTGATACAGGTTTACAGCCGCCAATGCTCCCACAGCCACTGTACCCACACCAATCAGGACTGTAGTCGCTTGCAGCACTCCCAAGCTTGTCTGGATAGTTTGCAAACCAGCTTGGACAGCTTGAAATCCTCGGTGCATTTGATACATTTGTGCCCCACTTGTAGCGAACTGAGAGGCCGCTACCAGGGGTGATAGAGGGCTGTTGTTGACTACAGCACCGATGGCATGGGCAACGAATCGTCCGGTAACTGGATCTCTTGCCATGCCTATTGGGATTCCTGCGGATGTAAAAACTTGCACGTACTTGCCAGCGTCGATACCAGCCTGAACAGCAGGAGCAAATTGAAACAGCATATTTCTGCCTTGTTGGGAAGCGACTTGCTTCGAGCTTAGCTTGCCGGAGCAGGGAAAGTAACCGTGTTTATGTACAGTTTAAACAGCTTCGGCTGAAGCTAGGCAATACTAGACTTAACTCTATTGGTTCATAGACGTTATGGATACTGCGTTGGTTAGCTCTGAGGCTGTTGATCTGCTATCGCGCATTACTGGGCAAAAACTCCGTCAGCAGGATCTTACCCCTCCTGTGATCTTTCTGGCAGCTTTGATAACCGTTCTGCTAGGAGTGATGTTAATGGATGGCACAATTACAGACGAGGAAAAGCAGCGCTGGCAAAAAACTCTCAATAGATTTATTCCCTCAGAGGGTAATGCACGTCAGTTGACCCAGCTAATGACTAAAGGAATCAGACAGAACCAAGTCTACAAAAAACTTAATGATTTACAAACGCTGACGGCTCCGCTATCAGAATCGGAAAGGTTGTTGTTGATTGGTTTCGGCTATGAAATGTCAGCAGCAGATGGAGTCATGGACGCTCGTGAGAAGAAGTATTTGGAGGTAATTGCGAATCGACTAGGAATTAACCCACAACACTTGGCAGTTCTCGAAGCTGGGTTCACTCATCAAGGAACTGTGGAGTCAGCAGCTTTAGATGAGGTGCAGTTTTTACTTGATCCGGCTCGGTTTCAGGAACTGGATACTATATTTGTTAAGGCTGCAAGCGATATGCTGGCAGCTCTACCTACTAAACCTGAATATCAAGGGACGCAATTACAGCAAGCCACATCTTACCAGCATTTGAAAGAGTTTCAGGAGTATCGGCAGCAACTAAGCAATTTTTGTAATCAAGTTTTCCAGATAATTCAAGATTGTAGTAATCGTGATTTCCTGCCTCGTACTGTCACAGAGGAGATAGAAAAGATATCTAAAAACTTACAATCACAGCCATTTCGACTGGCGGTTTTAGGAGAGTTTAGTCAAGGAAAATCAACCTTACTAAATGCTTTGTTGGGTGAAAAAATTCAACCTGTAAGGGCAATTCCCTGTAGTGGTACTGTCACAGTTTTGAAATATGGAGGACAAAGACGGGTAATCTGTCGCTATACGGATGGACGAGAGGAGGAAATTCCCTTCGAGCAGTATCAAGTAAGAGCTGCCATTCCTAAAGAAGCAGCACGACATCATCGCAGTGATGAGCTGGCACAGTCTGATCTTGACGAAATCATTTTAGAACATCCTGATTTGGAGTTATGTAAAAGCGGTGTAGAAATCATTGATTCCCCAGGATTAAATGAACATCCTCAGAGGACGGCTATGACTCAGAAACTACTTAAGGATACAGATGCAGCTATTTTCCTCACAAATGCCATACGTCTTCTCCCTGAGAAAGAAAAAGAATTGATACAAGATGTGAGTCTTCACCTGAATGGTGGTAAGGAAAACGAACCAGCCGAAAATCTTTTTCTAGTTGTTAATTTTATGGATTTGCTGGATGAGGAAGAAGATCGCGAAGATGTCACACAGCGAATTGAGAGCTTTATCAAGGAAAAAAATCTGCTAGTTAGAGCCGAAAAACGCCTCCACTATATCTCTGCCAAAGCAGCACTTAATGCTATTTCAAATGGAAATGAAGATGCTTATCTGAAAGCTTTTCAGCGTTTTACCCAGTCTCTTGAGGAGTTCCTAACGAACGAGTGCGGTTTCCTACAACTTAAGCAGTTAGTTACTAAAACTAATGCTTTGGTTCAAGCAAGTCTTGAGGGGCTGCATCAAATTGAAGAAGTTTTAGATGGCAAACTAGAACTGTCTGAAACAGAAAAACAGAACATATTAGAACAAATTGGAGAAGCCAGTGGTCGTGACGTAAAAATACAGAATCTAGCAAAGCAACTGAAAGACCAATGCAGTGAGCAAGCTAAAGAATCTTGGAATCAGTGGAAAAATGGATTACCTGATCGCATGACTAAAGAAAGTGAAAAATGGTTTTCTAAGCATAGTCCTGTTTTCAGCCAAAAGCAATTAATTGAAGATTATATTAATCAATTTATCGAAGGTTTGAAGGTAAATATTAACACCTGGGGAGAACAACAATTTAGAGATGTAATTCTAAACCAAAATCTTAAAAATTTAGATAACAGTATTTATCAGGAAATAGAGGCAATAAAAACAGAACTAAAAAGCCTCGATTATCAAGTAAAAACTCATATTTCTGAGCATCTAGACTTAGCGATTAATGGGATAAATGATAATTTTATCGGTGATAAAGCTTTTTTGGGTGGCATTGGAATAGGTGGTGCTGTAGCTGCTGCATTAATATTCCTTACCCCGCTTGGCTGGGTTGCCGTAATTACAGCAAGCTTAGCTGCTGCAATTGTTGGAGAGTTAGGAGCGGGAATAGTAGGATTTGATGGAATTCGTGACCAAATCAAGCGCAAAATTTGTGAACTTGGTATACAAAAGCTTAAAGAATCACCTGTTGATAACAAGTTAAAAGAAATCGTCAACTCAGTTTTTGATGATCGAGTTGCATCAGCAAGTCAAGTCATTGCACAAGCAATTTCGCTTTGTGAAAATCTCCTAGAGCAGCAGGAGAAAGCTCACAAAGAAACACTAGAGCAACGTGAGATTGACAAAGCTTGGATATCCCAAAATCGTCAGGAACTTGAGCAACTGCAAAAGAATATCGAGGCAATTCTCCCTTCCTAACAAACACAGCTTAACCTGAATATACTGAGATACAATCACCCAAAGTCGGGAGGGTCGTGCAATGTCATCTGAGTCAACAAAAGTGTTGGACTGGGAACCCCCCATGCCTCCCTCTGACCTAATCTTTGACGACGGTGAACCCTTGAAAACGAACCGCCACCGCATCGCCATGAACACCCTAATCCGATCGCTCCAACAAGCATGGCGCGATCGCACAGATTACTTCTGCGGTGGCAACATGTTTGTTTACTACAGCAGCCAACAGGCAATGAACCGAGACTTCCGAGGGCCAGATTTCTTTGCCGTCTTAGACATAGATGGCAGCTACCCTCGACAAGGTTGGGTTGTATGGCAAGAAGGTGGTCGTTACCCAGATGTCATTGTCGAATTGTCGAATTGATGTCCTCCTCTACCGCTAATGTAGACACAGGAGTTAAGAAAGACCTTTACCAGCGAGTCTTCAGAACACGAGATTACTTCGTCTTCGACCCCTTTGACCCAAATTCCCTTGCAGGATGGCGCTTAGATGCAAACCTCCGCTATCAGCCCATAGTACCGAATGAGCAAGGTTGGCTGTGGAGTCAGACTCTAGGCTTTTGGTTAGGAACTTGGGAAGGAACGATAGACCGAGAACCAGCAATTTGGTTGCGACTTTATGATGAGGCTGGTAATCTTGTCCCTCTACCAGAAGAAGCAGCAGAACAACAAGGATTAGAGCGAGAATTACAACAAGGGCTAGAGCAAGGTGCGCGATCGCAATTACTCCGTTTACTCACTCTTCGCTTCGGGATAGTTCCAGAAGATATAGAGACACGGTTGCAATCCCTCAACGTCAATCAACTAGAAGAACTGCTGGAGGTAGCATTGACTGTAGATGCGATCGCACAATTCGCCAATCATTTGCCTTGATTGTCGATTTTCGCCCCCCAGCCCCCAATTTTTGGGGGAGAATACGTTCCAAGTCCCCCACAGTTGATACCGCTGGCGAAATAAATATTGGTTTAAACAGAGGTCAAACTGGAGAACTTTGAGTCCGGACTCCCCCAGAATTAAGGGCTGGGGGGCTTGAAAAACCTTTGTCTCGTCGCCAATGTTTCCAATTGTTAAATTCGCCAGCGGTATCAGAGTTGGGGGATTTAGGGGGCATTCCAGAATTTATGCAAGAGGTCTAATCTGTCGCTGCCGCGCCTCCTGCCTTGCGCGTTTCTCCTCAGTCAGGCGATCGCAACAGTAAGGACAAGAAATGCCCTCCTGATAATGAGGTGAACGTTTATCCGCTTCAGCAATGGGATGCCCGCAACTGCGGCACATTTCATGAGTTCCTACCTCCAACCCATGCTCTACAGCGACTCGTTGATCGAAGACAAAACATTCCCCTTGCCACAGACTCTCGTCTTCTGGAACTTCCTCTAAATACTTGAGAATACCGCCTTTGAGGTGATAAACCTCTTGGAACCCTTGAGCCATCATGAATGAGGTCGCTTTTTCGCAGCGAATACCGCCAGTGCAGAACATCGCAACCTTTTTATGTGTTGTGGGGTCGAGGTGGTTGCGGACAAAGTCTGGAAATTGGCGGAATGAAGCTGTTTTGGGATTTTTTGCCCCTTGAAACGTGCCAATACTCACCTCATAATCGTTGCGGGCGTCGATTACGATTACCTCTGGATCACAAATCAGCGCATTCCAATCCTCCGGACTAACATAAGTGCCGACGCGATCGCTCGGATCGATTTCGGGTAGCCCCAAGGTGACAATTTCCTTCTTCAGTCGCACCTTCATCCGGTCAAACGGCGCAGAATCAGCGTAGGACTCTTTATGCTCTAGGTCAACCAGACGAGGATCGGAGCGCAAAACAGACAAGACGGCGTCAATTGCCTCACGAGAACCTGCGATCGTGCCGTTAATCCCTTCTGCGGCAAGCAGAATTGTCCCTTTAATCCCCTGTGCTTGGCAGTACGCTAACAAGGCGTCACGTTTCTCGGCACAGTCCGGTAACTTGACGAATTTATAGAACGTTGCAACAACTTGAGACATTTCCCCACTGAACTGGATGTGTAGCAATGGTTTACTCCGATTTCCACCCTAACTTAACAAAGGCCAGCTTCTCCTATGGCACGCCTCTCAAAATTTTTTTCTCTACCCCCTTTTGTAATCGAGCCAGAGAAGCTACAATAACAAAGGTGGCTGAGGTTGCCATTTGCAGTCGGGGGTTTAGCTCAGTTGGTAGAGCGCCTGCTTTGCAAGCAGGATGTCAGCGGTTCGAGTCCGCTAACCTCCATTTGGGATGTTGTTTATTTAATATTACATGGTCAAGGTACAGCGTCTTGCCCAGGTTAATGCAGCTGTGGGGGCGTGGTAGGTAGTGATCGCCAACTCTCGCGTTTTCCCTATAGTCAAGTTTTTATACTCCTTGCTCTGCGATGATCATTTCTCAACTGTTTAATATCGCCAATCTTTTCGTTTTGCCCTTCTGGCTACTCATGATTCTGCTGCCTAACTGGGGTGTTACTCGTAAAGTGATGGAATCTTATCTACCCTTTGTGGCGTTGGCAGCTTTATATATCTATTTATTTGTGAGTAGCATTACGCCCGAATCCGCTGCCGCACTGTCTAATCCTCAGTTAGCCGATATAGCTCGATTCTTTGCAGATGAGAAAGCAGCGGCGACAGGATGGATTCACTTTTTAGTGATGGACTTGTTTGTAGGACGTTGGATTTATTGGGATGGACAGCGTACTGGTATCTGGACAATTCACTCCCTCGCTCTGTGTTTATTTGCAGGGCCGATGGGGTTGTTATCTCATATTGTGACGACCTGGATTTCACAAAAAGTATCTTCACCATCTGACTCTGACTCTATAACTTCTTCCGCAGGTACACCCCAGCCATAGAGTTCGTAGTAATTATTCAGCTCTTTCCTTAGAGCTGTAAACAACAAGAGCCACTCCACCCAACAGCACTAAAGCACCCGCCAGTACCAGTAACCCTGGCACTTCCCTAAAAATCAAATAGCCCAAAAAACTCGAACTAACGGGTTCAAACAAGATGGCTAACGTGACGAGCGTTGGAGAAATCCAACGCACAGCCCAGTTCATCGTAGTATGCCCTAGAACTTGCGACGCCACTGCCATTAACAGAATGTAGAAGTACACCGTCAACGGGTAACCAACATAGTTTGTACCGAATAGTAACGGTAATGGCAAAAGCACTAAGGCTCCTGTACTGTAAGCAACCACAACATAAGTACCGATACCTAAACCTCGTCGTTGGGCTTCACGACCTAGGAGAAGGTATAAACTGATCAGCCAAGAACCTACAAGTGCGAGAAAATTCCCCAAGGGTGGATTACTCCCAGTAGCCGTCGTTCCCGCATCCCCGAAAGCAATTAAAACACCGCCTAAAAATGCAACTCCAATGCCAAACATCCTAAGCTTGGTTGGTTTTTCCTTAAACCACAACCAAGACATAAGGGTGACCCAGATAGGATTTGTGGTAACCAGAGTAGTAGAGGCTGCAATTGAAGTAAAGGAAAGCGAGGTAATCCAGGTGGCAAAGTGTAGAGCTAGACACACACCAGCCGCACCAGCATAACCCAAAGCACCAGGACTGAGCTGGGTTACCTTGAGATGACGCCAAGCTGGTAATAGGAGTAGGGATGCGATCGCTAGTCGAGAAGCTGCCAGAAAAAGACTAAATCCTATCCCACTTACCCCAGCAGAAGCAATTGCTAAGCGGATAAAAATTGCTGCCGTTGAAATCGCAAATACACCAACCGCTAAAACTAATCCCACCTGCCAGGGGAGGGGCTGTTTAAGAATCTTCATCACTCATACTACTGGGTCTATTCACTAATCCACATCATCTATCTAATTTTGTTGCAACTATTGTTTGAAGCAAACAAACTTAGGTTAAAGTAGCAACAAAATCTATGAAAAGTCTATTTTTATCGAACTGATTCAGTCCCCCAGAGCTTAAAGCAGGGAATAAATCACTTGAAGTTTTTACGTTTTTACTTACACAAACAATCTAGTAACACACCGAATAGGGAGAAGAGGTCAGTTCCATGCTTTTAAATAAGCTTGAACAGGTAGAAGTAATTCGAGAAATTAT
Source organism: Waterburya sp. (assembly GCA_036703055.1). GTDB lineage: Bacteria > Cyanobacteriota > Cyanobacteriia > Cyanobacteriales > Coleofasciculaceae > DATNPV01. The sequence continues at coordinate 26,397 of DATNPV010000166.1, forward strand.
TCATCGCTTGAGTTCAGCCATTACAACCTTTCCATCTGTTGAAGCATGGTTATATGCCGCTACACTGGCACTAATTTTCATAGTTATTGCCTTACCCATTGGATTTCTTGGAAAATTTCTCCAAATTGAGGTTGTCAATGCGTCCTGGAAAGTCGTTATTGGTATTATTACCATTTCTTTTTTAACGCCTGCTATAACAGAGGAATTGTTTTTTCGAGTTTTACTCCTTCCTCCAATCCTGGAAAGTGGAGCAGTATCAATAGGGCTGTGCTTCTGGGGAGGCATCAGTTTGGTGTTGTTTATTGTGTATCATCCTCTAAATGCCATCAGCTTTTTTCCTAGAGGGCGTAATACATTTTTTAATTTAGTTTTTCTCGTTTTGGCAACCTTGTTGGGAATTGTCTGTAGTCTCGTTTACATTCAAAGCCATTCTCTCTGGACGGCTGTTGCGATTCACTGGCTAGCTGTTGTCATCTGGTTACTCTTTCTGGGTGGGTACAGAAAATTGTATGCTTGACCCGGTATTTTTTTTCTCGTATTAACATGAAAATAAAACTCTCAAGCACGAGCTTAAGTAAATCTGTGCTCCCAATAACCATTTAGACGATTTACCTAAAAACTTTTCGTTTAAAGAGTTATTATCCTTGATTTGATAAAAAACTAGTAAAACATGAGTCAGGAATCAACCACCTTATCCTTAGGGAACATATTAGTTGTTGATGATAACCCTGTCAATTTGAGATTTTTAAGCAAAATTTTGTCTAAGCAGGGGTATGAGGTGCAGATAGCATCAAGCGGCAAACTGGCTCTAGGCTTGGTTCAAACTACTCCCCCTGATCTAATTTTGTTGGACATCATGATGCCAGAAATGGATGGCTATCAAGTTAGTCAACACTTAAAAGCCTCTCCAACAACCCAAGACATCCCCGTTATTTTTATCAGTGCCTTGACTGAAGTATTCGATAAGGTAAAAGCCTTTGCGGTTGGCGGCGTAGACTACATTACCAAGCCGTTTCAGGTGGAAGAGGTTTTGGCTCGCGTCAAAAACCAACTTAGGCTGTGTCGCCTCTCGAAGCAACTCGCCCAAGAAAATGCAAGGCTCCAACAGGAAATCCAAGCTCACGAAGTCGCCGCACAGCAGCGTCAACAGGCAGAACAAGCGCTGCGAGAGAGCGCTCTTAGGCTACGCCATCAGAACAGTGTATTGACAGAACTCGCTAGACATCAGGCACTAAATCAGGAAGACTTACAAACGGCATTGAAAGCCATCACAGAAGTAACTGCCCAAAATGTTGCGGTTGAACGAGTGAGTGTATGGCTGTATGACGAGACAGCTACCAAGATTCAATGCCTTGATTTATTTGAGCGAAGTTTGAATCAACATAGGGCAGGGGTTGAACTGCTAGCGACAAACTATCCAACTTATTTTCAAGCTTTGAAAGAAGAACAGCTAATTATCGCCGACGACGCTCATACCGATCCAAGAACCAGAGAATTTTCTGAGTCTTATTTGACGCCCCTAGGTATTACGTCGATGCTGGATGCCCCCATCAGGCTAGGAGGAAAGACGGTGGGAGTTTTATGTAGTGAACAGGTCGGTGTTGCTCGTCATTGGACACCAGAAGACCAGAATTTTGCTCGCTCCGTTGCCGATTTAGTCTCATTAGCGCTCGAAGCCGGGAAACGCAAACAAGCTCAAGAGCAGCTCAAAGAGAGTGAACGAAAATATCGCGACCTAGTTGAGACTTCTCAGGATATCATCTGGTCAATCGATGCCCAAGGGCGTTTTACCTTCGTCAATCAAGCTGTAAAACGGATTTGCGGTTACGAACCCCAAGAAATGCTCGGTCGTCCGTTCGCTGATTTTGCGCTACCGGAACAGGCTCAAAAGGATTGGGAAGGGTTTCAGTACATCCTGAATGGAAAGCCACTCTTAGGGTATGAAGCCGTCTATCTAGCTAAGGATGGAAGACCGATTCATCTGTTACGTAATACAATGCCCCTGCACGACTCCCAGGGAGGAGTCATCGGTGCAACCGGCACAGCCATCGATATTACCGCTCGCATGCAGGCAGAAGCAGAAATCATCCGCAGTAAAGACCTACTAGAATCTATCTTCAATGAATCGGCTGATGCGATTTTTTTGGTTAATCCTGAAACGGGCTTAATCACGGACTGCAATCGGCGTGCAGTGGAACTATTTGAAGCTAAAAGCAAGGACGAATTACTCAAAATTGAGGGGTATACACTGCAAAAGAAACCCTTTACACCCGAAGAATTGAGGTCTATTGTCAATGAACTCGAACTCTACGGCGTTTGGAGTCGGGAGTTGGAATATGTTACCAAAAAAGGCAAGTTCTTTTGGGGCAATTTAGCTGCCAAGCAAATTCATGTAGCAGCTCAGAAGATGAACCTAGTGCGCGTGACTGACATTACTGAGCGCAAACACAGGGAAGAATCACTGCGTTTGATTGTGGAAGGGACAGCTTCGGCTACAGGTACAACCTTTATGCGCTCCTGTGTCCGTTATTTGGCTCAAGTACTGCAAGTCCGTTACGCCTTAATTGCGGAAGTCATTGATGAGAGGCGTACTAAAGTGCGGACTTTGGCATTATGGTTGGGTGAAACGTGGAGTGGCAATATTGAGTACGAAATTGCCAATACTCCTTGGAAAAAGGTATTAAAATGCGACACCCCAGTCTACCATTACACCCCATCTGGGGAGGCATTATTTCCTAACCACAAAGATTTAGCTCAATTCAATGCTCAAAGCTACCTGGGTATGCCCCTGATTAATTCCGAGGGGAAAATTTTAGGACTGTTGGCGGTGCTGGATGTCAAGCCAATGGTTCACAATCCGGGTCAAGAGTCAATCCTGAAAATTTTTGCAGCCCGCGCCGCTGCGGAATTAGAACGACAGCGAATCGAAGAAGCTTTGCGGGAGAGTGCCAAGCGAGAACACGCGCTGTTTAAAGTCATTCAACGGATGCGCCAGACGTTAGATCTGGATACAATCTTCCATGCCACAACCGAAGAACTGCGCCAATTTCTCCAGTGCGATCGCGTAGCCATCTATCGTTTTAATCCAGATTGGAGTGGAGAGTTTGTCTCCGAGTCTGTAGCGGAAGGCTGGAATTCTTTGGTACAGCAACAACATCGTGAGGCCACGCTAACGCAAAACTCCTTAGAAAACCAGTATTGCACGGTAAAAACCTTCAGTAGTACCGCTCCTCCAGTAGAGGATACCTACCTACAAAACACTCAAGGCGGTGCTTACAGCCAAGGTGCATCTTACCGAGTGGCTGACGACATCTACCAAGCTGGGTTTACCCAGTGCTACATCAACCTCTTAGAGCGATTTCAAGCCAGAGCCTACATTACAGTTCCCATCTTCTGGGGTAATCAGCTTTGGGGACTACTGGCCAGTTATCAAAATTCAAGTTCTCGCCGCTGGGAAACCGCAGAAATTAATATCGTGGTTCAGATTGGCACTCAGTTAGGAGTCGCTTTGCAGCAGGCTGAATTACTTGCCCAGACTCAACGGCAAGCCGCTCAACTTCAGGCGGCTAAAGAAGTCGCTGAGGTAGCCAACCGAGCCAAAAGCCAATTTTTGGCGAATATGAGCCATGAACTGCGTACCCCCCTCAACGCTATCTTAGGTTTTACCCAAGTGATGAACCGAGATGCCTCCCTCTCTAGCGAGCAACGGGAAAATTTAGGCATCATCATGCGTTCTGGGGAGCATTTATTGGAATTAATCAACGACATTTTGGAAATGTCCAAAATCGAAGCTGGCCGCATCATGCTCAATGAAAGTGGCTTTGACCTGTATCGCTTATTGGACAGCCTTCAAGAAATGTTGCAAATCAAAGCCCAATCTAAGGGTTTACAACTGCTATTTGAGCGAACTTCACAAGTCCCTCAATATGTACAAACCGATGAAGGAAAATTGCGTCAAGTCTTGATTAACCTCTTAGGCAATGCCATCAAATTTACGGAATCTGGAACGGTTGCGCTGCGTGTATTAGTAGGGAAGAGGTCATTAGCTAGGGATAATGAGCAAGAATCTAGCCCATTACCCTTTACCGACTACCCATTACCCATTACCTTTGAAGTCTCCGACACTGGACCCGGCATTGCTACAGAAGAAATAAGTACTTTATTTGAAGCGTTTACCCAAACAGCAACGGGTCGGAAATTTCAAGAAGGTACGGGTTTGGGTCTACCCATTAGCCGCTCCTTCGTGCAACTGATGGGGGGAGATATCACAGTCAACAGTACTTTGGGTAAAGGCACAACCTTCAAATTTGATATCAAAGCTAAACCCGCTCAAGTGACTCGTTTTCAGACCACTGAAGTCACCGGGCGAGTCGTAGGGTTAGCCCCTAACCAACGGGAATACCGCATTCTGGTAGTGGAGGATAATTGGGCCAATCGTCAACTGCTAGTCAATCTACTGGGCTCAGTGGGTTTCCAAGTGCAGGAAGCTACCAATGGAGAAGAAGCGGTTGACTTGTGGTCAAGTTGGGAACCGCATTTAATTTTCATGGATATGCGAATGCCTGTCATGGATGGGTATGAGGCAACTAAACAGATTAAGTCCTATTTACAAGGTCAGGCAACGGTAATTATTGCCCTCACCGCTAGCGCCTTTGAAGAACAGCGAGCTGCTATTTTATCAGCCGGTTGCGACGACTTTATTCGTAAACCATTTCGAGAGAATATACTTTTTGAAACAATGGCTCGCCATTTGGGAGTGCGTTATCTTTATGAAACCAACGAGCAACCTGCTATTCCTCAACGGGGAACATTGCCATCGGTATTGACCCAAGAAATTCTTAGTGTTATGCCTAGTGAGTGGATACAACAATTGTATCAAGCGGCACTGACAATGGATGATCAACTGATTGTCCAGCTAATCCAGCAAATCCCTCCAGCTCAGGCTATTCTTGCCAATACGCTAATGGATTTGGTTGATAACTTCCGGTTGGATATAATTATTGATTGCTTGGAAGCTGAACACTAGACTGATAAGCTGTTACCCGAATTGTGCATTGAACTGGCAGGGAGACTTGGAGACTGGGGAACGGGAAGATTAGGATTCACCAATTTTGATGGAATGGTACTGACGTAATATCAAATACCTAAATCTTTGCTACAAATCAATCTCCGCATCCTCGCATCTGGAGTGTCAATCATCTGTAGTAAACATAAGGAGAAACGACATAAGAACTCTCATTCCTCACCAATCAACCCTTGTGCAGGGGGTTTGGGGGAGGCACTCCGTCCCCCAAAGGGGGGTTTGGGGGGAAACCCCCCCAATCTTGGTTTTTCCAAACCATCACTACTTGTCACTTAATCCAGTGCCATTTTCCTAGGAGTAGGCGGAAATGACTCTTTATTGATGAAACAGAACGTTGTATTGTTAATTAGAATAACCTTTGTGTAAAAGAGTTATCAGCTATTCCACCTTTGATTTCCTCACCCCTAATGTCTGAGTTACCACCATTAAATACCGATACTATTTGGGCCATTTTAAATGAAGCGATTGATGATAATACCGTCAATAATATCGTCTGGCATTGCCTAGGATATCGCCATAACGCAGCCACTAATCAATGGGATAATAGTGAGGTTTCTCCTGAGTGGAAAGAAGACTATCCTGAACCTCCAAACTTTATAGAAAGCCGCCCTGCAACAGTCAAATTAACTCGCTCGATTCCCCAAGAAAATAAGCAACTGTTGAAAGAGCAGTTGGGCTTCAAAGGATATAAAATCGGTGAATTTGGCCCTCGGCAAACTCGCAGGGCTACAGCAGCCAATTGGCTATTGAGTTACATGAAAGACATGGAATTATAGCAGGAGGCAGAAGGTTCCAAGGCAGAGAGCTTTTATGCTTATTACTAGTACGTGGTCGTTTGGGCCGTTAAAGAAAGTCCTAACCATTATGATGACAACTATAACTGATAAAAATCAGTAGGTAGCCCAAAACAGGATAAATTTGTAGGGGCGGGTTTAATCACAAGAATTGGTTGAAAACAATTTCCACCTCTCAACCTGCCCTATTCAGGTGACATTTATTCTTGACCCCAATTGAGTGAGTAAACGCTATGCAGTGGCTAGGCGATAACCCTAACGGGATGCTTCGCTATTATACGCTCCTGGCAGTCCCCGTCTCAGGTAACGAGGGTCAGGGCAATCTGGCTGAAGTCGTAACCGTTCTCATTGTCTTGTTGTTGGTCGCCACAGGGGTTGCCCTCATTACGAGACGATTTCGTATTCCTTACATTACCGGGTTGGTGTTGGCTGGATTAGCGATTACCGAGCTTTTGCCCCAATCCAATCGCATCCACCTAGACTCTTCTCTGATTTTTAATCTGTTTTTGCCCATTTTGCTGTTTGAAGCGGCAATTAATACAGATATCTCTCGGTTGCGCAGCACCATTAAACCCATTGCTCTGCTAGCGCTTCCAGGAGTTTTGCTGTGTGCTGGCATCACTTCAGTGTTGCTGAAACTGGAGCTAAATCTAGCTTGGGTGCCCGCCTTACTCATCGCTGTGATTTTATCGAGTACGGATACAGGCTTGGTGATTGGAGTTTTTCGGGAGGTGTCTGTGCCTCACCGACTGGTTACCCTGGTTGAAGGGGAAAGCCTACTGAGCGATGATGTCATTTTGGTTTTATTTAGCCTAATTTTGACCGCATCCTCAAAAGGTTCATTATCGCCTTTAGATGTATTCCAAGGATTTTTAGTTGTCATTATCGGCGGAGCTGTAGTCGGACTCGCCTTGGGTTACCTCAGTATTGGTTTGTTGAGCCAAGCGGATGACCCCTTGGGTGGAATTCTTCTCACCGTTGCGATCGCATTGGGAGCTTTCCAGGCCGGTGAGTTGTTACACGTATCTGGCATAGTCGCCGTTGTTGTAGCAGGACTGATGGTTGGCAACTTCGAGCATTCTCAAGTGACCTCAGCCTCAACTCAAGTAACCTTATTTAGCTTCTGGGAATATGCGGCATTTGGGGTTAATACCTTTATTTTCCTACTCATCGGCTTAGAGATTAATCTCATTACCCTCTGGCAGATGTTGCCCGGTGTTCTCTTAGCATTGGTTGCCTATCAAGTCGGGCGTGCGCTCACCGTTTATCCGCTCTTAGCCTTGGTGCGTTTTTTTGACCGACCCATCCCCATGCGCTGGCGACATGTTCTTTTCGTAGGAAATATTAAAGGCTCGCTCTCAACAGCCTTAGCGTTGAGCTTACCGATGGGGTTACCAGGACGAGAGCAGCTGATTGCCATCGTCTTAGGCATTGTTGTGCTGTCGCTGGCGGGGCAGGGGCTAACTCTCCCTTGGGCTGTGCAACGGTTAAAGCTAGCTCACCGTTCAGAATCTCAGCAGCAGATTGAACAATTGCAAGCCCAACTGATGACCGCCAAAGCCGCTCAGGATGAACTAGATAGTCTGTTCAAATCGGGAGTGTTGCCCAAAGCGATTTATGAAGAAATGCGAGCCGCTTATCAGGTGCGGGTGGCTTCATCTGAGAGAACCTTGCGAGATATTTATAACCAGCGTTCAGAGCGATCGCCTGAAAGTAAGAGCGGTCACACCAAGCTAGACGCCATCCGTCGGCAATTGCTATTAGCCGAAAAGGGAGCACTTAATGAAGCTGTGCGTCGGCGGATTCTCTCAGAAGAAGTGGTGCATGGGCAAATCAAAGGGATTGATGAGCAGCTTCTGAAGCTGGAGGATGATTAGTGCGAAGACCCAAATAATCCACCACCTGATGCAACAATTCTGATTTAGTCACCACGAGAATAGTTGACCCTTCCTCCAGCATAGTATTGCCATTCGGAATGACTAAATCAGCATGAGGATGGGGTTGATAGCCAATGATTAAAGACCCCTCTGGAAAACGGGCATCTTTAGCGACTAGAGCAATGCTACGACCAGCAACGTGGGACTCCTTGGGAATTGCCAATTTGAATACTTCAACCTGTCCCTGCTCGTAGTGCATCATCGATTCGACTTGGGGATACTCAAGAACTGTCACCATCGTATTGACGGCGAGGTCAATCGTGCCGATTACGTGGTGAGCTCCTGCAAGACGATAAGGTTCGGCAAAATCACGGTTACGCATCCGCGTGACGATGTGAGGAACGCCGTAGTGCTTGGCTAGGGTAATCAGTGCCAGATTTAGCGGGTCGTCCCGAAGGGCAGCAACGAGTGCATCTGCCTTACGGATTCCGGCTTCCAACAGCAATTGAGTATTTACTGCACTGCCCTCAAACGCCATTGCCCCCACCTGCTCCCGTGCATATCGGCAGGCCGCAGGGTCAATATCAATAACAGCGATCGTATGTCCCAATTCCACTAACTCTTGGGCTAGGTTCAGTCCTACCAATCCGGCTCCGCCGATTAATACGTACATGGCTAATCTCTGAGGTAATAGCTGGTTCGTGTCTTTCTATATATCTTGCGGGAAAACAGCGGTTAGGGGTTAGGGGTCAGGATTAGTGATGCGATCGCAGGATGTCCCCTATAACATCGTTGCCGCTTGTATCAACTCAACTATTAAACCTCCTCCTCCACAACCTCTGCGCTCTTAGCGTTACCCTCCGCGTACTCTGCGTTAAAAACTTAACCCTTGGGATGCTAACGGATGCGATATGAAAGGGAACTCTCTCACGTCGTTGGGATTCGATATACATAACTGACTCAGCACACTCTGCTCAGATTGCAACAGGCGAGTCAGGAAATTATAGCGTTAAAGCCTATCCGGCCCAGTTAGAAAAAATGGTGTTCCTACCGGATGAACGGATTAAATTTGTGAAATTACAGCTAGAGGAAAAGTTCGGTTTACGAACATGAGCAGTGATAAGAATCAACAGAACAAAATTATGGTTTTATCAGAAAATCGGGAATTGTCCAGGGATTTAGGAAGTCAAGCCTCAGCGATAGATAGCGAATCTTTAAAACCGTCACAAATCCCTTCTGTTCAAGCCAAAGACTTTTTTCAGCAAGGACTAGATAAATTTAATCGGGGTGATGATCGTGCTGCCCTTGAACGCTTCAATCAAGTCCTGCGGCTCAACCCGGATTGTGCCGATGCTTATAGTTTCCGGGCTAGAATTCGCTCCAAAAAGGGAGACCATGTGGGAGCCATTCAGGATTATAGCGAAGTTTTGCGGGTTAATCCTCAGGATGTAGAAGCTTATAGCAGTCGGGGTTTTGTTCGGGCTGAGTCAGGCGATCGCTGGGGTGCAATGCAGGATTATAACCAAGCCTTGCAGTTAGCTTCTAGCCATATTAAAACTTACTTGAATCGTAGTCTTTTGCGCGTGGAATTAGAGGATTATCAGGGAGCTATTGAAGATTGTAATGCTGTCCTGACCATTAATCCTAATCTTCCCAAAGCGTACCTGAATCGAGGTCTTGCTCATTTTGAGCTAGAAGACTATCAAAACGCAATGACCGATTACAATCAGGCTTTACAGATTAATTCTAATCTGGCGGAAGGTTACTTTGACCGAGGGTTGAACTACGTCGCGTTGAACCAGTATCAAGATGCGATCGCAGATTTTAATCAAGCCATAACCATTAATCCAAACTATACCCAAGCTTACCTCAATCGGGGCTATACCCGGATGCAACTCGGCGATAATTGGGGCAGTATAGAGGATTTTGACCAAGCGCTAAAAATTGACCCAGTTTCTGCCAAGACCTTTTTTAGCCAGATGGCTCATATTTTTCACCCTGAGCAGGAAACGTTTGAGGATGAGAATCAGCAACTGATTCAAGGTTTAATTATTCAAGGGAATCTGCGATATGAATCGGGAGATTATCAAGCCGCTCTCGATGCTTACAACCAAGCCTTAAATCTCGATGCCAATAATGCTGAAATATACAATCGACGCAGTACTGTCCGTTCTGCGATGAGAGATTACAAAGGAGCACTAGAGGATTTAGAAAAAGCTAAAACTCTCTCTCTAAATCATGAACTATCATCACAGACAACGCCAGGTTTTACGGTTCAGCCAACGGCTAAGGAATACCATCAACGGGGTGTAGCAAAGCTTCAACAAGGAGATTTCCAGGAAGCAATTGAGGATTTTAATCAGGTTTTACAGATGAAGGGCGATGATGCCACTACCTTGACTTGTCGGGGTTTCGCTTACCAACGCCTTGGAGATAACCAAAGAGCAATTGAGGATTTACAAGCGGCTGCGACACTGTTTTTTGAGCAAGGGGACGTTAAGTCTTCGGAGGAAGTATTGGAAACGCTCAAAAAGATTCAGTAGGACTATTTCATTCGGACGGTTGAAATCGGCGTGATACAGACGAATTCAACCTGTGCGAACTAACAAAAAATTAGGGATTTGAAGCCTGCCTCCGCAGGCTTTGTTTTTATAGCCACAGACTTTCAGCCTGTGGGCTCTATGAGGTAATGACAATTGATTTATGGCTTAACTCGATGGCATAGCAGATATTCCTGTGCCATCAGCTTTAGTCGCTCACCTTCCAAGATGAAATTATCAATGGCTTCCTTGAGTTCAAGATAAGGCTGTTGTGCGGTTTGCCTCTCGCGTGCAATTGCACGTCGAGTTGCTACCCTAACTGCTCCAGCCCACTTACGCTCTCCGAAAATATCTAAGCCACCGGAGAAAATCCTATCAGCTCTAGACTGAGAGGTTTGATGGTTAATCAAGCGTAGAGTTGCATTCAGTTCTTTCTTGATAGCTCTAAGTTGCTTTTGAGCTAATGTAATTTGCTTCACTTGAAGCTTTACTGATTGAGGATGGTCAAATGTCAGGGATATGCTCAACGCAATGTGCTGAATTTCTTCTAAGGTAGTCATAAGCTGATGTGTCTTTAAGTTGCATCACTCCGATCAACAGAACGACGCGGGAACGCGGAGATGCAATTTGAATGACGATTAGCTGAATACCTATTCACTAGGCGGTTACTATAACTGACCTAGCAAAGCGATCGCCAAATACAGTGTGATACTGGTTACCAATATTGTAATCGCAAACCCTTGATAGCCGCACCAACCGTATCAAGAGGTGACTAGCTTCATGCCTCACCCTAACTGCCACAATGAGAGAATACCGCAATTGACTTAGGAGCATGAATCATGGGACTTGAGCGCAAAATGTTCAGGGGAATGTTTGCCCCTGGTGAAGTCGTTGAACTCAGACAAATGTGTTTTACTCCTGGGCGAGTATTTCAGCCGGGAAAATATATCGTGGGTGAATTGCCAGATATCGCTTTTGAAATGGGTTTAGTAGAGCGCATACCGCCAGTTAAAGGCAAAAGTGCTGAGATTCAATACACTGACACTCCCCCAGATGACGAGTCCTGATTATCCTTGATGCTGACTGACCCTATAGTACTAAGGTGTCACGCTTTTATAGCGGTTTGCATTTGGATGAGGTACACATCCACCCCCCCAACAGGGCTTACTAATATCAATTCGCTCAATGTCTGCTACAAATTACTCCCCCTGCTTCCCCTGCCCTCTATCTGTAGCAAACTTAAAGCGAAATGATATAAGGGGGGAGCCAGAATAGCATCTATAGCAAGCATCGAGGAAATTGGTATTAGTCGCCCCTGCTCAGAGTCATCAATACCGACTAAATTCCCTTAGATAAGAGCAATCATGCCAACCAATCCCTATGACTGGCTAGAACAGTCTCTCGCCAGCATCCATAAAGCTGACTGGTATCGCTCCGTACAAACTCTCCACAGTCGCCCTGGTGCAGTAGTTCAATTGGAAGGGCGTGAGGTGATTAACTTCGCCAGCAATGACTATTTGGGGTTGGCAGGAGATGAACGCTTAATTCAAGCCTCGATCGCAGCAACAAAAGAATTCGGTACGGGTAGCACCGGTTCTCGCTTGCTGAGTGGACATCGGGCACAGCATCGGGAATTAGAATGTGCGATCGCATCCCTCAAACAAACCGAAGATGCTTTAGTCTTCAGTTCCGGCTATCTAGCCAACTTGGGAACTATTGCCGCTTTAGTAGGGAAGCGTGACTTAATTCTGGCAGATCAGTACAATCACTCCAGCCTGAAAAATGGTGCCATTTTGAGCAGTGCGGCGGTAGTGAACTATGTTCACGCTGACATTGAAGATTTAAAGAACCAACTAGCTCACCATCGGCAACACCATCGCCGTTGTCTGATTACTACAGACAGTGTTTTTAGCATGGATGGTGACCTTTGTCTACTCCCAGAGATACTGGAACTCGCTGAAGAATTTAGCTGCATGGTTTTAGTAGATGAAGCCCATGCTACTGGAGTCTTAGGCGCTACGGGTGCTGGATGTGTAGAACACTTGGGCTGTACTGGGCAACAACTCATTCAAGTTGGCACTCTCAGTAAAGCCTTAGGGAGTTTAGGGGGGTATGTAGCCGGTTCAGCTACCCTAATTGACTTTCTGCGAAATCGTGCCCCCAGTTGGATTTACACCACTGCGTTATCACCCGCCGACACCGCCGCCGCATTGGCAGCCATCCACATTGTCCAACAAGAACCAGAACGACGCACCCAACTTTATGACAATGTGGATATCCTCAAGCAAATGATGGCTCAAAAGCTGCCTCATCTCAAACTGTTGCCCTCCGATTCACCCATCCTCTGCATTGCTTTAGCCAGTGCCGCAGATGCCCTCAAGGCTGGAAACAAACTGAAATCGGCTGGCATCTTTGCCCCAGCGATTCGTCCCCCTACTGTTCCCACAAGTCGAATTCGTCTGTGTGTGATGGCAACTCACGAACTGGCTCACTTGCAGCAACTCGTGGATGCCTTGAGTGCGATCGCCTAGACTAGACCTATCTTGAAAGTCGGGAATTGGGAATGGGGAGAGACTCTCATGTTTTCGTTGTGTACGCCGTTCATGGCATCTCTTACAAAAGTCGAATTTACCCCCCGCAAGTCCCCCCGAACCCAAGGGGGAAACTAACTCCCTCCCCTCGAAACCGTGTTGGTGAAAGTGCGGGCAACTCAAGTGCTGTCTGTAAAGCTAAGCGAGTTTCAACCATCCGACTAATCCAATTCGGCACAGGGATTTAGCAAAACCTGAGAGGGGGCATCTACACCATCAATGAGTACGTACTCGTTTACGACCTTAACACGATCCTCTGTAATCCATTGAAGGGCAAGTGCAAAACAGCGCTTTTCCACTTGCCATATTCGTCGCCTTAGCGTTGCTGGCGTATCTTCTGGCAATACTGGCACTATACCTTGAATAATAATCGGCCCTTCATCCATCGGCGCTCTGACAAAATGAGCCGTACAACCCGTAAACTTTACACCAGCCTCAAGGGCACGAGAACAGGTGTACATTCCTTTGAAGGCTGGCAGCAGAGCAGGATGGCTATTAATTAAGCGATCGCGCCACTGCTCTACAAACCAAGGTGTCAACAGTCGATTAAAGTCGGCAAGGCAAACAAACTCTATTCCATGCTCCTGTAAACAGTGATGCAGTGCCCCATCAAATGTTTCTCGATCAGGATAATTTTGATGCCTAATTATTACCGCCGGTATTCCTGCCTGTGTCGCCCTTTTTAAAGCACGCTCGTTATCGTCGTTAGCAATAACCAATGCTATTTCCGCTTGAATATCACCTCTTGTGCAACCATCAATCAGTGCCTGTAGGAGTGACCCTGTATCAGAAATCAGGACACCAACTTTCAACATTTCATCGGCTCCAAGAAAAAAATTGCGCTATCATCCAGGTCATAAAAAAGATGACCTAGTATTAGTGAATACAATCAGATCAGCACTAGCTCTTTGCTGTATCGAATGACTACTTTAAAATCCCGGTCATACCATCCTCTAGGGATACTATTACTCACCTCATCAGCACTAACAGGAGCTAGTCTTGTGCCGTAGGCTAGCTTTGTCTCAAACAATACCTTCCCTTTCATAATCAGCTCCCGGCTAAATGGAAAAATTTCTACCGGAGAGTCATAACTTTGGAGTCTAGGGAGATAGCTCTCAAGTAGGGAATGATCTACAGGATCACCTCTACAAAGGTCAACGGTCGAGTAGGCTGTAACTTTCAACTTACCGTCCGTGTATGTCCATGCTGCTTCGTATAAACGGCTCAAGTTTAGACAGTCTCGGAAACAGTTGAGCGTCCCCCGCCCAGGATGATACACAGGAACGAGCCATTCAGGAGCATTGCTGAGTGGTTGCGCCCGTCCAGTACCATCGTGATAATGGGATTCGGAAACTCCCAACCAGCTTTGACAGCCACGTCTAATCTCCATTAGTTCGCCTAGTATCTCACTAACTCTATAATCGGAGAAAAAACTTTTATCTAAAACCATCGAACCGTGTCTATATGAAAGTAGTACGAATAGGATTGTTGATTTGATATACCTTTAATAAAACCCCTCGCCCCTCCAGCTTATAACAATGTCACGGCGGGATCGAATCGAGGTCTTCTCATGTAAAGGCAATCTCCATACCCAAACGCTGTCTGAATATGGACGTGAGGGGATGGTAAAGCACCCAAGTAACCAATCAAGATAGGTTCACTGTCGAGCATTTCAGATTGGGTCAGCCGTTGGTTATTCTGCATTTTGGCTCCAAAACCAATCCCTTTATTCATTGCTGCCCAAACATCGGCAGAGATAATCTTGCCCTCGCCATCCTTGGGAAGAAATTCTGAAGTAATCAGATGAAGGTATTCAGTATACAAAGTAAAGCGTCCGAGGGATGCGTCTAGCTTTTTGTAATCATAGCGGTAAGCCAGCCCAATCACTCCACCGTAAGAAGAGTCAGTTTTTCGACTCTGCCAAGGCTGAACTAAAACAATGGCATGATTGAGAACTGCACTTCCTTGTCCAACAATACCCAGTCCTTTTTGGTTGCCTTCATCAGTAAAAACGCGAATATTATTGAGTTCATTCAAGTCAATAGAGGGTTTAGGTGTAGCGTAGACTGGTGAACCTCGGCGTGGATCGTCAGCGCCTCCTCCAGGTGCTTCAAAAAAAGATACATCTATTCCAAGATGTCGCTCCCTTCCGCTTGTCCATCCTGTCAGTTTTTGACGTTCGCAGGCATCTCGGTAGAAAGGATCGATAATGACCCCACGGGGAACTCCATACTTTAAAACTCCTAATTCCATCTTGATTGATAGTGAACTTGTTAGTTTCTGGGTGTAATGTAGCTCAAATAGCGATAGGTACAACTTACTCACTGGCAGTCTTTTCCTGAAAAATCTCAGCGAGGTTTAGAGCATTGAGTTGAGCTTGTGCTTTATGTAGAGACTCGTACCATTCTTTTTGAGGGTCGCTATCTGCAACAATGCCAGCACCGACTTGTCCCCAAACAATTGCCCCATCTGTAGAATCGTTCGTCTCAGTATATAGAAGGGTGCGAATCAGAATATTTAAGTCGAGGTTTCCACGCCAATCCAGATAACCACAGGAACCGTAAAATAAGTTGCGCTTTAAGGGTTCGAGTTCTTCAATAATCTCCATACAACGAACTTTAGGACAGCCCGTAATCGTACCCCCAGGAAACACAGCTCGAATCAAGTCCACGGCGTTACAGTTCGGCTGTAACGTACCAATAATGTTGCTGACAAGGTGCATGACATGACTGTAGCGTTCAATGGTGAGGAGTTCATCGACTTTTACAGACCCCCACTCGCATACTCTCCCGATGTCATTGCGTTCTAAGTCAACTAGCATGATGTGTTCGGCTCTTTCCTTGGTATTGGCAATTAACTCTTGTGCTAACTGCTCATCAGCCGTAGGGGTAGCGCCACGCGATCGCGTTCCTGCAATCGGTCGAGTCTGAACTTGCCTCCCCGATAACTGGATTAACCGTTCGGGCGAACAGCTAATAATTGCCCCCCAAGGAGTCTGCCAATAGCTGGCAAAGGGGGAAGGATTGATCTGCTGCAAAGCTTGATAGATTGACCAGCTATCACAAGGGGTATGCGCTTCAAACCGCAACGACAAATTAGCCTGAAAGATATCACCAGCCTGAATATATTTCTTAGCTTGCTGCACCGCCACTCTATAATCTTCTTGAGACATTTGGAAAAAGGGAGTGACGGGATTACTTTTGCCAGCTGCCGATGAATCCTGCACTCTTGTTTCTCTATTTGCTTGCTCTAGCTGACTTTGCATAGAGTCGAGTTGAGCGGCATCAGTAGCGGCTAACCACAGAATTTGCTGTTGGTGATCCAGAACGGCAAACGATTCTGGTTCGTACCAGTAGGCAATTGGGAAGGGGAGTGAATCGGCTTTCAGTTGGGGTAGTTGCTCAATCTCCCATGCCAAGTCATATCCCAACCATCCTAACCAACCACCTGTGAAGGGAAGTTCAGATGGCACAATTGACTCGGCTTTGATATTGGCGTCTTCATCTTGATAATGAGAGTTGAACAGACGGCGTAGGAAAGGAAGAATTTCTCCGACGGCTGGTGTCCATAGCTGCGGTTGATTCTCAATGAAGCGGGGAGAACCTGCACAAATAGAATATCGAGCCAGATGGGTGGCGTTTGGCGTAACTGGACTTTCTAGGAGAGTTGCTATACGCTGACGATGCCGAAGGAGCACCGTTTCTACACCATTGCTGGTTTTACCTGTGGGATTGAGAAATAACGCCTTGAAGACTTGTGAGCCACTACGCTCACCTAGAGGGAGCTTTCGCCAATGCCAAGGTTGTAACGGTTTCATGGTTGATAGTGTTGGACTAAATATTTCGGCTGCGATCGCGGCATTCACCTCTACTCTGTGGTAAAAGGTAGCCTTTTGCTGGGAAAATCGATTGCCGATTTGAGCCATCGTCTCTTTTGTGACTGGATGAATCCAATCAGGCACCAGAAACCCTAAGGGTACAGCGGCATAGGCGTAGCGTAGAATATCCGGCGCTGGCAATTGCAGGCTGGGGGTTGACAGAACCGCTTTGTCGTAAAGTAGAAGGTCTAAATCGATGGTACATCGGGCCTTGCCTTCCTCTCCCCGGGTGCGACCTAGTCCATCTTCTATAGGGCGCAACACCTGCTGATGCAGCTCAACTGGCGGCAAATCGGTCTCCACTAAGCAGACACCATTGAGATAAGCTGGACTAGTCGTTATACCGATGGCTGGGTTTTCGTAGACTGGAGATACAGCCAATATCTGTACCTGTTGATTTAGAGCCTTTAACCCCTTGACCAGGTTGGACTCGGCTTCATAGTTAGAACCAAAAGCAATTACAGAAAGAAACACTGCTTTTCAAAAATAAGACTGTATTTTTCTCAAACATATTACAGAGCAGAACTTGCAAATCTTCACTGGACATTGGCAAATTTCATCTTTGACCTGCTATGGTCGCAGCTCATTAACCTCAACCCTAACGCGGGTCAATGGAGGGCATGGTGAGCGATCACATTTGAAGGCTTTTGAGATACCATCCGCCTCCTCACTTCTCCTTACCGTGCAAAGCTACTGCTTTGGCTCAGGCTGGGGCCAAAGTGCAGCCTCTCCCTTACTTGTTGCCTTTCTGAGGTGAGCGGCTCGCACATCCCGAATAAAGGCGAGTAACCTGGCTTCATCTGCAACTGATAAGCCATGTTGCTCAGCAAAGCGCAGAATATCTTCGACCTCCTCCGTCGTGAACTCATGGGCTGGGTGGTGAGGAGGATACAACTCGCCCGTGTCAGGGTGGCGCGTGCCTGATGTTTCGGGCTCTCTTTCGCTGCTGGGTGTGTCACTCATGATGCTTGCTTGAGCTGGTGCGATCGCGTCTAAAAAAAGCTTGACAATTAGCTAGAGGTATGGTTTTTACTGATGCGGTTCAAATTCCCCTTATCTTTGAGCTTGTCGTCTCTGCCTTCTTTGCTGTCGCCGTTCGGCTATCGACTGACGACTGGTTTGTAAGGAGACTACCTCCGCTTCACTACTTTCTCGCGCCACCCGAATCAGCAGTCCTGCGGCAAGCAAACTGGCGATCATTGAGCTGCCACCATAACTAAAGAAGGGGAACGGTAAGCCCGTAGTGGGCAGAACGCCAGTCGCTACACCAATATTCAAGAGTGACTGCCCCACAATTAAAATCATGGCTCCAATTGCCACTAGCTGATGCACTGTGTTCCGCGCATTCAAAGCTACAAGTACTGCCAGTGTTGCGTAAGCCAAAATCATCACTAACATCAACACACTACCCGCGAAGCCAAATTCCTCGGCAAACACGGCAAAGATAAAATCGGTGTACTGAATGGGTAGATAAAATAACTTTTGTTGCGATAGTCCAAACCCAGACCCCCAAGTGCCACCAGACCCAACCGCTAGTAAACTTTGAATCAGTTGGTAACCGTCGTTCATGGGGTCAGACCAAGGATTGAGAAACGACATCACGCGACGGCGCTGGTATTCTTTGATGCTGATACTGATAAAACCGAGCAGAAATCCGCCCGCAGCGGTTCCCCCCAGGTAAGAATAAGGCAGTCCTGCTGCCAGTGCGATGAGCCACAGCGTCATCCCGCATAAGGCTGTGGTGCTGAGATTAGGTTGTAACAAAATGCCTAGAAGCACAAAGGCAAAAATTCCCAACCAAAACAAGCGCACTCGCATGGGAAGCCGATTCCATTGCCCAAATACACGGGCACTCTGTAGCACCAGAAATGGCTTGATTAACTCGGAGGGTTGTAAGGGAACTGGGCCAAGTGATAACCAGCGTGTGGCTCCATTAACTGTGGTTCCCACACCGGGAAGCAGAGTAATCAGCAAAAATGCCAACAGAACGAATACAAACCAGTGAGTGATTCCCAAGATATAACGTAGGGGCGATCGCACAACCAGGTTAAACCCGATTAACCCCAACCCCACCCAAATCAATTGCCGTTTGAAGTAATACAGCCCATCGTTAAACTCAGCATCTGCACTCGGAAACGAGGCTGAGAAAAGAACCGCTAGGCCGATAAACATCCACACAAACGTTAGCCACTTCAACAACCGGGCGTTTGTCGCCCATTCTTGGGCAGAAGGATTAACAAAAAAGATTAGGTCGCGTAGAGTCACTACTCAGTAAGTCACAGGTCAACACTCAACAGTCAAAATACTGAAACTCAAGTAGGCTAGCTTGAGCAACATTAACTTAACTGAATCAAGAATAGCGAATTCCTTGTTGAAAGATTCACCTTCATCTTGCCCTCATCCGGCATTTTATTAGCTGTCGCTATAAAGGTTAGGACTTTCTTTAACGGCCCAAACGACCATTTACTAGTAATAAACATAAAAGCCCTCTGCCTTAGAGCCTTTTGCTATAAGTAAAAAAGGGGGCTTAGTGACCCCCTCATGTTTCCTGCTCAAAAGCCGTATTGTGAAACTTACAGCAGACCTGTGTTAGTACCTTGCTTACCTGTGGCAAGTTCAACCTTAACGATTTTGCCACCCATTTTCATAATCCGCTGCTGCTCGCGGAACCAGTTGTCATAAGGAACGAGTTTGGTGAAGTAAGTATTTTGTAGTTCCCGCTGTGTTCTGATCCGAGTCTGGCTGGGAACACAGGCCGTTACTTTAAACATGCGCATGAGTTTGTTTACTCCTGTGGTGAGGTTAAGAAATTTTAAATCTGAATTCAGTTTTTTGAAGCGATCCGCTATTGCAATGATCAAATCTCTTGCTAGATCGTGATGGGGACTTAGCCTACGCCATGCTGTTTTGCACTGGTCTTGAAATTTTTTCCTCAGCTAAGATGACACCACAATTGCGAAAGTTGGACAAGGTGTTTACCAACAGAACAAAGGTCGGGAGTCAATCGTCAATACTAGACTGTCAAAACTCATCTGCCTGACAACTATCTAAGCAAGACTTGCCTCTAACAAGCTAGCACTCACAAGTGACTTCCCAGACCTTAACTAGACAACCGACTACAAGCTCAGAATGTTAACTAAGAGAGCGTACTTAGCTTAAACCCGAGCTGATGTAATCGAAGTAAACACCCATTTCACGACCGGCATCAGCACCCACGAGGCTGGCGGTAACTTCTTTCATAGCCTGAATGGCCTGAACGGTTGCAGAAACGGGAACACCCAAGGAGTTGTAGGTTTCTTTCAGACCGTTGAGTACGCGCTCATCGAGGATGGAGGGGTCACCAGCCAACATGGCATAGGTAGCGTAGCGCAGGTAGTAATCCAAGTCACGGATACAAGCTGCATAGCGGCGGGTGGTGTACATGTTACCACCGGGACGGGTGATATCCGAGTACAGCAGGGACTTAGCAACAGCTTCCTTAACGATGGTAGAAGCGTTAGCGCTGATGGTGGTAGCGGCACGAACGCGCAGTTCACCAGTGTTGAAATAGCCCTTGAGCTTTTCTAGCGCAGCATTGTCCAGGTATTTACCTTGAACGTCGGAAGAATTGATAACTGAGGTAATTGCGTCTTGCATTTTTATTTGTTTCCTTGTCTCACGCAGCTAAGAAAATCGTGAATTTGAGTAGGGACCGGGAAACACCCTACTGGAGGCCACCAACGACGTAGTCGAAGTAGGAGCCAGCTTCAGCAGCGTCTTCAGCAGACAGCAGAGAAGAGGCCGCATTCTTCATGGCACGAACGCCTTCAGCAACGGCTTCGATTGGAGTACCCAGAGACTTGTACATTTCCCGGACACCGACCAAACCGATTTCTTCAATCGGGGTAACATCACCAGCAACCACTCCGTAGGTGATGAGGCGGAGGTAGTAGTCTAAGTCGCGCAGGCAGGTAGCGGTCATTTCTTCACCGTAAGCATTGCCACCGGGAGAAACAACGTCAGGACGCTTTTGGAACAGTTGGTCGCCAGCTTGCTTGACGATGCGCTCACGAGAGTCGGTCAGAGTCTGAGCGATGCGAAGACGACGATCACCAGAGGTAACAAAGGTTTTAATCCGGTCTAGTTCACCAGGGCTGAGATAGCGTGCCTCAGCATCTGCATTCACGATAGATTTCGTGACAATACTCATCGATGGATTCCTCCAAAAAAATTTAACCAGGTGTGTTTAAACTGGCATTCGCATTCTTGAGCGCTGGATTACCTGCCTAGCGGGCCGCTTAACTCTCTCCCTCCTGAAGTTTGTTAAGTATTCTTTAGGTGGGTTGGAGTAGTCGGCGATACATTAGTCAGGGATACAGCGACCTTCCGCAAATATTCTGCGACAGATTGTTCACATTCTTCCTGACTTCGTAATAGTTTGTAACATTTTTCCTCAGATTTCGGAAGAGGTTACATTGTTGTCACATGAAAAAGATAGATTCGTAGTCATAGCAAAAGATGGGGGAAGTAATCTCCTGCCAGAAGTTAGTATTAACCTCTTCCCCCACAGAAAAAGCTGCGCTAAGTACTCTTTTTAACTTTTGACTTGAGCCAGTTCCTGGTCGCCACGCCTCTCTATCTTTGTGCACAGGAAATCTCCTCTGAGCTGTGAGTGACAGCTTCAGAGGAGGAACTAGTCAGAAGATTAGACGAGACAGACCGCTCTCAAAGATTAGGACTTGCTAAAGCGACTGCTCAGAGAGGATGGTGATAGATCAGACCAAGACTGCTTCACCAAATCCGAGGCCGCTTTCACGCTACCCAGGTAGTTACCCGCAGGCAGAGCCGGATAGCGATTGTAGGGCACGACATCCTCGCCGAAGTAACGAGCATATTCGGGACTATCGACCATCGCTTCAACAGCCGCCCTCAGCCCTTGATCTGCCAGGAGCTTGTTGTACTGGCGGATTTCCGCTTGGGTTGCAGGAGCCCGTCCCAGCAGATGCCGGAACAAGAACTCAATCACTTTGGTATTGGGATAGGGCGTGTAGAAGCGGCGGCGGTAAATTTCCGAGCTAGCTAGAGCTTTCACAAATTCACGCACGGAAATTTCACCGTTGCGGAGTCTGCTCTCTAAATCACTACGACGGATCTCCCCAGGAACTTGACCGCTGAAGACATCCATCACTTGACAATAGATGGCATTAATCACCAGTGCTGTTTCTGGTTCACTTGCCCCTATCGTCATGCGGAAAATCCGGGACGGTTTGCGGCGTGATGTGCCGACACCCGCCTCGACAGACTGTCCATCCCCATTGAGGAAGGAGCGACCGAGTTCCATAAACTTCGGCTTGCTCATATCCATCTGCCGTGCTTTCACCTGTACATCGGCGATTGCCTTGCCCGTTAGCGGCAGCTTGGCAGCATCCAGACGTGGTTTCACCGACTCAAAGCTGGGTACCACCAAGTCTTTATTCTGTTTAGTCAGTTGGTTATACAACTTCTCGGTATTCGGGAAGTTGGCTGCCGGTAGTGTTGGGAAGCGACGGTAAGGCACCGTATCTTCACCAAAGGCTTGAGCATACTCCAGGCTGTTTACCATCGCGCCAATAAAGCCACGAATGCCCTCAGCGGCGAGAATCTTGTTGTACTTCTGAATTTCCTTCTGGTTTTCAGGCGCACGACCCAAGAAGTGTTTGGTGCCCAGCTCAATCACCTTGGTGTTGGGGTAAGGAGTATAGAACTCTTTGATGTAAAGCTCTGATGCGCCTAACCCTTCAATAAACTCCTTGACGTTAATTTCGCCATTGCCCAGTTTGCTTTCTAGGGCAGAGAATTTATTGTTCACGATATACGGCTCGATATCGCGCTCAAAGATCTGCCGATAAGCCGCTCGAATCACGGCATTAGCCGCTTGCTTATTGGTCGTATCAGTAAGCTTGAAGACCTTGGTTTGCTCCCGCTTGGTACTGACGCCCTGATTAATGCGGAATTGAATATCCGGTTCAGTCCTCGTTTCGGTCACTTGACCCAGTTCAACGAAGCGCGGCGTCACTTCCTTGTCAACGCGAGTACCGATATCTTCACCGATACTACCCGGTCGTGCCGAGCGCAATTGTAACCCTGCTGGAGTTACATAGCGTTCGTAGGGAACGGTATCTTCTCCAAACGCCTGAGAGTACTCTGGAGAGTCGATAATGGCATCCACTAAAGCGTAGAAGCCTCGCTTGGAGGAAATATCGAAATACTTGTTATTCTCCTGACGTCCATAAGTAGGACGACCCAACAAGCGACGGTGGATATACTCGATCGCTTTACACACATAAAGCGAAGTCCAGTACATCTTGCGGAACAAGTCAGACTTGGCTATTGCCCGGACAAACTCCCGCACGGAAATTTCCCCGTTTTCCAGCTTAATTTCCGCGACCTTCAGGCGCTGACCCTCGTAGACATCCCGCCCGAACACTTGCAAGTAGCAAGCCCGAATCACCGCTTGAGTAGAGCTTTCCGAGAATTTGACACTGGATGCTTGATTTCTCTTGCTCCCGATGCCAGACAAGGGCAATTGATCCAAGCGGAATACCTTAGGCCCCAAGGAACCGGGAAACTCGCCTCGTGACCTGGGATTGCTGTTTTGGTTATTAATCCCAGGCCCCCGGTGAATCAGGATACGCTTGGTATCTTTTCCAAAGGGAGCGGGTCGGGTGTTGGGATTGCGAGTTTCTCTCGGGAAAATCGCACCAAACTGAATTTCTAAGGGGTCATTACCCGAACCATAGGGATGTTGGTCAGGCAACGGCTGCTCGTAGCGAGCAAAGGTGGTGATGAACTGCGGTACCTTGCGGAACGGCGCACTGTAGTTCAGCAAGTCTTGCTGCATTCCCCAGTTGCGGCATTCCTGAGCCTCTTGGCCCAATCCCCGCAGGTAAGGAACGGTTTCTTCACCAAAGTAGTCGGAGTATTCTTGAGAATCGACCAACGCATCCACGAGAGCGGATAGACCGCCTTTGGACACGATAGAGAAGTACTCTTGAACTTCTTCACGGGAACTCGGACCGCGACCCAGGAAATGACGGAAAGCGAGTTCTAGCGCACGACTGTTGATGAACGGTTGGTAAAACTGTTTTTGATATAAGGGGGATTTGCCTAGGCGACGGATAAACTCTTTCATCGAGATGTCGCCGTTCCTGACTTGAGACTCCAGATAAGAAATGGCTTGGCTGTAAGCGCGGGTAATATCACGCTCAAAAACCTGCCGATAGGCGGCTTTCACCACTTCTTGCTTTTCTGAAGATGACAAACCCGGCTTCATCACAAACTTGGGACGCCGCTCTGCCGCATTAAAGTAACTTTGAGGCAGTTGCAGACCTTGTTTGTCACCAGAAGGACGCTGCCGCAGTTTATCGGAAGGATTGGGAGCTTTAAATTCGGTAATCAGAACATCAAAGTACTGATTAACAATATTGCTCGCCTCAGCATCCCGCTTGAAATACCCCAGCGCCGCTGCCCGCATTTCCTGTAAGGCCACAATGGTGGCATCTCCAGAACAGGCATTTTCAATGATTTCCCTTAATCCCCGAACGTTGACGATGATGATGTTCGGGTCGCCAGCCACGATCGCATACGTTACATAGCGCAGCATCCACGCTAAGTCCCGCAGCGACTTCTGCATGTTTTTCGGGCCATAACGGGCGACGTTGATGGGTCGGAAACCTGCGGGTGCTGGACCCCCACCAGAGGCGCTGAAAATATTGCGCAATCCTTCAAAGAAGCCACCGCCACTCTCGACATAAGTGGCCGTTCCTAGCTTCATGGATTCTCTAACATCTGTGCCGGCTCCGCCGCCTGCCAGCACCATCTCTTGACCCACTTCTTCCCTAGGCTTTTCTAGGAAAGCCATCGGGGAACCCCCGACGAAAATCCGGTTAGCCGCGCGGGAAACCACTAGGTCTGCGTTTTTGCTGAGAATATCTGCAATTTCTAAACGCTGTGTTCCAGAGCGGAAGTAATTGGCAAGCTCGCTTAGCTCGCCTCCGCCTAAGAAGCGATCTTGCTGTTCCGCTTGGATAATTGTTGAGACCGGTACTGTTTGATAGAGTTGCGGACGCGCAACAGAGCTTCCACCACTTGCCTTAACACTCATTGGTTCTCAAAAGCTCCCATCGACAAAATTGCTACTGTGTATTGCTACTGTCTTAAGCCTGACCGGGATGCCAATACAGGTCACTTTCGCTTACTTTCGGCTGAGTGCATCGGTATTGACTTCCCATCCACAACCGGGACAGGATATTCCCGTGACGCCTACAATAAACAAACTCCTGGGCTTTACCAGGTCAGTCTTTAGATTAAAACGTTTCTGATGTTCTCAACTGGTTTGTTAAGAAGTGTATAGAACACCTGCCAGTGTTTTACAGAGTAATCATAATTGATTCCTGTCAATAGCTGAGAGACACCATAAGTTTTGTTACAATCTTCGCCACTAGGAATTAGGGGTTAGGGGTCAGGAGCCAGGAGTCAGAAGAATTTTTCACTCTTTACTATTCGCTTCATATGCTGCCTTTTGTAGGCTATCTTTTCCCTAATCTTCGATTCCTCGTACAATACCGCTTTGAGTGATGGAAATGTCTCAGGATACTAGCGCTGCCGTTCAGCGGCTTTATGATACATACCCTTTTCCGCCAGAGCCATTGCTGGATGAGCCGCCGCCTGGGTACAACTGGCGCTGGAATTGGTTAGCGGCTTACAACTTCTGTACGGGTCGAAAACCGCTAAAACAAGATATCCGAATTCTTGATGCCGGCTGTGGTACAGGGGTTGGGACGGAGTATTTGGTTCACCTCAATCCTCAGGCATCCGTGGTGGGGATTGACTTGAGTGGGGGAGCTTTGGATGTCGCCAGGGAACGCTGCCGTCGCTCAGGTGCCTCGCGCGTTGAGTTTCATCACTTGAGTTTGTACAGTGCTGACCAACTGACGGGTCAGTTTGATTTGATTAACTGCGTTGGCGTCCTGCATCATTTGCCTGACCCCATTCGTGGCATTCAAGCTCTCGCCCCCAAGTTAGCTCCGGGTGGCTTGATGCATATTTTTGTCTATGCCGAGTTGGGTCGCTGGGAAATTCAGCTGATGCAGAAAGCGATCGCTCTGCTCCAAGGTGAGCGGAGAGGTGATTACCGTGACGGCGTGAAGTTAGGGCGTCAGTTGTTTGAATCGCTACCAGAAGATAATCGCCTTGTCAAGCGTGAAAAGGAACGCTGGTCATTGGAAAATCAACGGGATGCCAACTTTGCTGATATGTATGTGCATCCTCAAGAGATTGACTACAACATTGAGACGTTGTTTGAGCTGATTGATGCGTCAGGTTTGGAGTTTATCGGTTTTTCTAACCCTCGATACTGGGACATAGAGCGGCTGATCGGTGAAAATCCCGAGTTGATGGAGCGGGTGCAGGGGTTGAGCGATCGCCAACGGTATCGGTTAATTGAACTGTTAGATCCAGAAGCCGTCACCCATTATGAATTTTTCCTAGGGCGTCCTCCCCTCAATAAAGCAAATTGGTCATCGGATGAGGCACTTCTTGCAGCTATTCCAGAGCGTAATCCCTGTATGGATGGCTGGCCTAATAAGTGTCTATTTAATTACGATTATCAGATTATTAACTTGTCAGAAAAAGAGTTTGAATTTCTGCAAGCGTGTGAAACCAATGCCACCATACAGAGAACGGTGGGAGAGATTTTGGGGAGTGTAAAATTGAGCTTGGAGGGAGTGCGATCGCTCCTCAAACAACAGTTGATTATGTTGACCCCCGGATAATGAACCGGCACTCGCTAATTCGGTAAATAGTAGCGCTACTGTTATTTTGACAACCATTTTTCCTATTGGTTCAGTGCGGCTAACTCGTCAACCGTTTTGGTTGCCAGATATTGCCCAAGCGGTTGACGAAGTAAACGCTTAACTGTAGTCGCTAAAAGCTAGGGATGTCTGGATTTTAGAGGCTTACTCGCTCTTAGCAGAAAAGGCAAAGTGCGAAGCAACTACGTTCGCGATACTTTGCCTATTAACGTGAGGAGGTATGAGGTGCTAAATCAGGAACTAACGAAGGTGCTATCCACCTGGGTGGCGGGCAAAAGCTTCAAGGAGAAGTAGAGGAAATAGACTTTATGCTTTCAGGAGTTGAAATGAATTCATAAATTTCTCAATATCATTAGATAGCACATTTTCTCGATTTTTAGGAATTTCCGAAATAACTTGATACAAGCGTTGGTTCACTAAATAAGCTCGGTATTTAACCAGTTTTTCTCCAGGCGCTTCAAACTTAAACTCTTTACCTGGATACTGCCCTAACTTGATATCTTGCTGATTAATTAATTTGATATTCCGATCATTAGTAAAACGAGCAGCTAGGCTATCCAGTAGAAAATTGGGAGGAAGCTGAGCCACTTCATCGGGAAAATTAGTATAAGAAACGCTGTAACTGACTTTTCCCTCTTCTAACGAAGCCGTGAAGAGGTTGGCATTAAGAGATACATGAGCATTATCTGTCGTTTGTCGTTTCTGAGTCGGTGTAACTGGCATCAAGACACTAAAGCCTCCTTCGGATGAAGAAAACGACTTCCATTGTTGCTGGCTGACTGCTACTGGCTGTTGGGCACCAATGGATTGAGAAGCGGGATATCCATTCACTAAACAACCGACTAAAACGGGTAGTAACAACAATCTGGTCTTCATGCCTCTGGACTCCTCAACAATATTGACTATAGATAGTAAATGATTCGCTCTGTCTCCCCGTCCCCCCATCCCCGTCGTCTTCATGCCTATTTTCATGACAGGTTTCGGTGGAATTCCGTACTGCACCACCTTTCAGGTTTTTTTAAGTATTGTTACCGGCACATGATATGATTACCTGTGGCAAGGCTCGTGGTCAACGAGCCAACGTTGTGGACTGGCTGCTGCTGCTACCCGTGAACGTGTCAGACGACTCTGCTCAACCAAACCCGGTAGTCGAGGAACTCCCTCAAGGAAGTTCCCCTGCTGCCGCAACAGATTCCTCAATGCAAGAGTACTACCAACTCAAACGAACATTGGTGTTGGTTACACTTACTCTAATAGGGATCATTTTCATCTGTGTCTGGATTTTTTACTCACTTGACATTGCCTTGAATTATTTGCTCGGGGCGTGCACAGGTATGGTTTACTTGAGAATGTTGGCGAGAGATGTTGAAGGACTGAGCAGTGATAATAAACGTCTGAGCAAGGCTCGGTTTGCCGTGTTTATTGGGTTGATTATAGTAGCAACTCGATGGCATGACCTGCATGTTGTTCCCATTTTTTTGGGATTCATGACATATAAAGCCACACTCCTCGTCTACATGGTGCAATCTTTTATGCCACCTGACCCTAAAAAAGTCAAGTAGTCTAGGCATCGGAGCACTTACCGATTTCTCTGGGGAAACTTCCGTCAATGGAAATGTACAGTGTCTTAAACGCCTTTAGTTCTTTTCCCCTTGCCAAATTGGAAGTAGGTAAACATTTCTACTGGCAATTAGGCAACTTGAAACTGCATGGGCAGGTTTTTCTCACATCCTGGTTTGTGATTTTAGTTTTGGTAGCGGCTTCCATTGCAGCTACTCGGAACGTCCAAAGAATTCCCAGAGGCATCCAAAACTTGATGGAGTATGCTCTGGAGTTTATTCGGGATTTGACGAAGAACCAGCTGGGCGAGAAAGAATACCGTCCTTGGGTGCCCTTTATTGGTACCTTATTTCTGTTTATCTTTGTCTCAAATTGGTCGGGTGCCCTAGTTCCCTGGAGGCTAATTAAGATACCAGGCAGTGAGCTAGCTGCTCCCACTAATGACATCAATACCACCGTGGCACTGGCATTGTTGACGTCTCTAGCGTACTTTTACGCTGGGTTTAGTAAGCGCGGTTTAGGGTACTTTAAAAAGTACATTGAGCCGACGCCAATTCTATTACCCATCGCGGTGTTAGAAGATTTCACAAAGCCCCTTTCTCTGAGCTTCCGTCTGTTTGGCAACATTCTGGCAGACGAATTGGTGGTGGCGGTGCTGGTACTGCTGGTTCCCCTGTTTGTGCCTGTACCTGTGATGGCTTTAGGCTTGTTTACCAGTGCAATCCAAGCCTTGGTTTTTGCCACCTTAGCAGCCGCCTACATTCATGAAGCAATGGAGGGGCACGGTGAGGGAGAGCATGAGGAACATTAGTCCCTCAGTTGATTAGGATGAGTGAGCTTTGAAGTTTAAATAAAAAACTCAAAGCACCAAACTCGAAACTCTTGTGTTGTTGGTTTTGTACTGAAAGATAAGGAAAAGAATCATGGATCCATTAATTGCTGCTGCTTCTGTTATCGCTGCTGCTCTGGCTATTGGTTTAGCCGCTATCGGACCTGGTATTGGTCAAGGTAATGCAGCTGGTCAAGCTGTAGAAGGAATTGCTCGTCAGCCAGAAGCAGAAGGCAAGATTCG
Source organism: Waterburya sp. (assembly GCA_036703055.1). Classification (GTDB taxonomy): domain Bacteria; phylum Cyanobacteriota; class Cyanobacteriia; order Cyanobacteriales; family Coleofasciculaceae; genus DATNPV01. Next base: position 55,621 of record DATNPV010000166.1, read on the forward strand.
TGGCACCCTGCTGTTAACACTGGCCTTCATGGAATCCCTGACCATTTACGGGTTGGTGATTGCCCTAGTTTTGCTGTTTGCTAACCCCTTCTCGTAACACTTGATTCAAGCACTCAGGCAATCTCAATCAACTTGTCTGAGTGCTACAAAATTTTTCGGCAACCCGTACAAAGCTATCCCCTTCCCAACTAATGAGCTGACTTTTTTTAAGCTGTGGGATTCTGAAAATAATGATGACACATTGGACAATTCTACTGGCTGTCGAAACAGCTGAAACCGCTGCCAAAGAAGGGGGCTTATTTGATTTTGATGCCACCCTGCCTTTAATGGCGTTGCAATTTCTTCTTTTGGTGGTGGTGTTGAATGCCGTGTTCTACAAACCCTTGAACAAGGCAATTGATGATCGGGATGACTATATCCGCAACAATTTGCTAGAGGCACGCGAACGCTTAGCTAAAGCGGAGAGACTGAGAACGCAGTATGAGCAGGAACTAGCAGAAACGCGCCGCAAGTCTCAAGCGACAATCGCGGCAGCACAAGCGGACGCCCAGAAAATTACTGCTCAGAAAATAGCTCAAGCCCAATCAGAAGCTCAAGTGCAACGAGAACAGGCACTGGGAGAAATTGAACAGCAAAAAGCAGAGGCACTAGCATCGCTTGAACAACAAGTAGATGCTCTTAGCGGTCAGATTCTAGAGAAGCTTTTAGGACCAGAACTGGTAAAGCGGTAAAGCAAGCATTGGCTGACGTTAGGCGTAAAACCCCTTTGGCAGTTGGCTGGCAAGAGTGAATGTTGGGGTGTGAGAGTGGGCATTTTAGGGAACTTAGGCTTGACGTAAACAAGCAAGAGCAAATTCCTATCCTAGTCCGTTGCAGGGGCAGAACTTCATTCCACCAGGCTAACGCGAAAGCAGTAACGCCCCCACGTTCAAACTTGCTGGGCTTGATGCCTATTCCTGTCGAAAACCTTGCTCTTGCTTGGAGTGGCTAGTGGCACAGGAGTAGGAGCGATAAGTTTTCTCAAGGGTCAACCTGCGAATCGCTAGATTCTTGGCAGCGTCCTATTTGTTGGCTAGGTACACCAGTCACAGTATTAGCAATACTCAGTCTTCGCAGTTGTATATGGCTATTATTAGTACTTTCTCATTCCTGGCTACCGCAGCAGCAGAGGTCGCTGCGGAAGGCGGTTCGGAAGGTGGTTTTGGTCTAAACTTAGACATTTTAGAAACCAACCTCATTAACCTCGCGATCGTCATTGGGGTTCTATTTTACTTTGGGCGGAATCTTTTAGGGAACACACTAGGAGAAAGACGCTCAAAAATAGAAGAAGCGATTCAAGAGGCAGAACAACAACAAAAGGAAGCCGCGGCTTCCTTAGCAGATGCGCAACAGAAGTTAGCTCAAGCTCAAGCAGAGGCTGAAAAAATCCGGGCGGCAGCCGAAGAAAGTGCACAGGCAGCAAGAGCCGCCATTCTTGAGGCAGCGGCTAAAGAAGTCGAACGCATGAAAGAAACGGCGGTTCAGGATTTGAACAATGAAAGAGCAAAAGTAATCGCGGAACTTCGCCAGCGAGTGGCAGCTTTGGCGATAGAGCGAGTCGAATCGCAACTGAGAGATCGCTTGGATGACTCCGCTCAACAGCACTTAATTGACCGTAGCATCGCTACAATTGGGAGGTAGATCGTGAAAGGTAGTTTGTTGAGTGCTGACGTACTAGACCCTTACGCAGAAGCCTTGATGTCTTTGGCTCAAGCTAATAACCTCGTAGACCGCATAGGGGAAGACGTTGCTGGATTACTGAATCTCCTGAGAGAATCACCCGAGTTACAGCAGTTTTTAGGCAGTCCTATTGTGAAAGCCGAAGACAAAAAAGCTGTGCTGGGACGGATTGGCGGTGAGCAATTTCACCCCTACACGAAAAATTTTTTGAACCTCTTGGTAGACCGACGACGCATCCTATTTATTGAGGGAATTTGCCAACAATACCAAGCGCTCCTGCGGAAGTTGAATCAAACGGTTCTGGCAGAAGTCACCTCAGCCGTAGAACTGTCGGAAAATCAACAGCAGGCAGTTCGCGAAAAAGCCATAGCGATGACAGGTGCTCATCAGATAGAACTGGATACAAAAATTGACCCCGATTTAATTGGTGGCGTCGTTATCAAAGTAGGTTCTCAGTTAATCGATGCCAGTCTGCGCGGTCAGCTGCGCCGCCTTGGCTTGCGCCTAACGAGTGCAACGTAGCAATTTTAGACTTTGGGTTTTGGATGGCAAATCTAAAATCCTACTTTTAACTCACAACTGACCACTAACAACCAATTGACATGATCAGCATCAGACCGGACGAAATTAGCAGCATTATTCGACAGCAAATTGAACAATACGACCAAGATGTCAAAGTTTCCAACGTTGGAACCGTTTTGCAGGTTGGTGACGGTATTGCCCGGATCTATGGCTTGGACAAGTGCATGGCTGGGGAACTGGTCGAGTTTGAAGATGGCGAAATTGGTATTGCCCTGAACTTAGAAGCGGACAACGTCGGTGCTGTGTTAATGGGCGCTGGACGCGGTATCCAAGAGGGTAGTGCTGTTACGGCTACAGGCAAGATTGCTCAGATCCCTGTGGGAGAAGCAATGATTGGTCGCGTGGTGGACGCCCTCGCTCGTCCCCTTGATGGCAAGGGAGATATCAACACCACAGAATCCCGTCTGATCGAATCCCCTGCACCCGGAATCGTGCAGCGACGTTCGGTTCATGAACCCATGCAAACCGGGATTACCGCGATTGACGCCATGATTCCCGTAGGACGGGGTCAGCGGGAGTTAATTATTGGAGATCGGCAAACTGGCAAAACTTCAATTGCCGTTGACACCATCCTCAACCAAAAAGAAGAGGACGTAGTCTGCGTTTACGTTGCCATTGGTCAAAAGGCTTCTACCGTTGCTAACGTAGTCAACGTTCTTCAGGAACGAGGGGCATTAGATTACACCATCGTCGTTGCTGCGAATGCCAATGACCCAGCGACCCTTCAGTACCTCGCTCCTTACACCGGTGCGACGCTTGCCGAATACTTTATGTACAAAGGGAAGGCAACGCTAGTTATTTACGATGACCTTTCCAAGCAAGCTCAGGCGTATCGCCAAATGTCCCTGCTGCTGCGTCGTCCACCCGGACGGGAGGCGTATCCGGGAGACGTGTTCTACCTCCACTCACGCTTGTTGGAACGGGCGGCGAAGCTGAGCGATGACCTAGGTGCTGGTAGCATGACGGCACTGCCAATTATTGAAACCCAAGCTGGTGACGTGTCCGCCTACATTCCCACCAACGTAATTTCGATTACGGATGGTCAAATCTTCTTGACATCAGACTTATTTAATGCTGGTCTGCGACCTGCAATTAACCCTGGTATCTCGGTGTCACGAGTGGGTTCTGCGGCACAAACCAAGGCCATGAAGAAGGTGGCTGGTAAGTTGAAGCTGGAATTGGCCCAGTTTGATGACTTGGCAGCCTTTGCTCAGTTTGCCTCCGATTTGGATGCAGCAACCCAAGCTCAATTGGCACGGGGTCAGCGTTTACGGGAAATTTTGAAGCAACCCCAGTACTCACCGCTAGCTGTTTTCGAGCAGGTGGCAATTGTGTACGCTGGTCTGAATGGCTATCTGGATGATATTGCGGTTGATAAAGTCAGCAGCTTCACCAGGGGACTGCGGGATTACTTGAAGACTAGCAAGCCCAAGTATGGTGAGACTGTGCAAAGAGAGAAGGCACTCACTGATGAAGCAGAAAGCATTCTGAAGGAAGCGATCGCAGAATACAAGCAGACTTTCCTGGTATCCGTTTAACGGATTACAGGTTAGCAGGTTAGCAGGTTGAGGGGTAGAAGGATAGATTGAACCTTCCACCTTCAACCCTCCAACCTTTAACTCCTGGGAACCTTCAACTTTCTAACCTACCCCTACGGGGAACGCTACGCGAACAACCTTCAACTCCGATATGCCCAATCTAAAATTCATTCGCGATCGCATTCAGTCGGTCAAAAATACCAAGAAAATTACAGAGGCGATGCGCCTTGTCGCAGCAGCTAAAGTGCGTCGTGCCCAGGAACAGGTAACCGCTACCCGTCCCTTCGCCGATCGCTTAGCACAAGTTCTCTACGGCTTGCAGAATCGTCTACAGTTTGAAGACGCCAACTTACCCCTCCTGAGACAACGGGATGTCAGGACAGTAGGCTTGCTCGTGATTTCCGGCGATCGCGGTTTATGTGGCGCTTACAATACCAACGTCATCCGCCGTGCTGAAAACCGCGCTAAGGAACTCCAGCAGGAAGGACGCGAGTACAAGTTGGTTTTAGTCGGACGCAAAGCCTACCAATACTTCCAACGCCGCAACCAGCCGATTGCTGCCCACTATACAGGCTTGGAACAGGTTCCCACAGCCGCAGAAGCATCAATGATTGCCGATGAACTGCTCTCCCTGTTCCTCTCAGAATCCGTAGACCGGGTGGAGTTAGTTTACACGAAGTTTGTCTCCTTGATTAGTTCTCGTCCAGTGGTTCAAACCCTGCTACCCTTGACGGCGCAAGGACTAGAAGCCCAAGATGATGAAATCTTTAGGTTGACCACTCGTGGCGGCGCGTTTGAGGTAACACGGGAGAAAGTTGCACCCCAAGTCACTCCCTTCTCCCGTGACATGATCTTTGAACAAGATCCAGTCCAAATTCTGGATGCTCTCTTGCCCCTGTATTTAAATAACCAGTTACTGCGGGCACTGCAAGAGTCAGCCGCCAGCGAACTCGCTGCCCGGATGACGGCAATGAATAACGCCAGTGACAACGCTAGCGACCTGATTAGTAATCTCACGCTGTCTTACAACAAGGCGCGGCAGGCGGCAATTACTCAGGAAATTCTAGAAGTCGTCGGTGGTGCTGAAGCACTCAGAGGTTAAATTTCTTCTTTAAGTTTTGAATCAAGCCAATGCGTCTGGGATAACTCAGGCGCGTTTTTTATGGGGGTTCTCGGATTTGTGCAAGAACTCTAGTCCTTCATCAAAATGGTTAGAACTTACGCATTTTCTCGACTAGTACACCATCTGTGTAGGGGCAATGCATGAATTGCCCCTACATACAGGGGACATGGAAACCAGCTGCGTAAGTCCTGATGGTACTATCTCCACTCGCCTTGCAAGGTAAAAGCAGCCCAGTAATAGGGGGCTTGCCATTGCTTTTGTTGCCACATTTCTAACTGGGCGGCTCTGAGGGCGGCGGCTGGTTTTAACCCACCTTGCAGCATTTTTTGGTAGAATTTCGCCATCAACTCAGATGTCGCTTGGTCATTCACACTCCACAAACTCACCAAGACTCGGGAAGTACCAGCATACATAAAGCCTCTTGTCAAGCCCACCAGTCCCTCTCCTTTGACTTCCTCTCCTAGTCCCGTTTCACAGGCGCTGAGGACAACGAGTTCGGCGGGTAGGTTGAGGTTGAAGACATCGCGCAGTTGTAAAAAACCATTTTGGAAAATACCTTTTTCATCCACTAGCGACAGCACTACTCCCGATAATTCTGGCTGCTTACTATTGAGGATGCCGTGAGTGGCGAAATGAACAATGCGATAATTTTGGAGTTCAGGACTCGTCGCGCTCGCACGATTAGCCGCAAAGTCAAACGCCTGCATCCGTTGTGCCGCAGGGACTAGCGCCAAGATTTGTTCGGCTTCTTGGCGGGTGAAGGGTAAGCGATTAAAGCTAACATTAGCCGTTGTAGCCGATCGCTCCAAGGCTCGGTGGTTGATGTTGCTCTTGGCTGATGGCATACCAGTAGCCTGTCCGGAACTTGACTGAAGACGTGGATCGTTGTTGCTAAAAACAGGATCGGCAAGAACGGCGATCGCTTTGGGAGCACTTTTGCGATCGCTCGTTTCGTTTCGCAACACACCTAGTGTAGAGGCTGAGGGCAAATTAACAATTTCGTGGTTAACCAGTAGGGGCACGACATGTCGTGCCCCTACCCCTGACGTTTCCGCTACTGGCAACGCAGCGAACGGTAAATACTGCAAAGCACCATCACTGACGACGAGTAAGCGCTTGTTTCCCAATTGTGCAGCGACAGGCGCAAGAAGCATCTGGCTTAATTTAGTCGCTGTTTCGTCGTTATCGACAGGGGAACCCGGACGCGCTTCAGGTTCAAGACTTCCTCGCGTTCCCAAGTGATAGGCTTGGTTTTTCAGTAGCTGATAGAACTGCTTTGCTGCAGCTTCGATGTCCGCACGTTTGGGCAATTCGTAGCTGGTAATGCTCGTTTTAGTCACTGCCCACAGATAGCTGCGTTCTTCCCCTAAAGAGTATTCCAACAGCATCGTGTCGTCATCCAGTACTTGCTGCTGAATTTCTCCCAGTGTCAGCGGTTGGGGCTGAGTGAGTGCCGCATAGCGTGGACTGGTGCGGCGGATTTGTTCTTGGATTTGCCGATACTCCTCCAGAAGTGCCGCTGTCTCTTTTTCGAGCGCTTGTACCTGTTTATTAGTCAATTGTCCGTTAACTAGCTCAATACGGCGTTTTTCAACTGCATCGAGTTTTTGCTGCAATGTACGCTCTAGTTCCAGCAGCTTTGGCTCGACTCCTTGCCGAATATTGGCGTTAGCTTCGGTTAGAAGTTCCAAAAGACTGCGGGCGCGGGCGCGTTCACTGGCGTGCAGTGCCAAAGCATCGTAGCCTTGAGATGGGTTTTGTTTGTGCAGTTGCATCAGCACGTCGATGTAGAACTGGTAGTAATTCTGCACGGAGGCAAAGTAGGAAGTACGCAGTTCCTGGCTGGTGACTCTGGTGCGGATGTCCTCAACAATATTGATGGCTGCTTCGATTTGGGTACGGGCTTCGTTGAGATTGCCCCGATCGCGTTGTGTAATCGCCACATTATAGAGTGTCTCCGCTTCCTCCGCGCGATCGCCAAACAGCCGCCGTAGTGCTAAATCGCGAGCGTAGGTTGAGAGCGCTTGTTCGTACTGCTTCAATGCATTGTAAACTTTGCCCAAGTTCCGCAGGGCATTGACTTCTCCTTGGCGATACCCCACCTTTCCAAGCCTATTGACGGCATTGTTAGTAGCTTCCAGCGCTTTGGGATAATTTCCTGATGCCAGATATACCCTGCCATCCATAGCGAAGGACGTGGCTTCCCACAAACTATTATTTTGTTGGTGCGACAGTAATGAGATTTGGTTAGCAGCATCCAGCGCCTTGGGATAATCCTTTAATGACTCGTAGGCTAAAACAATAGAGATGAATACGCTGACTTGCCCTGAGACATTGTTATTCTGTTTTGCCAGAGTTAGCGCTTGGTTGTAATACTCTAGTGACTTTTGATAATCTTTCGTTTCTTGATAGACATCGCCAATGTTGTTAAGGGTTCGAGCTTGCTGGGTGCGATCGCCAATAGCAAGAAATACCTCTAATGCTTGGTTGTATGTATCGATACTGAGCCGATAATCCCCCAATGACTTGTAAACGTAAGCAATGCTGTAAAGTGTGATGCCTTGCTGAGAGCGATTATTCAGCCGACGCTGGATATTGAGAGCTTGGTTGTAAAAGTCGAGCGCCTGCTGAGGCTCACCCATTGAAGTATAGATATTAGCGATTTCACGGAGGCTAAAAGCTTCTCTTTCGGGAGCGGGAATGGTACGCCACAGCACGAGCGATTGATTCAAAACGTCAAGGGCTTTCTGCTGTTCCCCTAATTGGTTGTAGACAGTGCTGATTAAGTTGAGAACATTCGCTTCCCCATTTCGATCGCCTGCCTTTTGGAAGAGCGATCGCGCTTGGTTACAAAAGTCCAGCCCTTTGGCAGGATCGCCAAGTCCGAAGGTGTAGGTTGAAGCGATACCCATGAGAATATCAGCTTGTCGAGAAAGGTTGAAGGCTAAATCTGTTCCAGATAGATGTCCCTGTGCTGCTTGTTGGAGTTTCAGTGCTTGGTTATAGGAATCTAGCGCCTTTCGAGTCTCGCCCAATGAGAAGTAGAGCAAGCCTATTCTGCCGAGAGTATACGCTTGTCCAGCCAAATCCTTCTTTTCTTGCTGGAGTTCTAACGCTTGATTATAAGCATCCAGCGCTTTTTGTCGTTCGCCCAATTTGGTGTATCTCAAGCCGATAGTCTGAAGCGTCATCACTTGTGCGGCAGTATGCTTCTCGGCACGCTGGAGTTCCAGTGTTCGATTATAAAAGTCGAGTGCTTTTTGAGTTTCGCCTAACCAAAAGTAAGCATCAGCAATGTTACCCAGCGTAATAGATTCACGAAGGGGTTGTTTCTCAGCTCGAAACATCGACAGGGCTTGGTTGTAAGATTCCAGTGCTTTTTGCATTTTGCCCAAGCTGTAGTAAACATTGCCCAGAGCATCGAACAGGGAACCTTCCCCAAGGCTGGTTTGCACAAGAGCTTGTTTGTACCAGTCGAGCAGTTCTTGTTTTTTGTTTGAATTAGAGCCAGCATTATCAGCAGAGGTACGAGCGATCGCATCTCCAATGTGGTTTTTTACGTCGCGACTGATGGCTAACCCCTGCTCGAAAGAGTCCACCGCTTTTTGAAGCTCGCTAAGGCTATAGTAGGTATTGCCAATACTGAGAAAAGTCATAGCTTCAAAACTCCGAGCCACATACGGAGGAGCTTCATTAATAGCCAATTGCTGCCATATTTTCAGTGCTTCTTCGTATTTGGCAAGTGCCTGTTGTTGAGATTCGGCTGTTCCTTGCTCCCGTAGTTGCCCTGCTTGCTTTAACAGTTGCTGCGCCCGTGCATAGGCTTGTTGCCTATCAGTAGTTGTTGCATTTGGCGAGGAAGTCGCTGGTTGTTGGGCAATGGAAACGTTTGTTTCCGTTGCCATTGCCGCTACCGATGACAGTAACAAAAAGCCGATCGCCATAGACAACGTGCGACTGCTTTTCCGGGGGAGTGCGAAGCGCATTAGTAAAGCTGATCGCGCTATACTCCGGCTGCAACCCATTTCTTTAACCACCCAACACCTCTACTCTGGCAAACGTCAAGTTTTGCTTTGTAGCAGTAGTAATTATCTCTTTGAGCCTTATCACTTATGCAAATAGAGAATCAGAGCCATGAATTACAGGTGAAATTTGCTGACTCAGATATCGATCTAGCGCGGTGCTTTTCGGTGATGGTGCAGTTGCGATCGCACCTTACTCAACCAGAATTTGTCAGTCGAGTAAAGCGACAACAACAATCTGGATATTTTCTGGTGTATCTGGAACAAGAGGGCAGCATCAAAGCACTAGCAGGATTCAGACTGTTAGAGATGCTGGCACATGGAAAGATTCTCTACGTAGACGATCTAATTACTGACGCTGAAGAACGTTCCAAAGGGTACGGCGGTGCTTTATTCGATTGGCTCGTGAATTACGCCAAAGCCCAAAACTGTGATGCAGTGCAGCTAGATAGCGGTGTGCAACGGACTGAAGCTCATCGCTTTTACTTTAGTAAGCGAATGCATATTAGCAGCTTTCACTTCTACCTTCAGCTAGAGCAGAACTAACTCAATGAAATCAGATAATCTTTATACCATTTTACGTTTACTGCGCTACACATTGACCCCCCTAGCCCCCCTGTATCTTGGGGGGAACAAGAAAAGCATCTTTAGTAGGCTTTTAGTTAATTGGTATTGTTCCTTGTAGAGCGATAAAATAATCCAGTCCAAGTCCTGTCTCCCTAAACGGGGATTGAGAGCGCTAAGTCCAGAACTCACACGATGCCCAAAACTTACACTGTTGAAATTCACCACCAAGGCACCACCCATACTATAGAAGTGCCAGATGACCAAAAAATTCTCAGTGCTGCCTCATCCGCTGGCATAGAGTTACCCAGTTCCTGCCATGCCGGAGTCTGTACTACTTGTGCAGCTCAACTTTTAGAAGGAACGGTAGAACAGAGCGATGGTATGGGGTTGAGTCCACAACTCCAATCTGAAGGTTATGCACTACTATGTGTCGCCTATCCCCGCTCTAATCTGAAGATTGAAACAGAGAAAGAAGAAGAGGTGTACGAACGCCAATTCGGTCAGCCTTCATAGAGTAATAAGTTACCAGTTAGTAAATTGGAAGAAGAGTTGAAGGTTGGCACGTTGAACGTTGAAAGTTTTAAACGATCAGTGAGGAACATTTTCTCTCTCCAACCTTCAACCTTCAGACCGATTCCCGATTCCCAATTATTAAGGCTTGTCTAACCGACAAGAGGAAAGGTTCAAATTAAACATACCCTTTCGATCAAAACAGGAGGGGATATCACTGACTCTTTGGGCATAATTTTCTTTAATAAAAGTAGCCACCTTTCCATTGCTGAATACCTCGCAAGGTCGATTCATGCTGCACTCAGGTTGTGCCATTGCTTCATCATCAACACCCGTGTTAGCGATGGCAACAACTCGATTACTTTTCAGAGAAACCACCGGAGAACCAGACATTCCACCGACAACACTACAACGATTGCGAATTGATTTCTCCCAGTGGTAAATATCCTCCCGCACATTCACCGACTGTCCCACCTCACACCTCGATCGATGGAGGAAACTTTGAGAGGTTTCTACGCCACTCATCGGAATACCAATCACCTCAACAGGTTCTCCCACATGGGCAGGAACCTCATCAATTTTTAAAGGAGTAAAACCTTCCTTTACTAATTGCTTAAAAGGGGTAGCGAGTTCCAAAATTGTGATATCCGTTCCTTTCATCGTCGCATAAGCAACCCGTCGGACTCGAACCTGGCGAACGCGAGTTTTGGCATCTTTAAAGTAATTCAACTTAAAAACTATATTAGAAGGCTGATTAGTCAAGATTTCTTGCGCCTCGGGAAATACAGAACCGTCATAACAGTGACCATTTGTTACAGCATAAGCAGGTGCTTGCTCGTTGCCATTAGTATCTAGGAAAAATGCCGTGCAAAATCCATCAACGCCGCGCATCAGCAAACCGACACCGTTATACTTTCTAGCTTTTCCAACAGATAAGAGTTCCCAATTGACTGTGGCTGAGTTAACTTCAGTATCGGGTAACCTGTTGCCATTGCGATCAAAAATTGCTGCTTGTGCCAAGTTTGAGCTAAGCGCCAATCCTAATCCTATCGAGGCAAGCAGCGTGCGTTGTGCCCAATTTTTCCCCATATAACAGGTACTCCGTCCTTCTTGGTCGATAATGATAATGAAGATTAACCCTAGGAATAGCCTTTCTAGAACCAAAATGACAACTCACAACCGCTTGGGGGAGTAGGGAATCGGGAATGGGTAATCGGAAAGACGACCTTTTGCATAGTGTTTTAAGGAAGTTTAGGGGGCTCACAACCCATTCCCAATTAGTATGAAGGGTGCCCAGTAGTAGGGATGACTAAGGCGACTGTTCACGGTTGGCGGTAGACTGCTACTAATGCGCTGCTGTACTGCTAGTCCCCGCTGTTGACCCAAGGCTTTATAATCACCAGTAATCAGGGCAATTTGCGCTTGGCGTAAGGCTTCTGCTTTCGTGATGTTGCCCTTTTCCAGCGCAGCATAGAAGGCATCCATCAACGCTTGAGTACCGCCGTCGTTCACTTGCCACAACGAAGCAATTGCCGCTCTTGCTCCCGTTTGTTGCATCTGGTAGCCAAAGCCAAGAACTTCTTTCCCGTCACCCAACTTATCGCCTAAACCCGTTTCGCAAGCCGAAAGTACCATCAATTCCACATTAGGTAAACGCCAGCTTCCAACATCCCGAAGCGTGGCACGACTGCCATCCCCAAATAGAATGAAGGATTGCTCTGGTTGTCCGGCAACGAAGGCGGCATGAGTTGCAAGATGTACAACCGAGTAGTCATTCATTTGAAGAATTGTATTTTGGTTGAATTGCTTATCCACAACTTTTGTTGTGCCGGGGACGGTTTTGGCGAGATTGTCTACTTCAATTCCGGCATACTTTAGCCCAGAGAAACTGAAGGTTTTATTGCCAACTTTGAAGTTATAACTACCTGATGTGAAAGCACCAGCTAAAACTTGCAATTTAGTTTGAGGCTTTGTATTGAAATCGGTGAGACTGAGGGCAGTGATATTGTTAATGCCAAAGCGTTGAACTAACCATTGGTTGCCGTCATAGAGGGCAGAAATGGGAATGTAGCGTAGTTGCCCGTCTGGCGCGTAGATGATAGTTTTTGCTTTGGCTTGAGTCAAGTCATTTTCAATCGGTTTAATCAGCCAGTTGTAGAGTTTTTTGGCTGGAGTCTTGGCATCAGAGTAAGGTTTTTTTAAGGCAGTACGGAAGTCTACGATTGTCCGGTTGAGTTCTTCTCGTTTGACGGCAACGGTGCGGCGAATCGGGGGTGCGTAAGGAGTGACTAATACTAATTCAAGGCGCTCGTCGAGAACGAAGGGATAGAGAATTACCGCATCTTGTTGGAGCTGCTTGAGGTTGTCTTGTAAGCTGGTGGCGTATTTATCTAAGTCAAACCCCTCTCCACCTGTGGTTTTCCTCAACTGGGCAATGAGCTTTGCGACTTCAGGACTTTTGAGGAAGGCTTGGAATTGTTGGACAAGTTGCTGCTGGTTTTTCCTGAGTTCAAGCACACGCTGTTTTTGGGTTTCGGTTCGATGGGAGACGGGAATGTTTCCAAGTTGGGCGAGCTCTTTTCCTTGCTCAATGGCTCGATTAAGAATGGCGTCGTAGGCTTGTTTAAATTGCTGTTCTGGGGCGCGATTGGCAATGCCTTGAGCCGAGTTGTCACTGCCTCGGACGTTATTTAAATAGTCTTCGAGTTCCTGGACTTTGAGTAAATCTAGGACTCGTTGGGCTTCGAGAATTCGGTCTTGCTTGAGGAGTAAGTCAGCGAGACGGCGATAAGTGCCTGCAATAGTTTCGGTATAGGACTGCTGTTGTTCTTTTGATAGTCCTCGGATATCTTGCCGAATGGCTTCTCTGACATTGACGGATTGTTTGTAGAAGATAATAGCTAGTTCGGGTTGGTTTTGTTTGGCCAGTAGAATACCTATGTGGCTGAGAACAAATCCTTCACCTTCGCGATCACTGATTTCCCGTACAATTGCCAAGGACTGTTGATAAAACTCATTTGCCTTCTGGTATTGCTCCAGGTTCTTGTAAGCATCACCCAGATTATTCAAAACTTTAGCTTCCTGCTGGCGAGTACCGATTTCCCGTGCAATCATTAATGCTTGCTGATGGAACTCAATCGCTTTCTGGTATTGACTCAGATTATAGTAAACAATACCTAGATTCCCCAAAGAAGCAGCTTCTTCATAGTAATTGTCGGTTTCTCGCGCAATTGCCAAGGACTGTTGATAGAACTCAAGCGCCTTTCGGTCTTGCCCTAACGACAAGTAAGCATTACCCAAATACAATAGAGCAGTTCCTTCCCTAAAGTGATCGCCGATCTCTCGCGCAATTGCCAAAGACTGTTGATAGAACTCAAGCGCCTTCTGGCTTTGCCCTAACGACAAGTAAACATTACCCAGATTCCCTAGAGAAGCCACTTCCCCAGAGCGATAGCCAATCTCCGATTCAATAGCTAATGACTGTTGATAGAACTCTATCGCTCTCTGGTATTGCCCTAGGGAATTATAAGCATTACCCAAACTATTTAGAGAAGTAGCTTCCCCTTTCTTGTCAGCAATTTCCCGTGCGATTGCCAATGACTGCTGATGGAACTCTATCGCCTTTTGGTATTGTCCTAGGATATTGTAAACACTACCTAGATTCCCCAAAGATCGAGCTTCCCCTTCCTTGTCAGCAATTTCCCATGCAATTGCTAATGACTGCTCAAAAAACTCAATCGCTTTCTGGTATTGCCCTAGAGAATCGTAAGCTATACCCAGATTATTCCGAGAATTGGCTTCTCCCTGGTGGTAGCCTATTTCCCGTGCGATAATCAATGACTGTTGATAAAACTCAATCGCCTTCTGGTATTGCCCCAGGTTACGATAAGTTTCGCCCAAATTATTTAGAGAATCCGCTTCCCACTGACGATTACCAATCTCCGGTGCAATAGCCAAGGACTGCTGATAAAACTCAATTGTTTTCTGATATTGTCCCCAAGAATAGTAGACATTACCCAGATTCCTCAGAGAATTGGCTTCTCCTTTGCGATCGCCTATCTCCTTATAAATAGCCAATGCCTGTTGGTAAGACTGTAATGCCGCTTGAAATTGACTGGTATCAAGTTGCTTATTACCCTGTTCTAGCAGTCGATCTGCTTGTGCTTTCCGATTCACTGAAGTTTGAGCCAGTGCTGGTGGTGCAGCGAAGGATAGTGGAAAATGAGGAGCGAATGCGGTAGCGGTAGCAGCTAGTAGAGTGATGAGAACGGTGATGCCGATTCTTCCGGGTTGCATAGGTAAAATCCTCGAAGGGCAAGGTAGAGGATTGCTGGCTTAGTTAAGATATACTTCCTAACTTGATGGAGGTTATGCAAAAGTTGTCGGCAGGTTGTTCGCCGAAGGTGCTCTCGAAGGATATTAGATCTTCTTCCAGATAATAGCCCCCCTAACCCCCCAACTTTGGGGGGAATCGGTATCTCAAAATCTCAAAGTCCCCCAGAATTGGGGGATTTAGGGGGCGAGAAAGACTTGTGCGTATATATTAATTTGCAGCTTGGAGCTTGAATGCTGGAGTTTGGCACTCGTCACTCAACAACTCAGAGAAGGCGATCGCATCACTTAAATCCAGGCTAGCCCTTACTCTTCTGCTAACGCCAAGCTCCCCTTCAAAAAGTCTGGGAGCTAAACAGCCAAAGGTGGAAAACACAGCCTAGCACTCGAACGGTAATATGAGTCATAGCCTTTCAACAGCAACATATGACAACTCACTTCATCACCGCAGAAATTGACCTTCAAGAGACTCCCGTACAGCTCCAACAAGCGATTGAAGCCGAATTGCAAAAACGGGGAGAACCTTTGCGTTGGGCAGTAACTCAGGTAGATACTGAACGCCAGAAAGCTCAAGTCGAAGCGATTGTCACCGTCGAATCTAACTTTGCCGCTTCGCTGTGATTCAACGCCCATATACTGTCGTTTTAATCGTCCCTACAGGAGTTGGGGCATCAATTGGGGGTTATGCGGGAGATGCGATGCCTGTAGCTAGAGCGATCGCGCAAATTTGCGATCGCCTCATCACTCACCCCAACGTTCTCAATGGTGCCCAGCTGTACTGGAATTTACCCAACGCCCTGTATGTGGAAGGCTACGGCCTTGACAAATTTGCTGCTGGATGCTGGGGTCTGCAACCTGTACATCAGAACCGGATTGGGTTAATTCTCGACCAAGCCATAGAACCCGACCTGCGCCTCCGGCATCTTCAGGCAGCAGAGGCAACAAGAGCCACACTAGGGCTGAATCTGACGGACTACGTAGTAACCGATGCCCCCTTAAATGTAGAACTACGAACGGCGGCATCAGGGGCAAGTTGGGGCACCATTGGCAATCCTGGCAGCTTGTTGCGAGCGGCAGACGCCTTGATTCATCAAGCAAGAGCAGACGCGATCGCAGTAGTTGCCCGTTTCCCGGATGACTCTGGCAGTGATGCCTTGCAAGCGTACCGTCATGGACAGGGAGTAGACCCCCTTGCCGGCGCGGAAGCGGTAATCAGCCATCTGATTGTGCGTACCTTTCAAGTGCCTTGTGCCCATGCCCCCGCGCTGATGCCCCTCCCCCTCGACCCCGACTTGTCGCCTCGCTCGGCGGCGGAGGAAATAGGCTATACATTCTTACCCTGCGTTCTCGTGGGATTGAGTCGCGCCCCCCAATTCGTTATGAAGGGAATGAGGACTGGGGACAAGGGGGACATCGCGGGACAAGGGGGAGGCCAAAACACTAGTCAACCATCTCCCTCCTCTACGTTATCTTCCCAATTCCCCATTGCCCCTAATCCCCAAAGGGAGCCCCGAGTTCCCCATTCCCCATTCCCCATCGCGACACAAAATTTTACGTCTCTACCGGGAGATATCTGGGCATCACAAGTGGATGCTGTGGTTATCCCAGCAACAGCCTGTGGCGGTAGTGCCCTGTTGAGTTTAAGCAGCCAACCGCAAACTCAGATTATTGCCGTTGAAGAAAACCAAACCTCTATGCAAGTCCCTCCCGAACGTTTAGGGATCAAGGCAATCAGAGTAAACTCGTATTTAGAGGCATTGGGCGTTCTCGTTGCTCATCGTGCCGGTATTAGCGCTCAAGCTCTCAGCCCCTCTTTATCGTCTCTAAGTTGCTTATCTGTTCGTGGCAAAACCGCTTCCCGATCAACCGGAAATTGAACCTCTCACCCGCACTCAAGTGTTAATTGCTATGGGTGTAACGGCTCTGGTGTTACTATTTATTGCCAAGTTTTGGTTGCACTTTGGCTCTGTTACACTCCTACCTTTACACGGTACCTCTGATGCTTTACTCCTAGGTCTAGGCATTGCAGTGGGAATTACGGTGTTGAGTAGTTTGGTGTATCGCCTTTGGCCTGGTTATCGCCAAAGCGCTGATTTTTACCTGCAAATGGTACTTAAACCCTTAGTTTTACCCGACCTAATTTGGTTGGGATTGCTGCCTGGGATGAGCGAAGAGTTGTTGTTTCGGGGCGTGATGTTACCAGCGGTTGGATTAAATGTTACTGGAGTTATCGCCACGAGCTTGCTCTTTGGCGTTTTGCACATGAGTGGTCCCCAACAATGGCCTTATGTGGTCTGGGCTACTGCGGTGGGTTTACTATTGGGATTTAGTGCTCTGTGGACGGGTAATTTACTCGTACCAATTGTGGCTCATATTGTCACTAATTGGCTGTCCAGCTATTTATGGAAGCTAGATCACAAACAAGCAGAAGCCTAATTGAACAGCAGGGGCAATGGTTACTCCTAAAATGGAGTGAATGCAAAAGGCAATATCAACTGGGCTTTAGTATAATGGCTTACCGCTAAATCCCGTATGTTTTGCTGAACCGATTTCAGCATTTATACGGAGATTCAACCCGCCATATGGCTGAGTGAAGTATTTTTCATCTGTCTTAGGATGTAAGTGTTGTCATCCTTGCAAAGCCCTCTACAGCGTCGCTCCAGTAATGAAAATTCTGGGTAAGGGTAAAGCATTCGGAAAGTAATTGCTCGGTCAAACCCTCAACCTTGATGTTGTGTCTGAATGCTTCGCCCAAGAGAGGGAAAAAAGTACTACCGACTATGACTAAGCTTGGTGTTCTAGACTCATTTTTTTGCGATCGTGCCAGCGTTTATGTAACGAATTAACCAAACTTTAGAAAAGGCTCAAAAGTTTGGTGTTGATGTGTGACTGCCCTATTTTTGATGACAAGCTTATAGCTCAGTAGAGAAACAGTATGCTCAAAAGGAGTAAGCAAAAACGCTGAATGAATTTCCTGATTACTGATACCGAGCTATTCCAATTTACTCAGCCTGAACATAGCCTTGGACAAAAAGTGAAGACAGAAGATAGCTATATCGGCTGTATTTTCGGGCTGGATTTTTACCCAGAAACAAGGACTTGGAGCTATGGTGTTTATCTACAAAATCGTCAGCCAAAAACTACTGAAGAAATTTGGTATGAAGCAAGTCAGTTCAAGGTACTCAATTCAATAGTTGATACACATTGCACGGCATTAATATGCAGCCATATCTCCCAGCAATTTACTCAGCCTGAATATAAGCTGGGACAAAAAGTGAAGACAGAAGATAACCATGTTGGTTATATTGTTGGGCTTGACTTTCACCCAAAAATAAATGCTTGGACTTATGGAGTTTATCTTTTCAACAGCAAGCAGGAACTGATTGAAGAGGTTTGGTATGACCCTAATCAGCTACAGGTATTCAATTCAACAACAAACGAGACAGGTAGACACCGATTAAGTCGCGCTCAGCTTCGTTGGTGCTATCTTCGCAGGTCGGTTTTATTCAACTACAACCACCTCAATTAATACCATCTCACGAAAAGGTTGATACCTATCCCCTTCTCGAAGGAAAAAGGAAAAGGGCTTTATGAAACAATCCTATAGTTTTACTGTTTACCTTTTTACTTTTTCCTTTCCTTCCACTTACTATTTGTATCATCCATTTTGCTGATAGGCTGCTAGAGCAATGCCTTGCGGTAGAATCCGATGTTCTTGGACTTGGATTCGGGCATGAAGCGTTTCTGAGGTATCGCCTGGAAGTACGGGGACGGCTGATTGGATCAAAATTGGCCCACTGTCCATTTCCAATCGCACCAGATGGACTGTACAACCGGTAATTTTGACATCCGCTTCTAGGGCTTGTTCTATCGCCCGAATGCCTTTAAAACTGGGTAACAAGCTGGGATGGATGTTGATGATTTTGTCCGGGAAGGCATGGATGAGGACGGGCGTGACTAACCGCATCCAGCCTGCCATGACCACCCACTCTACTTCATATTGCTGCAATACTTTAACGACCGCGCCATCTAAATCCTCGCGTTTGTTGTAGTCTCGATGATTGAGCAGTACCGCCGGAACCCCCCAACGTTTAGCTCGTTCTACTGCTTTGATACCTGGATTGTTGTAAACCAAGACGTGTATTTGGGCATTGAGTTGCCCGTCTTTGATGGCTTGAGCCACGGCTTCAAAGTTACTGCCATTCCCAGAAGCCATGATTCCGAGTTTTAGCGGGGAGTCAGTGGGTGAATCGTTGGCTATTAGGCTGGGAGGGATGGCAGGGGAAACTAGGCTAGGTGTGGAATCAGTAGAGGCGGAATTAGAAGTCATGAAGCAAAGAGCGATCGCTAAATCTAGAGCGCTACTTGGTTAATTATCGGTTAGATGGTGCTTTTACACACTGATACTGTAAATACCCCCATTGAAGTAGTCAGCCAAGTACAAGTTGCCTGCTTGATCTTCCCCGAAGGCGGAAATTCCGTAAGGACTATCAAGCAAAAGTGTGTTTTCCCATCCTGTACTATTGGGTCTTAACCCCCAGATGCGCCCACTCCCGAAATCGCCGTAGAGGTAGACACCTTGTAGGCTGGGCTCGCTCAGACCCCGGTAGACCATTCCGCCTGTGACAGAAATTCCCAATGAATGATCGTACTCTGCGACTGGAAGGACTAAGCCCGTCAAATTGCCGGGATTATTGTTATAACGACCAGACCCTTCCATGATGTTCCAGCCGTAATTCTCGCCACCTTTACTGGTAGCCGATTGGAAGTCAATCTCCTCAACAGCGTTCTGCCCTACATCGCCAATGTAAAGGTCTCCAGTGATGCGATCAAAGGAAAAACGCCAGGGATTGCGTAGACCCAGCGCCCAAATTTCATCGCGATACTGATTGTTAGGGTCATTGGACACTGTAAAGGGATTAGTGGTCGGGATAGCATAAGGTGCTACCCCGGATTCCACATCAATTCGTAGTATCTTGCCCAACAGCGATTGGGCGTTCTGGGCATTGTTGAGAGGATCGCCCGTACCCCCACCATCACCCATGCCAATGTAAAGATAACCATCAGGGCCAAACGCCAGTTGTCCCCCATTGTGGTTCGCGAAGGGTTGTGGAATGGTTAAGATAACTTCTTCACTGTTGGGATTGGCGATGTTGGGATTGTCTGTGAGACGATAACGAGCAATGACTGTATTGCCTGCGGTATTGGTGTAATTGACGTAGAAGTAACCTTTACTGGCATAGTTCGGTGGGAAAGCCAAGCCGAGTAAGCCACGTTCACCTCCAGTACTGACGCGGTTCGAGAGATCGAGGAACGGTGTCGCTACAAGAGTACCATTTTGGATAATCCGGATAAGCCCACCCTGTTCCGTTACAAATAGGCGAGTACTACCATCCCCAGCATTAGTAATCGTGGTTGGATTCACCAAACCATTAGCTAGAGGGGTTAACGTGAGCTGGAGTTGCTGTAAGTTAGACCGATTACCAAAGTTGATCGCCGTAACGTTCTGGCCTGCATTGAGGTTGACTGTCTGAGTCGTCGGCACAGGAAACGTTGACACCCAACCCGTTGGCGACACCTCCGCAACCCTGTAAGTTCCTACTGTTAAAGCGGTAAAGGCATAATTCCCATTAGCGTCCGTTGTCGTGGATATCTCACCCGTGTCCAGTTGATTATTCTGGTTTTGGTCGAGAAAGACACTCCAGCCTGCCAGTCCCAGTTCACCCGTATTCTGCACGCCGTTCCCGTTGATATCATTCCACACCGTACCTCGAATTTCACCAGGAGTTGGGGTAGGAGTGGGAGCTGGGGTAGGAGTGGGAGTTGGAGTAGGAGTTGGGGTGGAATTGACTGGCGTTGGTTGATTATTGCCGGGGGTTGTGAAACTGAGCTGAAGGACTAAATCGTTATAGTCAAAATCACCCCCACCTAACAAATCTTCAAAGGCAAAGGTGTTGTCCCCTAGCAAGCGGACGTGGTCAATTCCATCAGGGTTGGCATTGAGAAAAGCAAAGTAGGCTAATGGCCCTTGATCTGGCTGGTTTGAGGAATTTTGAGCGAGGAAGTTTTCTGACGTACTATCCGCAATCAAAAACGGTGCCAGTAGGACTCCTCCGGAGAATCCTTGGCTGAAGTCTATCCGATTTCTAATTGCTGTTTCAGCATACCCCGCATCTCCTGGTCTCAACATACCAATGCGTCCTGTGGGGTCATCAATCTGATAAAAGCCAAAGCTGTTGTTAAAGCTTGCCTCCCGATTCACCGTAGTATTGATGGGGATGAAACCAGACTGGCTGCGCAAATCAATAAGTTCGCGCTGACCTTGCAGTGCAGTTGCTAGCGGTGCAGGGGTAGTGGTCACTTGTACTTGCATTAACAAGTCGTCGAAATCCTGGTCACCCCCTCCTGGCAGGTCTTCCCAAGCTAGAGTCAGGGTATTGTTGCTAAGTTCTAACACCCGTGAATAGTTAAACCCATCGCCATTGGCATTGACGTTGGCAAAAACAACTGAAGCTGGGGCACGTCCTGCTGCCAAATCTGCCAAAACCGAATCAGTGGTACTGTTAAGAACCAGGTAAAATCCTAAACGGGCGTTGCTATCAAAACTCAATTGCCGTTGGAAGACAAGATTAGGAAACTGTGAGTCAGAGAGGGCGGAGAAAATTACTTGCCCCCGACGGAGGGCAGCTGTGAGATACTCTGGCGTGCCAGAAGCTACGCCATTAATCGTACCTAAGTCATCATCAACTGAGAAAACACCCACTTCATTCACAAAGTCTGCACTGTGTTCAGTCAGTGTGAATTGAAGTGAAACGGGTGCAGAATTGCCGTCGAGTTGGAATATATTGTTCTGGGAGGCTTGTTTCAACATGGTATTTTTGAAAGAATCGAGTCATAAATATCGCTAAGACGAATTAACTTGATTAAGCCGCTAAATAATGCTTCTCTGATAAGCTCTTTAGGCAGCCAAATAATAGATTTCAGGAATTTACGGCATTGTCCAAGAGCCATAAATACCATCCATAAATGTTTGATTTTTTTAAAGATTGACTAAACTCCATAGCACTCCTAAACCATTTGTGAGATACTAACTCTCTCCTCTTAACTTCCTCTGTGTTCTCTGCGTCTGGAGTGGTTTATTAAAACTTCTCACCAATCAAAGAGGATTGCTACATACAGCAATTACATCAGTAAAAATAGCAATTTTATTAATACTTGTAAGGATTATCGGAGTTTTGCTCAAAAAAATTTAAATAAATTCAACGAAAGTTACTAACAGTTGACCCCTTCGCTATCCGTTATTCTACCTACGGCTACCACCAACCCATAACAATAACCCATGCCCATGACCCTTAATTCTCAGCCTTCCCCTCAACAGAAGTGGCTGGATAATGATGCGATCGCAGCCTGGATTTTCTTAGCCCCAGCACTCATCCTCTTGGGTCTATTTCTCCTCTGGCCTATTGCTTATCTCGTTTACCTCAGCTTTACCAGCGGGAGTTTCACCTCAACGGGCGTCTACTGGGTCGGTTTAAGAAACTATTGGCGCTTGGTGTTCGACCCGGATTTTTGGCAAGTTCTCAGCAATACTCTTTACTTCACCCTGGCTACAGTCCTTCCCAGTTTAGTAATTCCCTTGGGCTTAGCCGTGCTATTAAATCAGTCAATTGGTCTGCGAGGATTCCTGCGAACAGCCTATTTCCTTCCTTCGATTACCTCTCTGGTCGCTGTTGGATTAGGGTTTCGCTGGCTATTTCAAACCGAAGGGCCCGTTAATGCCCTGTTAAATTTTCTGGGTTTGGAACCGATTCCTTGGTTAGGCAGCACCACTTGGGCCATGCCTGTTCTCATTTTATTGAGTAGTTGGAAACAGCTAGGATTCAACATGGTGGTATTCTTAGCTGGGTTACAAACGATTCCTCAAAGTCGTTATGAAGCGGCTGAATTAGATGGTGCCAACTTCTGGCAACAGTTTTGGTACATTACGCTTCCAGGATTGCGCCCGACCTTAATCTTCGCCACTATTACTACCGCGATTTTTACGTTGCGAAGTTTCGAGCAAGTTTATATCATCACGGGTGGTGGCCCTCTTAACTCCACCAACTTGCTGGTTTACTACATTTACGAACAAGCTTTTGCCCTTTTTGATTTTGGCTACGCGGCGGCAGCGGCTACAGTATTGCTGGGCTTTACGCTGGTACTGGTTTATGTTCAACTGCAAACTAGCGGCGAGGAGAGTTGAAAGCAGTCAATCCCACTGATGCTGTAATTTTAAGCTTGTGGGATGGGCATCCTGCCCGCCCTTGATTTTGAGCCAGCTAGATACCTACCCCACAAGACGTTAATTATCGCGATCGCTCGAACAAACTGTACTATTACTCAAAAGCGTCTAAATCTAAAGCCTTTGAACCCCCTCGCTCTAATTGAGCCAACAGCTTACCCAATTGTGACCAAACTAGGAGCCCAACCAATAAAGTGAGGGGTAGCGAAACGGAATAAGATAACAACGCAGGAAAGCCGAATATCTCTAATCCAGCCGAGAGAAACACACAAATTCCCGCAGAAATTCCCAAAAATGGCAGGAGTAATTGGAATCCTTTCATTTGAGCGAGAGTTCGAGTGGAGCGGTTTTTTGACCATTCCTGTACCTTTTGTTTCAGGGTGGCTTCAAACGCGAGTCCACAAGTAAGCCCAGCAAACAAACCGAAGATTAACAAAAAATAGGGCGGTTCGGGAAAGTGATACACAAAGCACTCCTAATGATAAGTAAGATACGGGCAGATTTTAGCTCACAACTGGCATGATTCTTCGGCATTAGGAAATACTATAGGGTGCGCTGCTACACATCCTACTCCTTGCGCCTACATTTTTAGTTTATGGGGGGTTTAGCTCTATTTCGTTTTAAGGGCAGTCGCTAGGGGCAAAATTGAAGCAACACCCTCGAATGAAAGTTCGCTCAGAGAATTTAGCGCGACATTGAACAAGCGTCCTGGTTTCAAGTCATCTTTGACCAAGTTCCAGAGACGTTGAACTTCTTGAGTATGGAAGCGATCATCTTCAGTTAAAGCCAGAAGAAGCTGACGCCGCAGATATTGACCTTCTTCCGAGAGGAGATACTGCAACCCCAGTTGAGCGGTTGGTAATAAATCGAAATTTTGATCAGAGCGAGCGATCGCAATCATATTCTCCAATCGCTGCCACTGGAATTTCCCATCTTTGAACAATACCTCAATCAGATGTCGCCGCATTTCTGGAGATTCACCCGTCAGCAGACGCCGCGCCACGTAGGGATAGGAGACTTCAACAATTTTGAAATTAGGATTTAAGGTTAGTGCTAAGCCTTCCTGCGTGACCAACGAACGAATAATCAGCGCAAACTTTGCCGGTACTCGGAAGGGATAATCATACATCAACTCCGAAAATTGATCGGTAATCGTTTTGAAGTTGAAGTTACGGACACTTTCATCCATGGCTTCTCCCAGCACCACCTCTAAAGCTGGAATAATGGGCGTAATATCGGTATCTGGAGTTAAGAAGCCGAGTTTGACAAAGTTCTTCGCTAATTCAGCGTAATCTTTATTGATTAGGTGAACGACGGAGCCGGCAATGGTTTCCTTGGTGTATTGCTCCAGCTGATCCATCATGCCGAAGTCAATGTAAGCCATGCGTCCATCCGGCAGAGCAAAGAGGTTGCCAGGATGGGGGTCGGCGTGGAAAAAGCCATGCTCTAAAAGCTGGCGCAAACCTGAGATTACACCCACTTCAATGATTTTATCGGTGTCCAGTCCAGCCGCCTGAATACTAGCGGTATCGGTCAGTTTAAAGCCATTAATCCACTCTAAAGTGAGGACATGGACACTGCTATAACGCCAGTAAATGGTTGGAACTTTGACGGTTGGGTCATCACGGAAGTTGTTGGCAAATTTTTCCGCATTGCGTCCTTCGTTGCAGTAGTCAATTTCTTCAAATAATTTGACGCCAAATTCATCAACAATTAGCGTCAAATCATGTCCAAGATTTAGGGGGAGCCAAGGCGCTAGCCAGCTAGCAGCCCAACGCATTAAATAGAGATCTAATGTAATAACTGGAAGCAAATTGGGGCGTTGCACCTTGACTGCAACCTCTTCCCCTGTGTGTAGGAATGCTCGATAGACTTGACCAAGACTTGCTGCCGCAACGGGGTTTGGGGAAATTTGGCTATAGAGTTCTGGGATAGGACGCCCCAACTCTGTTTCAATGATCGAGAATGCGATCCCATTATCAAAGGGCGGCAGTTGGTCTTGTAACTTAACGAGTTCGTCTAAGAAATCTTTCCGCACTAGGTCGGGACGTGTCGAAAGCGCTTGCCCCACCTTAATGAACGTTGGCCCTAGGCGAGTGAGGATTTGCCTAAGCTGCGAAGCTCGTTTCAACTTGTTTTGCTCAGTTTGGTTGCTCCATTCGTCCCACTTGAGACTGAGGACGAATTTAGCAAAGAACCAGACGACCGTGAGGGTACGCTGGATAACTGCCCAAGGTCGGGAACGGTAATATCGTGCGATCGCTTTTGGGTCGTAGCGTCTAATTGGTTCCCTAAACCCTTGAGCAGGAGAGACTAGTTGATGCTGACTCACGCCTATTATTTGCCTCTTTGACTTGAGAGTTGTTTTTTTATCTTTTTATTAACTATGATAGTCTACAAAATTACAAAAATTAATAATTTTTCTTCCAAATCAACATAGATAAAGGTCGATCACACGGCTCAAACAAATCAGTCCACAGCTCGAAAATAGCTTATTCCCAAAAAAAGGCTGCTGAGTGCAAGAGGGCAGAAGACAGAGGGCAAAAGGAATAAAGGCTCATCTTTCTATGTTTGGTTCTATTAGACCTCTTGCATAAATCCTGCAATGCCCCCTAAATCCCCCAGATTTGGGGGACGTTGAATATATTCTCCCCCCAATTTTGGGGGGCATGGGGGAGTGGGGGGCGAAAATCGAATGCGAGCAACAGGTCTATTGATAACGGGTCACTTATTTCCGCCGTACTGCACTGAGTTCCTTGAATTAGTTCCTGTCACCCGACTTTTACTTAACAAGTCTTAACTAAAGTTACAAGGTCTAAATGGGGAGATGGGTTCAAAGTAGAGTAGAGGCTGTGGAGACTGTAGCAATAGTAGCTACTGGAGTGTATGGGATACTGGTGCTTCCGATTCCCTCGTTATGGGAACCCCATCAGTGCCAATACCCTGTCTTGAAGCTAGACACGGGGACGGGGAGACACAGAGATAGCTCGCTACAATTGACCTGTCTGAATACGGCTGTTAGTTCTTAATTCGAGAAATATCTAACTAAATAAATCCAATCCATAGGATAGATCTTGCTTTGCCATCAAGTTATAACTCTCGAATGACTCTAGTTCTACCTGAGGAAGGTCACTTTTAAAAGAGCTGAATTGGTAGCCTATTAGTCAGAGAAATACAAGAGGTAGGCCAAAAAGGTGTTTTCCTAAAAACATGTTGAACTGTCCTTCAATCTCTTGTGCATAATCTTGTAAAAACCGATGTATAAACATATGCATTGATTTAAGAATTCTCTACATTCTGGAAAATAAAAAGCGAGTTAATCAAAAATCAGTTGCTTTTTCACAACGCAAGTATTCATGATTTTATTAATGATTGCCTTGTGAAGCAATCTCATCACTATGGATATAAATTTGGAAAGCCCTTTTCGTAGTTTTTTGAGTCAGTTATTACCCTTCCTGCTCAGCTTCAGTGATGATGCTTTAGTGTTGGGGCTCTCTCGCCTTGGACTCCACATTCACTGGATACAGTGGTTCTCTTCGGTGATACTGAGTTGCACAATACTTTACTGGGCGATAAAGCTTTGGCATCAGCGGCATTGTATTGGCAAAGTTCTTGGAGCATGGATAACCATAGCTCAACAGAAAGCTAGGTTTTTACTCCAAGCTTAGACCCCTATGTGTAATCGTATACAACGAAGGATGAAAATCTCTGCTCTATAACCCTGCCCCCCATTTTCACCTTAAATAACCTGGCCTCTACAATAAGGCTTTCTGGTCGCTCACTCCCCACAAACGTATTGCTACTTCCAAGTTCTCCAAAAACGGCTCGTCGTCAAGACTCAGCGATGACTGTTCAAGATGCTTAATCCGTCTGTATCGTATAAAGGCTTGCTGACTGAGATATTTTCTTTCTACCTTAGACAGAGGACTAACATTATAAGTGTCTGACATGATGGTTACTGTCTCCTTCGGCCTCAATAGTTTCAACTCTAAAAAAATTCTTCCTAGGTAGATGACCAAAACCATCTGCCTAGAGAGCTTCTCTTCTTTTAACTTTTCCGGCAAATCTTTGACTGAAGCTATCTGTTCTGCCGCCTAGCGGATAGAACATAGGTTCAGCCGTAATTGATAAACTTTATTAGGCAGCGTTTATTTTATAAGAAATACAGACTTAAAGAGAATAAATAAGATTTTATTAACATTTTTAACCCCTGTGCCATCATCCTAGTATGGAACTAGCGAATGTATCGTGGTAGTCAGATATAGCTGTTCGGGCTTTCTCTCTTTAGCCTAAAAGGTAATTAGCCACCTCGATAACCTATTCATAACCACTAAAAAAAGCTCAATGCTTCATTTTGGCAAGAGTTTTTTTGCATGTAGAAACTACGATAGATTACCTGAGTAGCAATGACTGAACTCCCAACCATAGGATAAGATTTATGTATACCTGGCTACATAAAATTGAGTATTTTGATTTGGATTTTGCCTGAATTCCTAACTCCTGAAGTTTTTGGAGTTAAGTGTTTTGTTGGAGTTTAATGTTCTAAGTTTAATAATCTTCCTATTGGAAGATTATCCATGGGTCTCAAACTTGAGAAAATCAAAGCCAAATTTACTCTTTTTTTTACAGCTCTAGAACTTGATTCAAAACTTAAATCCAACATTTCGAGCGAAAGGACTTCAAGATGAAAGTAGGCTCTGATTATCTGGGTGAAAGTCGTTGTGCATTTACCGTTTGGGCACCTTCTCACGACGATGTTGCTGTACAAATCGTTTATCCTGAACAGCGTCTGCTCCCCATGCAAAAGGATGAACAGGGGTATTGGAAAACAACAGCAGATGGTATCGAGCCAGGAACGCTGTATTTTTACAAAATAGCAGGAGAGGATAGGCCTGATCCCGCTTCTCACTCACAACCCAAAGATGTACATGGGCCTTCTGAAGTTGTGGAGCATAGCTTTTCCGACTGGACTGACGCAGGTTGGTCTGGTGTTCCTTTAGAGGAGATGATTATCTATGAATTACATGTTGGTACGTTCACTCCAGAAGGTACGTTTGAAGCGATAATTCCTCGCTTAGGGGAGTTGCGCGAGTTTGGGATTAATGCAATTGAAATTATGCCAGTTGCTCAATTTCCGGGCGATCGCAATTGGGGTTATGATGGCGCTTATACCTATGCCGTGCAGAATTCCTATGGTGGCCCAGAAGGACTAAAAAAACTCGTTGATGCCGCTCACCGGGAGGGGCTATCAGTCATTCTTGATGTTGTTTACAACCACTTTGGCCCTGAAGGAGCTTACCACAGTCTATTTGGCCCCTACTTTACGGAGATGTACAAAACGCCTTGGGGCATGGCGATGAACTTTGATGATGTTTACAGCGAAGGGGCGCGTAATTACTTTATCGAAAATGCCCTGTACTGGTTCCAAAATTATCACATTGATGCTCTGCGATTAGATGCTATTCACGCGATTTTTGACTTAGGTGCGAAACACATCTTGCAAGAAATGGCAGAGAAAATTGAAGCCCTTTCCGCCTCGGTGGGTAGGAAGCTTTATCTAATTGCTGAAAGCGATTTAAACGATGTTCGGGTAATTCGCGAAAAACAGTTGGGTGGACATGGCATGGATGCCCAATGGAGTGACGATTTTCATCATGTCATTCATGTATTGCTCACTGGAGAACAGAGGGGGTATTACCGGGATTTTGGCAAAGTTGAACAGCTAGCAAAAGCCTATAAAGACAGCTTCGTTTACGATTGGAAATACGCTCCTCATCGTAGGAGATATCACGGCAGTGATGCTAGCGATCGCCCCGGTCATCAGTTCGTTATTTGCACCCAAAATCACGACCAAGTTGGCAATCGTATGCTAGGTGAACGCCTAACTCATCTAGTCTCGTTTGAAGCGTTGAAACTTGCGGCTGGAGCCCTGATGCTTTCTCCCAACATCCCCATGATATTTATGGGCGAAGAGTATGGGGAAGACTCTCCTTTCCTTTACTTTATTAGTCATACCGATGAGGATTTAGTTGAGGCAGTCAGGCAGGGAAGAAAAAGAGAGTTTGCTGACTTTCATATGGAAGGAGAGTTCATCGATCCTTTCAGTCTTGATGCTTTCCATCGCTCTCAGTTGAAGTGGGAGAAGCGGCAAGAAGGCAAGCACAAAGCGCTGCTAGAACTTTATAAACATTTAATTCAATTACGTCGCACAATGCCTGCCCTGAAAACCCTCGACAAGCAAAATCTAGAAGCATCGGCTGTTGAAGACGATAAGCTTCTATTCCTGCGACGTGAGAGTAATGGGAGCCAAATTTATTGCATCATGAACTTCAATGACAAAAATGTCACGTTTCAAGCCTCTCCGGGTGGAATTTGGCGAAAGATTCTAGACTCTGCTGATACTCAATGGATGGGTTCAGGCTCTTCCATGCCAGAAAAACTGATTCGGGAACAGGAAGTAACGATTTGTCCTCAAAGTTTTGCTCTCTATGAGCTAGAAACGTTATCCCAATAAGCGGTACTGGAGCCAAGGTAAGGGGTGAAAGTAGCCTGAAGCTTACTTTGCCCCTTGACCCTCTATCTTACCAAGATTAACACTTCCCCCTCCCTCTACTCACAAGGGATTCTCTTCCAATAGAAAGATGCTCCATCGCAGCAAAAGGGAGAAAATCAAAACCAAGCTCTACCGTTGTGAATGAACACACAAATGTAGAGCCGTCCTATTAGTGATTACCCATTACTAAACAAGCACTCCGAGTGAGGGGAATTCCAGGTGAAGATTGGCTCAAATTATCTTGGTGACGGTCGTTGTGAGTTTACTGTTTGGTCGCCTGTTTACGAAAAGGTAGCTGTACAAATAGTATCCCCTTTTCAGCGCCATATTCCTATGCAAAAAGATGAATGGGGATATTTTAAAGTAGTAGCTGAAGATATTGAGCCAGGGACACTTTATTTCTACAAACTTGGAGATGTAGATAGACCCGATCCCGCTTCGCATTCTCAACCCAAAGACGTACATGGGCCTTCTGAAGTGGTTGATCACACTCAGATGAATTGGACTGACACGGGTTGGTCGGGTATTCCTTTAGAGGAGATGATTATCTACGAAGTGCACGTTGGCACCTTCACACCCGAAGGAACGTTTGAAGCAATTATTTCTCGTTTGAGGGAGTTGCACGAGTTTGGGATTAATGCGATCGAACTGATGCCAATCGGCCAATTTCCCGGCAACCGAAACTGGGGTTATGATGGCGTTTTTCCCTTTGCAGCGCAGAATTCATACGGGGGTTCCGCAGGATTAAAAAAACTTGTCGATGCCTGTCATCAGCAGGGAATATCCGTCATTCTCGACGTGATTTACAATCACTTTGGGCCGGAAGGGAACTACATCAGTGATTATGGCCCCTATTTTACAGAAACTCATAAAACGGCTTGGGGTAGCGCGATTAATTTTGATAAGGAATACAGTTACGGTGTGCGCAACTACTTTCTCCAAAACGCCCTGTATTGGTTTGAGAATTATCATATTGACGCCTTACGCTTAGATGCCAGCGACCACATCTACGATATCGGTGCTACCCACTTCTTACAAGAACTAGCCGAAAATGTAGATACTCTCTCCAAAAAACAAGGTCGGAAGCTTTATCTAACAGCAGAGAATGATTTAAGTGCTACAAGGGTAATTCGCCCCATTGAATCAGGCGGTTATGGTATAGATGCTCAATGGAACGATGCTTTCCACCATTGTTTGCATACCCTTCTGACCGGTGAACAGGCTGGGTATTACCAAGATTACGGCACATGCCAACAGATGGCGAAAGCATTCAAAGAAGGTTTTGTCTACTCCGGGCAATATTCACCATTCCGCAAAAAATTTCATGGTAGTGATTCAAGCGCTATTCCAGGTCACCAGCTTGTCGTTTTCACCCAAAATCACGACCAAGTTGGTAATCGTATGCTAGGTGAGCGCTTAACTCATCTACTTTCGTTTGAAGCTTTAAAATTAGCCGCTGCTGCCTTGTTACTATCTCCTAATGTTCCTTTGATATTTATGGGAGAAGAGTATGCTGAAGATGCACCATTCCTCTACTTTGTAAGTCACACGGATCAGGATTTAGTGACGGTGGTGAGAGAGGGAAGGAAAAAAGATTTTTCTGACTTTCATATGGAAGGAAAGTTTGTCGATCCCTTTAGTCCCGATACGTTTCACCAATGTCAGTTGAACTGGGAGAAGCGCCAAGAGGGAAAACACAAAATACTGCTGGAACTGTATCAGCATTTAATTCAATTACGACGCACAATCCCAGCACTGAAACAACTAGATAAGCGCCATTTAGAAGCTTCGGTGATTGAGGAAGATAAGCTAATGTTCCTTCATCGGTGGACTCAGAGCAGCCAAGTCTTCTGCATACTGAACTTCAGTGAAAAAGATGTACGGTTTAAGGCAACACCTCCCAGCGGTAACTGGCAAAAGACGTTGGACTCTTCTGAACCTGAATGGATGGGTTTGGGTTCCACCTTGCCAGACCAACTGATGCAAGAACAAGAGTTGACAATCAGACCACACAGTTTTGTGCTGTACCAACAGGAGTAGGGTGAATTAATAACACGCCCTACATAAAAAGTAGCCCAAAAAATTCCTTAAGAGTGATTATTAAACATGCGGATTCCTAGAGCGACTTACCGGATTCAATTTCAATCAGAATTCAAGTTTGAGGCAGCCAAAAATATCATTCCTTATCTAGCTGAATTAGGAATTTCTGACCTCTACGCTTCGCCAATCTTTAAAGCTACACCAGGCAGTACCCATGGGTATGATGTGGTTGACCCCACTCAACTCAATCCCGAATTAGGTACAGCAGAGGATTTTGAAGCACTGGTAGGGGAAATCAAGAATCATGACATGGGATGGGTGCAGGATATTGTTCCGAACCACATGGCTTATCATAGCCAAAATGCTTGGCTGATGGATGTTCTAGAAAATGGGCTTGATTCGGATTTTTCTGACTACTTTGATATTGAATGGGAACATACTTATGAAGATATTAAGGGGCGGATACTTGCCCCAATGATGGGGAATTTTTATGGAGAAGCTTTGCACAACGGCGAGATTCAGCTCACCTATGAAGAGAGTGAGTTAAGCGTCAATTACTACGCTTTAAAATTGCCTGTCCGAATCGAATCTTATGGTCGGTTTATCAGTCAAAATTTGGGACAGGTGGCGAGAGAAATAGGAAAGCGCCATCCAGATTTTCTCAAATTACTGGGTATTCTCCATCTGATCAAAAGTGTACCTCACGAAACCAAAGGTAAGGAACGATATGCCCAGATAGCCTTTGTCAAAGTACTTTTATGGGAACTCTACACCCAAAATCCTGAAATCAAAGACTTCGTTGATAGCAATGTAAAGCTTTTTAATGGAGAAAAAGGCAACCCGGAAAGTTTCAATCTTCTGGATAGTTTGCTACAAGAACAGTTCTACCGTCTCTCGTTCTGGAAAGTCGGTGCGGAAGAAATCAATTATCGTCGATTTTTCACCGTTAATGAACTGATTTCTATGAGAGTACAAGAAATCAAAGTCTTTAACAAAACTCACGATTTGGTAAGTCAGCTAGTTGAGCAAGGAAAAGTAACGGGGTTAAGAATAGACCACATTGATGGATTGTATGACCCAACCGAGTATCTGAAGCGACTTCGGGAAAAAACCGGGGATGTCTACCTCACTGTAGAAAAGATTTTGGAACTCAACGAAGACTTACCTAAGGCTTGGCCTGTTCAAGGGACAAGCGGCTATGATTTCTTGAATTACGTCAATGGGATTTTCTGCCGAACTGAGAGCGAGAAACAGTTTACTGATATCTACACTAAACTAAGTAGCTCCCAAACCAATTACGAGCAACTGTCTTTTGAGAAAAAACAGTTAATTGTTGAGAAAAATTTGGCGGGAGATGTAGATAATCTGGCTCAAATCCTGAAAAAAATTGCGGGTCAATCCCGACTGGGAATTGACTTTACCATGAACGGTCTGAAAAGAACCCTTTCAGAAGTACTGTGCCTTTTCCCAGTTTACCGAACCTATGTCAATGGCGATGGGTTAAGTAAAGACGATCGCACCTACATTGAGGAAGCAATCGAAGAAGCGAGAGGGCGGATTCCACTCCTTTTGAATGAACTGAATTTCATTGAAAAATTGCTCTTGCTGGACTGGCATGAAGGGTTAACAGAAGAACAAAGAGCTTTGAGACTTCACTTCATCATGAGGTTCCAACAGTTGACTGGTCCTCTTATGGCAAAAGGCATTGAGGACACTCTATTTTATGTATATAACCGACTGCTTGCCTTGAATGAAGTGGGTGGCAATCCAGGAAAATTTGGCATCACAATCGACGAGTTCCATCAAGCCAATCAAAAAGAAAATATGGCTTGGCCTCATAAAATGAATGCTACGGCAACCCATGACACCAAACGAGGTGAGGATGTCCGAGCAAGATTGAATGTGCTTTCAGAAATTCCAGAGGAATGGGAAAAACAGGTGATAACTTGGATTCACCTCAATCGTTCTAAGAAAAATGAGGTGAGGGGAAAAGCAGTCCCTGTTCCTAATGATGAATACTTCTTTTATCAAACCTTAGTGGGTTCTTATCCGTTTGATGAACGTGAAAATGCCTCGTTTATTGGACGGATTAAAGACTACATGCTCAAGTCTGTAAGAGAAGCTAAATTGCATACAGCTTGGTTACGCCCTGATAGCGAC
This sequence comes from Waterburya sp., assembly GCA_036703055.1. Taxonomy (GTDB): domain Bacteria; phylum Cyanobacteriota; class Cyanobacteriia; order Cyanobacteriales; family Coleofasciculaceae; genus DATNPV01. The sequence continues at coordinate 89,048 of DATNPV010000166.1, forward strand.
TATGAAGAGGAATTTCTTGCCTTTGTGGAGAGAGTTTTAGAGCCTTCTGACTCGAATGAATTCATGAAGGAATTTCTCCCGTTCCAAAAATGGGTGGCTGGTTACGGAATCTTTAACTCGCTTTCACAGGTATTGCTGAAATATACAGCTCCCGGTGTGCCGGATACTTATCAGGGAACGGAGTTATGGGATTTGAGCATGGTAGATCCAGATAACCGTCGTCCCGTGGATTACGAGCAGCGAATGTCCTTTTTGAAGGATATTAAGGAGAAATCCCAAAGCGATAGCCTGAAGCTGATTGATGAGTTATTCTCAACGAAGGAAGACGGACGAATTAAGCTGTTCCTAACTCACAAAGTTCTTCAGGCAAGAAAAGAGCATTTGGACGTATTCCTCAAAGGAGATTACGTGCCTCTGGAGGTTAGTGGAAAGTTTAAGGAGCATATTGTGGCGTTTGCCAGACATATTGGGGATACGATGGCAGTCGCAGTAGCCCCCCGATTCTTCACAACGTTGGTTCAGCCTGGAGAATATCCCCTCGGTGAACAGGTTTGGGCAGATACTCAGTTACAACTACCGCAAGGAGCACCGTCTACCTGGCGAGATGCGATCACTAACCAGACAATTTCTGAGAGTGGCAAAATTGCGATCGGTCAAATCCTGCAACATTTCCCTGTCGCATTGCTGTTCAATACTCCTCATCAGTAAAGTATCACTTTATACCAATTTCCTGAATGCTGGCTACAGATGCTATTCTGGCTTCCCCCTTAATAAGCCCTGTTGGAGGGGTGGATGTGTAGCGCTTAGCGCTATTTTAGGAAATTGGTATTACCGATGCTCGAGGCAATCTCTCGGTAGTTCTCAACGATTCATTTGATGGAATTGCGTCTCGCTCCGTCCTTCTATACCCGGTTGAGTTAATTCGATAATTTTTTCAAACAAAAAGTTGTCAACTAAATCAGTTAGTGCGGCGATGAGCGAGGCGTTTTCTTCCTTTTCTTGAGGAATTTGTGCAACCAACTCCAAAACGATATCATCGCTGCATATAGCAGCAGCTTTATGGAGTTGTACCACCCACTCGGCTGGCATTTGAGAAAAGTAACGTTGAAAGTCGGCAGCCGTCAAAATTGTCTGTGTTTTTTTGGATTGTTCTGCCTGAGGAGCATTCTCTTCGCAGACATAAACAACTCCTAAATGTTGGTTTACTTTTTCCAGCAATACGTCTTCTCGGAATGGCTTGCCCACAAAATCATCACAACCCGCGGATAAAACCATCTGTCGCTCATCCTCAAAGGCGTTAGCGGTGAGCGCGATAATCCTAGTTTTGGTATTGGGTAGATGGGTAATTGGGAAATTCTCCTCTGGGCATCCCCCCGTCTCCGCGTCTTTGCGTCTTCCCATCGCGCCATCTTCCCATCTTTCCTGCTCCCTAGTTTTAATGTGTCGAGTCGCTTCATACCCATCCATCACTGGCATTCGCATATCCATAAAAATCAGGTGTGGCGCCCAATTCTCCCAGATTGCGATCGCCTCTCGACCATTTTCAGCTTCCCGCACGGAAAAGCCAATGGATGTGAAAAGTGTAACCAGCACTAAACGGCTCTCAAAGCGATCATCAACCACCAAAATGCGATAATCAGGTTGGTTAGGGGCTAAACCAATCACCTTGCGCTTGACGGGCGTTGTCTGAACATCAGCCCTGTCAGCGAGTGCCACCTGGATATCAAAGGTAAAGGTACTACCCTGATCCAGAACGCTACTGACGCTGATATCTCCCCCCATAAGTTGTACAAACTTGTGTGTAATTGGTAACCCTAATCCTGTTCCTTGCTGAGAATTACGACCGGTTTCTGTTTGCCCAAAGGGTTCAAACAACAAGTTAATTTCTTCAGGAGCAATGCCAGAACCCGTGTCTTCGACGTCAAACCTCAAAAGGCACAAACGAGCAGAATCTTCTCCTCGTTCACTCTTTGCTTTTTGCTTTTTCCTGTTTACTTTCAACGTCACCTTACCCGATTCAGTAAACTTGATGGCATTGGAGAGGAGGTTACTTAAACAGGAGCGTAATTTCCCTTCATCCGTTTTCACGTATTGAGGAATATCGGGGGCAATAGCAAACATCAACTCAATATGTTTCGATTCGGCTCTTAATCGGAACATGTTTTCCAAACTGTCTAACAGGTGAATTAAGTCAAAGCAATCTTCATGAACCTCAATTCGACCTGCCTCAATTTTGGACATTTCCAACACATCGTTGATTAAATCCAACAGATGTTCCCCAGCACGATTGATAATTCCCAGATGTTGTTGATGCTTGGTTGATAAAGATGAATCACGATTCATCACTTGAGTAAAGCCCAGAATCGCGTTGAGAGGGGTACGCAGTTCATGGCTCATATTCGCTAGAAATTCACTTTTAGCGCGGTTGGCGGCATCTGCTGCCAAGACAGCTTGTTGCAAGGCTGCCGACTGTCTTTGAGTTTCTTTGAGTAATTCAGCCTGTTGTAATGCAACCCCTAGCTGATTGCCAATTTGCCGCACCATATTGATTTCTACGGTTTGCCATTGGCGAGGGTCAGAATTTTGATAACTCGCTAGTAATCCCCAAAGTTGAGAGCCACAAAAAATCGGGACGGTGATGTAGGCTCTGGCTTGAAATCGCTCTAGAAGATTAATGTAACAGGTGGGAAAGCGAGTTTGGTAAATGTCTTGAACAACCAGGTACGATACACCTCGGCGGTAGACTCCACCTTGAGTTTTTTGCAGGTAAGTATCCCGTACTGGCTCATCATTACTACTCAAGGTTTTTACCGCGCAATCCGAGTTTTCTAGGGTATCTTTCCTAAACGTGGGGTCATGGTATTGTTGCCGCAGCAGAGGAATCCACTCCCCTCCCACCGACTCCGCTACAAATTCTCCACTCCAGTCAGGATTAAACCGATAAATGGCGATGCGATCGCAATGGATCAGTTGTCGCAATTCTTGGGTTGTAGCTGTGAATATCGTTTCAATATCCAACGTCTGGCGCATCCGTTGAATTACTCTGGCAATTGCCCGCTCTCGCTCTGCCATCTGCCGCAGCGCTTCCTCTGCCCGTTTGCGATCGCTAACGTCAAAAATTACCCCATCGAGCCAGAGTAATTCCCCAGTTGCCTCAAAAATACCCTGACCTTTTTCAGAAACCCAAGCTGTTGTGCCATCCGCTCGAATAATGCGGTACTCGATCAGGTAAGGCTGTCGGTTGGTTACACTCTCCCGAATTAGCCGTTCAATCTCTAGAGTATCGTCGGGATGGATGATACTGGCAAAGGTTCTCACTTGATTATTAATAAAATCACTGGACGGATAGCCGGAAATATTAAGAATGGCATCGCTGATAAACAGCATCGTCCAGTTAGCATCGTCAAGACATCGGTAAACCGCGCCAGGAATGTTAGAGACTAACGTGCTAAACCGTTCTTCTCGTTCTCGCAGCCCTGCTTCCGCTTGCTTGCGTAGCGCAGCTTGCCGATAGGCATCGCTAATATCCGTGTGCGAGCCAATCATGCGCACCAGTTTCCCGTTTTCATCCCATACCGCCTGTCCTCGTGCCAAAATCCATTTGTAAGTGCCATTTTTGCATCGTAAACGATGCTCTACGGCGTAATGCGGGATTTTCCTCTCTAGGTAAGCGTTTAGACTAGCCATCACCCCATCAAAATCATCGGGATGGATACGGCTTGCCCAAGCTGCATAACTACTCTCCACTTCACCGTCTTCATACCCCAGCATTTCCTGCCAACGAGTGGAACGGAAGACTTCATCGGTGATGATGTTCCACTCCCAAATGCCGTCATTGTTGCCCTTGAGGGCTAACTGCCAACGTTGTTCAAGTTGTCGCAGTGATGAGCGCTGACGCACGATGGTTAATTGAGTTTCGATCCGGGCTACCAGCTCTTGAGCCTGAATCGGTTGTGTAATGTAGTCTACTCCACCGACACTAAAGGCTTTCGCCTTATCCAACACTTGATCCAGCGCACTCAAGAAGATTACCGGAATCTCACGGGTTGTGGCACTGGCTTTTAGTTGTTGACAAACTTCATAACCATTAAGATCGGGCATCCTAATGTCGAGTAAAATTAAATCCGGTGGATGAGTATACGCTACACTCAAAGCCAGTTTGCCATTGATGACTCGACGAACTTCATATCCATGCGACGTGAGGATGGATGATAAAAGCTGTGAGTTTTCCGGGATATGATCAACAACTAAAATGTCTCCTTTTGTTGATGAAGTGCGATCGCTATACATAGCTTGTTAAATCAATGATTTTAATCAATACGAAAATGTTTGACGGTTCGGGCTCATCCCTGAGATAGAGCCACCTTTGCTGGAGGGATTGTTGTATCAACTGGCAATGCTCTTTCTCTCTCACCTAGACTGCCACGGTGTACAGCTTAGCTCGCCATTCAGCAGGCATCACTGGCAAGAAGGTGAGCAGTGAAGTCTGAGGTGATGAGGGAGGCATGTTGAGCCATTATCCTTCCGACTTCTGGTTGATAGACGTAGCGCACTCCCACATATTGAGCTATTTTCTCAAAGATTTCTGCTTCTTGGAACGGTTTACGAACAAAATCGTTGTTGGCTAGGGCGTCGGGAAGAATTTTTTTCATCGCTGGAGGCGGCAATAAGAGTCATGAGGGACTGTCTTAAAAGTGCAGGAAAGCCGGGAGGGCGAGAAACCCCGACCAGAAAACTACTGGATTATTTTTGTCAGTCTGTACTAGGCAGCACACAGATGAACAAATGAAGGACATTTCGGTGATTTTTATCAGCGTCATCAAGGATGTGCTAAATAAAGTAAAAGCATTTACCGTGGGCGCAGTGAATTACATTGCCTAACCTATTAATATTCATTGACTTTAGGAAAATAATCATGTCTAAGCAAGCCATTCTATGCGTTGATGATGAAATTTTTATTCTGGAAAGCCTAGAACGGCAACTTTATAAAGCGTTTAAGAATACTTACGTTTACGAATTCGCTGAAAGTGCGGATGAAGGCCTAGATATTATTAAGGAGCTAAAAAAAAATCATGTAGATATTGTAGTCGTGATTTCCGATTGGTTAATGCCTGGTATTAGAGGAGATGAATTCATGATTCGAGTTCATCGGCAACTGCCTGATGCCCTAAAAATTATTTTGACAGGTCAAGCCGATGAACTCGCGATTGAACGAGCAACCAAGGAAGCTAATCTTTATCGCTGCTTACAAAAACCTTGGAGAAGTGAAGAATTAATTGAAATTATTAATTCTGGAATAGAGAGATGATGAGGAAGCCAGTTGTTATTTGTGTCGATGATGAACCTGAGATACTCAGTAGTTTGAGAATTGAGTTAAGCAAGTCTTTAAGTGATGATTATCTTATTGAAACGGCGTCTGACGGGGAAGAGGCTTTAGAGCTAATTGAAGAATTGCTAGCGGATAATTATGAAGTTGCCCTCGTTATTGCCGATTGTATCATGCCCAAGATGCAAGGAGATGAATTATTAAAACTTCTCCATGCTATTTCGCCTAAAACTATCAAAATTATGTTAACAGGGCAGGCTGATATTGAGATAGTGGGCAATACAATTAATTATGCAAATTTATATCGATACATCACCAAGCCTTGGCAAGATGAAGACTTAAGACTAACGGTTCAGGAGGCAGTTCGGAGTTACTTTCAAGAAAAAAAGCTGACTGAACAAAATACCCAGTTGGCCGAATATAATCAAAACTTAGAGAAATTAGTCAAGAGCCGTACTCAGGAATTAGAAGAAAAAAATAGACAACTGATTGCCAGCGAGAAAAAGTATCGCGACTTCGTTGAAACGTCCCAGGACATGATTTGGTCAGTGGATATTGAAGGATATTATACCTTCGTTAATCAGGCTGTTAAACAAATTTACGGCTACAACCCTGAAGAAATGATCGGTCATCCCTTCACCGATTTTGAGCCGCCCGAACAAATTGCTAAAGATTTAGAGCTATTTCAGCGCCTAATTAATGGAGAGTCGGTATTTCAGCATGAGAGTCAGCAACTGACTAAAGACGGCAACCCAATTTACCTGATGTTTAATGCCATCCCACTGCGGGATGACCAGGGAAATGTTATCGGAACAACGGGTACAGCGTCGGATATTACCCAGCGCAAGCAGACAGAGGAGGCATTGCGCAAAAGTGAGTTAATGTTGCGCCAAATTATTAATACGATGCCCGGTGTAGTTTATCAGTTCATCCTGACTCCTCAAGGGCAAAAAAAGTACCGTTTCGTCAGCCCAGGCGCTTTGAAACTTGTAGGATATACCGCAGAGCAGTTAATCGAAAATTTTGCCTTGCAATGGAACCAAATTCTTCCAGAAGACCGCGATCGCGTAGAGGAATCGATTAATGTATCTGCTAGAAAATCCCAGCCGTGGTTTGAAGAGTTCCGCATCCGTCACACCAACGAGCAAGTTCGGTGGATTCAAGGGCACTCGCTACCCGGAGAACCCCTACCAGACGGCAGCTTGACTTGGACAGGTACGCTGATTGACGTTACAGACCGCAAGCAACGGGAAGAAGCGCTACGCTTAATCGTTGAGGGCACAGCCTCAAAAACCGGTAATGAATTCTTTCGCTCCTGCGTCCGCTATCTAGCTCAGTTACTTCATGTCCGATATGCTTTGGTTACGGAGTGGGCTGATCAGGCGACGAGTCGATTGCGGACCCTAGCATTTTGGACAGGCGATGATTTTGGCGAAAACTTCGAGTACGACCTTGCTCATACTCCCTGTCACAACGTCATAGAAGGAGCGACGTGCTACTACCCTGACAATGTACGAAACCTCTTTCCTCACGATCCAGATTTAGCCGTATTAGGTGTACAAAGTTATTTTGGCATCCCACTCACTGACTCCTCCGGGAAGGTATTGGGTCATTTAGCGGTGATGGACACCAAACCCATGAGCGTCGAGCCTGGTAGTCAAAACATGCCACAAGAACGGTTTCACATTTTACAAATATTCGCTGCCAGAGCCAGAGCCGAGTTGGAGCGCAAACTAGCAGAGGATGCCCTCAAGCAATCTGCTTATGCCGCCGATGCTGCCAACCGCGCCAAAAGTGAATTCCTCTCTAGGATGAGCCACGAACTGCGCACCCCCCTCAACGCCATCCTCGGCTTTACCGAGGTGATGAACCACAATCCATCCTTGTCTTCTGAAGAACAAGAACACTTAGGAATCATTAGTCGCAGTGGAGAGCATTTGCTGGAACTGATCAACGACATTTTGGAAATGTCGAAAATTGAGTCGGGTCGGGTTACGTTGAATGAAACGAGCTTTGACTTGTACAACTTGCTGGACACTCTCAAACAGATGTTTCAACTCAAAGCTAAATTCAAGGGCATCGAGCTAAGGTTTGAGCGACCATCAGACATTCCCCAATATGTCAAAACAGACGAGAGCAAGTTGCGCCAAGTTTTGATTAACCTCCTCTCCAATGCCATCAAATTCACTGAAGCGGGTAGTGTGACGCTGCGCGTCAGAGCGGCAGAAGGGGAGAGTGGGAAAGTGAGAGAAGATTTCTACTCCTATCCGGAAACTGTCCAACAAACCTTCCCCCCCTCCCCTCGTCTCCCCCTCCCCTCGTCTCCCCCTCCCCTCGTCCCCCCCTCTCCCCATCTCTTCTTCGAGCTAGAAGACACGGGTTCTGGCATTGCCCCTGAAGAAATGCATCTCCTGTTTGTACCCTTTGAACAAACGGAAACCGGTCGAAAATCTCAACAGGGAACTGGCTTGGGTTTATCCCTGACGCGACAATTCGTGCAACTGATGGGAGGAGACATTACCGTCAGCAGTACTGTAGGGAAAGGAACAATTGTTAAATTTGATGTGCCCCTTGGTCTGTCTCAGTCTCACGAAATTCAAACGTCCCAAAAAACCTGCCGCGTGATTGCTTTAGCACCTGAGGAGCCTAACTATCGCATTCTAGTGGTTGACGATGTTAAATCGAGCCGCCTCTTGCTAGTCAAACTGCTAGCATCAACGGGATTTGAGGTGTACGAAGCTATCAACGGTCTTGACGCGATTGCTTTATGGGAGAGTTGGCAACCTCACCTAATTTTGATGGATATGATGATGCCTGTCATGGATGGATATGAAGCCACCAAACGAATTAAGGCTCAAGTCAGAAGGAGCTTAGCAAAGCGGGACGAAGTTCAGAATGGAACAAAATTTGAAGCCACTCCTGTGATTATTGCCTTGACTGCCAATGCTTTTGAGGAAGACAAAGCTGTTATTTTGGCAGCAGGCTGTGACGATTTTGTGAGCAAGCCTTTCCAAGAAGAGACTATCTTTGAAAAGATAGCTCAACACCTAGGGGTGCGCTATCTCTATGAACAAAAGGAGAAAACCGGAAAGATAACGGATGAAAATGCCTCCCTAGCTCCTTCAGACTTCACCCTTCATCCTTCATCCTTGGAGGTGATGCCGGCGGAGTGGCGATCACAACTATATCGGGCAGCGGCCTCAGGCTCTGATTGTCTGATTTTTCAGCTAATTGAGCAAATCCCTTCTACCCATGCACCCCTGCGGAATATTTTGGCAGATTGGGTAAATGACTTTCGTTTTGAGCGAGTCATCGACTTAATTCAACAAGTTCAGAACTAAGGAAGAATAGGAAGGAGGGTGCGGGAGCCATAAGCCCGTCAAAGAGGGAATAGGGAATAGGGAATGGGTAATGGGTAATGGGGAAGAAAGATTTTCATTTAATTCCTAATCATCGCCATCGCCAAGAGAGAGCATGAGTAGCAATCAAACTGGCCTTCTTAGAGGGGAAATTTTAGTTGTTGATGATACGCCGGACAACCTGCGTCTTTTGTCAACAATGTTGACTGAACAAGGGTATACCGTTCGCAAAGCTCTTTCTGGGCAGATGGCACTGATGGCGGCACAGACTGTACTGCCCGATCTGATTGTGCTGGATATCAACATGCCGGGGATGAATGGCTATGAAGTTTGTACTCAACTGAAGGCAGAGGCACAAACTCGTGAGGTGCCGGTGATTTTTATTAGTGCTCTGGATGATGTCTGGGATAAGGTCAAAGCCTTCTCTGTCGGGGGTGTGGACTACATTAGCAAGCCCTTCCACAGAGAAGAGGTTTTAGCTCGTGTCGAGAATCAATTGAAGATTCGTTCGCTTGCCTTACAACTTCAATCACAAAATTCACAGCTCCAACAAGAAATTTGCGATCGCATCAAGGCAGAAGAGTCGATGCGGTTGTTGGCTGAGCGGGAAAAGTTACTGAGTCAAATTGCTCAACGCATTCGCCAATCGCTAGATTTAGAAGAAATTCTGACGCGAACCGTGAGCGAAGTGCGACAATTTCTGCAAACGGATCGGGTCGTGATTTATCAGCTCGAACCCGATGGGAGTGGAGCAATCGCCCAAGAATCTGTTTCGCGTGAGGAACTATCTATTATCAACACTCCCATTCATGACCCCTGTTTTCAACAAACTTACATTCAGAAGTACGTTGAGGGTCGGTTTTTGGCCATTCAAGATATCCATACAGCAGAACTTCAGTCCTGCCACCTTGACTTTTTAGTTCAACTCCAAGTTCGTGCAAACTTGGTAGTTCCTATCCTACAAACCAATACTGAGCGCTTAATTTTAAAGTCGGAAAGTTTAGCTAATCCTTCAACGACTCAATCCCAAAAATGGAGTTTGTACGGATTGCTGATTGCTCATCATTGTAGTGGGCAAAGGCAGTGGCATTCAGAAGAGATTGACTTGCTCAGAGAATTATCCATTCAGATTGGTATCGCTGTCCAGCAAGGTCAACTTTATCAACAATTATATCAAGCGGAACAACGATATCACAGCATTGTAGAAAATGCGATCGCAGGGATTTTCCAATCGACACCCTCTGGACGATACCTTAGTGCTAATCCAGCTTTAGCCAAGTTGTATGGCTACAACTCACCCGAAGAATTGTTATCTAGCTTAAAAAATATCTGGGAGCAATTGTATGTTAATCCTAACCGCCGCCATGAGTTTGTAAAGGCGATGGAAGCCAACAATGCCGTGTTCGGGTTTGAGTCTCAGGTGTATCGTAAAGACGGCAGTATCATCTGGATATTGGAGAATACTCGCGCTGTACGTGATTCTATGGGAAATCTGCTGTACTACGAAGGGACGGTCACGGACATCACCGAGCGCAAGCTCATCACAGAAGCCCTGCGATCGCAACAGGAAAAAACCGAGAAATTACTCCTTAATATTTTACCAAGCTCGATCGCCCAACGATTGAAACAGGAACAAAGCATTATTGCCGACCACTTTGAAGCTGTAACGGTGATGTTTGCTGATATTGTTGGTTTTACTGAGCTGTCTGCGCGGAAGTCTCCCACAGAACTAGTTGAAATGCTGAATGTAATTTTCTCCAAGTTTGACCAACTCGCAGAACAGCATGAGCTGGAGAAAATTAAGACGATTGGCGATGCTTATATGGTGGTTGCAGGCTTGCCAACCCCCCGGACTGATCATGCCGAAGCGATCGCAGAGATGGCACTAGATATCCAAGCCGAAATCAAAAAATTAAGTTTTTCGGCAGATGAACCGTTTAATCTCAGGATTGGCATCAACTCAGGTCCAGTTGTTGCAGGAGTTATTGGCATTAAAAAGTTCATCTACGATTTGTGGGGAGATACGGTTAACATAGCGAATCGCATGGAATCTCAGGGGATTGCTGATGCGATTCAGGTAACAACAACCACTTACGATCTATTGCGCCATAAGTATGAATTTCAAAAGCGAGGTGTTATTCCGATCAAAGGCAAAGGGAAAATGACGACTTATATGCTCACGGGTAGAAAATGAAGAACTCTCCCATAGTTGTATATGCATATAGATACTCTAAACGGACAACCTGCCAGTATCCTTGGATTAGCAGGACACCAGGCTATGGATGCATCCTGTGTAGCATTGGCCTTTGAGGCAGGAGTTAATTATTTCTTTTTTTACGACCTCTCCCACGACAACTTGCTGAGTGGACTCAAGCCACTGGCAGCAACTGATCGTGAGCAAGTATTGATTGCCACCGGAAGTGAACAGCGCGATCTGAGTACGCTGCGGCAATATCTGGATCGGGTGCGTCAATGCCTGAATGTAGATGTAGTGGATGTATTTTTTGTCGAGTATGTCACACCCTCGGAAGACGTTGCTCAGACGTGGGCTGTGCTTGATGAACTTTGGGCTTGGAAAGAAAGAGGGCTGATTCGCTACGTGGGGGCAACGACTCATAATCGTGCGATAGCGAAGCGCTGCTGCGAAGCGCAGATCGCCTTAGAGTTGCTTAGGCGCGATTGCCCAAAGGGCAAGCCCGAAGGGCATCGCATTGAGGTACTCATGCACCGCTACAACATGGCGCATCGTAAGGCGGAGGAACAGGTTTTTCCAATGGCTCAACAGGCGGGAATTCCCGTCATCGCGTTTACTTGCACTCGCTGGGGGCAGCTTTTACAAGGACACCCAAATTGGCAAGGAGAGATTCCCACGGCGGCGGATTGTTATCGATATGTACTACACCAAAAAGCAGTCCACCTGGCTTTAACTGCACCAAAAACCAAAGCGCAATTAAAGGAAAACTTGAGTGTTTTGCACGCTCCTGAACTCACTCCGGAAGCGATCGCAAAGTGGCAAGACTATGGAGCGTTGGTGTATGGGGATGGACAAGATGCATTTGAAACCCAATGGCTTTGAGGAGGGCGTAAAAAGATAGGTAGTTGGATGGCTCACATCTGTCTTGAAAGTCGGGCATGAGGTTCAATCATCATCGTCCGTCAATCGGCAACGCCCGATCGTCTTGCACTCGATCCGCTTCTGGCGATCGCTAATAATAGTCTTTAAGTCTGGTCGCCCTGTTAGAGCCAGTCGCCAGTCAGCCCAGATTTCGTATAGAGTATCCACAATCCAACCAATTACAGGTAGCCTCGTGGCAGCATAGATCCACCCCATTCCCAGAATTTTGTAGACTCGACGAAAGACCTCGACATTTTTGATGACAGTGCCGTCGGGGAGTACCGCATGGATTCGCCCCATTGCCCTCTCAAAGTCTACGCCGCCGTGCGCTTCAGGAGTATACTCATCGTCTGCAATGTCCACAAACGCCACTTTTCCTCGACCTGCATCGCGTTTTCTCAAGAACTTAACTTCTCGCACGCATAACGGACATTCACCGTCGTAGAGCAACTTGATTTGCCAGGACGGCTTTTCAGGCAGAGACACAGTAGCGACTTCAAGGGATTCTTGGGGTTGGGTGTTCGACGAGGGCATAGGTGGTTGGATAGTCAATTAGCGTCGGAACCTGGTTAAAAATCTCCCCGACAAGGAGATGGAGATTTTGCTGGCTTGTTTTATTGCTAATTGTAACGATGTTTATTGCTAATTGTAACGAGTTGAGGATGCCCTAAGGAAACCCAACTCTAGTTTATTAAAACCCAACTCTTCTAGCTTCGCCAAACCCACCATCTGTATTCTTGCTCATCGTTGGCGTCATTGATGCGATCAGCACCAACAATTCCTTTCTACTCATGTTGAGTGTCTGGAAAGCCAAATTGATCGGGCAACTCATCAGACGTGATTTTTAAAACCTCCAGTAAAGTCTTGTACTGAGTAGGGGTGAGTTTTGGCACCGATCGCCCTGCTTCCCAATTCCTTATGGTTGTCTCCGTCACGCCAAGTGCCTCCGCCAACTGCTTTTGGGTTAAAAATTGCCCCAATCTTAGTCTCATTAGCGGCGATCGTTCAGACTTCTCTCTCATTTTCGTAATTTAATTAACGCTTAGCGTAAAATTATTTACGATAAACATAGACTTTCTAAAGAAGGGCAGCGCTCCTTGAACTGATTAGAGCGCTCTAGAGTATCGCTGCCTTTTCTTAACCAGTTTGTCATTTTACGCAGTCCTGCGATCAAATAAGCGATCGCAGCAATTGCGCGTTAGCGAAGCCTAGCGCACAGCAAAGCTGATCGCCCCCCTTGAAGACATTACCCAGATTTTGACAATGAAACACTCCGACTGGCTGCGCCTTCAATCCGAAGGCGAGAGCATCTGTGCAACTTTGCGCCAACAGAGTTATCTATGCCGAAAACAGACTCGACGCTTATCCTGGAAACTTTGCAAAGAGGGTCAGGACGATTACGTTCTCACGCTTGCACCAACACCCGTCAGCGATTGGACATTGCTACCCAACAATACCAAACCACAACGCCAACAGCTTTGGCAACTCATTGAACACACCTTAACCAGCATCCGGGGGCAAGCCATAAAAACTCTACCAAAACGTACTTCACAAGCTGAAGACTACTCCCGCCCTTGGGCGATTATCCGACTCCTACCTGATGCCAGACGGTATACAGTGGCGAGATTCTTCAACCGCCAAGACGCAGAAGATCATTGACGCTTTCTCAACCGCTTCATGCCTGCTGCTGAATTTGCAGTCCTCTTTGATGTTCCTGAGGCGCAGCTTCAATGCCCAACTGACCAAAAAGATTAAACTTCTCGCAAAAATGCTAGACCCCTCCCCAACCCTCCCCGAACTCAAGGGGAGAGAGTAAGATTTCTTTCTTCCCCCATGAATAAAAAGTTTCTTCTTATATTCCCCCCTTAATAAGGGGGGCTAGGGGGGTCAGATTTTGACTTTTACAAGACGTTTATTAAGCACAAAGTCAACCATCATGACAACCCTATTCCGTCGCCTCAACCCTGCGCAAAAATTCCGCATCACCAAGCATCAAATCGCCAAATTTTTGAGAATTTCCGAATCACAAATAGTCAAAATCGAATCCTGGCTCTACGTTATCTTCGTCCACCGCTTCGATAAAGGAGGACAATTCATCAGCTATCGCCAGATCGAACAATGGAAAAATGCCATTGCCTGTCAACTGCAAAACTGTTCTACCAAGCAACAGCTACAACACTTGTGGAATGCAATTGAAGGCGACCACACAAAACATAACTCTCAATACGCCGATTCCGTTCTACCCTTCCTGAAAAACATCTGGGCAAAATGCCTCCCCACAGCCGCTTAGCTGCTTCAAAACGACCTTGATGACAGCCAAGCCTGAACACAAGCGATCGCACTTGATATCACACGCTCAGCGACGACGAAACTCTACGACATTCTGCTTAATCGTGACATCATAATTGCCAAAGAAGTCATGCCCTAACAGCCCCATGTCTTGATCTGGCCCAGCGATCATCACTGGTACTTGGGCAGCAACTGCACCATCCACTGCAATGGATTGGACATAGCCTACAGGAAATTCTACTCCCAGCGCACTGGCTGTATTCGCCCTGATAGTCTTTATCGGCACAACCCCCAAGGTTGATGCCATAGAACGGGTGATCATCGTGCTGCTAGCTCCCGTGTCCACAACCATCTCGAACCTTTTGAAATTATTAAATGTCACATCAATAACGGGTATGCCACTTTCTCGACGTTTGATGGGGGCAGTAAATACTCCTTTGGTAGTAGGAGAGTCTATAGGAGAGTTGCTGCACAGACGAGTTAGGTCTACAGTTGTGCCATTGGAGTTGACCATAAAGCATGACCCATCTTGGGCAAACGCTGACTTGGGCACTGAAGTCCATCCAGCTAAACAAACAAGCTCACTCAGACAAGCTAGCACTGTGAAGAATCGTTTCATGTCCATTTGATAGCTACTCCAGACCGTTGGAGAAGTTGGGGAAGTAGTCAGGAGTAGTTCTAGCTTAAATAATTGGTAACACAGTTAGCAGTCCCGCCACTAAGCTGTTAGGGGTACGACGCTCGAAGACTCGCTACCGCTACGCTCGATATGCTCCTTCCAGCTATAGTGGGGGTCTTCCCGGCGAACTAGATAATTTTTGACTAAATTCCCCCTACGGAGGCCAATGCCTTAATCCTGTGCTTATCCTGTTATAGGTAGATGAACGGACGCCCGATGCTGAACATTCCTCAAGTACTGGCACAAGAGCTTTCCCTCAAACCCTTTCAGGTGCAAAATGCCCTCGAACTCTTCGCTGAGGGTGCAACAATTCCCTTTATTGCCCGATATCGTAAAGAGCGTACTGGTTCTCTTGACGAAGTCCAACTCCGCGACTTGTCTGAGAGATACACGTACCTAACGGAACTCGAAGAACGCAAGGCGTCGATTTTGGATGCGATCGCCACTCAAGGTAAACTCACTGATGAACTCAAAGCCCAAATCGACGCCTGTTTACAGAAAAACGAACTCGAAGACCTTTATCTTCCCTACAAACCCAAGCGCCGCACACGCGCCACAATTGCTAGGGAAAAAGGCTTAGAACCACTCGCCGAGTTGATCAAATCCCTCAATACTCCCACTGCCAAACCTGTCTCCCTAGAGGGAGAAGCTGCCAAATACATTTCTGAGGAGAAGGGTGTCAAAACAGCAGAAGATGCACTCAAGGGTGCCTCTGACATCCTTGCCGAAGAAATATCCGAAAAAGCGCAGTTGCGCGCCTACTTACGAGACTACCTGATGCAAAACGGAGTCTTTGTCTCGCGGATAAAAAACGATTATCCCGAAGGTAGCACCAAGTTTGAAATGTACCGCAACTTCCAGGCCAAGGCCAAAGATATTGCCCCCCACAACATGCTGGCACTCTTCCGGGGTGAGGCTGAGGGGATATTAAACCTTGACCTTTGTTTCGATGAAGAGGCTGTCCAGTCTTACCTAGAGTCGGAGGAGATTCGGACTAAAATTCCGGCAGTACGGGACTTTTATCGGGGAATGCTCAAGGATGCCTTCAACCGTTTGATGAAGACTTCCTTAACCACTGAAGTTCGTACCGACCGGAAAGCTTACGCTGATATCGAATCCATTAAGACGTTTGAAGCGAATCTGCGTGAGTTGCTGCTATCGGCGCCTGCGGGAATGAAGCCAACCTTAGCAGTTGACCCAGGATTGCGGACTGGATGCAAAGTGGCTGTTCTGAATGAAACGGGGAAATTTCTAGAATACCAAACAATATTCCCTCATACAGGACAACGCGATCGCGCGGCTGAGATTATCATCAACCTAATCCAGAAGTACAATATCGAACTCATTGCTATTGGCAACGGTACTGCCTCCCGCGAAACCGATGAGTTTGTCGGTGAAGTTCTCAAAACAATGGATCGTAAGCCGATTAAAGTGATCGTCAATGAGTCGGGAGCATCCATTTATTCAGCGAGTGAGGTGGCGCGGGAGGAGTTTCCTGACCAAGATGTGACAGTACGCGGTTCTATTAGTATTGGACGCCGCTTGCAAGATCCACTAGCGGAATTGGTCAAAATTGACCCCAAGTCGATTGGTGTAGGACAGTACCAGCACGATGTCGATCAGAAGTTGCTCAAGAAGAAGTTGGATGAAACCGTTGAAAGCTGTGTGAACTATGTCGGTGTCGATTTGAACACGGCATCGAAGGAACTTCTCACCTTTGTCTCTGGGTTGACACCAACGATTGCTAAAAACATCGTCACTTATCGCAACGAAAATGGAGCCTTCAAAAATCGCCGCAAACTTCTTAAAGTGCCGAAGTTAGGGCCAAAAGCGTTTGAACAGGCAGCCGGTTTCTTGAGAATTCGTAATGGTGAGAACCCGTTGGATAATACGGCAGTGCATCCTGAGAGTTATTCGGTAGTGGAAGCGATCGCAAAAGATATAGGAGTACCGTTAACGCAAATCACGCAGGTACCGGATCGCATTAAGTCAATGGATTTGAAAAAATACGTAACCGATTCTGTCGGTTTACCCACCCTGCGGGATATTATCAGCGAACTGGAAAAACCGGGAAGAGACCCACGCGCTGAGTTTAAGTATGCCACCTTCAAAGAGGGAGTCAAGGAAATCTCCGACCTCCAGGTTGGCATGGAATTGGAAGGTATTGTGACCAATGTTGCTAACTTCGGTGCATTTGTAGATATTGGTGTGCATCAGGATGGGCTAGTGCATATCTCCCAACTGGCAGATCGATTCGTTGACGATCCCAAAAAAGTCGTCAAAGTCGGACAAGTTGTAAAGGTGCGGGTGATGGAAGTCAATGAACAATTAAAGCGCATTAGCTTATCGATGCGATCGCCCAATCAGGGAAATAGCGACCGCCCCACTAAAAAGTCAGCACCGTCCCCGTCCTCATCATCCAGCCTGAACGACTTGAAAGCAAAGTTTGGCAAGAAGTTGTAGTTTTTGCCTCGTTTTCAACATGAGTAGAGGCGAAGCATTCGGACAACAACTTAGAGCTGAATGACTATAATGCCTGTCCGAATCTTCGCTCTATGAGAGTGATATTAAATCTCCATTCATAGCTCCTTTCATTTCTTCATTCCCTCTTATTCTCTGCTCTGCGACCTCTGTGCCTCTGTGGTTCGTTCCCTTTTCAGGGAGAATGATTGACCAATCCCTCCAGGCACAGAGAACTCAGATTAATTAGATCTGTCAATCCTTCGGCTTCTCGAAGACCATCACATGCTGCTGGGGTAAAAAATTTTTAGTTTCCACCCCTTGCAAACCTACTGCTTTCATTTCTTTACGCGCTTGTTTCTGGGTCATCTTGTGGAGCGCTTTAATAGGAATTAAAGGATTTTCCTTTCGGTACTCAACCAGAACCACCCGCCCACCGTTTTTTAGCGATCGCACCACCCCTTCCATCATCTCTTTTGGATACTCAAACTCGTGGTAAGCATCCACCATCAGCGCTAAGTCAACACTTTCATCCGGCAAGTTAGGGTTAGTAGCAGTCCCTAAGATTGGCTCAACATTGGTAATCTGGTTCTCCTGTTTCAAGAAATCAATAATATCGAGCATTTGTGGCTGAATATCTACCGCTAACACCTTACCTTTTGGTATCAGTGGACTGATGCGAAAGCTAAAATAACCAGTACCAGCTCCAATATCTGCCACAACATCAGTAGATTTCAAACCCAGGGCTTCTAGTACTTGCTGCGGCTGTTCTGTCACCTCCCGACTGGGTCGTTCCAGCCATAAGGCTTCTGTATGCCCCATCACTTTAGCAATTTCTCGACCCATGTAGAACTTGCCAATGCCGTCTGCACTGTGAAGAACTTTCTCCTGATATACAGTGCTAGACTCAGCCGTCGCTTTCGGACGTTGAATTTGCCAGCCACTTAGCGTTAGCCAAAGGAGGATGAGGGCGATAACGGCTACAATCCGTAACCGTAGAGATGGATGATTTTCTTTTATGCTCATTGTTGCTTCACCTTTGTAATCTTGCTGCTGTTTTCCTCTAAAATTTCCCCACAAAATTGCCCTCTCCACAATTTATTAAGCCATGCCAGCTATTTGTCCAGATTTCATGGAGTATTTTGGCAGTATTAAGAAGCAAAGTATCCTCCTTTTTGCAAGCCAAAATGACACAAAACAATATAAAACCCTCGGCAAAAGTTCCACTGTCTGAACGGCATCACAGTGACCCACCAGGGTTGTGGGCAACCGTCATATTGACTTCTTTCGTCATTCATTTATTTGGCTTTGGAATGCTGCGTCTATGGCTAACGATACGTCTTGATAGCTTTCAGGCGGCTAGAGACCTCATTCCTATCGATGTCATGGCTGTAGCCTCTCAAGTCCCATCCCCATCCCAACCCATTCAAAGAACGACTTCATCCGCCGCACCTGCAACGGGGGTGAATCCTCCCACGAGTACATCCAAGACATTGCCTAACCGCCAACCGTCTTCGAGTCCCCCTGTATCCACCTCAAAACAGACAAATACACAGCGAGGTGCTGGGAAGGCATCTCCCACGGTGAAAGGGTTGCCTCAAAATCAGAAATCTTCGACAACCAAGACTAATCCTGCCAAAAAGCCATCACCAAGAACCACTTCTGGCAAAGGTTCGCCTGCGCCGAATCCTTCCCCAAACCAGCCATCGGGAACACCAACCCCCTCACCCAAGCCGGACAAAACTACCGACAACGGTACTAAGTCAGGTGGTTCAGGAACGCCATCACCTTCCAATCCCACTCCCTCTCCAGGGTCATCGGGTGGGCCAACTTCGTCCAACTCCCAGGAAGGAGGAGGCTTTCAAGCTGATTCAACTTCCCCTCTTCTCATTTCTGGCTCGCTTAACGATACGCCCAAGGAACTGGCGAAGATTAAAATCAAGAAAACAGAGTTTCCTGCTGACAGTCCTGTGGCACAGTTAGCCTCTAATCTTGATCAGCCTTTAACCTTGGAAGTTTATTTGCTGATTGATCAAACGGGCAAGCCAACCATTCAATCAGTTATGCCAGTGTCGCCAGTCAGTAGCGAGGTTAACCTAACCGAACTGGTACAGGCTATCTTTCAAAATTGGCAGTTTGAGGCGACTAAGAACACACAAGGTCAAGAGTTTTCCCAAGCCTATCAGCTCTCTCTCAAAATCACTCCACGCTCTAAGTGAGGCGATGTAGTTCTCTTGCTGATTTTAGCCTGATTGTGCTATACTTACTAAAGTGTCTAATTCAACACAACAACCTGCGGGCGTAGTTTAGTGGTAAAACCTTAGCCTTCCAAGCTAATGATGCGAGTTCGATTCTCGCCGCCCGCTTAAGCGAACACCACTGTACGATTGCTGTAAACCAGTGCTTGATGGTTGAGGTGCAAG
>DATNPV010000172.1:0-4346 GCA_036703055.1 Waterburya sp.
CTTGCCCTCTAGATTTCGTTGACCAGTTAGTTGAACTTGAACGTTCCACATGCGGGAGGTTTCAACGCTGGCAAGAATTCCACCTTTTTTATGCCTACCTTCGACCCAAGTGGCTTCGATCAACAGACAATCCAGGACAAAAGCCACCATAGCAATGTTCTTTCGCTTCTCATAAGCTGGGGAATTGTGGTTTTTGTCCCAGCCCATTTCCTCGATCAAGTCACTACCCTTTAGAGTAAATTGGCTCGACCAAGGCTTATCTTGCCTCATCGTATGAGCAGCGAAAATCAGGTGTAGCTTGGCAGTGGTCAACCCAAACTTATCAATGATTTGTAGGGCTTCATCCCAAGGGAGAACAGTGATGTTACCAGGATTAGCAATGTAGTGTTTGATTATGTTATTCGGGTTCCCCTTCGCTTGATGCTGGAAGTAGCCAATACCCAAAGAATCTTGCTGCCACTGGTCGGGTCTCAATTGTGCCTGGAGGCTGGATACCATAGGAGGGGGTGTGGCGATCGGCGTAACAGGTTTACTTTGATACAGTCGCGGCTCTGTATGGGGTGGGTCTGAGAACTCCTCGACTTCAATTAAACCTCTCAGGTGGCGATGAGCTATAGAGTCGATCATATTGTTCCTGGATGCCTCCTGTAAAGAAACCCAGAGACAATCAGCACCCACTCCATTGCCAAGAGTTGTGCGCTTAGGGACTGGCGGGAAAATAGAATACCAGTTAAGAAAGCTGTATCATCAATCCTGCGAAACTTGGTTGGTACATTATTAACCTGCAAGTCCCTTAGAGTTTGGAATAAGTTATCCGCGAAATATAACCGACATGACCCTAGTTGGTTTAGGCTATACATAACAAGCAAAGTAGTCCTCCTTTGGCTACGAGAAAGGTAGGGGAGTCGCAAGTTTCCTACGCCCGTGGCTTCCCAGTGACCCTAGTTGTTAAAAAAGAACCCAAAGCCTCCGCCGCCTAAGTCACGGCTGGAGGCTTTGGTATTTGGTGAAATAGGTGTTTTGATAAAGCGAAATAGAAACTCGTTTTATTTGCCATTTGGTTTACGCTCTCTCTTACTTTTTTGTGGTTTTAAATCTTCCGGGTTCATGCCAGCCCGGATAAGACTAGTCGCCTCAGAGGCGGTTATGTGACCGCCATTCCGGATTTCCTCAAGCCTTTCGATTGGAATGCCAGAAGCTTGGACAAGCTTTTCCATGTCCCAGCCTCTCATAAAAGTCGCAACAGCAGTTGTTTCAGGCGTAGATGAGCGTTGAAGTATCAGTCTGACAGACTCTTCGATGACTTTAGCTAGCGTGGGCACGTCAAAGGTACGGATGAGCTTTAACACATCCCTTAATGAAGCCTCTTGGGTATCCTCACGAGCGGCAATCGCTTCATTCAAAAGAATTCTCACCATTTGGGCGACACTTCTTTCTTCCTGGCTAGCAATCTGCTCAACTTTTGTCTTTGTTTCGCCTGAAACATTGACGGCATTGCGGTCTGACCTTGGCATTCATCTCACTTTTCCTTTGCTTTCACATCATACTCACCTCGCAACTCCTTTCATGAGTTTCAATCACTATGTTGTTACTCCAATCAAAATGATGTAAATTTGATTTTAGCAGCTTGAACCGCATACGAGGTAACTCCAGAGCGGAACACACAGCAGATACACGGTCAAGAGAGCCTGAACGGTTATTCCGAAAGGGACAAGGGGAAGTTAATGACCTATGGCACGACCGTTTATCTGCACCTTCGCACCTTCGGAAAGGAGAATACGTGACGAGTAATCAGTCAAAAGGCGCAACGCTATGACCCAACAAGTTTTGATGCGTCGAGCTAACGGTCAATTTTTGGGAACAGTCATAGTTGAACCTGCTGATACAAAAATTGAAAACCAGCTTCGAGAGCCAAGGATTGTTACACGAAAAGAAGCCGCTCGAAGATTGGGTAGAGGGCTAACACAAGTTGGTCTTTACCATCGATTGGCAGCTTTACACTGTGACCCTTACAAAGTTCTAACCGCTCGACGCCAATCTCAAAGAAAGAGGAAGTCTAAGCCTAAAGATTCCAGCAAACCAAAAGGTAATGGATTGTATCCATTGCTTGTCAAAGGGAAGTTTTATCCAGATTGGGTAATCGACCTCAAAAAACCACTTGTGGAGCCTCAACTAAAAGTGCTTCGGAGAATTCGGGACAAATTCGTAATTCTTAACGAGCGAGAGGTAATCGACTGGATTAAGGCAAATGAAGAACTGATTGCAAATGATTTAGGAGTTTTAAATTATGCTTTCAACCAACACAAATGATGGAATGCAACTGCATGAAGCCTGCGAGTATATGGATATGGAGCCAAAAGCTCTGAAGGCTTTACTCGTTCAACTGGGGTATTCAGAAGCTCAAAACTCCAATTGCGAGGTGATTCCAACCGAATATGTCGCCAAACTAGAAGAGATCAAAGCCGACATTGAAGGCATCACTCAACCTCAAATGCCACAGTTACCATCTGCTGCCA
This sequence comes from Waterburya sp., assembly GCA_036703055.1. Lineage (GTDB taxonomy): Bacteria > Cyanobacteriota > Cyanobacteriia > Cyanobacteriales > Coleofasciculaceae > DATNPV01. The sequence goes on from DATNPV010000172.1 coordinate 2,517, forward strand.
ATGAAAAACCTCAGTCACAACCGCAGCAGCAGCCAGGACAACTGACTCTCGCTAATGCCAGAACTATTGCTCAGACTCGTCAAGTTTCGTTGGAAGTTGTCTTGATGATGGATGAGCAGATTAAAGCCAAAAACGATGCTCTTGACATCCAAGAAGGCTATCAGGAAGAGCAGCGGTCTGAAGCTCTAAAAAAATTAGGGAAAACGCTTTATCGAATGCAGCGCTATCAACAAGATTTGCAGGAGCAGCAGGAGCGAGAACAACGCTTATCTGAAGGACAGCTTGACGTTAGTCAATTGGCAAAAGGCTTAGGAATTGACCTAGAAGGTTTGCTGGATGCTAATCAAAAAGCCGCCGTCAACTCAGAAAAGCAACCCAACAATTTTTTCGAGCAAATGAAGCAGGAGATAAATTCCGCTTCTGCGAACAGGAATTAGACGATTTACTCGAAGATTTCTCGATTGAAGAAGACCTCAAAGCCTACTACTATTCAGAGTTCAACAACCGCCAAAACTTAGCCAATTTAAACGATTCCAAGGAGAAAGAAGAAATGGACTTAGCAACTTCTTTAAGTTTCAGCACAGCCCTATTTGCCACTGCTGGACTTGCGATGCTTATCAACCCTATTGCGGCAGGGGCAGCAATCGGAATTTTGTTGGCTTCAAATCGTTGGTTAAGCCGTTAGTTTATGCCCCGAATTTTAATCGAAATTGTCCTCTGGATAGCAACCCTAACACTTATGGAGGTGCTAATCAAATGACCCAACTAGCAGAGTGGGCAGATCAATACAGAGCAGAAATCGAAAAGCAAGCATCAGCCCGTGCTGCACAACTGGAATCTCTGTTAATCGTTGGCGACTACCAAGCCTGTCGGGAATTCCTCGACATGTGGGAATCAGATGATGGCGAATCAGGTTCCCTGCGAGAAAAATATAGCGAAACCGTAACGAGGCTGCAAATGTCGCGGCTGTGTACCAAGAACCAAACAAACCTCAATGATTGAGCTTTTCTTATGCCTAACCTTGGCAGCAAAAAAACCGCCGCCAAAATCACCACTAACAGACGATAAGCGGGATGCCAGCGCCTTGATTCTTGGCGGGACCAGGCGCTGGGTTCTCACAAACGACAGCTACAAACCGAATCGTTAGGAGATTTTAATTATGCCAGATGAACAAGGAAGACCTTACCTACGCGAAACGCGTAAGAAAGCCGAAGAACTCGGAATTGTAACTACCACGAACGCCCGTCAGCGTAAGGCTGAATTGCAGGCTTCTGTCCAAGCGCATCCTGTGAGCCAGTACGAAATCCTCAAAGAAGCATTGTGTGAGGAGGTGGCTCAAGATGCCTGAAAGAGACAAACAGCACTATCTCAACCTCTTCGCCTCCATGCAAATTCCAGAAAATCTTGCCTCAAAAGCCGCTGACGCTTTAGCAAGACAGGATGCTGGCGAACTGCCTTGCCCATTAGAAGGAGAGGAACTTCTGGCTGTACAGGATGCCCACGCTAGCTGGGTAGAACGAGGAATGCCCTATAGCTCGCCTGCTGTCACGACTGAGTAAACATTTTTAGGAGGTGGATTAAACAATGAAGCTGGATGAGGACAAACACGAGAATCTCATTCAGCTTCTTGCGTTGTTAACAACGCTAATTATTTTTCTCACCTTTGCTACAAGCCTCACTCTAGCGAGGGTATGGAAGCTTCAACAAATAATTGAAACAGAATTAATTGACAAGTAAAAGGACTCTGGCATCAATGGGAATTGGAAGCGCAATTGTTAAATACACGGGAGCCTTGACGGGAAGAAGTCAAGGTATAGCATCCAGTCTTAG
>DATNPV010000175.1:0-15349 GCA_036703055.1 Waterburya sp.
CGCAGAGCAACAATTTCTTGTGGGTTAGCTGGGATGGGATAATTCATGGCTAGTTAACTGTGGCACCCTTACCTTAGCAAAAATGAGAAAAGTGTAAAGTTTTTTTATTAATCTTAAACAAATTCAGTATCCGGAAGCTTAGCGTATTTTTGACCGTTTTGACCTCCGTCTTCCTTCGGAATTCATAAATCGATGAGATTACCACAATGAGAGAACTCTTTTACGTAGAAATACCGACCCCGGATACAGACGCCGTTCGTGCCTGGTTACAACAAGACTGGCAACACGAGCAAGGGGAGAAGACTATCACCCCTGACGGTATCCGCCTCAAATTTGACAAAGCAATCCCCAGTAATCCAACCCCTACAACGGAAGCCATAACGATTCCGGAAATCTCCATTTTTGTCTGGTCAGTCCAGCGCACGACTTATGTCAAAGCCTTTCATTGGGGAACGTCACCCATTCGTGACGAACGTCAAGTTCTGCAAAAGCTAGAAGCGGGATTACGCCGTCAATTCCCTTATCACTATCCTGAACCTCCTGACGTCGATTTATCCCAACAATCTATTTTTGAGGCGTTAGCGCCTTACTATCCTCTGACGGTGCATTTCTTCCAAAAAATGCCGAATGGCGAATATGACCTGAATCGGGTCTACTGGTGGGAGAAGCGGTGGCGCGAAGGAGTCCGTAATCCTAAGCAGCCAAAGCAGGTGGTGTTTAAAGAGTCACAAGTTAGCAAGCTGTTAGCGCAGGGGGGCATGAAGCCGTTAGCTCTGCGGGCGGGCAACGCCCGACAGGCTATAGCGTCAGCGTCAGCCCAGGTTGAAAGTTTGGAACACAACGTTCAACCTTCCAACGTTCTATCGGCAACCCCCACTTACGACTTAATTTATATTGGTGGTGCCTTGGGTGTAATACATGCTGCGGTTATGGCACAGCGAGGCTACCGAGTACTGCTGATTGAGCGGTTGCCCTTTGGACGGATGAATCGGGAGTGGAATATTTCACGCGATGAGATCCAAAGTTTGATTGATTTGGGCTTATTGACTCCATCTGAGATGGAAAGCTTGATAGCCAGGGAATACATCGATGGGTTCAATAAATTCTTCGATGGCAATAACCCACCCCACCTAAAAGCGCCGATCTTACATACGCCAACGGTACTCAATGTAGCGTTAGATTCCGAGAAACTGCTTCAGTTGTGTGGGGAAAAACTGAAGAGTGCTGGGGGAGAAATCTGGGATGAGACAGACTTTATCCGAGCTGATGTTGAACCGCATCAAGTGCGCGTGGCATTGCAGCATTTGCCCACTCAATCAAACCGACAAGCAAACGGGCGGCTGTTAGTGGATGCGATGGGAACCGCTTCGCCGATCGCGTGGCAGCTCAATGGGGGTCGTGCTTTTGATAGTGTTTGCCCAACAGTAGGGGCAGTCATTGCCAAGGGGTTTGACTCCGGAGTCTGGGATTCTGATTACGGTGATGTTCTCAACAGTCATGGGGACATCTCGCGGGGGCGTCAGCTGATTTGGGAGTTGTTCCCTGGTGTGGATGAGGAATTGACAATTTATTTGTTCCATTACCATCAGGTTCGTCCTCAGAATCCGGGGTCTTTGCTGGAGATGTATGAAGACTTTTTCACAATTCTGCCAGAGTATCGTCGTTGTGACGTGGAAAAGCTGGTGTGGAAGAAGCCAACATTTGGGTATATTCCAGGGCATTTTAGTGTGGGAAGTCGCGATCGCACCGTGGCGTTTGACCGACTCATTGCCATTGGTGATGCCGCCTCACTCCAGTCTCCTCTGATCTTCACAGGTTTCGGCTCATTGGTACGGAACCTTTATCGCTTGACTGACCTTTTGGATACGGCGCTGCGGCATAACCTCCTCAGCGCCCAGGATTTAAACCAAATTCGCGCCTATCAAAGCAATGTTTCCGTCACCTGGCTCTTTTCCAAGGGGATGATGGTGCCTACAGGGCGTCACCTGCGCCCTCAGCAGGTGAATGCCATGCTGAATACCTTTTTCGGGCTGTTGGCAGATGCACCTCCAGAAGTCGCGGATAACTTCATTAAAGACCGCTTTACTTGGCTGACCTTCAATCGACTAGCACTGAAAGCGGCTTTGCGAAACCCTGCCCTCTTACTTTGGATTTGGGACATGGCTGGCGCACAGGATATCTTTCGTTGGCTAGGAAGCTACGTAAGTTTTACGGGTCAAGCTTTAGTCAGTGGACTACTTGGGGGCTGGTTTCCTCGTTTCGTGCAGCGTCTACAGCCTTGGATTGAGAAACGTTATCCAGCCCTCTGGCTCCGGCTGTTGGCTCAAAGCTACGCCCTGAAAGCGACGATGGGGCGTTCTCCAAGTGTGAGAACAGATGAGATCAAAGTGGCAAAGGATGATCTGAGGCCCCAATCTAGTAAGGCAGAAGCGTTTGATTCCTGAGTGGTTGCGGCATGATTGCTCCTCTCTAAGCTGAATCAATAAAGTCGTTCATCCCCTTCCCTAGTGGAAGGGGTCAACCCAAGCACTCAACTTCAAATCGCTTACTCTACCTCTGGAAGAGCTTCCAGGGGCATAAACTCTTTAGTTTCAGGTGAGTATTGCCAAGCAATTCCCTCCGGATCGCGACTTTGACTCCATTCAGGGAAGTCCGGGTCAGATTTACGTTTACCTACAGTACTGGAATGAACATCCAGCCGCTTGGCAAGTTCGGCTTGGATCAGCGGTTGCAACTCTAGCTGTGTTTTTTCGGGTACATGTTTCCACAAGCCGTCTTTCTCAGGCGGTGCTTCAGTTGGTTCCGGTTCCTGAAGTTTTGCAGGTTCGAGGTCAACTTGCACCGTTTCAGGTGAGGGGACTTCAACCGAGTCAACGGGTGAGCTTGGTTCTTTTTGTACTGAAGGTTTTAGAGCTTCTAACAGACTGCGGGTAGTAGAAGATTCAGTTGTCGCAGGTTTGTGCTCTTTATGCGTCAGCACATCCATCAACTTGGAGGTTGGATCAGCAACTTCCTCAGTTTCTTCTTCAATCTCAGGTTCACTGCCTTCAAAAAGACTGCCGAGAGCGCTAGCCGTGAGAAAGTAATACACCGTGCCTTTGTCTTCATACTCTCGACGTTGGGCACCAAATTCTTCGGCCTTTTTATCCAAATACCATTGTGCCGCTGACCCTGATAAGTTAGCCTTCATGGACAAATCCAGTGCTGTAAGGCAACCTTGATTTTCTTTGATTAACTGGTTGAAGTAGGGGTTGACCTGCTTGCTCCATTGCCGCCATTGATATTGCTGCCAAACTCTGAGGCTAACGCTGATGACAAACAGCGCCAGCAGCACAGGCCAAGCCTTGAACAGCAGGACAATCAAAAACGCGAGGGGCAGTATAAGAACAAGAAGGCCAGTGGCACTGTTATCAATTACTTTTCCGGTCATAAGCCTGGTTGCGAATTTACGTTATGGCAAACCATACTTAATCATTGCAAAGATTGTGAACGCTGGCTTGCAAATAGGCATTAGGGGTCAATGAAGGAAGCTCTTGGGAGCAGGGGAAGAGGAGGAGCAAGGGGGAGGTTTACTCCGTTGGGCTTGAGCCGTCTTGATTCGTCACTCAGAGATTACTTTCCTCAGTCGCTCTGGTTTCCCCAGCTTAGCGACTTTGGCGTTGATTTGAGGAGTTTACGGTTTCTTGGCTCAGCTGGGTCAGAGTAAGGCGTCTTAACATTGCTTCCCGTGCTTGCGTTGCCAACGTATCATCGAGGGGCTTTAACGATACAGAGGTTTGATATTTGCTTCTCAATGCTGTCTGAATCAGCCAATCGGCGATAAATGGATTTTTGGGTAACAATGGGCCATGAGAATAGGTAGCGATCGCATTTCGATAAAACGCTCCTTCCATGCCATCTTCCCCATTGTTGCCGTATCCTTTGATTACACGACCCAAGGCTTCGACCTTCCCTAGATAGGTACGACCTCCATGATTTTCAAAGCCAATGACTACGGGTTTTGTCCCCAGCATTGCTTCTAACTCCTGCGCTAACGGGGATGCTGTCAGCTCAAATACAACATTACCAATACAACGACGAGCATCAGGGCCAGGATGCTTGCTCACAAAATCTAACAAGCCCAATCCCTCAATTCGCTGACCTAGTGCGGGTTCGTAGTAGTGACCCAACAGTTGGGGGGCGCCGCAGGTAAACACTCCCGGTATCCCGGCTTCAAGTCTTTCCCGCAAGGTTTCCGCTTTAATTCCCCGCAAGTCGCGCATCACGATTTCTTGCTGCCTATCTTGAGCACCGCCACCCATGAAGATGTCAACATGCTGCATTTGGTCGGCAGGGGTTTGCTGATCTAGGGGGAGGACTTGAACGTTAATTCCTCGCCAGCGAGCACGCTGTTTGAGGCAGATGACATTCCCTCGATCGCCGTAGGTACTCATCAAGGTGGGGTAAAGCCAGCCAATTGTCAGTTCCATTTGTTCTAGATTCATGGAAAGGTAGTGGGGGGACGGGAAGGTTAGCCGATTGGAGGGTAAAGATAAACTAGAGAATCTTTCGACCTGTCAGTAAGCCGCGTATTTCTAGCATGGCGGAGTAGGTGGGCAATATATGGAGAGTTTCATTGGCTGGAGTAAGTTCTAAAGCTGTATTGATTGCGTCTTGCAAGTCTTCTTTGACGATTAACTTGACGTTATTTTCCCCATCGGTCTGGCTATAACGCAGACGCAGTGCCATATCGTAAACGCGATCACCGCTGACAATGATTGTTCCACCCAAGGCTACCAGCTTTTCGGTATCAACATCCCAAATCCAGGAAACATCCGTGCCGTCTGGTGTTCGGTCATTGAGTACTAGTAGCTTTATCGAGGCTCCACCATTTTTTTGTATATCCGCTACAGCCCGGATGGTTTCATTCATGCCTACCGGGTTTTTGGATAATAAAATTCGCACATGCTTACCGTGTACCTCCAATTCCTCAGCGCGTCCAAAAGCAGCACGGAAGGTTTTGATGGTATCGAAGATGGCAGCGGTGTCAATGCCCATTTCCTGCGCTACTAACCCGGCGGCTAGGGTGTTGTATTTGTTGTATAGGCCAATGAGAATTTGAGGCCATTCTGGGCTGTCAACAGCTAGCTGACTCTTCCTAAAACCGCAATTGGGACAGTGGTAGTCTCCCAAATGAGAGAGGTAAACGCCTTCATACGTGAGTGGGTGTCCGCAGCTAGGACAATAAATTGAGTCTACGGCGTGGGGAATTTCATCAAGATACTGCTCTGGTTCGCTCAGACCGAAGAATAGAACCTTTTGGGGTAGCTGCTGACCGAGGGAGGAGAGCGTAGGGTCATCAGCGTTGAGAATAACTCGAGTTTCAGGCGGTAGGGGTGAGATTGCCTTCTGCCATCTCCGGCTAATCGTATCGACTTCCCCATAGCGATCGAGTTGGTCACGAAATAAATTTAAACCCAAAATGAACTGGGGCTGGCAATCTCGTAATACCAACGGCAGCACATTCTCATCTACCTCTAGAATGGCATAGTCGGCCTCTAGCTGACCCAGTAAATTGGTGTTTTCCAACAGTGTTGTCACCAAACCATTAATTAAATTGGCACCACTCGCATTGTGGGCGACTCGCCAACCCTGACGTTCCAAAATAGTACGCAGGAGTAGAGAAGTCGTGGTTTTGCCATTGGTGCCGACGACGAGAATCACACCTCGCTTCACCTGTGCAAACAACAACGGCAGCGCTTTTGGCTGGAGACGACGGGCAATCTCCCCCGGTAACACACTTGCTGCCCCCAAGCGTAATAAACGCACGAGAGAGGTTACTGTTTTGGATACCCCTACAGAGACTCCAAGCCGTAATCGATCAACAACTGATATGCTCAAATCCACACTCCTGAATCGGCCAAATTCCTCTACTCGTTTTTAGGGTCGATAGTGCTATCTACTGACCTTCGTATTGCTCGTCAGAATTTTACCGGACATCTTGCGAATCAGCTAGCCATAGGTTGATTTGTTTATAGCAAAAGGCAGAAGGCAGAATCCGGAATGATGTCATGACGGCTGTAGTTTACTGCGCTGAGAGAAAAATTAACTTGTCCTAGTAGCAGTCATTGCAGCGATGTGGGGCGATTGTTCCAACTAGGTGAGTTATGTGAAATTGAGCCATTAGCAATTGCTAATGGTTTTGGAGTTTATAAAATTGATAGACCCATGAAAACTTTACCGTCTACCACATTAGCACCTAGAGCAATTAATTTGTCCGAGGTTTTAGCTCCTCTCAATCCTCAAAATTTTAAGCGAAAGCTGAATGAGGTTGAAAAAAATCTGCGAGTTGTCTATCAAACTTTATCGATGCTGAGCTTGGAGAACCAAGATTTTGAAATATTTCTCAATGAAATGCTGAGTTCAATTACCTTAAAAATTGGTGAACTGCTAGCGGCTGATAGAACTTCGATTTTTCTGTTGGATGAAGAACAAAATGAATTATGGTCAATTGTGGCTAAAGATGATGGAAATGGTTCTTTAGAAATTCGTCTGCCGATTGACCAAGGAATTGCTGGAGAAGTGGCGGCCACGAAGCAAATCATCAATATTCCTTTCGATTTTTATAATGATAAACGGTCGGCAGCCGCTAAAGAATCAGACATAAAAACGGGATATCGCACCTACAGCATGTTAGCTCTACCTCTATTAAATGAACAAGGAGATTTAGTAGCCGTTGTTCAGCTACTGAATAAGTTAAAACGAGATTATATCCTGGGTACAGTTTTGAGCGAAAGAATTGACAGGAAGGGATTTGGTCAAGATGATGAAAGCTTGTTTTATGAATTTTCACCGTTAATTCGTCTGGTTTTAGAAAGTTCGCGCTCATTTTATATCGCCACCCAGAAACAACGTGCAGCGGAAACTCTTTTAGCCGCCACTCGTTCCCTGGCATCGAGTAGTTTAAATTTAGAAGAAACGCTCAAACGGGTGATGGATGAAGCCAAGAAACTCATGAAAGCTGATCGCAGTACACTTTGGCTATTAGATGAAAAAAGCAATGAATTGTGGGCGAAAATTCCGCAGCCAAATGGGTCGTTAAAGGAACAGCGAGTACCAGTAGGAGTCGGCTTTGCGGGCAAGGTGGCACAAACTCATCGACCTTTAAATATTCCTTTTGATGCTTATAATCATCCTGATGGAGCTAATTCGCAAAAATCTGACCAGTTAAATGGTTATCGTACCTGTAGCTTGTTATGTATGCCAATTTTTAATAATGATAGTGAATTGATTGGTGTGACTCAGCTACTCAACAAAAAGAAACCCGGTGAATTTCCACCCTACAATCCTCAAGATTGGCCCCATGCACCGGAGTGCTGGAAAGCAAGTTTTAAACGCAGCGACCAAGAATTTATGCAAGCGTTTAACATTCAAGCGGGTGTAGCGATTCAGAATGCAAAACTGTTTGAAACGGTTAAGCAACAGTATGAGACAATTCAACAGCAGTATGCTCAGATTCAGCAACAAGAGCAAATGCAGCATGATATTCTGCGATCGCTGACTAATGGAGTCCTTTCGACCAATGCCGTCGGTAAAATTATTGCAGCGAATCCCAGTGCCAAGCGATTGTTAGGATTAAATGACCAAGATTCCTTAGAAGGTTTATCTATCTTTGAGGTCATTCGGCTCAAGGAGGGTGAGTTTCCTAACTGGTTTCAAGCCGCTTTAGCAGCGCGTGATGAAAAAGCACGGCAGCAATTTTACCCCGATCAAACCTTGTTTTCGGGTCTACAAGCAGAGTACCGAAGTGTAGATTTATCAATTAATTCAATCGCAGATGCCAGCGATACCTCAAATGTCTACGGAGCTCTTGTCGTCATGGATGACGTTAGTGATGAGAAACGCCTCAAGACTACGATGTATCGCTACATGACGCAGGAATTAGCCGAACAACTCCTCACCAGTGGGGAGGCGAAATTAGGGGGCGATCGCAAAGAACTTTCAGTGCTATTCTCCGATATTCGTGGCTATACCAACTTAGTGGAAAGCATGGAACCCGAAGAAGTGGTGGGTATGCTGAATGAGTATTTCGGGTTAATGGCGGAACCGATTTTTACCCACAAAGGCACGCTAGATAAGTATATCGGAGATGCGATTATGGCAGTCTTTCGCTCACCCATGCAGTGGGAAGATCATGCCTGGAGGGCGGTACAAACAGCCCTAGAAATGCGTTCTAATTTAGCAGAATTCAATACCCGCCGTCTCGCCCAGCACAAGAAACCCATCCGTATCGGAATTGGTATCCATTCAGGTACAGCCATCAGTGGTAATATTGGTCACTCCCGACGGATGGAGTTTACGGTAATTGGGGATGATGTCAACCTAGCCTCTCGTCTGGAAGGAACGACGAAGCTTTACGGTTGTGACATTGTAATTAGTGGCAATACTTATCACCCCTGTGCCGATCGAGTGTGGGTACGAGAACTGGATATCGTGCGCGTGAAAGGCAGAACTCAACCTGTTTCAGTTTATGAAATAGTGGGGCGGCGTTCCGATCCGATCGCAGTCACGAAGCAACAGGTGATTGAGCTTTATGAGCAAGGACGGGAATATTATCTCAAGCGCGAGTTTGCTCTAGCGTTAGATAAGTTTGAGGCAATTTTGGCGCTCAACTGCAATGAGCAAGCAGCACTGTTACATCAACAGCGCTGTCACAAGTGGATGCACTCTCCCCTACCCCGTGACTGGGATGGCATCGAGACACTTACGGAGAAGTGATGTGTCTTGGAATACCCTCGGAATCCTCATTGCACAAGGACTAATAGGTAATAGCTAATTGTTGAACCCTTAGCTATTACCTATTACCCATTACCGACAAACTACTTGATTTCCACTCGCAGCTTGTAAGTTGCATTCCCACGAGTTCCACCGACAACAATCCGATAGTCGCCCGTTGCAGACAATTTAGTACTCCAGCTTGTACCCTCTTGCTTAATTATCTTTCGATTGGGAGCAATGATGTCGAAAACGGCGTTATTCTCCAGGGACGTAATGCTAACTGTCATTTTCTGACCGGCTTTAGCCCCAAGCAAATAAATATCTCTAGTGCCTCGCACGACTGCATTTTCTACAACCGCCGAACTCGCTCCCCGTGCAAACTTAATGCGGCTTGTGCGAGAAGGTACTTGAGCGATCAAGAGAGTTGGCTTCACGCTTGCCGTCTCAACAACTGTGGTAGCACCTGTTGTCGTAGGTGTAGAGGACTGGGCGACTGTTGGGGTGGACGCCACGACTTGGGTAACGTTTAGCAGTACGAATCCAAGGCACAGTTTAATGGGAACAGAGGTGAACATGGAGTTTTTTCCTGAGTATTCACAAAACTTTCACCAGTAATGAGGTCAAAACTTGAGGATTACGGGTGTAACATCTGTCCCAGACTAGCTTAAGGATTTCCAGATAACAAAGATATTCCTAAAGATAGAGGCTGTTTTTTATAACTTATAAATTTGTCCTAGAGGCTATGAGAGGATAGCGATCGCATCGCTTGCGATCGCTCTAGCAGCCGTAAATCTACCTTGACGCTCTACTAGTTGTCTCACCCAATTCCTTGAATCTTAGGTGCGGTCTATCCACCGCTTGGCTCGATCTTTGAGGTTTTCTTTCGCGTGTTCGGCTGTGGCCTGTGCCTGTTTCATTTGACCTTCGGCCTTCAGCCTGGGGTTACCTGCCAGTGCCCCAACTGCCTCCTCTAACTTGCCTTCGAGATTTCTGATTGCAGCCTGGATGCGATTCACAACACTCATCTCGCTCTCCTTTACTGATTAAGGTTTGCTTGGAGCCGTCTTTGGTTTTGAGCAACAAACCTAAACTTATTTTAACGGCCTCATCAGAGCTTTTGCCTCTTCCCTGGGTGACAAATAGTAAGCCAATCAGCATTCAAGTCGCTTTTTGGAGAGGCTCGCAGAAGTTGGGGAAGCTCCTTGAGACAGGGGGAGAAGATTATGCAATTTTAATGCATATCAGCTTAGCCTGAGCAAGCGGAACTCTTAGGACGCGAACGTGCTGAATCCTCTGAAGAATTCTGAAAATGTTGTTTACCCACAACGAACAGGACAAGGCTAATGGCTATTAATTTCAATCCGAATCTCTTACCCAATGATGCTCCAGATGACGAGCTGATTGCTCAAAAGATGGGGGCCTTGCTTCTGAGTGACCCCGATGCTTTTGCAGAGCAACCACGGCAAGAGAGCGATTCCAACTTAGATAAATTTATGGATGGACTAGATGATCTATTTGCTGATTATGCCTGTGAGCCTGTTAAGCCTCGGAAGAAAAAAAAGGTGGATGGGTAAGCGATTTTTGTGAGTCACGTTTCACCATGACCAAACCTGCCAGTTGAGAGGGTAATCCTGAAATCACCTCTCTATTGAGAGAGTTGCACCGTACTGGTTAGATGAACACCCTACTCTGAAGTGGGGTGATTTATTTTGTGGCATATTAGAAGGGTGTGCAGCTCCCAATATGAGGAATTTGTCAAGGTTTACTGACTTTTAGGGTTTCTAAGAAGTTAAGTTCCCTTCGTTGGCCTCACTTCCACTACCCCATAACTTGTGAGGTTGCAGAAAACGATGAGTGAACAGGGATAATGACTAACGGGGAGATTGTCGCCCTAGATAAGGTTGACCTTAGCCAACACTAAGGCCAATGACCATTTTGAGCTGACACAAATAGAATCAAGGGTTCACAAGCACTTTTTGGTATGATTTTTTACTTAAGACGGCTGCCAAGCAAAATTATGACCATTCGTCACAAAGGGAGACATTTAGTTGCCCGCTGCTTATTAGGCTTGGTTGCTATTTGGGGCTGTATCTTGCTGTTGGGAACTCCCTCGGCTATGGCAGGGCTAAATGACGATAATTTTGACGGCAACATCTTTGTTCTTTACGCTGGGAACGGTTCTTTGGTGCCGGCGCGTGTACCGTTGGCAGATGCTCTGAAACAGGAAAAACCAGCTTTGTTGGTCTTTTACCTAGATGACAGCCGAGATTGCAAGCAGTATGCGACAGTGGTTTCGCGACTACAGGAGCCTTATGGACGAGCGGCGACCTTTATTCCCGTCAACATCGACAGTCTGCCGTTGAAGTCTAAGTATGAACCAACAGAACCAGGCTACTATTACACAGGCTTAGTTCCCCAGACGGTAGTAATTGACCAGAAGGGTAAGGTGGCTTTGAATGAAACGGGGCAATTGTCCTATGAGCGGGTAGATGATGCGTTTCGGGAAGTGTTTAATTTGTTGCCTCGTTCAGAATCGGTGGAGTTGAGGCGACGGTTGGTTAATGAAGTCAATACTGAACTCGTAGAACAAGAACGGTAAAGCCAGCTTGGTCAACGAAAGGTTGAAGGTTGCAGTAGGAAACTCTAAAGAAAACCTGATATTTTGAGGCTACACACAGAGGGTGAAGTATGTACTAGAATTTAATCTTCAACCCCTCTGACTCGATCGTTTGTTCTACATTCATCCCTACTGGCTGCGCTGCGTTCGCTTAGCTAACAAAGTCGAGACATCTTGAGTCAAGTGGTTTTAGAGGGTTGGTGTTGAACTGAGCTTTCACCCTAAATTCAGGAGCTTGATGAAATTGATCGAGAAAAATCATGCAAAATTTAAAATCTCAAATGCAAGGAATCAAGCTTAGGCGTTAATCTGTCTTTTAGTGCAGCGTTTAATGGGTGTGCTGATGTCACAGGTCTACAGCACAGAGGAGCTAATCCAAATCTTGGCAGATGAGCGTCGTGCCTGTATGAATGGAGAGCGTCTCAATCTAGCCGCTTCGGCGTCTGGTAGTCCTTTGCTCGACCAATTTCTTAACCCGGATGGCATTCAGAAGTTCAGCGCTTATCGAGACTTTAAAGCCGCTGTTCATCGTTATCAGCAGCAACACCAAGTCTCAGGCATTGTTTGGCGGCAGCTAACGATGCAGGGGAAGACGTTGCGTTATCCTGCCGTCGATGAACAGTTAGTGGCGCTTTTGAGTGACTTGGCAATCCTCAAGGCGGCTAAGGCGTCAATTCTAACGTTTTGGTATAGTGTCACACAGGACATGGACTTGTATTTAAGCATTAATACTGGAAAAGACTATCGGCAGATTACCCTCAATGATGTCGGAGCGATCGCTCACAAAACGGAATGGGCAAGTCTTTATCAGCATGGTAATTCAAGATTTTTGGAGATTATCTTGCAGCTCGGATGGGGGAAGCCAGAGGAGGCATCTTATAAACGAGGATGGCCCACATCGGGCAGTGAGTATATTCATGCAGTCGCTCCTGGCAAACGTCCCATTTGTTGAGCGTGTATGCGTTTGCGCTCTTCATTTATGTAGCATGTGAGTAGTGAAGTAATCCCGAAAGCATTAGGAGTTTAGTATTCCCATTATCCGTTGGCGATCGCAATCTCGGAGGCTAGTGCATCCCACTTCTTCCGCTCAGGGAAAGCACGGGTGCACTATTTTACATCGCTTTCGCTAACGCTAACGCTTACGTCGTGACTCCGCACTCGGTAGCGGTAGCCATGTTAGGAGCGTCAGCCTTCTCCAAAAGAGTAGGGATTCCGTCAAGGGTAGGGGAGCATCGGCGCAGCAACCTTGGAGCGAGGCTTCTTTGGAAGAATCACGCGCCGTAGTGGTAGAGGAGAGTTGAGGAATACAAGGAGGAGGTTAACATGGATGAGAACAACACTGAACAAATGCTGGAACAACAAACGGCGGCGAAGGAATCCCTTTTTACCCACGAATTAACCAAGCTGGGCAATCAGGCTGTGAAAAAGGGTCTGATTTCGGGACATGGCTATCATGGAGGGAATTATGAAATTTTGTGCAATGGTCAGATTTTTCTCCTAACGCCAGAAGCCGCGCACTCTTACTTAAAAGATTTGATTAAACAACATCAGAGATAGTTAAGTTGGCAGCGACGCTCACTCCTAGCAAATAAACAGGGACATCCTTGGAAGCGCTGGGAAGTAGGGAGGGAAATTTTTCTTTCCTACTTCCCAGCTTATGCTGATACCGATGGGGAATAAGGAACGCTGGCTTTTGTGAGCTACGGCTGACGCCGTTTGACTGGTTAGAGCCGTTGTGGGCTTTAAGAGTGAGGTGTCTAACCTATAATTGACCCAAGTACAGACGCTCTTCATCGCCAACCTTAAAATGCACTGAGTGTCCACAATCTAAGTCTTTAGTTATTCATTACTATGTCCTCCGAGCAGTCCTCACCAGCACAACAAAACACCTCAACCCTGGAAGAAATCCGGGCAACACGCTTGGAGAAAGTCGAACAGTTGAAAGCGTTGGGGATAAATCCGTTTGCCTACCGCTGGGAATCTACCCACCACGCTGCCGAACTTCACCGAAAATTTGCCGACTTGCCAGCGGGCGAAGCCGCTGATGTTGAAGTCGCGATCGCAGGACGAATTATGGCGCGTCGCGTCTCCGGCAAGTTAGCATTCTTTGACTTACAAGATGAAACAGGCAAAATTCAACTGTTTCTGGATAAAAAGCGCATCACTGAACAGATGGCAGATGTACCAGATGCCTTTAACCACCTGAAAAAGCTCACGGACATTGGGGATATTTTAGGCGCCAAGGGAACCATCCGGCGCACGGAAAAAGGGGAACTCTCGGTTAATGTCAGCCGCTACACCATGCTGACCAAATCCCTGTTACCCTTGCCCGATAAGTGGCATGGTTTAACCGATACCGAGAAGCGCTATCGTCAACGCTATGTTGACCTAATTGTCAACCCCATCGTCAGAGAAACATTCCGACGCCGTGCCAAAATTACAGCCGGGATTCGTCGCTACTTAGAGGAGCAAGGCTTTCTCGAAATTGAGACACCAGTGCTTCAATCTGAAGCGGGGGGGGCGGAGGCTCGTCCCTTCATCACCTACCACAACACCCTGCAAATGGATTTGTACCTGCGAATTGCTACAGAGTTGCCTCTGAAGCGGTTGGTTGTCGGTGGATTTGAAAAGGTGTTTGAACTAGGGCGCATCTTCCGCAATGAGGGCATTTCCACCCGCCACAATCCAGAATTTACAACCGTTGAGGTTTACCAAGCCTACGCGGACTACCAGGACATGATGGAGTTGACGGAGAATCTTATTACCACCGTCGCTCAAGATGTTTTGGGTACGCTGCAAATTACCTATCAAGGTCAGACTATTGACCTGAGTAAGCCCTGGCCTAGAATTACCATGCATCAATTGGTGCAGGAGAAGACGGGTTTAGATTTCACCCAATTCCACACCCTAGAGGACGCGAAAGCTGCCGCGCGCAAGATCGGGATTGAGGGTGTAGAGGATTGTCAGTCCATTGGAAAGCTCCTCAACGAATGTTTCGAGCAGAAATGTGAGGAAACCTTGATTCAGCCAACGTTTGTGCTGGATTATCCTGTCGAAATTTCTCCCCTTGCCAAGCCCCACCGCAATAAACCCGGTTTGGTGGAGCGATTTGAACTGTTCATCGCCGGACGCGAGACAGCCAATAGCTTTTCGGAGTTAACTGACCCCATCGACCAACGAGAACGCCTAGAAGCGCAGGCAGCGCGGAAAGCCGCCGGGGATTTGGAAGCGCACGGGGTGGATGAAGACTTTCTCACAGCGCTGGAGTACGGGATGCCACCTACAGGGGGTATGGGACTGGGTATTGACCGCTTGGTGATGCTACTAACTGATAGTGCCAGTATTCGGGATGTTATCGCCTTCCCACTGCTCAAGACATCCAGCCAGGTGATTCGCTCATTTGACTATGATGCCGCAGCTCAAATTTTACGAGTTGAATTCAACACGGGCAGCGTCTACAAGTACCACGATGTACCGGAAAGTGTATATAAGGAACTAGCAACTGCCCCATCTGTGGGTCAATACTTTAACACTCACATCCGCGAGAAATACGGGCAGGATCGAGAGTTTTAAAGTTCCGTGAGTTCGACGGAGGCTAAAAAACCCCTCTCCGTAGCTAGGAGGGGATTTTTAGCCTAATCATTTCGTAACTCCCTACTTACGCACTCGCCCCCCGTTCCCCCCAACCCCAGAGGGGACCCCGATGCCCCCCAAATCTGGAAGGAGTTACAGCCGTTTTCGAGTCAGTGAAGTACATGTTTGTTGTAGGGGCGCACCGACGTGCGCCCTTTGGGTGTGTTTCATCAAGTTGCAAATATGCTGTAAATTCTGTTCCCCCCAAGGTTGATACTGCTGGCGAAATATTTGGTTACAAATTGAGTTAAGTAAGGGGAGCGAGCGCCTTGAAATGGGAGCAACGGGTTTGAGCAAAGGGAGTGCCCTGCCACCAGTTGACTAAGCGTACAATATTCATCG
>DATNPV010000180.1:0-8756 GCA_036703055.1 Waterburya sp.
CTTGCCCGTACTTGCTTGAGCAGGTGTTGAAATCTTGGGAAGAATCTAGTTTTTTTTCTTGCCATTGTCTTGCCTCATTTGCCAAGGTTTTTGCAAGAGATGAGCAGTCAAAAGAATACTGCTGCCGAAATTAGTGAGCTATATCAACGCTGTTGTCTGGCTTGCGATCGCGCTTCTGGCAATCAGCTATCCCCTGCCAAGGGCTGTGGGGTGTAACGGTGGGCGCAGTGGCTGTGAGAATCACCTCACCGTTGTTACCCATCACCCAGCCTTGAGCTTCGGCAAGTCGAGTTGATGCCTGATAAGTTGAATTTGTGGAGACATCTCGACGAGAGCGATTTTCTCCTTCAGCGTTGCGCCTAACCAAATCGACCTCAACCGCGTCAGGACTGAGTGCTTCTTGAGGATTGGGCGGCAAGCCCCCACGACCTGTGACAACAAAGGAGCTTTGTTCACTGGCTGCTGTTGCTCCAGCGCGACAGTTTTGAGCCATTTGGCTGGAGGCATCGACTACTTCACTTGGCAGGTTAGTCAAGCCCTGAGAGGGGTCAGTTACTAGCCGAGCGATATTCACCGTACCTGATATTCCGAATCTGGAACTGGCAGTAATGTCACTTTCTGAAGTGCGCTCTTGACGGTACTCTAGCCCAAAGATTCCAGAGGTAGTAATGTTAATATTCCCACCGTTACCGCGAAAGGCGTCGGCAACAATGTCGCTATCCTCTTTTGGAACGGCAACGATTAACCGAGCATCAATATCAATGTTACCGCCATTACCGTTGTTGCCTGCTTGAGCAGATATCAGGCTGTTGTTACGCATCAGCAACAAATCGTCCACCTTGAGATAAATGTTGCCGCCTTCCCCCGATGCGGTTTGTGCAATCAATTCTCCGTTGTCTAGCAGCACTGAGTTAGCACTGACGTTCAGGTTCCCGGCATCGCCTGTTCCGGTACTGCTCACCGTGACTTTTGCCTCGTCCCGAACCGTCAGGGTTCCGGTTTTCAAAGTCAAGTCACCGCCTGTACCAGAGCCTGATGTTTCGGCTGAGATGATGGAGCCATTGCCAGTGAGGTTGATAGACTCCGGGGCAGTTATCGTCAGATTTCCTCCCCTGCCACTGCCCAAGGTGGAGGCTGATATCTGCGCTCCATCCCAGAAATTAACCCTCAAGGTTTGCCCCTCACCAAGGGGTTGAAGTCTCAGGTTTCCAGCAGAAGCTGCGCTGCTTGTCTGAGCAAACAAACCGCTATTGGAACCAGACAGTTGTATTTGTTTGGCGCTTACCGTGATGTCACCGGCTTGTCCACCACCAGAGGTAGAGGTGAGGAGTCGCCCACCGTTAGAAGCACTCAAGGTATTGGCATTAACGGTGATGTCGCCCCCTCTAGAGTTAGTCAGGGTTTGGGCATCCAAAACGGCTCGATCATCTAGACTCAAACTCCCAGTTGTGATGCTGATGTTGCCGCCTTGTCCAATGTTGCTGCCTGTTGTGCCTAATAGCTCATTGCTACCACCACTACCTGAGCGTAAATCACTGCCGGCACCAGAGAGATTGACGGCATGGGCAATTGCCTGAATGTTTCCAGCATTTCCCTCTCCCAGTGTCTGGGTTTGCACAAATCCTCCTTGTGTTAGAGAAAGGGAAGGAGTAATTAGCTCAATACTGCCACTATTGCCCCTAGCTCCTCCTGCCACTCCACTTAAGATTGAGCCACCATTGGTAATTGAAATAGAGTCTTTCGCCTCGACTGAGATGTTAGTATTACTCGCGTTGCTACTCTTGCCCCATAGCGTGGTGGCAATCGCTGCTCCATCTTTGATTATCAGTCGCCCTGTTTCAATTCTTATGTTGCCAGTGCTACCCGTAGAGTTGGCAGTTGTCTGAGTAAACACGCCGCTAGGAAATCGGGTTCCGGGAGGGAACTCGGGGCGACCAAATTGACCGATAGGAACCTTACCAGTAGGAATAAAACCGCCGAGGAACGTACCGGCTGGAATTGTAGCAAAACCAGCCTGGTTAAAAATCCCTACGGGAACCTTGGTTGTTGCTCCACCCAGTTCTACAGAGTCAGAGGTAACGAGAGTAATATTCCCACCAGCTCCACTGCTATGCGTAGAGGCAGATAGTTGTGCGCCTCCTGTGAGGGAAATCGACTCAGCACTAATGTGAATATCTCCCCCCCTACCAGAACCAAAAGTATCGCTAGAGATGACGCTATTGTCTAAAGCCAAAGGCGCATTACTGACAATGCTAATATTTCCTGAACCCAGCTCCCCTGTAGAGTTAATTAAATTACCCGGAAGCCGCTTGTATGTGCGGGTGTTAAGGTCATATTCTTCTCTAAAAAGCTGGATAGTGTTAGTAGCGAAAAGGTTAATATTACCTCCCTGAGCTGCATTACCCAAAAGAGACTCTGATAAAGAACGTAAAGAGCCAGTGATATTGATGTCATTGGCGGCAACTAGGCTAATCGTCCCCCCTTGAGCTGCATTACCAAAAGAAGAGTATGAGAAAGAGTCCAAAGAGCTACTGTGAATGCTGCCGTTAGCAGCAACTAGGTTAATCGCCCCCCCATTCCCTGCATTGCCAGCAGCAGAGGACGAGTAAGACCCCAAATACTTAGTGTAAATGCTGCCGCTGGCAGCAAAAAGGCTAATTGCCCCCCCATTTCCTGCATTGCCATAACTAGAGGACGAGGAAGAGTTTAAGAAGCCAGTGATGTCCGAATTGCCAGTTATATTGATGCCGTTGGCGGTAACTAGGCTAATCGTCCCCCCATTTCCCCCACTGCCATAACTAGAGGACGAGGAAGAGTTCAATTGGTCGTTAGTGATATTGATGCTATTGGCAACTAAGCTAATCGCTCCCCCATTTCCCGTAGTGCCATAAGTAGAGTATGAGTATGAGAACAAATCGCTAGTGATATTGATGCCGTTGGCAGCAAAAAGGCTAATCGCTCCCCCATTTCCCCCACTGCCATAACTAGAGGACGAGGAAGAGTCCAATTGGTTGTTAGTGATATTGATGCTATTGGCGGCAACCAGGCTAATCGCCCCCCCATTTCCCGCTGTACTCTCTCTAGAGTAGGAGTAAGAAAACAAAGAGCCAGTGTTAATGCTGCCGTTGGTGGCTTCAAGGCTAATAGCACCCCCGTTGGTGTCATTGACAGACCAGGAGGTTTGTTGTCCATTGGTGCTAATCAGTCGGGTACTCACATTCCCCGATGCCGCCGATAGCGTCACTATCCCCCCAGCCCCATTAAACGGCTGTACGATCGCATTCCCACCTATCGTAATTCCCTCTGGCACACCTCCAGTCCCATAGACAGGTACTGCGCCAGAATTCACACCCCCATAAGCCGGAGTACTCTGCCCCGATCGCATAATTAATGCTGAACTACTAGAAAGCGTTGCCGTATCCAACCCAGCAGGCAACGTGCTAGTATCCGGGCCAGTGATGTTGATATCACCCTGAAATCGAATATTCCCCTGAGTTTCGACTAACAGTGATGTCCCTGTATAATTGGCCGCAACATCGACATCTCCAGTAGAACTGATAATCGGGTCGTAATAGCTGACAAAATTTGCCAATCCCCCCGATACACTCTTAATTGAAAAACTGCCACCACTCCTAAAGCGAGCATCCCCAGAAATAATCCCATCACTGATTAAACTCAGATTCCCCCCACTCACAAACGGTGTCTGCGTTGGATGATTCAACGCCAAGATATCGATACCCCCCTTCCCCTGAATCGTAAGATTCCTACCCGAACGCGCCAGAAACGGAGTCGCCACCACCTCGCGCACTTTCACCGTATCCTGTGCCAAGAGCGTCAAATCTCTTCCTGCTTGTAGCTGTCCTTGCAAATCAAGCTGATCTGCCACCAGCGTCAAATCTTGACCGACTGCCAACTTCCCACGATTAGTAATATTTGCCCCCAGCTGAGACGTTCCCCACTGCAACCCCGGAGTAACATTAATGGTCAACAAGGGAGGTGCAGTAGGATTGCTGGCACTAAATTCACTCCCATCAGAAAACTTGAAACTACTTGCCGTACTGGCAAAAAACGAACCCCTAATATCTAACTGGGCATTCGGTCCAAACAGGATGCCATTAGGATTAATCACAAACAAGTTAGCCTTCCCCAAAACACCCAGTTTTCCGAGAATATTTGAGGGATTAGTCCCTGTCACCCGACTCAGGATATTCTCTATCGCCGCAGGATTAGCGAAATAGGCAGCGCGTCCATTGCCTACATTGAATTCAATAAAACTGTGGAACAGGTTAACGCCTCGTGTTGCTCCACCATCAATGCGGTCAATAGGAACACCACCAGCATCAACACCAGAAGTAACAATAGAACGTTCAGCCCCCAAAGTCGCATCGGGTACAATCGTCTGAGCTAAGGTGCGATTGCCTCCGCAGGCAAATACTCCACTAAGCAAGAAAGCACTCGCTAATCCGAACTTCCAGCACTTACTGTGCCACTTTCGAGTCATCGGGTGAATTGGCCTTTTCCAGCAAACAGTAGTTGAATCCATTGCAGTCAACTGCCAATAAGGATAAATGGGAAGCCGACAGTAGGAACGCCAGTAGAGTTACGAATCATTGCATCGTTGCGATCGCCACTTCACACTCTTGAATGACTTGGAGATAAGTCACGGAGAAACTTTTCAATCCGTTATATGCCAGTAGCTGACCAATGCTTAAGGTGCGATTAATTAATAAGTAGCTGCCTAACCCGAGTAGAGCAATACTAGTGAAATTTGATAAGACACTGGCATATCCCTGGTTTTTGTCTAAGGGAAAAGCCTGATTCTTTTGAGCCGGATTGGATGAGAACGATAATCATGCAGCAGGGAAGGGGGTGAGCGCCGCTTACCCCTTCCCTAAGTTTGATGATCATTCTGATTAGCCACCAACGGCTTGTGACCACACGCTTTCTGAGAAGAGGTCTACAACAGTTGTACTCGTGTTAGTAGTATCTTGTAGAAGCTGATGGTCCGCCTGAAACGCATATTGATCCATCAGACAGCAAAGCGTAGCTGCCTGAAGGATTAACTTTGGCGATCGCATACCCCTTTGCACCCGACTGAGTCCTTTTCGTTCCTTGCCAAGCGCTACGAAACAATAGACCACCCCAACGAAGAGTACCAACCCCAACTTGGTCGGTTACATCTACTCTCCAACCGTAGCTGATAGCAGGCGCTTTAACCCTGAATCCAGTACTCAGGCTACCCTGCAAATTTCCAATCGCATTGAAATAGATCCAAGATTCGCCGCAGTTCCCTTTCACTACGTTTGAAGCAGTAACTACACCATTACTGGCACTAGGTTGGGACGTAGACGGATTTTTCAAAACTGAATATTGTCTGCCATCAGAGAGCGTCTTAATTTCGTATCCATTGCTAGCTGCCACTTTGGCATCGAAGCGCTCTACGTACATTTTGGAAACAATACTTTTTTCCGAGGGGTTAATATTATCAGATGAAGAAGATTCTAGAGAGGAAGGACTTTCTGTGAACCCTGGCATTCCTACAAAGATTAATGGAGTTAGGGCAATCGCAGAAGTAATTCCTAATTTCAAAAAGTGTGATTTGAATAATTTGAGAGCCATAGCTTAATCTCCAAATGTACAGTGGAATAGGCATTGTTTGCAAGCTTTTTTAGAGGATGTTTGAAAAGTTGTCTATTGTATATCAAAACGATGGACATCTCCCTAAATCCCCTTTTTAAAGGGATTTTTCTAGACATCTCCCCTCCCTTCCCTGGGATGATCTATACCCTCCATGATTTGTCAAACAACCTCTTAGTGGTAACTTGTCTAATCCCATTTCAATATTGGGAGATTGAATCGAGTAATTCAAGAGGTTTACACTTCTTTTCTATGCATAACTAAAGGAGTTATGTTTTCATTATTCAAATCTTCCTTTTTCAAAAATCAAGAGACTTTAATTTGAAAAAATAAAGTCTCTTGAGGCGCTGAACTACTCCGACTCATGCAATCTGACATTTACGGTATGTCTCTAGGTTCATGGTCGTAGATGGTGCTGCTTGTGCCGTGTCACAGCACCAACGCCTGAAACGCCACACTTCTAACCGTTCACAAGCAGAGTGTAAACTTTTGTAAGAAAACTCCTAACTTCTGCACTTTTACATCTGAGAAGTAAACAGAGCGAAAGCAAAGAGCATCCAGATCAACTTCAGTCATTTTGAGTGACACTTTAGGTTCAGCCCGCTCGACTACTTGCCTAAGTCTTGTAGACATTGACACACCAAATCATTCGGCTTTTCTGCAACGCCTTAGTGTTTTTACCGGGTGCGATCGCTCACAATTGATGACTCTGAGGTTATCAGTGCCAGGAAGTTTAGGGCATAAAGCAGTCAGTTGTTGGCTGCCAGGAACTATGAGGCGTAACGGTGGGTGCAGCCGCTGTAAGAATTACTTCACCGTTGCTACCCCTTACCCACCCTTGAGCTTCTACAAGTCGAGTTGGTGCTTTATCTGTGGAATGTGTAGAACCATTCGGACGAACTCGCCTTTTTCCCTCCGAGTTGCGCCTAACCAAATCTACCTCAACTGCCTGATCGCTGAGCGTTTCCCTAGGGCTGGACGGCAACCCACCGCGCCCGGTCAGCACAAACCGACTCTGCTCTTCTGGTGATCCCATAGCTTCACAACCTTGAGCAATTTCCACATCCCCAAAGTCGGCTGGCAATTCCTCCAGTCGTCTATCCGGCGTGATGATTTCTAGCCTGCCATCAATTCCTAACTCAGAACTAGCCGTGAAGTCACTTTCGGGGGTGCGGAAACCGCGAAATTGCCTGAACCCAAAAACACCTGCTGCTGTAGCACGAGCAACGCCTCCGTTTCCTTGTCTGGCACTGGCAACAATGTCACTATTTTCTGGGAGAAAGGCCAGTATGAAGCCATTAGGGATGTCAATCTCAACATTGCCACCATTGCCAATACCTCGTGCCGAAGCGGAAATCTCACTTTGGTAGCGCATTCGGATTTCGTCTCGCACCTGCAACCGAATGTTGCCGCCATTACCCGAAGCGGTTTCGGTAGTCAGTTTTCCTTCTTTGTTCAGGAAGATTGAACCCGCTGCTACTTTTAAATCGCCCGGATTCCCCGACCCTGTCCCGTTAACTGTGACTTGTCCCCCGTCTTGAATAACTAATTGCCCGGTTTCAATCCTGATGCCTTGGGCATCACCGGAACTGCGACTGTCGAAATACAAACCAGAACCAGTACCCCTGATTTCCACTAAATCGGCATTCACAGCCAACGTTCCTGCCCGACCTCTATTAGAAGTCCTAGCTGATACACGTCCTCCATCGCGCACAACTAACCGAGGCGTACTAATTCTCAAATCTCCGGCATCTCCAGCACCAGAGGTATCAAAATTCAAACGGCTGGGAGTGCGACCATTGGCTGAGGTGCCACTTACTTCTACAGAATCAGAAGCGTTTACCAGCAAAGTTCCTGCCCGACCTACACCAGACGTATTAGCCGACACCTGTGCTCCACTTTGAACGACTAACCTGTCGGTGTCAACAATTGCGATATTCCCTCCATCTCCTTGTCCACTCGTGCTGGTAGTGATGACAGCACCGTTGCTCAGTGAAAGTAATTTCGCTGCGATCTCAATACGTCCTCCCTGTCCTTCCCCTGTCGGTAGCACACTGCTGTAGGCACCACTCGAGTTGAAAAAGTTGTTGACATCGGAGTCCGAACCTTTCCCACTCAAAGAAATCGTATCAGCGTTAATAAAAATGTTGCCCGCATCTCCCTGTCCTAAGGTACTGGTAATGATTGCACCGCCATTGGTCAGCGAAAGCGATCGCGCTTTGACATTAACACTACCCCCCTGACCTTCTCCAACCTCTGTCACCGCACTGAATGCAGCGCTGGATTGCTTGAATCCTAATACTGTATTAAAGTCACCTTGTCCGTCAAAGGAAACTGTATCGGCAATAATCGTCACGCTACCCGCATCCCCAAGCCCACGAGTGCTCGTAGTGATAACAGCCCCATTGGTAAGCTGAAGCGATCGCGCGTTGATTTCGATATTACCTCCCTGTCCGCGGGCACCCTCTAGTATCCGGCTATACGCGCCACTAGACCTGAAATATCGACTATTCCCGTCAAATGCGATCGTATCAGCGGTAATCAACACATTCCCCGCCCGACCTTTCGCTCCAAATTGCACTGAATTGTCAATCGAACTTCCACCAATAAGGGTGATGTTCTCTGTTGCATTAACTTCAATATTGCCCGCTTGAGAGCTTAGAGAACCTAAATCTGGAGCTATCCCCGCTTGTAGTATACTCACGCCCGTCATCCTCAAGTTCCGAGCGTTGATGCCAATGCTACCGCCACCCTCAGCAGTGACATTCACTTCAGCACTATTCTCTAAGAACACATCCGCTCTGGCTACTCCACTGGGAAAACTAAGGCGGAAGTTACTACCATCAACGTTTAACCCTAACGTTCCCACTCCTGCGATGCTAGCTAACTCAACTCGACCCCCAGGAGCTTTTAGTTTGACGCCGTCTATAAAGTTGCTACCATCTACCAATATATTGCCCGTAGAGGTTGGAGTTGGTAACGCATTGCCCCCAACTAATAACAAACTCCGATTGTCAGGAACGCTTAAATTTCCCCTAACTTCAATTGAATTAGTTGGCTGGTTGGTAGCCATTTGATTGAAGAAAAAAGCCGAAGGTTGAACATTGAGCAAACGAGAA